>JAFTXG010000021.1 GCA_017461725.1 Lachnospiraceae bacterium
AAATCCAGTAGCATGACCCGTGTGCTACAGCATTTTCACAGCAACGCAGCCAGAGCGTATAACACACTAGACTTTGCAAGCAAAATCGTGTGCCAACAGGGATGCTTCTCGCCCCTATTGGAAACCCAGAGCCAAGGGATTTCACCCCTCTGGACACCCCATATATTTTCCTCGAAAATGGTACCCAAACTGTAAAAATGCAGTTTGACACCTTTCCTCAGAAAATACAAAACCGCTGTACTCTCCATCCTTGCGAGGATGAAAAATACAGCGGTTTTCATTTTGCCGCACCTATTTTAGTCTTGCATTTGTGCGGCTTTAGAGATTACGCCAACGAGTATACAGCAGTCAGCTTCTCACGGATGCAATCCCTCAGATTGTGCGTAATGATAATAACGCCCATGTCCTGCGTAGACAGCAAATTGTTTTCAATGTCAACTGCGTTTGTTTCATCCAATGCGGAAGTGCCCTCGTCAAGAATAATGTACTGTACTTTCCGAATCAAAGCACGAGCCAAAGCAATGCGCTGACGCTGACCACCGGAAAGGTTTTTGCCGTTTTCCATAATGACGGTATCCAATCCTTCCGGCAAGGAACGCACATAATCTTCCAAACAGCATTTGCAAATAACCGCCATTACTTCCTCGTCTGTGTAAGGCATACCCAGCGTGATGTTAAAGCGGAGGGTATCCTGGAACAGATAAACTTGCTGATCTACATAAGCAACATGATTATACAAATCTTCTGTATTGATGTCCTTTTGCTCTTGCTCACCATACCACACATTTCCTGTATAGCCGGGAAGCAATCCCAAAATAATTTTAGTCAGCGTAGTTTTACCGCTGCCGCTTTCTCCCATAATGGCATATTTGCCACCAGCGCAGAAAGTGTAATTCTTGTTTTTGAGGACAGGACGATCATCATATTGGAACGAAATATTTTCAAGTTTGATTTCGGGAATGGCTGGAATTGTATCTTTACTTTCGGTGGTGTCCGCACCATTATCATTGAACTTCTCCCACAGAGGCTTCGATGCCTTTACAGTCATAAAGCACTGCACCAAATCTCCTGCGCCATTGAAGAAACTTCCGGCAAGATTGCCAACCGACAGAGCTGCACCCGCAGGTGTAGCTCCGATCACAGCAGCCAGCAAAGTAACGAGAAGAAGAATGACCTGCCCGACCATACTAACTGTTGAAATCAAAATCTGAACAGCAACATTGGTTTTATTAAAGCGGTAACACACCTTTTCCGCTTTTTCAGATGCTGCAACGATACGCTCGCAAATTCTGTTACGGAGATTGGTCAAAAAGAAGATAGAACCACCCATGACCACATCCTTGTAGCTTTCGGTGCTGACCTCCAATGCTTCAGATCTCTCAGCATTTACTTTTTGGAGTCGCTTATTGGTTAACTGCGGAAGAACCGAAATAATGACCAACAGAACGATTGCAGCAAGACCGATGTAGGGACTGAGCAAACACAACGCACCCAGCGAGAATATCGCCGTTGCCAAATTCTCAATTCCAGAGAATAGAGAAGCAAAGGACTGGCTGTAAATTTCGTTCACATCGTTTGTCAGCCACGAAACATAGTGTCCACTGTCTTTATCCACGAAATCGGAATAAGATAATGAGCCGATTTTATGCCCAACCATACAACGCAGTTCATTCTTGAGCTTTTGCTGAATTTTCGATTTTGCAACCAGAGAAATGTAGTACATGAACATTGCTAACAGCCAGATGAGTAAAACGATTGCGAAGGTATAAAGCAGAGCCTTTACTTTATCACCTTTGTACTCATAAGCGGTGTATAGGAAAGAAAGCGAGTAGCCTGCAAATACCATTGCAAAAGACATAAGAATGTTGAGCAATGCAACCCCGACTATGCTCCCCAAATTCTTCTTGATAAGCGTTTTATACTGTTTCATTTGCTAATACCTCCTGTTTCACTTCGAGCCACAGTTTCCAAAGCTGGGGGATACCCTCATCTTCCGGCTGCATCCTGCGTGTCAGACAGTCCATTGCTGTTTTACCATACAAGTCATAGTTGGGCTGTTTCTCTATGTTTAACGTGGTAAAGAACTTCATATCGCAGACTTCGCCCGGTGCGGCAAGATCATATCGCACAGCCTTGGTTACTGCCTCTTTGAGATAGGTTCGAGCCTTCTCAAATTCTCCTTTGAAACAATAGCACTCCGAAATCGTTTCAAGAATGACACAATCGTACTTGTCAAACCATGTCAATTCCGATTGCGGCTGAGTGCCCCTAAGAACCGTCCGCAGCCACCGGAAACATTCGATAACCGCATCGTAATTTTTGCGCTGGAAAAACACATTGGCATAACCAACCATGATGGAATTGATGTCATCGGCAAACGCTGCAAATGCCTTGCCCAAGTATTTCTCTGCTTCGTCTGCATCATGCAAATAATCGCCAAGCACCATTCCGATCATTGCGTTATTCACGCCGCAGACATTGTATTTTTTCAAAATTCGCAATGCTGATTCCGTATTGTGTAACAGCAAATGAGCCTTTGCCATTTGTGTTCTAATAGAAACCTCGCTAACAGTATTATCTTGATTTTGAGCAATAAGCTCGCACGCATGATTCAGCAATTCGATTGCTCTGTTATTCAATTCCCGATGTTCAGCATCCTCGCCTAATTCCAAATAAAGCAATGCACACTGATACACGATGTCAAAATTGTTCGGGTAGCTTTTTAATGCCTTTTCCGCTTCCGTAGTCGCTTCTTCATATTCTTTTTCCCTCGTCAATGTTACGATCCTGTCAAGGGCAGATGCTGCATTGTTATTTCGCCACTCATATCCGAGAAGAACATCCGTAGAGGTGTTAAACAAGTCTGCCATTTCAAGAATCAGATTGATCTCGGGTGTAGACTGATTTGACTCCCATTTATAGACGGCACTAACACTAACACCCATTGCTTCCGCAAGCTGCTCCTGTGTCATCTTTCTTTCCTTGCGGAATTTTTTGATATTTTCAGAAAGTTTTACTCTCATAATTTGCCCTCCTTGCCTTTGATGGCTATATTATACCATGAAAGTATGTCTAAATGAACATACCAGCAGTAAATTTAGTTGAAATTTTTTTTTACTAATGGTGCGGATTTCAAAAAACGCCTGTGCTGCAAGATGCACAGCACAGGCGAAATGTTAATCAAGCGGTTTGTATTCAGTTACGGTTTTCAAATATGTTTCGGGATCGCCGTTCAAGATAAGGTCTGCATATTCCAAAGGTGCATTGTAAATCAGATAGTCAAGCTCTGACCGTTCATACATATTTCGGGCAACCTCGTTCTCAACGGCAATCGTATCAATCGCTATCATGCTGCCATCGGTGAATTTCAGTTCTACACAGCAGTTATCGAAGTTGTATTCGCAAGATATAAGGCGTTTCATAGATTTTACCTCCAAAATTTGATGTTATGGAAGTAATGTAAGCGTGGGTTTTTAGTATGGTATCTTTAAGTTTTGGAAACCCCTTTTTCCCATTTTGACACCGCCTGACTGGACACACCGAGCAAAGTTCCAAGCTTTTCCTGAGTCAACGCGCGGTTCTTTCGCAGTTCGTAGATTTTCTCTCCTATCGATTTATTCATCGTGACATATCCTTTCTAATCTCAAATATTATCCGTACACTCATCCCCCTCTTTACCCTTTTCCGGTCCGGGGACTTGTGCTGCAAACGATGAAAGCTTCCATGCTCACATTGTAGCACAGAAGCTCCATATACTCAACGAACCATTCATTGACCGTTGTACAACTGTTGGTTGTATTGATCGCTATTCACTGCAGTTGTGTCATGCATTCCAGGAACATTCCAAATCCATTCCTGAATCTATCTGAATCCATTTTTTATCCATCTGAAATGATAGAACTATCTCAAGATCAGATTTTCAATCCTCCTAAAATCACCGTCCATCACCAGATAATCCGCATCCACCGGCCCGGTCACTTCCGGCGAGATGGCCGTGTGAATATAAAGACAGTCCATCCCAACCGCTCTGGCTCCGGCAATATCCGAATGCTCATCATTTCCGATCATGACGCAGGAGGCTGGATCCAACTCATATCTCTCCAACAATCGCTGAAAAAACAACGGTGACGGTTTTTTCACGCCCTCCTCGGAGGAGATCAATATCCCATCGAAATACGGCACCAGCCCCAGCTTATCCAATTCGGGCCGCGTAAAATCCTCCTGCGCATTGGAAAGAAGATAGATTCCCTTTCCTGCCAACCTCAGGTGCTCGAGGAAATCGATGACACCATCATAAAGCCCCAGCTTCGTTCTGGACAGTGTGCGGAATGTCACAGCCACAAAGCGGGCCTGCTCTCTATCGCAGGACACGCCCTTATCCCGAAACAGCCCGGCAAACACTTCTGTCAGATCCGGTTCAGCGTGCTGCAAATGTTCCGCTGCTTCTGACAACTTCACTTTCACCAATTTCTGATAGGCCAACTTCAGCTCCCGGGCCGTATAAACGGCACCGAGAGCTGAGTATATATCGCTCATTTTTCTCCACAGATAGGGAGAATTTTCGTTGGTACAGATATCCACAAGAGTTCCGTACAAGTCAAAAATATAATTTTGATACATCAATTTATCCTCTTAAGGTCGATCCTTCTCCAGTGCATCGTACACCCTCAGAATCTCACCCACGCTCCATGCCTGCGCAAAACAGCCCTTGGAATCCACCGGATTCTCTCCGGAATAGATCTCCGGAAGCTGTCCGATACATCCCTCGCAGAGAGCCGCATCGATATCCTCCAGCTGGCTCCATACCATAGCCTTCGCCTCGTCGGAATAACCGTTTACCTTGAGATATGCCAGATAGTAGGCTCCCATGGGGAATACCCACACAGTTCCCTGATGGTATGCCAGATCACGCTCCAGCTGTGGTCCGCCGTAGCCCGGGTGGAACTCTGCGTCCATGGGATCCAGTGTTCTCAGACCGTAAGGCGTGTGAAGCTTTGCGTAAACCGTCTCCACCACCTGCTTCTCCTGCTCAGGAGAGAGAATGGAGAAGGGCTGAGCCACCGCCCAGATCTGATTACAGCGGATCTGATCGTCCGCCTTGGTGCCGGAAACTACATCGCGAAGACAGCCTGTTTTCTCATTCCAGAACTTTTCACCGAAGCTCTTTCTGGTCTTCTTTGCCATCGCAGTATAATCCTTCGCCTGTGCGACACCCAGGATCTCGCTGAACTCGCTCATCATACACAGCGCATTGTACCAGTAAGCATTGATCTCCACCGGCTTGCCATGTCTGGGAGTCGGAAGAATATCGCCCACGCGCACATCCATCCAGGTCACCTGATCATAACCGCCTCCGGCCATGATCAGTCCGTCATCATCCATCTTTATGGAGAAATCCGTACCCTTTGCGTACCAGTGAACAATCTGCTCCATCACCGGATACGCCTCTCTCAGAAACTCCACGTCCCGCGTGCGATGATAGTAATCATATACAGAAAGCACGAACAGCAACGCCGCATCAACGGTATTGTACAGGGGTGCGTTCTTTCCCTCAGGGAACAGGTTGGGCATCAGGCCCTTATCACAGTAGGCCATGAAGGTTCGGAGAATACTCTTGGCCTCCTCATAGCGGCGCACCGCCAGACAACAGCCGCCCAGAGCGATCATGGTGTCCCTGCCCCAGTCCTCAAAGAAGGGGAATCCGGCCAGAATAGTCTGCTTTCCGGTGGACTCACGGTGAGAAATAAACTGATCCGCCGCCAGGGCAAGGGTGGAAGCAGTCTCACTGGCGAAGCCTGCCTGTTCTTTCAATCGCTTTCTGTACACAGTCAGAGAATCAATCACCGCATCCACAGTATCCAGCGTCTCTTCCATGCCACAAACCAGATGAAGTGACTTCACCTCACCTGCAGTAACCCTCATCTCTACGCAGTGGTTGGCGACAGCAACTCCGGTCTCCGGTCTGCCGTCCGCCTCGTCGTATGCGTAGTAAAGAGTCTTTCTGGTCTCGGGAAGTTCCTTCACTGTACCGCTAGTGTTAAAATACAGCGTCTGACCGTTTGAGGTCACGGCATAACGGCCATCGTTTTCCCCGCCCTCAAACGCAAATTTCTGATCCGCTTTGACCTTCGCAGTCTTGGGGACAAACTCCAACTGGGGAGTTACCTTAAGCTCAACCGTCTTCCCACTGCGGTTGGTCACCTTGTAAAGGATCGCCACGGTATTTTTGCCGGGCATCATGGCGATGATTTTCTCCAGCTGAACGCCCTCCGCCTCATAAGTCCACACCGGATAATCTTCATAGGTGAAGCGAGCCAGATATTTCTGCCCTTCCTCGCGCTCCTCGTGCTCTTCGTAGTCCTGACTGACCAGATCAAGCGTCACATCTCCCACAGTCAAAACTTCATCCAGGCGATGGATCATATTCCATCGGTGATTCGGTGAATGTACACAGGCCATCAACACCGCGTGATCATTTCTGCTGCACGACCCCATAACGGTAAGGGAGGAAAACCCTCCCAGACCATTGGTCATCAGCCAGCAGTTTTCCTCCCCGCGCTCAAATGTCTTCCAGGCCTGTTTGCCATAGATATATTTCATTTTGAGTACCCTTTTCCATTTATTATCTTGCTTTTGATATTGCGGATATTATTTTTCCGCTTTTTTTGCCTTCTTTCCGGCAGGTTTTGCCGCCTTCTCTACTGGCTTGGCAGCCGTTTCGGTCACAGCCTTCTCCGCCACTGCATGCTCAGCTGCCTCTTTCACAGCCTTCTCTGCCGCTGCATGCTCAGCTGCCTCTTTCACAGCCTTCTCTGCCGCTGCCTTCTTGGCCGTCTCTTTCGCAGCCTTCTCCGCTGCCACCTTTGCAGCCATCGCCTCGTCCTCGCGCTTCTTCATGATCTCAGAGAGACGCGCGCTGATCTTGGTCAGTGCGTAGATCTTTTTGATATCCTCCGCGTTCAGCATATCTGCAGTCATTCTCCAGGACCAATTTCCGCCCAGAGTGGAAGGATGATTGATGCGCGCCTCCGCATCCAACCCAAGGTAATCCTGAATCGGAATCACACAGAGATTAGCGCTGCTCATCATCGCCAGACGGACGAAATCCCAGTACTTCTGATCGTCGGGCGTGGAGGCATTGTTCATGTACTCGGCAGCGAACGCCTTGCTCTCCTGGTCCAGGCCCTTGTACCACTGCACCAGAGTTTCATTGTCATGGGTTCCGGTGTAAACAACCGCATTTCTGTCATAGCTGTGGGGCAGATAGTTGGTCTCCTCGCGGGGATCAAAGGCGAACTCGATAACCTTCATGCCGGGATAACCGCTGTCTTTAAGCAGCTGAATAACGGTGTCAGTCATGAATCCAAGGTCCTCGGCAATAATATTCTGCTCGCCCAGTCTGGACTCGATCACCTTGAACAGCTCGATGCCAGGTCCCTTCTCCCAGTGACCGTTCATCGCAGTCTCATCACCGTAAGGAATACTGTAATACTCGTCAAAGCCGCGGAAGTGGTCGATACGAACCACATCGTACATCTTGAAGCAGTATGCCAGACGGCGGCACCACCAGTCATAACCGGTGCTTCTGTGGTAGTCCCAACGGTACAGCGGATTTCCCCACAGCTGACCGGTAGCGGAGAATGCATCGGGAGGGCATCCTGCCACTGCCACTGGCTGATAATCGGAGTCGAACTGGAACAGCTCGGGGCTGGCCCATGCATCCGCGGAGTCAAATGCCACATAGATTGGAATATCGCCAATAATCTGGATACCGCGGTTGTTTGCATATTCCTTCAGACGCTGCCACTGTACAGAGAACTGATACTGAAGGTACTTATAAAACTCAATGTCAAAATAGCACTCTCTGCGATAGTAATCCATCGCAAAGCCCCAGCGCTTGCGGATATCCTCAGCCCACTTGATCCAGGACTGACCGTCAAAACGCTTTTTCACTGCCATGAACAGGGCATAGTCGTCAAGCCACCATGCATTTTTCCGGCAGAACTCATGAAATTCCGGCTTTCTGTAAATCTCGCTGCGCTCGTAAGCTTTTCTCAGCAGCGCAAAACGCTGTGCGTAAATCTTACCATAGTCAATCTGGGACGCATTGTCGCCGAAATCGCAGGCATCACACTCTGCCTTTGTCAGAACACCCTCACGGATCAATGCCTCCAGATCAATGAAATAGGGATTTCCCGCAAAGGAAGAGAAAGATTGGTAAGGCGAATCGCCGTAACTGGTGGGGGCCAGGGGAAGAATCTGCCAATAGCTCTGTCCTGCCTCAGCCAGCTTATCTACAAAATCATATGCTTCCTTGGAGAAGCAGCCAATACCGTATTTGGACGGAAGGCTGGTAATCGGGAGTAATACTCCAGCTGCTCTTTTCATCAATTATTCCGCCTTTCTTCCGAGGAGCATACCGCTGCGGGCAGCCACCCGGACTGTATTATCTGAACCTGTGACAGGTTTACAGCAATCGGTCACGTCTGCATCTGCCAGAATCTCCCAGGTTCCCTCGGGAAGATTGACCATAGCTTCCTTGTCAGACGCATTGTAAATCACAAACAGTTTTTCTGTCTCGGCACCGGGGTTTTCCACCTGGAAGGAAACCTGCTTTTCTCCCAGCACCTTCTTATCGGTAATATGCCGATACGCGTCGGCAGACTTGTCTGTAAGTCCGGTCATCCGCTTTCTGAGACTGATCAGACCGCGGTAGTAATCTACCAGCTCTGCATACTCCTCTGCGCGTTTCCAGTCAAGCATATTAATCTCGGGATCGGAGCGGTAGCTGTTCTCATCGCCCAGCTTGGTACGTCCAAACTCCTCACCTGCCTGCATAAACAGATGTCCCTGGCAGGTGAAATAGATGAATGCACCCAGCTTATTGGCCGCCAGCACATCCTCATATTTCTTTGTGTAATCGGCAGCTCCGGCATTTCCGTTCAGTGCCTTCGGGC
The DNA here is from genome assembly GCA_017461725.1 of Lachnospiraceae bacterium. Classification (GTDB taxonomy): domain Bacteria; phylum Bacillota; class Clostridia; order Lachnospirales; family Lachnospiraceae; genus RGIG423. The sequence continues at coordinate 8,958 of JAFTXG010000021.1, forward strand.
CGTGCATGGACAGCACAAATTTATCCCAGAGGGTAAAGTTATCATGAGCGGAAATATAGTTGATGATCTGACCGCAGCATTTGGGCCCAAATCCATCATATCCCTCTCTCCATCCGGTGGTAGCACGAAGCACCTTTTCCTCCAGGCCGGACGCCCCGTTGACAAAACCGGGCTCCTCCTCGTAGAACACATGTCCCTTGATCACATCGCGGGTGTCATCGCTGAACAGCGCCACACCCTCATCCAAGAGATGAACATTGCTCTTCAGCGCAGCATGAGTCCCCTCCTCCATGGGAGATTCGGTCGCTCTCCAGGGCTCACCATACAGAAGGATCTCACCCTCTCCGAACTCAGCGTCCAGCTCGCGGCGGATACGGTTCATCAATTCTACGGTCAAAAGCCCCATCAAATCGAAGCGGAAACCGTCGATATGATACTCTTTGGCCCAGTACATGACCGAATCGGCAATATAATTATCCACCATGGCGCGACCTGCAGCCACATCATTTCCACAGGCTGAACCATCAGAAAGCTTTCCGTTGGCCCAGCGACGATAATAATATCCGGGAACGGTACGGTTCAGACAGGAGTCTTCCTCATAGGTATGATTATACACCACATCCATGACCACGCGCAACCCATTTGCGTGAAGTGCCTGTATCATTTCCTTACACTCGCGGATACGGACAAGACCATTGTCCACATCAGTGGCGTAGGTTCCCTCCGGCACGTTATAGTTTACCGGATCATACCCCCAGTTAAACTGGTTATTATCTCCTGCCTCATCAGTAAATCCATAATCATAAAACGGCAACAGATGTACATGGGTAACCCCCAGCTTCTTTAAGTACTCCATACCGGTAGGGTTTTCTCCGGTCTTTCCGGGAACTGTGAATGCCTTATACTTTCCGCGATACTCCTCAGGGATACCACACTCGGGATCATGGGAAAAATCCTTGATGTGGAGCTCATAGATAATGTTCTCCGCAGGCTTTTCCGGTGCCTTATCCTGATCAAATCCTTCCGGATCGGTCAGACTCAGGTCGACCACCATACTTCTCTCACCGTTGCAGCCACAACCAACTGCATAGGGATCAGCAGTGCGCAGAGACTTCCCATCGTTCATAATAAAATAATCATAGTACAGGCCATGAAGATTTTCCGCAAATTCCAGCTGCCATACGCCCTTCTCTCCGGGGCGAAGCTGCTCTCTGCGGTAAGCTTCGGACTTTCCGTCGCGGTAAAGGTAAAGCTCTACCTGCTCGGCGGTGGGGCTCCATACCTTAAAGACCGTGTGACCGTTTTTGCAAACTGCACCGAGATCTTTCCCATCATAGCAATACTTTTCGTCAAATGCTTTTGTGTAAGTAAAACTTCTGCTTCCTCTCACTGTGCTTTCCATCCTGTCTTATAAAATTTCTGTCAAAACACAACTATCTGTTTATCATGCCAGACCCTGTCACTGTCGGCTGACAAAAAGACAGATCGAACCGCTGTGGATGATATGTTTTTTTGTCAATCGACCGATCTCACTCTGAGATGGCAAGGCTCTCCTCTGCCCCAACGCTCCCCAGTAAAAGAGACTGCCGCAAGAAACTCGCGGCAGTCCCTGCCTTTTTACTAATCCAAATAGGATATTATGCTCTTTATAGATATCATTCCGAAACCATTTGGGCACTCAACCCTTAACCGCACCGGAAACACCCTCAACATAGTACTTCTGCGTACACAGGAAGAGAATGGAAATCGGGATAGAGATCAGTACACAACCAGCGAAGAACTGGGTGTAGTAGAACTCGATATACTCCTTCTCAAGCATGGACCACAGACCGATGGCGATGGTGTAATACTTTGTATCGTTACCCATGATGATCTTAGCGAAGATGTAGTCAACCCAGGGTCCCATGAAGGAAGTCAACAGAGTGTAGGTGATGATCGGCTTGGACAGCGGGAGGATAATGTGAATCATGGTATCCCACTTGGTCGCACCGTCAATGTAAGCAGCCTCGTCAATGGACTTCGGAATGGTATCAAAGAAACCTTTCGCGATATAGAAGCCCATGCCGGCACCGCCCGAATATACCAGGACAAGCGCTACCTGCTTCAGCACACCGCTCTCCAGGAATCCAAGTCCCTTCAAAATGTAGTACACTGCGATCATGGACATGAATCCGGGGAACATACCCAGGATCATGGTGATGTTCATGAAAGGCTTACGCATCTTGAAGCGCAGACGGCTCATACAGTAAGCTACGCATACTACGAAGAATGCGGACAGAATGGTGCTGACAATCGCAATGATCAACGTGTTCATGAACCAGCGAGGGAAATCGATCATACTGGAGGTCTCGGTGAACAGCTTGATATAGTTGTCAAGGGTCCACTCCTTGGGGAGAATGTAGGTCTTATAGGAACCGGACTCTCCGCGGAAGGAGGTGATGATAATGTAGATGATGGGCAGGATCCAAACAATACTCAGAACGCCCAACATAATATGAACAAATGCGTCGGTTATTCTCTGTTTTGCTTTCATTATTGGAACGCCCCCTCATCTTTATAAGAACCTGTACGGTGGTAGGTGATCAACGATACAGTTGCAAGGATCACGAAGGTCATAATACCGATAACTGCACCCATGTTGTAGTCCTTGTTGGTGATGGTCAGGTTGTACAACCAGGTAACCAGCAAGTCGGTCTTACCAGCAAAGTGATAATCCAGAGTAGCAGGACCACCGCCGGACAGCAGGTAAATAACGTTGAAGTTATTGATGTTTCCGGTGAAGCTGGTGATCAGCGTAGGTGTCATGACAAAGATCATGTAAGGAAGAGTGATCTTCCAGAAAATCTTGGGTGCGGTAGCACCGTCGATTCTTGCTGCCTCGTAGAGCTCACCGGGGATATTCTGCAGAATACCGGTGGTGGACAGCATAGTGTAAGGAATACCGATCCAGATGTTGATCAGGATGATGGTAATACGAGCAGTGTTTGTATCCAGGAAGAAAGGAATCGCCTTATCGATCAATCCCCACTCGAGGAGCAGAACGTTAACCGGACCGCTGACATTGAAGATGGTCTTCATGGACAGCAGGGAAACGAACTGAGGAACTGCGATGGAGAGTACAAACATGAATCTCCAGAAACCTTTAGCCTTGGTTCCCTTGCGGTTGATCACGATCGCAAGCATCATACCGAGAACGAAGTTACTTACGGTAGCGCAAACTGCCCAGATCAGCGTCCAGCCGAGTACAGGCCAGAAGGTCTGGGACAATCTTCCACCGGTTGCAAACAGGTTGACAAAGTTCTCGAAGCCAACCCAGTCAAACAGATTTCCCGGGGGCTGATGTGTGCTGTCGTAGCTGGTGAACGCGATCAGAATCATGTAAACCAGAGGAACGACGGTAAATACCAAAGCGCCGATTACAGGGAATGCAAGAAGCAAAGAGTGAAGATTCTCCTCTTTCAGAGAACGAAGATCGTCCTTAAAAGAAGGAATATGAAGCTTTGCCATCACACGCATCTGTGTACAGAAAGCACTCTTCATGGACATATAAGCGACGCCAATGATTGCCAAGGTCAAAAAGATGGTGATAACACCATAAAGCAGACAAAGCATGGAGTTATCTCCGAGTACATACTCGTAGATGCCCTTCGCATCGTTCCACACCTCTTCCTGCTGCTTGGTACCCAGCGTGATAAAGTCTCCGATGGACTTGATACCAAAGGTAACCATGTAGTAAATATACGCTACTTCCATAGCCAGGAAAATCAAACCTCTGATGATCTGCTTATGCAGCAGATTTCCCAGGCCAAAAATCAATAAAGACAGCTTTGTGGTCACATTGCTGTACTTCCACACCAGACGCGCCGGTGTATCGCTGGGCTGCTTATAGGTCACAGCTCGCTTGTCAATCTTCTTTTTCTTAAAGATTCCCATGATTAAGACGCCCTCCGTTTCCTTTCATTTTATATGTAATGCAGCAGGGATGTGGTTCCACTCCCCTGCTGCAATCACATTCATAAACTTTATATCGATTTATGGATATTCAGTTCAGAAGAATTACTTCGCTGCTGCTGCCAGAGCGTCATAGAATGCGTTCAACTTAGCCTGTGCGTTATCCTTGGTCAGGTCGCCGCTGTTGATCTCAGTGGTAATAGCACCTGCGGGTGACCAGAAGTTGTTAGCAAACAGGGTTGCGGAAGGCTGCGCAACAGATGCGTTGTTAGCCTCGTTCATGGTTACAACTGCGATGGGGTCAGCTGCGATATCAGCATTGCTTGCTGCGTTCATGTTAGTAGGGATCTGGCTGGACTTCTGGTAACGAAGGATCTGGTTCTCCTCATTTCCAAGGAATGCTGCGAAAGCAACTGCTGCCTGCAGATTCTTGGAGTGAGCGTTAGCACCGATCAGCTTGGAGCCGTAGAAGCCCTTCAGCTGAATATCCTGTCCATCCAGAGTGTAGGTAGGGATCTGCGCACGACCAAGGTCATCACCCAGAGCGTCAACGTACTTCTGATCGTTCCAAGCGCCGTCGAACCAAGCACCGATCAGATGCTCCTTAGCCTTCTCCTCAACAACGATCTCGGACTCGAAAGCAACCTTAGGGTTGTTGATCAGGTCGATCAGGTAGTTGGTAACCTTAAGACCGGTCTCATTGTTCCAGTCGGTAGGGTTGGAAGGATCGCTGCCCTCAGCGCCATAAACAGTAAGGCCTGCACCGTAGTAGAAGGAAGCACTCTTCCAGCCGCCTGCTGCGTCAAAGTGGAAGTTGAATGCGCCTTCGCCGAGATCCTTAGCCAGCATAGTGTCCAGGTTCTTGATCTCCTCCTCGGTGTAGAGGGTCTTGTCATAGTACATGAAGAAAGTATTGTGAGTGAAAGGAATGCCGTATACAGCCTCGCCAACCTTAGCGGTAGCAACTACGGAAGGAGCGATAGTAGACTCAACCATAGTCAGAGCGTCGCCGCCCAGACGAGCCAGTGCGCCAGCCTCTACCAGTGCTGCGGTCTGGTCGGAAGAGAAGAAGAATACGTCAGCTGCAGCTGCAACGTCCTTCAGGACCTCAGTCTTAGCGTTATCCTCGCCAACGGGGGTGGTTACCCACTCAATCTCCCACTCGGGATGAAGAGCTGCGAAAGCTGCCTGCTGCTCAGCCATGATACCGGTATCGATCTGGTTCTGAGGGCACCATACAGTCAGAGTCATCTTGGTAGCCTCTGCAGGAGCGTCAGTCTCGTTCTTTGCAGGTGCATCGGTCTGTGCAGGAGCCTTGGTCTCATCAACTTCGGAACCGCAGCCTGCCAGCAGTCCCATGCACATGATGACTGCAAGTAAAGTAGCTAAAAGTTTTTTCATCTTGAAAAACCTCCCTAATTATTTTTTTGGCAAAAAAGTTTCGCCAAGTTTTGTCAAACTAGAGATTAACACAATTCAAAAGGCAAGTCAAGTATGGTTTTTTGTTGATTTTCCCTCCTTTTCCTCCTTATTTGTGCACTTTAATCCCGTATACGAATTTTTTTGCCCAAAAGTTTCGAAACTTATTTTCTGTTATTTTCGTCCATTTTTTATTTTTCTTCTTGAAATTTATTACTTTTTTTATTTTTTGTTTATATTTTCACTTTACAAAGTTTAGTATATCGCTTGCAAATCATCGCCTTTCCTGTTATAATTTTCAAAAATCACGCTGATTATTCCTGTCAGTTTTCACAAATTTTAAGGGAGACTTATCCAAATGGCTACCATTAATGATATCGCAGAAAAACTGGGAATTTCCAAAAGTACTGTATCCAAAGGCCTGAACAATGCCACCGATATCAGCGCAGAAATGCGCAGAAAAATCCTTGAGACAGCCGTGGAACTGGGTTACTCCAATAAACGGCTTCAAAAAAAAGAAAAAAAGCTCTGTATTCTGATTGAAAACATGGATTATGCCACTCCAAATCAGTTCGGATATGAACTGATTCTCGGATTTAAGCAAATGGCGGAACCGGAAGGCTGGATTGTAGACGTGGTTCCGATGACGATGGAGTTTCAGCGGATGAATCCCTACGGTGTCTTTATGATGCAGCGGGGCTATCAGGCTTCCTTTGTGTTGGGTTTTTCCCTTCTGGATCCCTGGATGCAGGAGTTTCGAACCACAAAATTTGCCACCGTTCTGTACGATAATTATGTGAAGGAGAACCCTCACATTGCATCAGTTGGATGCGACAGCCAGGAGGGCTTTGATCTGGCGGTGAAGCATCTGATGAAGCTGGGACATACTAAAATCGGACTGATTTCCGGTCCTCTGGACTCCTATATCCTGAAAGCGCGCTATCACGCTTATATCAACGCTATGAGCAAATACGGTCTGGAAGTCAACGAGGACTACATCGGTCTGGGATACTATGTTTCCGAATCCACCCGAACCTACATCCCCAAGCTTTTAGAAAAGGGGGTCACCGCGATCCTCTTCTCCCACGATGTCCGCGCCATCTCTGCACTGGCCGAATGTTTTGACCGCGATTTACGCATTCCCGACGATCTGAGTGTCATCGGTTTTGATGACCTCCCCATGACCGCATACACCGATCCGCCTCTGACCACGATCCGCCAGGACCGTATTTCTCTGGGCAAATGCGGGTACTATGCTCTGACCTGCCTGTTAAATAACGTCCCCATCGGTTCTATTTTGCTGCGTGCACCACTGATCGTCCGAGGCAGTACCGGCCCCGCCCCCATTGAGTGCACCGATCGGAATTTCATAAATAAGGCTGACACTCCGGGTGCCAGTTCCCTTTCCGGGGAATCAGTTTCCTCTATCTCTTCAGGGAAATTTTCCGGCAAGCACAGCCATTCCAGGTAATACTAGCGCCGGCTGGCTTTTCCCTCTCCTGTGCCCAACAACTCGTCCACATAGCGGCTGCACTGACTCTTCTGACTGTATCGTTCCTTTACATAGAAGATGTGCAGCCGCTCTTTTGCTCTGGTCATCGCCACATAGAACAGCCTTCTCTCCTCCTCCACATCAGCCTCACCGTTTGCTCTTGAATGAGGTACAACGCCTTCGTTGACATCCGGAAGCAGAACAATAGGATATTCCAGTCCCTTGGCACTGTGCATGGTGCGAATCACAATCCGATCTTTCGCAAACTCTCCCGACTTGCTCTCCCTTGCCTTTTCTTTCAGCGTTTCCGTGTAGGCTTGAATATGCTTGAGCAATGCCGGATAAGTGCGTATCCCATCCACCGCCGACTCCAGCTCATCCAGCACACCGAATATCTCCTTCGGGTCCATACGGCGATATTTTGCGTACTCCACCACATACTCATCATAGCCCACGGCCTTCCGGATATAGCGGACCGCACCGTAGGGCACCATCCGGCGAATCATGGCCAAGCTCTGCTCAAAAATATCCAGTCGCTCCCGCATCCACGATTTATCCCCACAGTTGTCCTTCAGGCTATCCAGATCAATAAACGGTTCATTTAATAAGGCGCGGCTCACATATCGGTTCGGTTTATTAATGATCCGAAGAATATCCCGCCTCTCCCGGCTCCCGTAGGCCACACGCATATAGGCCAGAATATCCAAAACCGCCCAGTGTTCAAAAAGATTAGGGAGAAAACTGCCCATGGTAAAGGGCAGATTGTGCTCCATCAGCTTGCCCACCAGATTGTTCTGCCCCATATTTGTCCGAAACAGAATCGCAATATCCCCAGGCGAATACCCTTCATTTAAATACTGTTTGATTCGCTCGATCATGTGCTCATATTCTTCTTTGATCGTCAGGCAGGGCCATACCGTCACCATCCCCTCCATCTCTGAAGCCGCTGTCAACTCTTTTTTCAGGCGCACCGCGTTATGTCCGATGACTTTAGAGGATGCGGAAACGATTTTCTTCGCGGACCGATAATTGGTTGTCAGGCTGATCTCTTTTGCTTTCGGATAGTCTTTGGTAAAATTCAGCATAATCTCCGGCTTCGCACCGCGAAACCGGTAGATAGACTGATCATCATCTCCGACAATAAACAGATTATTCTGCGGTGCTGCCAGCAGTCGTATGATCCGATATTGAATCAGATTGATATCCTGAAACTCATCGATCAATATATAGGTGAAGCGTTTCTGCCATCCGGCCAGAATATCCGGCCGCTGCTGCAAAAGCTCCAGACACATAACCATAATATCGTCAAAATCGATTTTCTGCTCTCTGATCAGCGCCTCCTGATAGGATGCATAGACAGAACGGAACACCTCCTCCGGGCAGTTTTTCGCATAATAATGAGCCAGGTCAAGCATCTCTCCCTTGACCAGGCTGATCTCCCCGATAATTCCCTGAATAAAATCACTCTCATCCTCGATATCCAGCTCCAGCTTATCCACAATCTCCCGGAGCAGTGACATCTTGTGCTCCTCGGTGATAATCACGTCACTGCCCATCCGGTAGGCACTGCGCAATATATGAAAATACACCGAATGAAACGTACCAAAAGTTACCGATGCAGATGCTCCTCCCATCAGTTCATAAAATCTGGATTTCATCTCGGCGGCAGCCGCCCGCGTAAAGGTAATGACCAGGATGTTGGCCGGATTGACATGGCACTCATTGATCAGGTGCCGGATACGATGTGTTAATACAAGTGTTTTTCCTGAACCCGGTCCCGCCAGCACTCTGGCGGGACCGGTGGTGTGATGAACCGCAGCACGCTGCGACTCATTTAAAGACAGTTTATTATTGTTCATCTTCTCAGTTTTTCAAACAGATCTCCCATCAGGGCATCCCGACGGATATTATAGACATAGCGGACCAATGGACGTGTGCGGTCAAAGGCCCATCGGTCATCATACTCCGCAATGGGAGCAGGCTCCAGACGATCATCCATGAATTTACCCTTCAGCAGCCATGCGACAGCAGTCACATCCCAGATGGGTTTGCTCCAGTAAGGTCCCCGTTTATTTTCCGCTGCGTGCTCTGCGGTAATCTCATAGAGATAATCACAGAACTCGTTCTGTCCCTTCAGCCAGTGCTCAAGTTCATACTTTGTGGTTGAAAAGGCGGATACCACACCCTTACAGGGAATCAAGACCACAGGTGTACGGTCAAAGACCACGCGCACTGCAGCTACATCCTGGAAACAGTTGAACTCATGGTTGTCAGGCCACTCGAAGGAATGCCCTCCCAGCCAGATCACAACCATGCGCTCCGCAATCTCCGGGTTAAGGAGAAGTGCGGACGCCACATTGGTAATGGCTCCGATGGCAATCACATAAAGCGGATTCTCGGAGGTATACTTCATCGCCCGCTCAGCCAGATCCTTCGCCGCATCGGAGATGACCGGAGTCTTCTCGTCAGCCAGAAACTCCTCACTGCCGCGAAATACGATGTTGTTCAGGTCCTCCCGACCAATCATCTTAAGCACCTTAAAGATTTCCAGATAGCTTTTCTCCAGACCGTCCTGCACCGAATCCACTTTTTTGTTGTAAACCGGCGCAAACGGAGCCGCATAGAGCGCTTTCAGATGAAGCTCATCCTCGCTGCGGATCAGATAGGCAATGGCATACTGATCGTCAATCTCATTGTACGCATCCGTATCCAGAACCACATCCACCGGGCCATTGGGTTTCTGAAGCATGGAAAGGCGGGTAATCTCGTCCATCGTGGTCTCCTCCTGGTTTTTATCCATGATACTGGCCGTGCCATACTCGCGCGGCTTTTGGCTCTTACACCATACCACATCCGACACCTTGTGGCATCACTCAATGTTTATGATAACTTGGTTATTGCTGCGTTGATTCTCTTTAATGTCTCCTCCTTGCCCAAGAGCTCCATCATCTCGGTAGCTCCGCAGGGAGTGGTCTGCTTTCCGGAGCAGGCGGTACGGATCGGCCACATCACATAGCCGTTCTTATAGCCCTTCTCCTGCACAAACTCTACGATGCGCGCAAACAGAGCGTCGTTGGAGTAGTCCTCCTGTGCCTCAAGGACAGGCAGAACCTCTTTCAGCACCTTCAGCGCGCTCTCCTCGTTGGTCTTCATCTTCTTGTGGCAGTACATGGAGGAGTCATACTCGGGAACAGCTGCCAGGAAATCCACCTGCTCTGCGATGTCCGGGAACACCTCGATACGGGTCTTCACCATAGCTGCGATCTTTTTCAGATCCATGCCGGCAGGAACAGCTGCCTTCAGATAATCCTCAGCCATCTCATAGAACTTGTCAAAGTCCATGGCTTTCATATACTCGCCGTTCATCCAGCGAAGCTTCTTGATATCGAATACCGCGGGAGACTTGCTCATGTGGTGATAATCAAATGCCTTCACCAGCTCCTCCAGGGTAAAGATCTCCCGGTTCTCATCGGGACTCCAGCCCAGCAGTGCCACATAGTTTACCACCGCCTCGGTGATGAATCCCTGCTCGATCAGATCCTCGTAGGAGGAGTGACCGCTTCTCTTACTAAGCTTCTGATGGTCCTCATTGGTGATCAGCGGACAATGCACATAAATGGGCTCCTTCCAGCCAAACGCCTGATACAGACGGGTGTACTTGGGTGAGGAGGACAGATACTCATTGCCGCGAACCACGTGGGTGATACCCATCAGATGGTCATCCACAACGTTTGCGAAGTTATAGGTAGGGTAACCGTCGGACTTGATCAGGATCATGTCGTCCAGTTCCTCATTGTTTACGGTGATATCGCCGTAGATATCGTCAGAGAAGGTGGTAGTTCCCTCCTTGGGGTTGTTCTGGCGGATAACGTAGGGTACGCCCGCTGCCAGCTTCGCCTCGATCTCCTCCTTGCTCAGGTGCAGGCAGTGCTTATCGTAAACCACGATCTCCTTGCCTGCAACGGTGGTGCGCAGACTCTCCAGACGCTCCTTATCACAGAAGCAGTAATAAGCCTCGCCTTTCTCGATCAGCTGCTTTGCGTACTCCAGGTACAGTCCTGCCGCCTGGCGCTCACTCTGAACGTAAGGACCGCAGCCGCCGTCCTTGTCGGGACCCTCATCGTGGATCAGTCCGGTCTTTTCCAGGGTGCGATAAATGATCTCAATGGCACCTTCCACGAAACGTTCCTGGTCAGTGTCCTCTATTCTCAACAGAAAATCTCCATCCTCATGCTTGGAAATCAGGTATGCATACAGTGCGGTACGCAGATTTCCCACGTGCATCCGGCCGGTGGGGCTGGGTGCAAATCTGGTTCTTACCTTGCTCATTGGTCTTTCCTCCTATTATGAAGCGCAGTGCGCTTTTCTTTGCTCGTGCGATGGGCAGTGCCCATTAACCATTATAGTGTAACACAAGTGGAGAAATTTGTCACTCATTTTATACTAAGAAAATAAAGGGTCAGTACGCCGGTAGATGCTTCCCTCACGCTCAAGCAGCCCTTCTCCGACCATATCCCTTCGGATCGTACAGAAATCATCGTGGAAATCCGCAATGATGATATTTACTTCCCGCTCGGTATACTCCTTCCCGGGCTCGAAGGCCTTCGCGATCTCCTCCAGCACGATGCGCTCCTTCTTTCGCTGTGCCGGAATGGATTTCAGCTTTCCATACTCAAAAAAAGCGTCAATGACCTTCTGTCGATACTCCGCATCCCGTTTCGCCTGCAGGTCCGCCTCATCACTCTCCTCCTGAATGATCTCCAGAATACTGGTCATGAACACGTCCTTACACAGGGAATACATCATGTAATACTGACTCTTGTAGGAAGTGACCGCCCCGGCATCCTGCAGCTTCTTTAAATGGAAAGAAATGGTTGGCGCGGTCAGCCCCAAACGCTCTGCCAGCCGCTCCACATACATATCCTCAATGGCCAGCGATTTCAGAATCTGCAGCCGCGACTTATCGGCCAGACACTTAAACAGTTTGATTGCCTCAGTTTCCGTCATTGTTCTCACCCCAAATTTCCTCAAACACCCTGCGAATCTCTCCGGCAGTCTCCACCTTGATTTGTTCAATGGCCGCTTTCTGCGCATCGCCGTGATCCGAGGCCTTTTTACCGGACTCTGCCCAGGTATTTGTCATCTCATTGAATTTTTTCACAAAAAAGCTGTTTGCACCCTCGTCGCTTTTCTGTGTCCGCTCAGCCACCGAAAGAATCGTTTTGAATATATCATAGATATTCGCTCTGATCTGCCAAAAGGAAGCCTCATCCCTTCGGTCATCCGCCAGAAGGTATACCTTCTGCTGGCTGCACTCAGCTGTTTTCTCCGCGAAATATTCATTTAACTTTGATACTTTATACTCCATCATACTACAACCTCCATTCTGCCGCAACCCACAAAATCAATGTGGTCATTCGCTTTATTTTCGCCGCCAAACATATCATTCGCCCCGACAGCGATGTGAAATGTCCCGGCCATCTTCTCATCCAACACCGTGTATCCGCACAGATCGGTCACATTTGGATTCATACCGATGCCCAGCTCGCATACAATGCGATTCTCCCGCGGAAGCCCTGTGAAATACGCCCAAACGTCCGGGTTGCTGCTGCCGACCACTTCGCCGTCCGAGATTTGCAGTGTAATATTACTGTACTTCACCTCATTCAGATAAAAGTTCTCGAAGAATACACTGCCCTTTGTCCTATACTCAACCGGCGCAATGTAAATCTCACCGCAGGGGAGATCGCCGTCACCGGCATCAATATGCCAGGTCCTGCCCGTCAATTCGAAGTACAGCACACAGTCCGTTCCGGTATAGACAACTATCCTTTCCGCCCCCGCAAACCGTTCTATCGCTTTCGCGCAAGCTGTTTTGAGCGCTTCATAATCAATATCGTAGGCATCCGTCATCCGCTGAATATAATCCTGCGGATCGAGATTTGACTCTGCGGCATTTGCCTGTGTGGGAATCCTGATCTGCGTAAACCGCTTACACTCCATCAGCTTGTAAAAGAGCTGTGAGATATATCTGCGATACAATGCCATCTGTTCATCCGGCAGTTGCGCTCCAAGTACAATAGGCTGGTAGGTGAACACGTCCAGCACGGTGTCAAACTCAGAAAACAGAGCGAAATATCGCTCGTCGAAGCAGTTATCCTTTGCAGTCAGGAAGATATCCCGGTTGATTGTTCTGGACTGCTGCAAAAGAACGGGCGTGGCACCCAACGCGGCCACAGCCGCCACAAAGTGGTTGGCAATTTCCTTATCCTCATCCTCTCCCCAAAAGTGTACAAGCACCAGTTCCCCGGCAGACACACCGGTTGCCTTGACTAAGTTTAAGATTATTTCCTTATTTAATGGATTTTGATTCATCGTTGAATGATTCATGTCTTTTTGTCCCTCATTATTTCGTATATATCCATTCTGATTTTATTTGTTCTGGTTATTTTATCGTTTCGCATACTCATACCTCCTTTCCGTTTTCTCTTACCGTCAGGAAACCGCATATGTTTAAAACCTGTACAGTAAAGCTGTTCATATTTTGATTATATAATTGTTTTTATTTTATGTCAATATACATTTAGATATATATCTATTTAATTTAAGCTGCAACAAAAAAGCGGTTGTCGATTTTGGCACTGACCACAATCACTCAACCGCTTTTCATTGCTATTTCCTTGTATTTCGTTCTTCTTTTTGCTTGACAATGCCATTTGCAATCAAGCCTCCGGCAACTGCCGCCAGCATCAGAAACCCTCCTGTCGACGACTGTTCCCAAATCATCCAGGCAAAACTGATGATCAGGCAAAAAGCACCTGTTATCATAAGTATTTTCCCCTTATGTTTGACCATTCTTTTCATGCTGTCACGTTGTTCTCCTGATCGGATGTCTAATCACCGTCTTCCACTTCTCCGGTGCCACCTTTCTGGCATCAGACAGATAGATCTCGTGATGTCTGCGGCTGTCCGAAAAATCTTTCTCATAGCCATTCTCCGCCAGAAATGCATCCATCACAGCCACTGTGGCCGGCTCGTCATCATAAGCACCCAAGTGCATGATCTGCACGCAGAGTCCCTCATCAATGCTCAGAAACTCAGCCTTCGAGCAGTCCAGCCTTTTCTTGCGCTCAGCCTCAGCCACCGCCCAGGCAAACTCCTCCCGGGTCACGAAGTCGGGCAGGCGGATCACCGAGATCCATCGAAAGGCGGACTTGTCCGAATAATCCACACCCTCGATGCCATCCTGCCACCAGAAGCTCCGATAGCTGCCTTATACTCTCCGCCCTTCTCGTTGGGGTCTCCCTTGCCGCGGACTGCAATATAGTTCGCCGGCGGTACGGTGACGATCTGTGGCTTGGATTTGGGCAGGTAGAACTCTTTGTATTCCTTTTTGAAATCAAATGCCATAACGATATCCCTCTCACACAACCATCAACTGCTCATCGTACACAGACCAATCTTCACGCATATCCATACTCGTGTCAACCGAACTGTACATACTCCTTGATCGGCTGTGCCGCCTCAATGTTCTCCACATACAGCACCGGACCGTCGCCTTTATAAGTCTTTTGATACTCAATGGCAATCCGCGCAGTGAGGGTCACCCACTGATTGTTCTGCCAGTTCACCGCATCGGGGGATTTTGCGAGGAATCCCAGGAATACCGTATCGTCCTCACAGCAGGTCATGGCCTTGCGTCCCGGCACAAATCGATTCTTCGCCATGCCGAAGGGCCGGTAAACCATGGCGGTAAACTTCACCAGCTTGCCCTCATAGCGGTCAGGGTTGTCCATGGCATCCATAAACCAGATACCGTAGGACTTAGTGTCCACCTCGATGATCGGTGCGTCCAGATCGTAGGGCAGATCCTCCACAAAATCCTGGCGGATCTCGGTGCGCTCCTTGCTCTCAAACACCAGCTCCGCGCCGGTATTGACCGCCTTGATGATTCGCTTCATATTCAGCAGGTCCATCTCCCGGTCAGCCCGGTTCACAAACACCACCTCAGAGTTTTTCAGCATGTTCACGAACTGAGAGCGCATGTTGGAGTAATACAGGAAAAAGGTGTTGGCATCGATCAGCGTCAACTGCTGGTACAGGGGCCAGTTCTCCGGCAGTTCCAGCTCCAGCGGATTCCACATACCGTTCCACTCGAACACGACGCGCTCAAACTTCATCTCCTGCTCCAGCTGTTCAAGCTTCTCTCTGGTCAGCAGCTCCTGCTCCTCCACCGTGTAGGTGATGACGCGGTTCTTCTGCAGAAACGCCTTCTCGTACTCAGACTCGCCCTCCTCGCAGATGATCAGCAGGGTATTGCCGCGGACAGCAAAGTAATCCGCTGCCAGGGTCTCCTTGATAAACTCAGTCTTTCCGCTCTCCAGAAAACCGGTAAACATATAGACGGGAATTTCACGTTTTCTTCCTAACATAAGTGCCTCCAAACCTTTATTTATTACATTACCTTCAACAATTGAATCAATGTGTGCGCTTGATCTGTGCCAGCCTTTGCTTCCCTGGTATCAAATCGCTTAAACCCATTCTGGTCTTCATAAAACTGAAGCAAATTCTGATCATTATCCGTTTCAAGGAATATCACCATGCCTCCTGCTATATACTGTAATTCCTTAATCGTATCAATAGCGGCTTGAAGCAACATATTTCCTCTTTCTAATGATAATCACAATACATTCATCGCATCACCGCGCTGCACGCAGCGCACAGGTCGCTCCCCAGCTGCCCAACCTCTCCACCTTGGAAAATCCGGCTTCGATCAACGCCTCGGTCTCGTGCTCCACCGTCAGCGGCGTATCGTAATGGTAAAACTCGTCATCCTCAATCCCCAGCTCCGCTTTCAGCCTCTGCAGTTCACGGCGATGAGCACGCTCCTCCTCGTCCGACAAGGAGAAGTAGTCTGTCAGGATAAAATATCCGCCCGGCTTCAACGCCTCCCGCAATTTGCGGTAGAGAGGAATTTTCTCCGCCTTCGTAAAATGATGAAGAGACTCCACGGAAACCGCGGCATCGTATTTCTCCACGCCAAATGGCACCTCAAAATAAGACCCCTGAATCAGCTCCAGCTGTTTATCCGGGAATTTAGTCTTCAATACAGAGAGCATTCCCGGTGCCAGATCAATGCCGGTCACCTTCGCCGATGGGTTGACCGCGAAATAATATCC
The DNA here is from genome assembly GCA_017461725.1 of Lachnospiraceae bacterium. Lineage (GTDB taxonomy): Bacteria > Bacillota > Clostridia > Lachnospirales > Lachnospiraceae > RGIG423. Next base: position 24,999 of record JAFTXG010000021.1, read on the forward strand.
CAGTTCCAGCCCGGTACCGCAGCCCAGATCCAAAATGGAGGCACCTGCCTCTTTTGGCAGTAAGTCCGCGGTAAACGGATAAAACTCCTGCGCCGACTCAATACAGGTCAGCTGGTGCTCGTCATATCCGATCAACCGGTTGTCAAAAAAATCGCCCATCTTTTCCAGCATGATACATCCCCCTGTCTAGCCACTATCCGTTATTATACCTCGCCGGCGGATTTTTGTCACCTGCAATTTTCAAGACGCTACCGCACATTCTCTATTCTACTATATCTCCTATTTTGACCATCTCTTTTTATACCAGATTTTATCTCAAAACACTTGCATTTTCATGAATTATCCTATATACTTTTATCAAAAGGAACCGTTTTTTTACCGTACGTAGATTTTATCTAGCCAAGCGGGGTACTCGGTTCCTTTTTTATATTAATTATATCGTACAGATACTTCTTTCCATCAGCATCATGTCTGATAATCATCCTTGCTTTAAAGAAATTATATCTTTCAATTTCTCCGCAATTATTATATACAGCAAGTGCAAAACGAGAATCATATCGATACCAACCATATTTTGCATCCATTTTGTGTTTTATATCTTTCTTCCCTAAGTTGTCTTATCTTTTCATTCAGGTTCATAATTCCCCTCCATACTGTATCGCAATGCGTGGTTTGATTGTAAAGCATACGGACTATTATGTAAAGCGGAATAGATATTTAGAATCTATTTACTTTTCTGTTTTGAAACAGTTAAGGAGCCGAATCATCTCTGACTCGGCTCCTTTTCATCGCCCCTATCCAATTATATCTTTATAAATACTCCCGCATCTGCATAATTAAATTCAACGCATAGATGCCAAATCCCTTGGTATCCGGATGTAAGAATCCATCGGAGTAGAAATCAGGAAGGTGAGGCGTCAGCGTTTCCCCATCGATCAGAATCATTCCATGACCGAGAATCTCCTCTTTCACATAATCCGCACACTCCCTGAAGCTTCCCATCTCCGCATCGTCGGCTCCCTGATCCGCACGCCAGATGGGCGAAATGCCAAACAGCTTTTTGCCCCTGTATTTTGCCGTGAGCAAATCAAGGAAACCGTGACATTGGTCTCTGCCTTCTTCCAAGGTCCTGTACCAGTGCCAGTCATTGGTTCCGTAAGCGACCACGACAATATCCGGATCAAAGTCGACCGCCTCATCAAAGGTCGTCACATGGAATATCCCGCCTCCTACGCCCTGAACAACACTCTCCGCATTGAAAAATCTGGATACATGGTAGCCGTAGGAGAGAGAATCCCAAGTGGATTCCCACCCCTGCGTAATGGAATCTCCAATAAACAGTATTTTGCAGTCGAATTTATGTGGGATCATCGACGCGCCATCCTCAAGCTCGACTGATGCCAATTTCCCCACACTATGGCTTGGCAAGTAAAATGTAATGCGGTGTTCCTTGCCATCAAGCTCAATTCGCCTGCTCATGCCATCTGCGAAGTCTTTTTCAAAAAAGGTGTTCGTCAGCACATTATCGACATAACATTCATAATTCACCTTATTTGCAGTCGTGAACGCAAAAAAGTGTGAATCGGTATGAAAATCCAGTCGGATTCCCGTTGTGGCCTCCGCCCGCTCGCCCAACACAGTCTCAATGTTATACCAGGCTTCCACCTGCTTGGGCGTACATTTGGCAAATCGAAAGACTCCATCTTCCTCCCAAACTGTCAGTGCACCAACCGTTATCTGTTTCATTTGCTCCAACGACAATTTCATTCTTAAGTGTCCTCCTTATTCTTTACTGTGTTTCGTCTTTCTTACCATCTTTTCATCAATCCGATAATTGTCAAATCCACATTCCCCCAGCTGACTCAGGATACTTTCCCGGATATTTTCATCCATTTCCTTCCTTCTGATCCACCCCGCAAACTGCTCCGGATCAGTCAGCAGCGCACGATATATTTCCGCTTTCAGTCCATATCCCATCTGTGCTTTCTCCAGCACAGCAAATATCCGCTGTTCGGAAGACACACCGGCGATATGAATATTTTCTACGAAATATACACTGATATCCTCGCTCACATCCGTCTCCGGAATCTCGACGATCAAACTATTTACCGCCTCATCATAGTAAGTCTTTGCGGATATTTCTTCCTCCCCGCTATATACCTTAAGCGCACTCTCTCCTGTCGCAACAAAAACCAGCTTCCAGCTTCTCTTTTGCGGCAATACTGCAAGATTTCCTCCAGCACCCTCGATCACAACTTTATGTTCCTCTGTGCTCACGTACAGCTTCGTCGATGCCCAGTTTTCTGCTTTGTCCTCAGGTGTATTTCCCTGATCCTCCCACAGCGTAAACTCACTGTCGGCAGCCGGGAATATTCTCACTTCCATCGCGCTGGGATTCTCCACCGAATTGTCCGTTTCCTGCTGATTTCTCATGGGAATAATAGCTCCGGCTTTCATCAATACCGGAATATTCTCAATCGTTCGCCACAGATCAACCATGTTTCCGCCGGTGTAAACTGTTCCATCAAAGAAATCAGCCCATAGACCCTCGGGAATCCATGTCTTCACCTTTGCCATTCCGGAGACCAAATCCGCCTTTGTCGTAATCGGTGAAACAATCAATTCCGTGCCAAAATAATACTCATTTGGTACCTGATATGTCTCCTCCCGCTCCGGCTCCAGGTAATACATGGGCTGAACCAGCGGCAGATTTTCCTGACTGGCCCTTCTATTCATCGTATAGAGGTAAGGAATCATATTGTGGCGCAGTCTGAGGTATCGGTTCATCACCTCTCTGGTAGCCGCGCCATATCTCCACGGTTCTTTTCCGGCAAACGGATTATTTGAACTGTGCAGTCGGTGAATCGGAGAAAACACACCGTACTGTACCCAGCGTGCCATCAATTCGTCATCCCTGCCACCGCCAAAATGTCCACCAATATCATGGCTCCACCAGGCATAACCGATATTGCTGGCTGTTGCTGTAAAATACGGCTGATAAGCCAGACTCTCCCAGGTAATGTGGGTATCACCGGAAAAACCGATGGGGTACCGGTGGCTGCCCACCTCCGCATATCGCGAGAAGGTAAGGGGACGCTCTCCCTTCCACTTGCTGTCAAGATAATGAAAATGATTCAGCACCCACAACGGGTCCAGACCGGAGAGCTTTGTCTTTGTTCCCTGCTGCCAGTCCAACCACCAGAAATCCACACCCTTCTTTTCCAGTTCATGACACAGCACATCAAAATACACCCTTAAAAATCCCGGATCGGCTGCGTCAAATTCCACGGCCTGTTCGGTTGCCGGATCAATCCCCATGGCCTCAGCCACCTTCGGATACAGTTCTTCGTATGCACGGACTCCGTCCGCCGGGTGCACATTTAAGGTGACCTTCATCCGTTTTTGATGAAGCCAGTCAAGAAACCGTTCCGGATCTGGGAAAAACTTTTTATTCCAGGTATAACCAGTCCAGCCGCTGCCGTATTTTGGATCTACATCATCCACCAGATGCCAATCCATGTCGATCACGGCCACCGTAAAGGGCAGCTTTTCCTCTTCAAAACGGTTCATCAGCTTTTTATAAGACTCTTCCGTGTATCGATAATATCTGCTCCACCAGTTACCTAGCGTATATCGGGGCAACAGCGGTGTTTTTCCACAGAGATGATAAAAATCGTTGAGGGCCTGCAAATACCGATGACCATAGCCAAAGAAATACATATCTGTCATTTCCTTCCTAGGTTCTATCCAGCCATCTTCCCTAAGCGCCATGGAATGACTGTCGTCAAGCACTGAGAAACCTTCCCTTGAGATCACACCGGTACCAAGCCGGATATCCTCCCCATCATAGGCTGCCCCATTACACCCATCCAACGTCCGGAAAGTACCCTTAAGGTCGTGCAATTCCTGTCCAAACCGCCATACAGCTCCTCCCACCGCCTTCACTGAAATACGCAAACCCTCTGCAGAAAATGTCCTTTCATCATACTCGATACATAATTCCTCTGTCTCGATCATCAATCTGCCATTTTCCCTGCTCACCTGATACTCCGGTACTGGGAACTTCCGATTGATCACCGCCTGCGTTGCACGATCCTCAAACTGTCTGTCCGCGCTGTACTCTAAACGCACTAACGACGGGGTCAATATACTGATCCTGTATTTCTCTCCCTGTACAACAGCCTCCGCCGCACAGAGCCCATCTGTCTCATAATCATATTTTTTCAGCCACTCTTTCGTCTCCATATCATTACCTCCCACGTGCAATTTACCGTCCGTTTACCGATTTCCCTTTCCCATCCGCAATCTGATAGGTATCAAATGCTCTCGGCTTAGATTTATCATGATCGCTATCTTCCGCTTGTCCGTCCGCCGCATAATATCCGATTCCAAATAATCCGCCCTCCCTGCGCTCCACGATCAGGAATGATCTTCTGGAATTGTCCTCCACGATCGGAAGCCTTCCCGAAGGGTGCACCGGCGCATTCTCCTCCCGATAACAGATGGTAAAATTTGCAGCCTCTATGTAGTGGACCCCTTTGGCATAGTACCGCTCGTACACATGGCTATGCCCGTAGCTGACACCATTTACGCCTCCGGCCTCAAATATATCCATCAGGTCCTCGCCGTGATCATATGGATATGTGGCATTGCCCTGCTCATCAATCACTGGCTGGCAGAGTAAGGGCTGTACATCATGGCCTTTGTTCAACAGATGCCAGTGCAGGATCACCCATTTAAACTTGGTCTGTGCAAGGCGCAGATCCCGCTCCAGCCAGCTAATCTGAGGACTGCCCGGAGCAATGGAATCGGTCAGGCGCCAACCGGGAGCCTCATAAGCGCTCCATCTGGCATAACGCTGAACGCTCAATGACACAATGTGCAGATCACCGTAATCGGCTGAATACCATCGCTTTCCGGTCAGCGAGACATCCCTGTCCGGGTAAAGCGGACGAAACAGCTGCATGTAGACGGACCAGCTCCAGTTCTCATCCCTGCTTCCAAACGCTTTCTCCCAGCTCACGCGCACATCATCGACCTCATGATTTCCTGGGCAGATAAACAGGGGACAATACTGTAGAAGCTCCGCTCCGTTCTGTTGCTGCATACAGGAGAAAAAGGCGCGTTTTGCTGACTCCTTTGTCTGCCATAATTCTCCCAGATCGAACCAGTCCTCAGCTCTCCACGCGAAATGAACCGCATCCCCAGAGTAAAGCAGAAAGTCAGGCTTCTGACAGCCGATCTCCCAAGCCGCCATGTCACAACCCGGATTGCCCTGCAGATCGCTCATCTGGGCAAATCGGAACACTTCTCCCGGGTTGGGCGCTGTATGAAAACGATAAACTTTTGTGACCTCCTCTCCGGCGTGACAGCGATAATCTACGGTCTGTCCGGGTCGGAGTCCTTCTATCCTGGCGATACACTGCCACAACGGAATTTCTGGGTTGTCAGAGGGTTCCTTTTCATACCCTGCCGCCGAGGCCGGCACGCGAAATCCTGTCAGTTCATAACACTCGGCAGACATACGGTATCTCAACATCACCGATTCGTGTTTTTCACCTTCACCGTCCTCGTCTCGTTCCGCAACATAGTCTACAACATCATACTCTACCACTCCAGATACCGGCTCCCGCTGGATCCATACCACATTCATTTCCATGGAGGGGGATAAGGACAGCAGATAGGGTTCTGTTATAAAGTTCTTTTTCATCACAATTCTCCCTTATCTCTTTTGCTTTTTCGCGCAATCTTTGCTCCGAATATCGCAAAAGAGCTGCAATTGCAGCCCTTTCGCGTATTTCACATAATGTTATCTGTCTAATTATTTGCTGAGCAGATCCTCATATTTCTGGATTGCCTCCGCATGCAGCAGTTCCCACTCAGCATCAACATCGCCCAGACCAACCTGCAGGAACTTTTCGATCACTTCCAGTTTCAGCTTTTCAAATGCATCGTCGGACTCAGCAGTCAAAAGACTTGCAATATTGGCCTTAAATACCTCATTTGCAGCCTGAAACTTCTGCTGATTTTCAATGGAAAGAAGTCCTCTCAAGCCGTAGATCATCGCTGCCTTGTCAGAAATATCAGTCTTAGCAGTTCCCTCCTTGATCCACTTGTCGTATACCTGCCCAGGGTAAGTGAACTCCGGATCATAATCCTGTACATAGGCAAGATATGCAGAATCGATCTGAGATGCGAGATACGGAGCACTCAGAGTCAGCAGTGCGGGATAGCCGTCATCACAGACATAGTTAACACCCAGATTAGCAAGTGTATGAGCATAATCCACACATTTCTTTATTCTCGCTGCATCTCCATCTGCTGCACTCTTTGCATAAGCCGCTCCTACCTCACCAATATATTGAGGCACACCATCTACATAATCCCAGTCTACACCCTGAACACCATTGTAAATCAGGCGCAATCCTTCATCGGTGTTCAAGAAGTTAATCAGCTGCATCGCACGCTCAGGATATTCACAGTTGGCGCTTATTGCCGTAGCACTATTGCTAACACCGCCACCCAAAGGCGCGGGACTTTCATAAATACCGAGATAGTAATCGAAAACGCCCTCTACCCAAGTCATCAGAGCAGTATCTCCGAATTCCTCTTTATCCAGCACGGTGTCTCCCCACTGGATACCACTCAGAGCTTTACCGCTGGTTATCAAACCATAAGCATCGGAATTCGTAAAACTTTCAGGATGCAAAAGGCCCATTCTGTAAGCCTTATTCCAGAAATAAATTGCATCCCACTGTTCGCTGTCAGGGTCGGTCAACATATGCTTCAGCTCGCCGGTCTCAATATGGATTGCTGAACCTGCATCATACCAGGTATATCCGTCATGCTGAATAAATATACAGGAGTTGGAGCCGGCACCTGATGTAGCCTTGAAGGCAGTACCATAGATGTCGTCTCTTCCGTAATAATCTCTTGCATAATCTTGCATCTGCTTCAGCACATTCAGTAGTTCATCTCTCGTTTCCATCTTGGGTGCACCGATTGCCTTATAGATGTCACGACGAATATAGAATCCGCCAGCACCATCCAACGCAGGACTATCCACATTTGCCTCAATCTTTCCGCGTGGAATAGAATAGATATGTTCGCCGTTGCCCAGATTCTGTCTGGATACCTCCAACGTATCCCCCCAACGCTCCAACACAGTCTGTCCATACTCTTCCAGCAAATCGTCCAGTGGAATGATCTGCTCGGACTCCACCAACTGGGATCCAATATTATACTGCAGTTCAACGATGTCAGCCAAGTCATCACCTGCAGCCTGCAGCGTCAGCATATCCTGATCATAGGAGATAAAGTCGATCTCAATTTTCAGCTTGTCATAGATGTACTTTAATGCAGGATTCTCCTCGGTGTGGATACCAGGTGAAGAGTAGTTCATCACCATCCATGTCAGAGTGATAGGCTCCAGTTCTTCCTCTGGCGCCCTGGTTTCCTGCGCGCCCTGAGTCTCAGGTGCCTTTGTCTCTGATGCAGCGGTACTCTCTTTTCCGCCCTGCTCCGGCTCTGTCTGACTGCATGCGGTCAGGCCAAGCAGCATAACCACAGACAGTATAAACGCCAGAGTTCGTTTCCATGTGTTTCTCATGTGTTTCCTCCTTTAAAATAGTTTATTCTCCAAATGCGGAGGCTTAACCTCTCCCGCAAATAGATTCGATTACCGCAATATGTGGTCTGTGATCCGAAACCACATCCCCAGGAATATCTGCACGTAAAACTTTTATATCACAACTGGTAAAAATATAATCTATCTTCTTCTTGGGCGCATCCGATGGAAAACTCAGCAGCTCCTGCGCAAATAATGATGCCGTATCATACATCCTTTCCCGTATCGGATCAAGTAACCGATTATCCGGTGTAAGATTAAAGTCTCCCATCAGCACGCAGCGCTGATCACTTATATTCGCCAGTACCGTGTCAACCGCATTCTTCTGTTCGTCAGGATTCAATCCAAAATGAGTGACACAAACATCCAATCCGCCGCATACATCGATTCTGACTTTCAAGAGGCAGCGCGTTTCATAATATCCATTATAGGCACGAACCTCCGGATCCGGAACCAGAATAGTTTCGGCAGAAACAATCGGAAACCGGGATATAATCCCATTTCCATAGGGATCAACTCCGTCAAAGTCTATTGCTTTCGCAAAATAATAATCATAGCCCAATTTGTCCGCAAGAATTTTTGTCTGCTCCTGATAATCTTTTGACTCACCCTTATCACGCATTTCATTCAGGCCAATGATATCTGCATTACATAGGCGAATCTCCTCCACGAAACAATCAAAATCAATTGCTTTCGTAAGATAATTCATACAATGCTGTGTGTTAAAACTCATCAATGTAATCGGTATAACCATAGTATCCCCTTCTCATCATCTACCCATTTCAAGGCGCACTCAGCCTTTTACTGCACCCAGCATAATACCTTTAGTAAAATACTTCTGGGCAAAGGGATATACCAACATAACCGGAACCATAGTAATCACAACTACGGTCATCTGTACCGCCTCAGGGGTGATTTGCACCGCATTTCCCAACTGCTGTGCCAGAGCCGGGTTGTTCTCCATGGCCTCCGCCACCTTCTGGGCACTGGTGATATACTCCCTCAGGATAAGCTGGACTGTCTTTAAGCTTCTGTCAGTGTTCAGGAAAAAATTGTCTCTCCAACTGTTCCACTGTCCCACTGCGCAGTATACGCTGATAGTCGCAATGATCGGTTTGGATAGTGGCAAAACAATCCTAAAAAAGATATCAAAGAATCCTGCTCCCTCAATGGCGGCTGCTTCCTCCAGCGATTCTGGGAGCTGTTCCATAAAGGTCTTAATCAGGATCATATTATAGGCGCTGATGGCCGATGGCACGACATACAGAAGGAAATTATTCTGCAGTCCGTAGGTCTTCATCACGATATACCAGGGGATCAGTCCCGCATCCAGATACATAGTGATAATGATAAAGCGGTACACGACCTTGCGGAAGGGCATCTCCTTTCTGGTCATCAAAAAGGCCAACAGAGATGTGCAGAACACGGAAGTCACCGTTCCGATCACAGTTCTCAAAACGGAAATCCCAAAAGCAGGTATGATATCATTTCTCTCAAAAATCATAATGTAAGTATCCAGCGTGAAATCCACAGGCCAAAGCCATATGCCATACTGTGCCTTATCCGGATCCGACAGGGAATAGATGATTACATAGTAAAACGGATAGATACACGCAATGACAAACACAACGATGATGATATTTTTAAGGATTTCAAAGAGAATTTCCGATAAATCCTTATTCCCAACTAATTTTGCATTTTTGTTCATCGATTATTCCCCCTTTCAGACAAGACTGGTTCCGCGAAGTTTCTTGGAGACACGGTTGGCCAGGAACAGGATGACGATACCGATCAGTGACTTCAACATACTAACCGTGATGGAATAAGAATACTGTCCCGTTTTCAGACCCACATTGTATATGTAGTAGTCCAGCACTTCAATCTTGTCCGCTACCAGTGAGTTCCAGAACATGAAATACTGATCAAATCCGTTATTCAGTACATTGCTGACCTTAAGCAGCAGCAATACCAAGAAGGTGGGAACCATTCCCGGCAAGGTAATATGCCTAATCAGCTGTAATTTGTTCGCTCCATCCACCTTGGCCGCATCATAGAGCTCGCCGTCGATGCCGACAATAGCCGCCATATAAAGGATCGCATCCCAACCCAATGTCTTCCACAATCCCAGCATCCACTGTAAAACCCAGGTGGAATTTTTGTCGCCAATCAATCCAAATTCCAATGTTGGAATATCCAGCACCTTCAACAACTGATTCAGCAAACCGGTAGCACCGAACAACCCGTGTGCCAGTCCGAATACAACGACCCAGCTGATAAAATGAGGAAGGGTCGTAGTTGTCTGGATGAATTTCTTTATTTTTACATTTTTGACATCGTTCAACAGGATCGCCAAAAACATGGGAAACGGAGATGATAGCAATGTCAGTCCACTCATCACCAGCGTATTCCGCAGTATTCTCGGGATACTGGAATCAGTGAACAATCGCTGAAAATGTTTCAGTCCGGCCCAATCCACATCCCAGAACAGCTTGCCGGGTCGGTAATCAAAAAAGGCGTAGGCCCATCCAAACAGGGGAACATAGGAGAACGCAAAGACAAATATCAGAAATGGCAGCACCAGCAAAAAATACTTCCATTTTTTCCACCGTTTGTACCCAATTTTTTCTTTAATCGTCTCCATAGTGCCTCCTTTTTGTGTATCATGTCTCCGAAACGCAACATAAACTTGTTAATTTTATATAAATTTATCACACAAGGCACGGTGTTTCAATGAAACACACTTTAATTCACACAACTATTTCCAGAAAAAAAGCCCAAGAAATTGACAGTTTGTACAATTTCAAGGACTTTTCTTTGTTTTTTGGTACTATTTCGATATTTCCAGTCTGATGTTCAACCTGACAGCCATTCCTTTTGGAACTCGATTATAGACCTTCACTCCGTAATCAGCTCCATACTGCAGTTTCAATCGACTGTGAACGTTCCCGATACCGATGCCCGTATGTCGGTTTTCTTCCGCCCAGTCCAATTTCGCCTGCAATTCCTGTAGTTGTGATTCGTCCATGCCACTGCCGTCATCTTCCACCAAAAGAAATCCATCGTCCCCTTCGACCGCCATGGATATTTTGATTTTTCCGGAGCATCTGTCTTCCAGACCGTGAAGGATAGAATTTTCCACAATGGGCTGCAGCAGAAACCGTGGTATCTGATACTTCAGATACTCCTCCGAAACCTCCACTTCCAGCACATAACCGCCGGCATTGCGAAGATTCATGATGGCAATGTATTTTTTCACATAATCCAGTTCCTCTCCCACCGTACACAAGAGACTCTTGTTTTTAAAAACCGGCTCCAGAAAATCCGAAAGCAGACTGATACTCTCGGCGATATTGCGCTCTCCCTCGATCAGCGCCATCCACTTGATGGTGTTCAGCGTATTATAGATCAGGTGTGGATTGATCTGGGAACGCAGGGTCTGAATCTCCAAATTCCGCTTCTCCTCCTCAATCTGCCGGTTTCTGGCGAACATATCCTCCAGCTCTGTGGACATGCGGTTAAACTCTCTGGTCACCACACCGATCTCGTTTCGCGGAGCATCCTCCAGCGTAACACCCAATTCACCCTCTCCGACCTTTTGTATAACTCCCATCAGTCGATTTAAAGGATTCAGCAGGCTGCGTATCCACCGCATAGAAAAGAGGACAGACGCAACCACACTTAAAAAACAGGTGATCAGCAAAATATTGCGCAGATAAATACTCTCTCTGGTCACCTCCACGATAGGAATCTCATTGACCAGGCTCCAGCCCAAGGTAGAAAGATAGTAGACGAGAACCTGCATTTTGCCATCTTCGCTGTCCTCCTCAAAGCGGAGTACACCCTCCTGTACTGTCTCACCCTCCGAAAAGTTTCTCTTTGTTCCGATGATTCCCGGGTCCTTCGCCGCCACGATTACCCCACTGCTGTCCACGATATAGATACTGGCTACTGTTTCCTCACTGTTGGCATAAAAAATATCCGAAAAATAGTCCATCTCCACGGTGAATACCAGCTGTCCTTTTTTGGACATGATATTTCTCACCGCTGTGATATAGTACTTAGCCGCTTCCCCTTCACCCTGAAGCCCGAAATCCCCATCTGTATATCCGCCAAACCATTTGAGTTTCAGACTTTTATCGCTCATTTCACTGTGGATATCTGAGGAATAAAACCAGTCCTCCGGTGAATTTTCATAGTAAATATTTCCATTTCCCAGACTGCTGTTTTTCAGGATCAGCCCCTGATTCCCGTAAAAGGCAATTGCCTCCAGATAAGAATAGTTGTTTCTCTCCTTGCGAAAACTGTTGCTCACCTCCACAATTTTAGTCATCTGATCTCCGAAGGACAGATTGTCAAAATCTGCGAGAATCGTCAGCCCCATATCTGCAGACAGTCGCCTGGATACCAGTTCCATCTGCTCGCAGAAATTGTTAATGTTGTATTCTGCCTGCTCAAACCGTTCAATACAGGCCTCCTCATAATTTTCCCGAAGAACATTTCCAATGACCACATACTGAAAGAAAAAGCACAGGCTCAAAAATAACAGATTTGTTGCCAGAATCAGCGCACCCAACTGGACAGACAGTTTACCTCTCATCCTCTACCTCCGTTATCTCTCTGCGATTCGATTCATTATCTGTCTACAAAATCGCCATAAGGAATCTCACACTTTCTGTATTCTCCCGGCCTCATTCCAACGATTTTCTTAAAAACGCGGCTGAAATAACTTTCATCCTGAAAGCCCACCTGCTGAGCAATCTGATATGTTCTCAAATGCGTTCCTGTCAAAAGCTCCTGTGCCTTTTTGATCCGCTGCAAATTAACATAGTCGGAAAAGCTGATGCCGGTCTCTTTTTTGAAAAGGTTGCTCAGATAGTCTTTATTCAGGGCCACCGCCTGAGCAGCCAGAGAGATAGAGAGTTCCTCATCCCAGTAGTGATCCTGAATGTATTTTACGACCTCCGCCACCTCTCTCCTGACGATTTTCGTGTCCTTCATGCTTTGGATCAGCGACAGCAGACATTCCTCAAAGGCAGCCAGCATCTCCCTCAATGATCTGGCTTCACGAATCCGGTCAACGCCATTTAAGACAAACTTAAACATTTCCTCTTTCATGATACCGCCGTCCGTCGAGGCTTGATGGAACCAGCGGATCAATATCTCCTGTATAAGTTCGCGCCGGGGATTCTTAATCTTTTTCATGAAGGTGATTTCCCTCTGGATTTTACGCCGATAATCCTCGCCGATCCCATCCAGCCCGACAAACCGCGTTTCGAAAGCGGTGAGGATTTCCTCATATGGACAGCGGTAATCTTTTTCGCCGAAAACACTTATCCCCTCTCCGTAAAGGCGTGCCTCAGCCAGCGCCCTCTCTGCCTCCTTATACAATCGCCTCAGTTCTCCGCAGTCATCCGACAAGCTGCTGCTCCCCAACACTACGCTGCAGTTGATATATGCCTGGATCGCCGTCTGTATTCGGGACAACATGTCCAAAAGAAACTCCGTTTTCTCCGGCTGGCCGCCGTCCGGTACGTTGGCAACCAACAGATACTCCGCTCCTTTCCCGCGAAAAATCTCTCCGCCATCATACTCAGAAAGGATATTTCTCACCAGACTCAGGATAACCTGCTCCACCTCTTCCGTGTGGCAACCATCCCTCGTTTTGGGAGACGTTTGCGCAATCTCCATAACACCGACAAAGAGGTCATCCTCTTTCACCTGCAGCGCTCCCATCACCGGTTTTATTTCTTCCGCTCCGCTCACCGCATGGAGAATATAGTCCCTCAGCCTTATTCGATTTTCGTTGACCCGATTGATTTCCTCTTCCTTATCGTCATTCTTGTGCATCTGGGTACCGCCGAGCAGAAGTTCATCATAAACCTTCCGTATCACGGTCTCCATCTCTTCCGGCAGCATTTTCAACTTAAGAATATAATCCGATATTCCCAGCATAAAGGCTTCACGAACCAACTCAAAATCTTCATATCCGGTCAGAACAATGATCTTTGTCTGGCTGTCCTCTTTTCGTATCTGGGTGATCATCGAGAGCCCGTCCATGACAGGCATCTTGATATCGGTCAGGATCAGATCCGGCTTTTTCTCCCGATACATCTCCAGCCCCTGTTTTCCGTTCCGGGCCTCGCCCACGATCACCATGTTCATATCAGACCAGCTGACCATACTTTTGAGCCCTGCACTGACAAGGATTTCATCCTCTACAATTAATACCGTGTACACACTGCCTCTCCTTTCGTACATAAGTAGACATCTTAAGTATAACTATTTATGGGTAATTTTATATATGACAATATATCTCAAGCAGAATAATAAGACTGTCCAGATGTAAACGAATACTATAAGCTCACTCTGATAATTAGCATACCATGGCTACTGCATTTTTTAAAGTGTAATATTACGAGATTTTTAGGACAAAGCCAAGATTTTAGGCCAAAAAAAGAGCGGTGTAAATCCAACACCGCTCCAGATTTGCTATTTAACACGTCTCTTTCCTTACACCGAATATAATACGTCCCTGCCCTCAAGACAACTGATCACGTTGTTTGCACAGATCATGCTCACCGCATTCAGCGCCTCTTTACTGTATGAGGCCACATGATTGGTGATGATGATTCCCGGTGTGGACAACAGGGGATTATCCACCGCGACGGGCTCTGTATCCAAAACATCCAGTGCCGCTCCGGCCAGCTTGCCCGATGAGACAGCCTCGATCACTGCATCCTCATCGATGATTCCACCACGGGCGGTGTTGATCAGTCTGGCACCGGTCTTCATCATTTCAAAGGCTTCTCTGCCGATCATTCCTCTTGTCTGGGGCGTGATGGGCAAATGGATGGAAACATAGTCGCTCTCTTTCAGCACTTCCTCGAGCGTACACAGTTTTACCTGCTCCAGCCCTTCCGGTGCAGCGGCGACATAGGGATCATAGGCCAAGACGGTCATACCAAATCCGAAGGCACGCTTTGCCACCCGTCTGGCAATGGCACCGAAGCCGAGAAGTCCCAGTGTCTTTCCGCAAATATCATTGCCGTATTTGGGTTTCACATTGCCCTTTTTGATCTCTTCCACGGAATAAATCAGATTTCGTCCGACGGCCAGCATCAGTGCGAAGGCAAAATCCGCTACGGCATCGGAGTTTGTACCCGGCGTGTTGGTCACACAGACTCCCGCCTCATGGGCCGCCTCAACGGGAATATTATCCAGCCCCACACCGTGCTTACAAATTATTTTCAGCTTGGGGCACGTGTCAAACAACTCAGGTCTGAAGGGATGTGCTCCGATAATTAACGCATCATACTCCGGGATTTTTCGTTCAAACTCATCAAGGACAAAATTGCTGACCATATAGTCGATCTGAATTCCGGCCTTATTCAGCAGCCGAACCGCCTCATCGGACACCTGACCGAATGATCTGGATGTCACTAAAACCTTCTTTTCCATACTGTCGTTCCTTTCACTTTCCAGTCTTTACCGCTTCGCAGCCTGCACAAACTGTTTTGCTGCTTCCTCGATCAGATCAAACTTTCCTTCACGGGCATAGGCCGCATTGATCAGATTGCTTCCGATTCCCGCGCCCACCGCACCGGCTGCCAAAAACTCCGGCAGATTCTCGGGGGTGATGCCACCTGTGGGCACAAATCCAATATGCTTGAGGGGAGCCAATATCGCCTTAAAATAGGAAACACCCAAAGATCCCGCAGGGAAAAGCTTCACCAGATCGGCGCCGCACTCCACCGCATACTGACACTCCGTAGGGGTCATTGCTCCCGGCAGGGACACCATACCCAGCCGCTTTGTCTCTGCGATGACTGCAGCATTTACGTTGGGGGAAATGATATACTTCGCTCCGGCGTCGAAAGCCATGGCAGCCTCTTTGGCCGACAAAACCGTGCCGGCTCCCACCAGAATCCGACCCTCACCTTCCGCCGTCATCCGACGGATACAGTCCAGTGTGCGCTGTACACCATCCGCTTTCGTGTGGTCAAACGTAACCTCCACACATTTGATTCCGCCCTTTACCAGCGCTTCAATCAAGGGCGGAACGCACTGCTCATCGATTCCACGAGCAATGGCCACCAGTTTGCTTTTCTTCAATTCTTCCAATGTACCCATCATCATATCCTCCTGTTTTCTAACCTGCTACTGTCTTTATTTTCCACCGTACTTTTCCCAGATATATTCGTGCATTCTTCCGCCCCTTTTCTGTTTATCACACGGTATTCCACCGGTGTAACACCGAAATACTGCTTGAATTTTCGGATAAAATTTGCCGCCTGGCTGTATCCCAGAATATCCGCAATGCGGCTCACACTGTAATCGGTCTCCCGCAGCAGTTCACCGGCGTAGGCAAATTTCACCTCGGTAATATAATCAGATATGGTACGTCCTGTCTTCACCTTAAACTGATGGCTCAGATTTGACATAGACATATCGAAATAGTCTGCCACCATACTGACGCTCAGATCGCCTACCGTGCGGTTCTGTACAATGAACATGATCACATCGTCGATCACATTTCCCTCTTTTTTGGCTCCTTTGCCGGCAGAAGCACTCTCATGCTCTGTCTCCTCCACATAGGCTCTGAACTGATCGCGGATGCGATGAATCATTTGCACCACATCGGGATAATCCTTGACCTCCAGAAGATCAATCCCTAAAAAGCCCGGCTGTTTGTCCGGATTCAGCTTCGCATGGGCTCGGTAATAGGTATTCAGCACGTCATAATAGAGTGAAACGCAGGCCATGCGGTTTTCCTTTTGTTCCTGAATAATATCGACCAAAGCCCCCGTTACGATATCTGCCTTTTTCAGATCCAGCTCATCCAGCGCTGTAGCCAGCATTTCCAGCTCCACATGCGGGTATAAGAAGCAATGGCTGTACTCTTTAATCGGTTTACAATAAACAAGCTTTGCTCTCTTTTTGCGCTCGCCAACACGGTTATGGGTAATCGCCTCCTGATAAGACAGATGGACTTCCTCCAGCTTTTTATAGGGACTTCCTGCACAAATAACAAGCTCACAGCCCGCATTACTCTTCATCGTATCGATGATATTCAGTAACATATGGTGAAGCTTTTCCTCCGCATTCTTTTTTATCCCGGCAATGATCACCACAACATCCTGCGCAGGCAGATCCACAGCATGTAATTCGCATTCCCCGCATACCTCATTATCCAAATACAGCAGTAATTTATTGCAGTCTCCTTCATGCTCGCTTCTCGTCACCGCCACAATAACCCTGTATTCCTCACCCCCCTGAAACAGCCCTTCCTTCTTCAACGCAGCACGGAAGCTTTCTGTATCGCAATCCTTTCCATAGAGCATCTGTAATAATAACTGGTTCCTTTTCCGTTTGGCCTCAAGAAGCTGTACCTGATCCTCCATTTGCTTCATCGCAAACTGAAACACCTCCAGTCCGCTCAACGCCTTGGGCAGATTTGAAACCTTTTCCTCACAATATGTCTGCAGCTTCTTGATCGGATAACCATGATAAAGCGTCAATACCATAACCAGAACGGCACCGATCAGCAAAACCAATGCAACCATAATGAAAAAATAAGTCTGCAGGGAATTCACTTCCTGAAACAGTTCTGTTTTGCTGATCCTTCTCGACAGCGCAAACCCCCACTTATCTGAGACAGCAAGAATATGATATAGGTCATCCTCTTCATAGGACATGCTCTGTATCTCAATACGGTCAAAGTTTTCGGAAACACCCTCTTCTAAAACTGGATATAACTGCCGCCCGTTTGCGTCCAACAGTACAGTCAATGCGTCTTCCTGATACAAAAGCTCCTTCAAATGCTCCTGTGATAACGTAAATATCCACCAGTTTCTTTTCCCGCCACGAACGATATATTGCAGCGAAGGTTTATATTCGTCTTCTTGCTTCGGGATCCAAAGCCTTAATTCACTGTTAGGTATGCTCTGCAGTTCTTCGAGCAGCATTTTTTCGTCGGTCATCCCCGTCAACAACTGCACATAATAATCAATAGACCATGTCCCCAGGCTGGTATACACGGTGTTTCGCTTTACCGTATTATAATAACTAATTTCATCAATATATGAATGGGTTACAATTTCTGCAGACAACGTCTTTTTGATCTCTCTGTCAAGCCAGGTTCTTTTGATTGCGATGTCCTGCATATGAGAAAGCTGATTGTTATAGACCGCAATGGACTGAAGATTTTCCAGATTTCTCTCCAGCTCTTTCATCGTACTATCAAGCAAAATTTCCGCCTGATTTATGACCTTTTCCTGATAAATCTTCTTATAGTTATCCGTAAACAGTGCTACAAAGAAAATAACCGGCACCCCTAAAACCAGCAGAAAGCTCCATAAAAACCGTTTGTAGACCCTGTCTACACGAATATTTCTTAATTCTCTTCCCATAATACCTCCTGCAACTTGGCCGGTTTGATACAGTTCTCTTCACCTTACTCCATCTACACAAATGCCCGGATGCGGGCAGAACAGCTGACTACTCAGCTATTCTGCCACAGCCTCCGGTTTTGTTCAATCGATTTAATATTCTCCGTCAACAAATCCCTGGTACCAGTCGATCCAGTCGTAATAACCATACGCCTCCAACTGAGCCAGATGCTGCTCCCAGGATGCATCGGTCACGCCGTTTGCAACACTCAGTGCAGTAAAGTTCTCAATATAGGCAAAAAGGTCAACCTCGATAAAAGATCTTTCGCTGATCTTTTCCGGATCAGTAAATCTTACCGGCAGATACTCATCCTGCATCATATCATACACATGAGTAACATTATTTACACGCAGTGTCTGATCGTTGGGATCATCGGGTACAAGCTTAACCAGCAGCTCATCCTTGGTGATGAAAGGAGGCCAGTTAACGATTGCATAAGTGTAATCATACTGTGTTCCTGTCATACCTTCCGGCAACAGCTTATTTTCGGGATTCTTTACAAAGGTTCCATCGTCAGTGATATCCCAGTTGCCGCCCTGCTCACCATTGTAGGCAATCATTTTCAGTTCTGTACTGCTATGAATATAATTCCACCAGTGCAGCAGTGCCTCCACATTTTCACAGTCTGCGGAAACAACAAAGCCGGTTCTGTCCACTGCCAGTCTGTCCTTCGTACCGGACTTCATCGGCTCCACACCTTCAAGGCCCTGGAAAGGACGCATCGGAACATAATCATCCGGCTGATAGAACGTGGAATCATTTAAGTAGGAGCTTGCCGTATAGGTCATAAATACACCGGCATGTCCTTCCTTGATTTTCGCTTTCGCCTGCTCAGTGGTCTGTGAAAAACCTTCTACATCAAAAAGGCCTTCCTGTCCCAGTTTATAGAAATACTCAAGAAATGCACGATAGTTATCTGTATCAACAGTAGGTACTACCTTTCCATCCTGCACCATAAAATAGTGAGAATAGGAGTACTGATTGTAACCCGGAATTCCAAATGCATCTGCATAGTTCATAAAGTTTCCTGCCCAATATGCATTACAGAACGTTGCAGGGATTTCATCTGTCGCATCGCCGTCACCATTCATATCGTTCTCTTTAAATGCCTTCAGAACATTATAGAACTCTTCAGCGGTTTCCGGTACATCCAATCCGAGCTGATCCAGCCAGGTCTTGTTGATCACCCACATCGGTCCGGGCTCACCATTGTAATCGGTTGCCAATCCGGTTACCAGAGAGCGAATGGATCCATCAGACCATCTTACCATATCCAGTCCGCCCTCAACCGTCTCATATGCTGCAAGAACATCGGGCGCATAGGTCTCCAGCAGACCCTCTTCTGAAAGATCGTAGAAAGACTCTGCCTCCTGTCCTACCTGCTCCTCGCTGAGAAGCTTAATAAACGCATCCGGCATATCGGAAGACAGCATAATGTTAACGCGCTCCTCCTGTACCTCCGGATCTACCGGGATCCAATCAATATGGATTCCTGTTGCTTCCTCTGCCAGCTGGAAAATCAACTTGTCATTGAAATCCTCGCTTAAGTCAGCGGCATTTTTTGACATGGCAATGGTCAGTGTAGTGCCGGCAAAAGCATCCACCGCAATCTCACCATTTCCCTCCGCACCATCCGTACCTTCAACCGCGTCCGTACCTGCGGTTGGCGCATCTGTCTCTGCAGATGTTCCGGTTGGAGTTTTGGTCTCAGTCCCGGTGCTGCATCCGCCAAGAACAGACACCAGACAAGTCAGCGCCAAAAGCAACGCTACTAGTTTCTTTCTCATGGAAAGTCCTCCTTAAAATTTATTTTGGAACTGCACTTTATGCAGTGATCCTCTTATTTCTTTTCGAGCCCACTCACCCTTTGACACTTCCGATCATTACGCCCTTCACAAAGTATTTCTGAACAAAGGGATATAAGCAGATAATCGGGGCAGTTGCGATAACGATCATACCGTACTTAACCAGCTGTGCACTGGTCGCCAGCTGATCTGCTAATTCAGGATCCTGCTGTATCAGATTCAGATCCGAACCGCTCTGGGTAGCCATCAACAAAATCTGTCTCAGGAACAGCTGCAATGGATATTTGTCTGTATCGGTCAAAAAGATCATTGCATTAAAGTAACCATTCCAGTAGGAAACGGCAATATACAATACCATAACAGCAATCACTGCTTTCGAGAGGGGAAGCACGATTTTGAAAAAGAACATACCGTTACCGCATCCATCGATTGTCGCCGCATCCATCAATTCATCCGATATGGTATTCGCCATAAAGGATCGGACAATAATGATATTATAAACCGATACACATCCAAGAAGAATAACACTCCATCTGGTATTTACCAGGCCCATTTCATTTACGACAAGAAACAGAGGAATCATGCCGCCGCTGAAATACATGGTAAAGATAAAAAGCTTCATCAAAATCCCACTTCCGGGCAGATCTTTTCTCGAAAAAGCGTATCCGGCCAGCAAGACTACCGCTGTACCCAGTGCCGTACCGCTCACGGTATAGATGATCGTATTCAGATATCCGATCCAAATTCGCTCGTCCTCAAACACTCTCTCATATCCCATAAGGGTAAATCCCTTGGGAAACAAAAGAATCGAACCATTATTGGCATAAACCGGATCAGAGAAGGATGCTACAATGATAAAATAAATCGGATAAGCCACGATAACCACAAAAAAGATCAAAAGCAGCTTCGTAATAACCTCAAACAGAATATCATCCCAAGTATGTCGTTGTCTAATTTTTTGCGCACGCTTCACGCTCATCATTCCATTCTCCATGCTACGTCTTCCTTTCTATTATCATTGAACAGTCATCCGTTTACCAGAGACTGGAGCCGCTGATTTTTTTGGCAGCCTTATTTACAATCACAAGGAGCGTAAAATTGATCGCATTATTAAACAGTCCTACGGCGGTCGAATAACTGTACTGGCGATTGATCAGGCCCAGCTTATACACATAGGTTGAAATTACTTCTGATACGGCAATGTTCATGTCATTCTGCATCAAAAATACCTTCTCATAACCGACACCAAGGATGGAGCCGCAGCGCATGATCAGCATGATAATAATGGTCGGTATGATTGTCGGCAGGTCAATATGTATGATTCGTTTAAACTTATTTGCGCCGTCGATCATCGCCGCCTCGTGAAGGGTGGGGTCCACACCTGCCAGCGCAGCCATATAAATAATCGATCCCCAGCCTGCCTCCTGCCAAACACCGGACCACACATACATATGAGAGAAATAAGAAGGATCACCCATAAAATAAGTATCGCCGGAACCACCCAGATAAGATAATAACGTGTTAACAAAGCCGGATGATGGCGAGAAAAACGCAGAAATCATGCCCACCAGTACAACTGTGGAAATAAAGTGGGGCATATAGGTGATTGTCTGCGCAAATTTCTTCCGTTTGACCCCTTTTACATTGTTTAACACCAGTGCCAGAATAATCGGGATTGGGAATCCGACCACAAGACTATACAGACTCAGGGTAAGTGTATTCTTAAGAAGCACCCAGAATCTGGGCGATTCAAAAAATTTGATAAACCATTTTAAGCCCACCCATTCACTGCCTGAGAAGCCTTTTGTGATACTGTAGTTCTGAAATGCGATCTGTAGTCCATACATAGGCCCATACTTAAACAACACGATAAACAATACCGCAGGCAGCAGAAAAACATATAGCAGCCAGTTTCGCTTCATTAAGCGCAGGGTTTTCTTTCTCTTTTCCGCAAATGTCATATTCTCAAGTCCTTTCTATCCATCCTGTAAGTCCAACCGACCCGTTACGTTTTGTACATTAACACACATTATTTTCTCCGTAAACAATCAATTTTTGAATGTTTTTTTATGATATTTTCCCGTTTATCAACAAAATTCCAACTTCTCCTCGGCAAATTAGTTAATTTGAAAACAAATCCGTTCAAAAATTGATTACATTTTCCCAAAACAAAAAGCGGTGCCATCCAGACACCGCCTTTGCCTAATCTATATTTTACTTTCTTCCAAACAAAATCTCCAGCATCATCTCCTGCAGACCGGAACCGATGACACAAACTCGTCCGGTC
Source organism: Lachnospiraceae bacterium (assembly GCA_017461725.1). Classification (GTDB taxonomy): domain Bacteria; phylum Bacillota; class Clostridia; order Lachnospirales; family Lachnospiraceae; genus RGIG423. Next base: position 47,167 of record JAFTXG010000021.1, read on the forward strand.
ACCTGAGGAGCGCCCTCGCGGATATCGCACTCGCCGGGAACCATATCGAAATACAGCCATTTTCCGGGCTCGGTGGAAGCCACCATACCCTTGCTTCTCAGGACCATACCGTAGCAGTTATTGTTCAGCGCTGCCATGATAGTGCGAAGCTGCTCCTCGCTGAAGGCCAGTGGAGTCTCATAACCCCAGCTGGTGAACACCTCATCCGCATGATGGTGATGATGTCCATGGTCATGGCCGCAGCCACAGCTGCACTCGCCATCGTGGTGATGATGATGCTCATGATCATGGTCATGATGATGGCCGCAACTGCACTCATCGCCATCGTGGTGATGGTGCTCATGATCGTGGTCATGATGGTGGCCGCACTCATACTCATCGTCATGATGATGTTCGTGATCGTGGTCGTGATGGTGGCCACACTCACACTCATCGTCATGATGATGTTCGTGATCGTGGTCATGATGGTGGCCGCACTCACACTCATCATCGTGGTGATGATGATGTTCGTGATCATGGTCATGTCCGCAGCAGCACTCGCCGTCCTCATGATGATGGTGATGCTCATGCTCCTCCATCTCCTTCAATACCTCTGCCGCGAAATCAGCCTTCTTCTCGATCTCCGCCAGAATCTGCTCACCGCTCAGCTGATCCCAGGGTGTGGTGATAATCAGCGCGTGCGCATTGAGCCCTTTGATCAGCTCGATGCACTGAGCCAGCTTCTCCTCGGAGATGTCGTCGGTGCGGCTTAAGAGAATCGTTCCCGCATGCTCCACCTGATTCTTAAAGAACTCGCCGAAGTTCTTCAGATACATCTTACACTTCTTTGCGTCCACAACCGTGATCGCATTGCCCAGCTCCACATCCTCATTCTGCACCGCGTCCGCAACCGCCTTGGTCACGTCAGACAGCTTGCCCACGCCGGTGGGCTCGATGATGATGCGGTCGGGATGATAAGTGTCAATCACTTCCTTCAGAGCGGTCACAAAGTCGCCGACCAGTGAACAGCAGATACAGCCGGAATTCATCTCGCGGATCTGCACGCCTGCCTCCTCCAGAAAACCGCCGTCCACAGCGATCTCACCAAACTCATTCTCGATCAACGCCACCTGCTCACCGGAGAGAGCCTCCTTCAGCAGTTTCTTAATCAGCGTCGTTTTACCGGCTCCGAGGAATCCGGAAATCACATCTACTTTAGTCATAATAATATACCTCCATTCATTTCAAAGTATCGGCCAAACCATCTACTTCAACTCATTGGCCAGCTGGTAGAACTCGTAATACAGCCCTTTCTTCGCCAGCAGTTCATCATGGTTTCCTTCTTCTACTATACCACTGTCTGTCAAGACCAGTATACGATCCGAATTGCGGATACTGGACAGACGGTGGGCGATGGTCAGCGTGGTGCGGCCCTTCGCCAGTTCCTCCAGGGAGCGGGCCACCTCAAACTCGCTCTCGTTGTCCAGCGCGGAGGTCGCCTCATCCAGGATCAGCATGGCAGGGTCCTTCAAAAATACGCGAGCGATACTGATGCGCTGCTTCTGTCCGCCGGACAGCTTCACGCCGCGCTCGCCGATATAGGTGTCATAGCCGTCCTTCAGCTCCATGATAAAGTCATGGGCACCGGCCCGCTTCGCCGCCTCGATCACTTCCTCCTTGGTGGCGCCGATCCGTCCGTAGAGGATATTGTCCATGACACTGCCGGAGAACAGGTACACATCCTGCTGTACCATACCGATATTTTTGCGCAGACTCTTCAAGCTATACTTTCGGATATCCTTTCCGTCCAGCAAAATCTCGCCGGCAGACACGTCATAGAATCGGGGAATCAGATTGCACAGAGTGGTTTTTCCGCCGCCGGAAGGCCCCACGATGGCCACCTTCTCACCGGGACGGATCTCCAGATTCAGACCGTCAAAAACCTGATTGTGGTCATCGGGATACTCGAAGGTCACATTCTTAAACTCCACATGTCCGGTGGTCTTCTCCAGCTCCTCCGCATCGGGATCGTCGAATATCTCGATGTCCGCGTCCATAATCTGCAGGAATCGCTCGATACCGGTCATGCCCCGCTGAAATTGCTCCGCGAACTCCACAATACGGCGGATGGTTGCGATCAGGGTGGACACATACATGACGTAGGCAACCAGATCCGCAGCCGCAATGCCGCCCTTGATCACGGAAATACCGCCGGCCAAAACCACAGTGATATACATAGCTCCGTCGAACAGACGAGTCATCAAATTGAACTGTCCCATCAGGCGGTAGCTGTCTTTCTTAATCACGAGGAAGTTGCCGTTGCCCTCCTCGAACTTCTCATTTTCCAGGTCCTCGTTGGTGAAGGCCTTCACCACCTGCTGTCCCAGCAGACTGTCCTCGATGCGGGCATTCAGCTCACCGATCTGATGGCGTTGGCGTTTGAACACCGCACGCATCTTAATATTGAACCAGGAACAGCACACCATCATCACCGGCACCAGCAGGAAAATCAACACCGTCAGCTGCCAGTTGATCGTTCCCAGGATAACAAAGGAAGCGATCAGCTTCACACCTGCGATCAAAAATTCCTCCGGACAGTGGTGGGCAAACTCGGTCACATCGAACAGGTCGTTGGTGATCCGTCCCATAATCTGTCCGACCTTGGTATTATTGTAATAGTTGGAGGACAGCTTCTGCAGATGTCCGTAGGCATCCCGACGCATATCCGTCTCGATCTTCGCGCCCATCACATGGCCCATGTTTGCCATATAATAATAAGCCACCGCATCGATCAGGCGAAGTGCCAGATACAGCAGGCACATCTTTCCGATCAGCCCCACCGTCAGGGAGGCCAGATCATTCATCGCCGTGTCAGTAATATTGCGGATGATCATCGGCAGCACCAGCTCACAGAGCGTGGTCAGGGATGCGCAGATCAGATCCGTGATCAATGTTCTCCGATAGGGTTTAAAATAGGGAATAAATCTACCCAGCAATTCTTTTATTTTATATTGTCTCATTTCTCTCGTCGTCTCTCCTGTCATCATTCGCCGGGCACGCTCACCCGATCATCCCCATCCGCTTTTTCATCACCTTGATACATCCGATGAACGCGGGGATCAAAAACACATCAGCCAACACCCAGGCACCCGGGTGCGACAGACAAACCGCTCCAAAACCGAACAACGGAATCAGAATCAGGCTGACAATCACTCTTGCTATGGTCTCAAACACACCGGACCACATGGCAAAGCTGACAAAGCCCATTCCCTGGATCATGGAGCGAAGGGATGTCACATATCCCAGCGGAATGTAGGTCAGTGCCATGCAGATCAGATAGTTTCTGGCCTGCCGGATGATCAGCTCTTCGCCGGGATCCAGAAACAGCAATAGCATCGGTCTGCCCAGCAAAAGCTGGATACCCAGCGCAATCGCCGAATAGATACAGACAAATACGCCCACCGCCTTGATTCCCTTGGTCAGGCGATCGATCTTTCCCGCACCGGTATTCTGACCGCTGTAGGTGGCAACCGCTACACCCATGGTCTCCAGCGGACAGCCGAGAAGGGCGTGGATCTTGTCGCCTGCGGTCACCGACGCAACCGCCGCTGAACCCAAAGCATTGACCGACGCCTGCATAATCAGACAACCGATGGCGACAATCGAAAACTGCAACCCCATGGGGATGCCCATGGTGCAAAGGTTTGCGGCATATCGGGGATTCCACTCCCAATCCCCTCTCTTCAACCGGAGAATCGGATATTTTCGTTTGATATAAAACAGGCAGCAAAGTCCGGAAGTCAGCTGAGCAATCACCGTCGCCACGGCAGCTCCCGAAACACCCATGTCCAAAAACAGAATAAACACGATATCCAGCAGAATATTTAGCCCGGAGCATAAAATAAGGAACAAGAGCGGGGTTTTACTGTCGCCCAGCGCGCGGATAATCGACGCTGACAGATTGTACAAAAACACTGCAGGGATACCCATAAAGATGATCCGGATATACTGATACGCATAATCAAAGATATCCTCCGGTGTATTCATCCAGCGAAGCACTGTCCCAGTCATTGCCACGACAACCACCGTGATCACAGCAGCCAAAATAGTACTCAATCGAATGGCACCTGCCACATAGCGGCGGAGTCTCACCTCGTCCTTCGCTCCGAACTGCTGCGCCACCGGCACTGCAAAGCCGCTGCAAATTCCGGTACAGGAAGTGATGATCAGGTAATTGAAGGAACCGGTGGAGCCGATGCCTGCCAGCGCATTGACACCCACAAACCGTCCCACAATGACGGTATCTACCATTCCGTAAAGCTGCTGAAATACGGTTCCGATGATTAATGGAATCGAAAAGCGTAAAATCGACTTCATCGGAGAACCGGAGGTCATTTCCACCATTGCTTTCTCTGCTTTTTTCTTTATTTCCATCGTTTTTCCTCAATCAACTGCTGCTTCTGTGTTCTCGTCAATCGTTTTATCTTAAATTCCCTCGACATGGCCTCTTCCTTTGTGGAAAACGTCTCAACGTACACCAGTTCCACCGGCACACGGCTACGGGTGTACTTGGCGCCCTTTCCGGAATTGTGGGCCTCCATCCGTTTTTTCAGGTCGTAGGTCCAACCGGTATACAGTGTCCCGTCATTGCAGCGGACCATGTAGGTGTATGCTTCTGTCCTACTCTCTCCACTCATATCTGATCCGGCCTTTTCCATCGGCGGCCTCCACATGAGCCATACATCCGTTGACAAACGTCATACGAGGGCTCACATGACCCACATCTGCCTCCATGATCAGGGGAATGTCTCTGCCCAGCGCTTTGAGTGCCGCCTCCTCGTAAGTCATATCCGCAAAGGTCTGGGGGAAGGTCACCCGACCAAATATCACACCCTTCACGTTCTCCAACCATCCGGCCCGCTTCATATGCAGCAGGGTGCGGTAAACCGACTCGGCAGTCATCGAATACACATCAAAATACCAGATAAAACCGTCCTCTTTATAACGAGACACAAACTCCTTCGTGTGATCCTGAGGTGTACCAATCAGATCCAGCAGGCAGTCCATACAGCCTCCGATCAGTCTGCCGCTCACGCTGACCGGACCGTTGGGTGTCTTCCACTCCACAGGGTTGGTCAGATAATATCCGTCAGACTCGTCTTCCGGCTTTTCCGTCTCCGGCTTCTCTCCTTTCGGATTTCCAAACTCCGGCTCCTCAGGCTCCAAATTCTTGGGTTCGGACCATTCGCCTTCGAACAGATCGTAGCTGGTCTGCTCACTCAGTTGTCCCTTCCAAAGCTCCAAGTTTTCCTTCAACGACGGATGCAGTTCTGCCATACCGAAGCCTCCGCCGTTGCATCCGTAGATCGTGGCGATATCCAGTCCGGTGGTCACACTGAACAGAATGCTGGTGGGGTCCGAATATCCCTGAATCCACTTGGGGTTTGCCTTGATCTTCTCCTCATCCAGATAGGGGAGCATGTCGATCAGAAACTCTCCGCCTGCCGCGCACCAGATCATCTTCACCTCATCGTCCTCGATGAGCTCCATGAACTCCCTGCCGCGCACCTCACCGGACGCGCTGGCGATCAGGCCGCTGCGCACACTGGCTGTCTCGCGGACACGGTAACCCTCTTTTTTTACATTCTCGATGGACAGGTCAAACTTCGCCAGCTTTTCCTCCCGGATCCCGGCGCTGGGCGCGGGAATCCCGATGAGATCACCTTTTTTTAACCATTTGGGATAGAGCATCTCTTACCTGCTTTCCGACAATCAGGGGCAGTAAAAAACAATGCCATAATTCCAGCTGAAAGAGGTTACACAGAATAAACGAAAGAGAAACTCCGTGTTTCTCGGGTTTATTTTGTGTAGCCTCCTAGATGTTCAAATCGACGCTGTTTTTACAGCCCCACCGTCTTTACTTTTTCAGCTGCCTCGCCAGCTGGATATATTCGTTGATTTCTTTCTCGTAGGACTTCAGACTCATCTGCCAGAACTCCTTCTTTGTCAGATCGATGCCTGCGATCTTAGCCGCCCCCTCACAGCTGGTGACGGGAGTTGCGTGGAGCATCTCGCGGTACTTAGGCACAAACGCAGCGCCTTCCTCCTTATACTTTGCATACAGACCACGGGCAAACAGGCCGCCAAACGCATAAGGGAAATTGTAGAAGCTGCTTCCGGTGCTGTAATAATGGCTCTTGCATACCCACATATAAGGATGATTGATACTCTGATCCAGACCGTCACCGTACGCCTTTTTCTGCGCATCAGCCATCATTCGGCACAGCTCGTCGGCAAACATGAATTCACCTGCACGGCGCGCAAACACAGCTGTCTCAAACAGATATCTGGAATAGATGTCACAGATGATCTGGTTAACCTCCATCAGCTGGCTCTCCAACAGAGCAAAACGCGCCTCGGGCTCGGTCGCGCCCTCAACCGCCGCACTCATGACCACATTCTCATTGAAGGTGGATGCCGTCTCGGCCACCGGCATGGTGTAATCGGAATTCAGAACACGGTGATCCTCGATATTCAAATTGTGATATGCATGTCCGAGCTCGTGAGCCAGAGTGTCCACATCACTGAAGCTTCCGTCAAAGTTGGTCAGGATACGGCTCTGCTTCTGCTGCGGCAGACCAGCACAGAACGCTCCACCCACCTTACCCTCTCTGGGGTAGAAATCGATCCACGCCTCGTCAAAGGCACGGGCGATCATGTCCGCCATATCCTGATCGAATCCGCTGAACAGATCAACCAGATAGTTTCTCGCTTCCTCGATCGTAAACTTCTGTCCGTCACTCTTTCCAACCGGTGCAAACAATTCATACCAGGGCAGACCGTTCTCATAGCCAAGGTACTCCGCCTTGGCCTTCATATAACGGTGGAACAGGGGCAGATACTCCTGAATGGACTCCATCAGCGCATCCAGGGTAGACTTCTGCAGGCGGGAATTGTACAGGGTCTCCTCCAGAGGAGACGCAAATCCTCTCATCTGAGCCGCATTGATCACCTGTAGTTTGATATTATTCAAGGCAAATGCAACAGAATCTTTGATCTTATCGTAGCAAGCCAGCTCCGCCTCGTAGGCATCCTTTCTCGCCTGCACATCCTCGTCGTATGCCAGATTGCGGACTGCGGACAGAGGGATTTTATCTCCGCGATATTCTGCCTGAACGGTGGAAGTCAGATAGGACTGCAAATCGGACCATCCGCCGCCACCGCTGATATTGAACTTGGCGATGACCTCCTCCGCCTGATCGCTGAGGGTGTACTTGTCATCTTCCTTCAGCTGGTTCAGCATAAACTCATACTCTTTCAGCAGAGGATCACTCTCGATCAACTCGTCCAGATTTTCCAGGGAGGCAACATACTTCTTCGCGATGGTGCTGGCCTTTGTGGTACCGGCAGCCTTCGCCATCAGCTGTCCCATGTACGCCATGCTCTCGCTGTCGGAAGTGTTTACCGACTGGCGAAGATTTGCATACGCTGCCATGGTATAGACCATCTCGGACATCTGCTCAGACAGCTTGATATAGGTCAGCAGATTTTCCTTCGCGTCACCGCCAGGAAGTCCCGCCGCAAACGCATTCACCGCAGCACAGACTTCGTCTACCTTCTTGAAATCCTCCTGAAATTTGGGGTCGTCAAATCCCTTATACAATACATCCAAAGACCACTCTGTGTTCATGATAATCTATCTCCTTTAATATACAACACATTTACACGACAAAAAGAATCAGTGCCGAGCAGATCGCCAGAAATACCGCCACTCCGATATACATCCACACCATTCGCTTATCCTTATCCCACTGATAAGCCGCCTGAAGAACCATGGTAACCGCCAACAGCGGAATGTAAATCTTGATGGAATCCTCCCAGATTGAGATGAGCTGCAAAACCGCCAGCACAAACACAACCAGAGAGAGCGCTATGATACAAACAAACAGAATCTGATCTCTCCTGCTCAGATCACTGAACCCGATTTTTCCGTCTTCCTTTCTCATTTCCACATCTCCTTATTTAAACCCGAACAGACAGGTGATCAGCTGCTCCAGATAATACTGATCCTTCACGCCCATCAGCTCCCGGGCGGAATGCATGCCAGCCATCGCCACGCCCACGTCCTGCATCTGCATGGGCAGGTAAGCGGACGCGATGGAACCGAGTGTTCCTCCGCCGGGAATATCGGAGCGGTTCACAAACTTCTGACAGGGTACGTCTGCCATGGCGCAGAGCTGCTGTACTGTAGCCACTGACTCGCAGGTGCTCACATAGGACTGTCTCGCCGCCATCTTGATCGCCACGCCACCGTTCATCTTCACCGGGTTCGTGGGGTCATTTTTATCGGGCTGGTTGGGATGCATACAGTGTGCAACATCCACCGACAACGCAAATCCGTCGGTAATATCCTTCAGATACTGTGCTCTGGAGAGTCCCAGCGCATCGTAGATCCGTTCGATCACATAGGGAAGGGCCTGTCCCGCCGCGCCCTGTTTGGAACGGCTGCCAACCTCCTCATGGTCAAAAACCACTGCAATATTGATTCCTTTATCCCGCTGCGCCTGAATCAGACCCTTGATACAAGCGGTCACGGAAGTGATATTGTCCAGTCGGGGAGAAGAGATCATAGTCTCACTCAGTCCCACCAGATCGCCCTTCTCGTACTGATAAATGTATAACTCATAATCAAGGATCTCATCCACTTCTGCGCCGCACTCTCTAGCCAGCGCTTCCATAAAGAAAGCCTCGCCGCCCAGAGACTCCCCCAACACCTCCACGATGGGAAGCATATCTCTCTGGTGATTAAACTCCACGCCTTTATTTACCTCACGGTTCATATGGATCGCCAGACTGGGAATGGTCGCAACCGGTCTCGCAAAGTCCACAAACCGCACCTCCGGATGGAAGGCATCCTCGCCCTTCAGTGCCACCTTTCCTGCGATGGAGAGAGGTCTGTCCAGCCATGAGTAATTAATCATACCACCGTAGGGCTCCACATTCAGCCTGCCGTAACCATTCTGCTTCATCTCCGGGCTGGGCTTAATCTTAAAACAGGGGAAGTCCGTGTGTGCCATCGCCAAACGAAGATTCCCCTCTTTCGCCATGGTTCCTCCGATGGTAAACGCAATCAGGGTAGAATCATACACCGTCACATAATATTTTCCGCCGTACTCCAGCTCCATATCCCAATCACTTGAAAAATCCAGAGAAATAAATCCCGCCTCGTCCAAATCCTCTCCCGCTGCAAGCACGGCGTGGAAAGGTGAAGTGGACTTCTCAATCCGCTCAAGCAGGTAATTTGCCGAATTGATGTATTTGTGTTCTGCTGCCATCATCGTCCTCCTAAGTGTCAATCTCCGCATATGGCGAAACCTGCGGCCGAACTCCGTGCCACGGAAACCGTCATTCTCACAGGCTCTCACTCCACTGCTCTAACTATGAAAAAGCATACAACATAACCGGTTTTTATGCAAGTTAAGAAGTTATAAAATCTCTATACCGCACCTAATCCCCGTTCCTCACAGAATCTCCACAACCTCACCGATATACATACGGTGTACCGGCTCGGTAGCGAAAAATCGCTCCATGGCCTCCTTCGGGATTTTCTCCTCGTCCATGTCCTGCCAATACAACTTTTTGCACACAAGGGTGAGTGTCGCCTGCTCAAAGGTCATACTGTTCTCCACCGATTTCGCCTTCAGCTCAGTCAGTGCCACCTTGTCGCAGTCTCTGCCCGACTTGGTTCCCAGAATAGTCAGATCCTTTTTGTACTCCTCCGGATAAAAGCTGATGGTAAAATAATCGTTATTCTCCATAAATTCGTAGGTATAGCGGTTTGGACGCACATAAACGGTGGCAACCCTTTTGCCCCAGAGCGTACCCATACCGCCCCAGCTGATGGTCATGGTATTGTACTTTTCTTCTGTTCCGGCGGTCAGAAGTGCCCAGCTGCCGTCAAATACACCATAGATGTTGTCTGATTTTGTCATGATTAATCCTCCTTCCGTTATTCCCCACTATATTTTATCTATTTCCAATCTTAACTGATAAAACTGCTTTGCCCATTCCGGATAATACAGGTATTGCCCGTTTTCTTTAATTCTTTGCAGTGTTCGCTTTCCTGTCCTTCGGTCCATAATCGCAAATATTTTTATAATATAATTGTCACTTTCCAATGCTTTCTCTATCGGCAAATTTAAAAAAGTCAATGCCGCCTCCAGAAAATCATCCTCATAATACTGACCTATAGCGTCCCATTTTGCTTTTATCTCCGGACTATCGTATCCCCAATTATCAGCCGCCGTAAAATCCAGCTGAGAAATATCATCCTCCTGACGATACATGTTGATCCATGAAAAACAAACCAACTTTTTTCCGTCAAGTCTGATCGCCGCCCGACCGTATGAATCATGAACCTTGTTGTAGTGGGTAAGAAAATAGGTGATCCGGTTCCTCAGCGAATCACACAATAGCTCACTCAACTGTTTCTTTATTCCGGACCATGATTTATAGTGATTCATTTTTTCTCCTTTTGCACTACGCACCTCAAATTTCGCACTGCGCATCAATATCTCGCACTGCGTACCTCACGTCTGCTGCGCATCCGTTCGGTCGCGGGCTTCGCCCTATGCATCTAAGTACAAATTTGACTGCCTGTGAGCAAGCTCCCGCAGTCCATTTGGCTTAGCCGCGCAGTGCTCATTGCTTTCGCGTGTAGTCCCTCTCAAACAGTTCCTCGCTGACCTGAACAGCCAGTTCTTCCGGCGGTACTTTCTCCAGAATTTTCTCCACCACAAAGGCCTTACTCTTATCCTTATACTTATACATCCCATTGAGCTGCTGAATGTGGGCCAGCTCTTCCCGCCAGAGAATACTCAGTTTTTTCTTTGGTTTCAACTTAGGATTGACTTTCGCCTCGCGGAGCACATAGAAATCCACCACATCACCTTCCCACTCGGCGGTGATGATACCCCAAAAGTTCGGAACATGCTCCTCAATGTGCATGGCGTGGGTCGTCCCGACCACCACATAATTGCGGTCATAAAACTGATTATAATCTCTGACCTGCCGCTTCAGGCGAGTGTAGGTGTCCGCATCGCTCTTGATCTCGATCCCCACAATAGCATCGGGCATGACCATGACCACGTCGGCCCGGGATCTGCCCATCATCTTCTCTTCAATTATTCTTACTTTTCCGTACCGCTCCTCCAGAAAGTCATAGAGAAACTCACGGATGTCTCTGTCATAGAGCATGTTATTCCTGTTTTCCTCAGCCTATCGTATCCTTTACTTCATTTCCGCACATCAAAAAACACCCAGCTCAAATACCCGAGTCCTTAAGCAATGTAAACAACCGTCGGATACTCTCCGCGTCCAGACTTCGCACCGTAACATTGATGTGGATCTGCTGCTCATCCGAAGCCGCAATCAAGGCTTTCACCTCATCGGCATCATCTCTGCCGCGGTAATAATCCGCCAGATAATCCTCGGCCCCGTACACCTCGATCTCCCAGTCACGGCCCAACATTTCATAGTCAATGTCCAACGCTTTTTCTCTGGAAACCGTCAGCTCCAGCCACCCGGTCATATCCAGACTGATCCCAAAATCCGCATTCAGCCGTTTATCCCGGATCTCAATCTCCGGCAGTGGAAAATACTCTGTCTGATACGCGCCGTCCACCTTCACCTCGTGGAGATTGTAATAGCCCAGAGTGGCAGAATATCCCAGCTCGCGAACCGCTCTCAGCACAGCTCTTCCGGTTCTGTCCAACGGCTCATATATACTGTTCAGCAAACTGCGATTGTCCATACCCTCTTCTCCCGCATACCCTCACTTTGATCGGATTAACGTGGTCGCCACACACGCTGTCACGCAAACACTACCTGCACCAGCAACATATAACAGATCGTACCGCCCGCCACGGAAAGCAATGTGTTATGTCTCCATTTGTGGACAATCACCACAAACAATATCGCTAAAAGCTCCGGCGCTCCGAAGGGCGCGGAAATAAAGGATGTATTTTTCAGACAATAGACCACCAGCATGCCCATCACCGCGTGGGGCAGAACCTTTCCCAGATATAGAATCGGCTTAGGCGTGCCCTTGTGGAAAATCAGAAAAGGGGAAAAACGGATCAGCGCGGTAACTACCGCCGTCACTGCGATAATCGCCAGAGATTTACTTACATCAATCATGGGTAACGCCCTCCTCCGCTGTCATTTTCATACTGCTCGCTGCCGTATCCTTCTGTGCCGTATCTTCCGGAACCGTCCCAGCTGTCTCAGCTTCAGTAATCGCCTCGGCTGTCTTAGCTTCGGCTACCGCCTCACCTGCCTCATCCTCCGCAGGCAACACCTTCTCCAGCTGCCGCTTCTCCAAAAACAGCGCCACGGTGATACCGATCATGGACGGGATCAGGAAGGTGTCCGCGTCAAACAGCAGACGACAAATCGCCGTGATCACGATACCGGTGATCGCCGGAAGATGGCTCTTTGCGCTCTCCCACTGTTCCACGAAAATCACCACAAACAGTGCCGTCATGGCAAAATCCACACCGGCGGAATTGAAGGCAAATGAGCTGCCCACGATCACGCCCAGCACATCGCCGATGATCCAGTAGCTGTGATTCATCATGGTCAGATAAAAATAATACTTATATTCATCCACATTTTCCGGCAGCTCCGGTCTGCTGACCAGTGAGTAGGTCTCATCAGTCAGACCAAAGATCATGTATGGCTTAAATTTTCCGGCCTTTTCGTATTTTTTCAGCAAGGTAATTCCGTAAAACAGGTGACGGATCTGTACCATGACAGTCATCAGTACCACTGAGATCAATGATGCCCCTGCCGCCAAGAGATCCACCGCCACATACTGCATGGAGCCGGCATAGATAGTCACGCCCATCAGCAGCGCCCAGGGCCAGGTGTATCCCTTATCCTGCAGCAAAATGCCGAAGCCCATTCCCAGCACGATATATCCGGCCATAACCGGCAGTGAGGCGATAAATGCCTGCTTTACCGTATTTTTAGCTCTTGTTGTCGTTCCTTGTTGTCTCTCTTCCATTGTCTCTTCTTCCTTTTGTCGCCTATTTAATGATACTTTATCCGTCCAGCTCCACGATCCGACTGTACTCCCACAGCGGATAAGTTCCGTCATGGGCCTCCCCGGCAACCATTCTGGACATATCGCTTCCCGTGATCCGGACGATTCCCGCCCTGGCCAGAAGTCCGGCCAGCTCAGCTCTCTCCGCCTCCCCGCACAGTAATCCGCAGGTCTGCAGATGATTCTTGTGTTTCTTTATGGTCTCAATCATCTTTCGTCGGGGCAAGGCTTTGATCCAGACATTTCTGAACAGATACGACAGTTCCAGCTCGCTGTCCTGCCGGATCACCACACTCACACCCTCCGCGCTAAATATTTTTCTGTCCTGATGATTTTCCAACAGATCATTGTACAATCTTATGGTGTTTCTGCCGCGCATCCCCATGTCTGCCTTGCCTTTTTCGGCGTTTGCCTTTTTCAGCAATTCAAAAAACTGCTCACCAAACGACTCCAGAACTGTCCAGTCCTCCGTATCCACAAATATTCCCTGACAGGATGAACACAGCACCTGATTCGTCTCGCAGATATGCAGTGCCAGCCGATACAAGTCCTCCTCGGATGCCTGCTCTGTCACATAAGCAAAAGAGAGTTTGTGTCCCCAGGCAATGATCCTGGTCTGAACATCGGCCATGCTTCTGGCCGCAGCAACCGCCTCATCTCCGCCCCAGACCACAATGCCGTCCGCGATCTCGGCAAACTTCTTTAAGGTCTCCGTCTCGGTGGACGGCACATCAAATACATAGACGTAATCCTTCAGCGCCGGTTCAAATCGAATCAGCTCTGACAACAGCTTGATGGACAGTCCGTTATCCCCGGCAGGCAATTTGAGAATGTTGATATTTCCTGTCAACAATCCCTCGATCACACTGTACGCCGGGAGACCATCCACATTGCCCGCCGCAATGTGAAACAATATTCCCAACGGATAGCGTTTCCTGTGGATTCCGCTCTTTAGCGGTTTCATTTCGCAGTCTTCACCCAGCTCCACAGCGCACTTGTATTCCAGCTCCTCACGGGAAAACAATGCCGCCATGGTCTGAAACCGCTCATAGGAAATGTCCGACAGCTGAAGCAGCGGTAGCACGATCTCATCATACTCGCCGCGCATCGCCTTCCGATACAGGGCATCACAGGCCGAGATCACCATCTCCGCGGTGATCGGCTCAGCATTACTTAAGGTTTTGATACAGTCCTCATAAAGCCCATTCAAGTATTTCTGTTCAATATTCGATTCGATCACTTCACCATGAAGTAAAATCATTTATCTCCTCCGGCGACGCATCCGCCTATCTTTGTCTTCTCCGATCGCTCTTTACCATAATTTATCGCTCTTTCGCGGAGAGCATCTCCTGTGCTCCCGCTGCGCAGGTCACAATATCCTTGATCCCCACCCGGCCCAGAATCTCCAGCCAGGGAGAATCCACTCCGCAGGGACACTTTTCATCGTGCAGGATACCCAGATCATCGGTCATCACACTGGCCAACGGCACACTGTCCACCATGGGGGTCAGCAGATTGATCAGCCCCACCTGTCCGGCTGGAACAGGCTCCAGACTGTCCACATCGCGAATGATGATCCGGCTGTAGACCGGCACATGAAAATGATGGCAACGGCAGTCCACATAGAGCACCGGATGCTCCACCGCGCTGAAAAACTCGACAGTGTACTGATCATCGATACCCAGCACTTCCTCCGCCAGCTCATAAAAATCCTGCTTAGTGATCTTTTCGGCATAAAACTGTTTCCACCCGCCGCCCAGAGACATTAAGGAACCCTTGGGGAGTTTTACACAAATCCCCTCCTCCTTCATCTGCTTCAGCAAAAAGTATGTATAGGCAGGGAACCCTGTCATACGCACCGGATACTTTGACTGACTGAACCGGATGAGCTTCTGTTTCAGATCCTCCAGATCCAGCTTATAGCCTTCTTTCGTATATTTCAGCGCGTAATCACGGCTCAGTGCCGGAGCAAATAAGGTCTGACCAAAGGTGGTCTTAGTGATGGCAGACGGATTACTGCGGGCAGGCTCATATCCCAAAATAATGTAATGAACCGGTTTTAGGGAAATCAACCGATGATATTTACAAAGGCTGAGCACCATCCGCAACCCGCGATACAGACTGGAACCATTAAATCCGATCAGCGACCGCCTGCCGCTGGTTCCGCTGGAGGTCGCCTTAATCAATAATCTTTTTTCCGGCACG
Organism: Lachnospiraceae bacterium; assembly: GCA_017461725.1. Classification (GTDB taxonomy): domain Bacteria; phylum Bacillota; class Clostridia; order Lachnospirales; family Lachnospiraceae; genus RGIG423. The sequence goes on from JAFTXG010000021.1 coordinate 62,456, forward strand.
GAAAACATGGTGTGGCGCTTAAAATACAGCGTCGGAATAAACGGTATCTTCCTCAAGTCATCGTACTCTCTCAGATCGTCAGGGTGAAAGCCTTTTTCGTCCAGTATCCGGGCATAGTCTGGGCTGTTTTCATAATGATGGCGAACATTTTCCTGCATCGCCTGCAGAAAAAGAGTATCCGTTTTCTTTAATTCGTAAGGCTTTTTCCATGTAAACAATTTATTTGCGGCTGACATTTCTGCTCCCCAACTAAGATCTTCTCTTTATCCGATTTTTTCTCCGGCAGTTCTTCTTATATATCATTTCCCGGATTAATTTACTTATGGTACGGCTCATTGTGTATAATCCGGCATGCCCGATATATCTGCTCCAGCAAGATCACTCGCATCAGCTGATGAGGAAAGGTCATCTTCGAAAAGCTCAAGTGGTAATCCGCACGCTTCATCACCTTCTGGGACAACCCCAGCGATCCGCCGATGATAAAGGTGATATGGCTGGTGCCGGAAACTCCCAGGGATTCCACCTTTGCCGCCAGCTCCTCCGAATCCAGCATTTTTCCCTCGATGGCCAGTGCGATCACATAAGCGTCATCTTTGATCTGCGCCAGAATACGCTCGCCCTCTTTGTCCTTGATCATCCGGTTCACAGTCTCAGAGGCCTGATCCGGAGTCTTTTCATCGGCCACCTCGATAATCTCCAGCTTTCCATAGCGGGACAATCGTTTGGCATATTCATCGATTGCCTGCGTATAAAATTTTTCCTTGATTTTTCCCACACAGATCACGGTAAATTTCATATAATACCCCTGATAATAACCGGCCATCGTGCCCCGGCTCTTTATTTCTTTAGCACGTCAACGCCATAATATATGTATAATAACAAATTGTGCCGCATTTATCAAGACGAAAACGAATGATAAATTATCTGTATCGGAGGAGAATTATAAATCTTTTGTAAACCGGCGAATATCCGTTGTTTTTCGGTGGCAATTGTACTATAATAGCTTTCAGACAGATTTCAGCGTCTTTTTACATCAAAGATGGACGTTGTTGAAAGGATATGATTTATGCCCGAACTGATTAAAAACCCGGTTCAGATGCTCTGCGGAGATTCCGATCTGATCGACCGTCTGGTCACTTTTCTGACCTACTCCGGCATAGACGCGCAGAAAGCATATGACGATGAGGATGATTCCTATGCCCTTTTGGTAGATGCCGATGACCGCAGACGTGCCAGCCATTTGGCGCAGAGCTACCTGATGGAGGAGAAGGAACGCCAGGCCTCCGAGGAGAAAAAAGCGGCGGAAAACGAATCCGCACCCTATTCCCATATTTATGAAAAGTGTGAGGATCGCTATAAAAACCACCTTTCCACAGCGGTCAGCTTTGCAGTGATCGGCACAGGGCTGTTGGTGCTGCTGCTTCTTTCATCACTGAACGTGATCCGGTTCCCCATCTCCTATCACACGAACCGCTTTACCTTTTTTACTCTGACTGCCGCCGGTATCTTCTTCGAGGTCATCGCCGTGGTTTCCTTCCGCCGTGCACTCCAGCTCAAGCAGCAGATCGCCGACGAGGAAGCGCTGACTTCCAGCATCATTAACTGGTTCATCACCACCTATGATAAAAAGCAGTTGGATGACTGCATCATGGCCATGGAGGATGAGATCGAATCGGAGGAGGTCCTCGATCTGAAGCGCTACGAGATCATCAGCTGCTATCTCACCAGAGAAAATGAGCATCTGGATGAATCGTATGTCACCAAGCTGACTGAGGATATCTACACGCTGATCTACGAAAATTAAAACATTACGACCCGCTGCCATCTGACAGCGGGTCATTTATTTTACCTATTTAGTCCGCACTATTCTAAGCAAATTACTTGTTGGAAAGATACTCGTGGATGCCCTTTGCGCCTGCGCGTCCAGCTTCCATCGCCAGAATAACGGTAGCCGCACCGGTAACTGCATCTCCGCCTGCGAATACGCCTGCCTTGGAGGTCTGTCCATTCTCAGCCTCAGCCACGATACATCTTCTCTTGTTTACTTCAAGACCTGCGGTAGTGGAGGCAATCAGGGGGTTGGGGGAAGTACCCAGTGCCATGATCACTGCATCTGCCTCGATCTCGAACTCACTGCCCTCGATCACGACGGGGCGTCTTCTGCCGGAAGCGTCGGGCTCACCCAGCTCCATGCGCACACAGCGGATACCCTTTACCCAGCCGTTCTCATCGGTGAGGATCTCCACCGGGTTGGTCAGCAGGTCAAAGATGATACCCTCTTCCTTAGCGTGGTGAACTTCCTCCGCACGAGCGGGAAGCTCCTCCTCGCCGCGGCGATATACGATGTGGGTCTCAGCACCGAGACGAAGTGCGGTACGCGCAGCATCCATCGCTACGTTTCCGCCGCCGACTACAACACATTTTTTGCTCTCGGGCATGGGAGTGTCATAATCGGAAAGTCTTGCCTTCATCAGGTTGCTTCTGGTCAGGTACTCGTTTGCGGAGTAAACGCCGTTCGCGTTCTCTCCGGGGATGCCCATGAACATGGGAAGACCTGCACCGGAACCGATGAATACAGCCTCAAAGCCTTCCTCCTCCATCAGCTCATCGATGGTCACGGACTTACCAATGATCACGTCGGTCTCCAGCTTAACGCCCAGAGACTTGATATTCTCAACCTCAGGCTTAACAACAGCATCCTTAGGAAGACGGAACTCAGGGATTCCGTAGGTCAGAACGCCGCCTGCCTCATGGAGTGCCTCAAAGATAGTCACATCATAGCCCCACTTTGCAAGGTCGCCTGCACAGGACAGACCTGCAGGGCCGGAGCCGATGACAGCAACCTTTTTGCCGTTGGTGGTCTCAGGCTTTTTCGGCTTGATGCCGTTCTCTCGTGCCCAGTCAGCTACGAAACGCTCCAGCTTACCGATGGATACAGCGTCGCCCTTCTTGCCGCGAACACACTTACCCTCGCACTGCTTCTCCTGGGGACATACACGTCCGCAGACAGCGGGAAGGGAAGAAGATGCAACGATAGTCTGATATGCAGCCTCGAAATCACCGTCAGCCACCTGCTTTACGAAAGTAGGGATATCGATGGCCACGGGGCAGCCCACCATACACTGTGCCTTCTTACAGTTCAGACAGCGTGCGGCCTCAGCCATCGCCTCCTCTTTATTATAACCGAGACATACTTCCTCGAAATTAGCTGCTCGAACCAACGGAGCCTGCTCTCTCACTACTACTCTTTCTAATCCTGCTGCCATTACTCGTCACCTCCGCAATTTCCACATCCGCCGTGATGGGTATCGCCTTCCTTCTGCTTCAGAACAGCTCTGCCCTCAGCAGTCTTATACATCTGAGAACGCTTCATCGCCTCATCAAAGTTTACCAGATGTCCGTCGAACTCAGGACCGTCCACACATGCGAACTTGATCTCGTTTCCAACGGTCAGACGGCAAGCACCGCACATACCGGTACCATCTACCATAACGGGGTTCATGCTGACGATGGTAGGAATACCATGCTTCTTGGTGGTCAGACAGCAGAACTTCATCATGATCATGGGGCCGATCGCTACGCAGTGATCATAAACCTTGCCCTCAGCTACCAGATCATCAATCACCTTGGTAACCATGCCGTGACGGCCATAGGAACCATCATCGGTAGTAATGTAAAGATTTCCGGCAACAGCCTCCATCTCTTTCTCCAAAATAACCAGATCCTTGGTCTTTGCGCCGACGATAACATCAGCCTCTACACCGTGCTCGTGGAGCCACTTAACCTGAGGATATACAGGAGCGGTACCAACACCGCCTGCTACGAACAGGATCTTTTTCTTCTTCAGTTCCTCAATGCTCTCCTCACACAGATCGGAGGGACGTCCCAGAGGGCCTACGAAATCCATGAAATAATCTCCCGCCTGAAGCTTTGCAAACTTCTGGGTGGAAGCTCCAACAGGCTGGAACACGATGGTAACGGTACCTGCCTCGCGGTCATAGTCACAGATGGTCAGGGGAACACGCTCACCCTTCTCATCCAGCTTAACGATGATGAACTGTCCGGGAAGGCATGATTTTGCGACACGCTTCGCCTCGACAACCATCAGCAGAACAACCGGATTCAACTGTTCTACCTTCAAAATCTTGTACATACTGTTTCCTCCTTATCAGACAATAGTATTCGCCCAAATACTCATTGCGTACATAATCTCAATTATTTTAACACCGTATATAAGAGATTTCAACTGTTTTTTTGTTCCAGTCCGCCATTGTCCACAAATAAATACGATTTTTTCCAAAAATATTACTTCTTTCCGATCTTCGCAAACCACTTGAAGGTCATGGGCCAGAGCACACCTGCGAACAAAACCATCAGGAAGTAGCGCACGAAATTCGCCGCCTGATGACCGTTCAGCAGTGCATTCAGCACTGGCTTCGTGCCGGATTTGATGGCCAGAGTCAAAAGTAAACCGATGATCAGCTTCAATAACTGTCCAAGGAGAGGGGCCTCCGTGTCAAACCTGGTGTACTTCTGATCCACATGGAATGCCACCAACACACCGAGGGTAGCACCGAGAAGGGTGTAAGCATTTTTCGTGCCGGAAGCCAGATTCGCCGGATCGACATCGGCAGGGAACGCATAAAAGCTGACAAACAGCAGATATCCTACCCCTAATGCTGTCATCACACCCAACAGAATATACATCAGGTTGGGATTTTTCTCCATCCGGGCAAAGAACGGGTACATCACCAGCAACAGAACGGTGGCGATCACAAAGGACACGCCCACATCCATCGGGGTATGTACACCGAGATACATTCTGGAGAAGGACACCAACAGCAAGACAACGATGCTCGCGATCTGCACTCCCCTTGATTTGGAGCTGCGGGCAACACCGCCAAAAGTGCCCACCGCATTCTGGGTGTGGCCGCTGGGAAAGGAATAGCCGGTCGCCGCTTCCCTCGCGCTCTCCACAATAGTAAAGTTGGGGTCCAGCACCCAGGGTCTGGGAATGCGGAACCACAATTTCAGGAACTGATTGAGCACAGTTCCCAGGAAACCAACGCTCAGCAAATAGTATCCGCGGCGCTTGTCAATGCACCAGAACATGGTGATGGCGATTACCATAAAAAATAATTCGTCACCCAGCTGAGTGATCAGGGACATCAGCGTGTCCATAAACGGGGTTCGAATGCCCTCCAAAACTCTCAAAAAATCCATTGTCTCTCACCTCTTGATCATTATCCATTTTTATAATGGTTAATCCTTTCATCAATACGTTTATCATACCACGGCAGTATTCGTTCTGCCAAGTCATTGTTTACTGGTGAGTCAGCCACTTACACTCTGTCATTGCAAAATCCGTAAATATCGCCTCAAAGGAAGATTGCTCGGGGCTACAGGCGTACACACCAAACCGAATCGCTCCGTCGCCCTTCCACATGTGACAGATACGCATCTGTTTGTAATGGACGCCGTCCTCAGAACATTCAATACAGTAATCCGACTCTCTTCTGCTGAATCGATACCACATAGCTTTGATCGACGCATCGATATCTGTGGTTGCCCAATCCGAGTAACCGTTATTCGTCACCACACTGCCCAGCCGCTGGTACTGATCGTTTTCATATTCAATAGACGCCTTCAGCCAGTTTTCGCTGTCCAGATACATCACCACACCGCACTGGTCAAACCTACGCTTACTGTCAAATGTGGTCTTCACCGCAAAGGAAAAATACTGCTCATCCGTCTCCATCTGCAAAACAGGGGCATTGTCATTCTGAAATCCATAGTAGGTTCTCTGCCACAGATCCGTACCCGGCTCAGTCACGATTCTGATTTTTCCCGGTGTGATCTCATAGTATTTCGGCGCTCTTGTCCATTTCAGTTTATCCACCTTAAAGTCCATATTCTATTTCCTCCGATCACATTTTAATATTACTGTCAATATATTCGATGTACGACTTTCGCTTGATCTCGTCCGTATGTGCAGAATACCACACATAAGCTTCTTTCAGGCCTTCAAGCAATGGCTTCGTCTCCGGCATCAGCGCCTGCTGCTTTGACACATCCAGCGCGTACTCATAATCATGGAAGGGGAAAAAGCTTCTCTGCTGATGAATCGTATCCACAGAAATCAGTTTCAGATTCTTACCAGCAGCTTCATAGCAAAGCTTTACCCATGTCTTTATATCTACGCTCTCCGGATTTCCCACATTAAATACACGATTCTCCGGCTTTTTCTCCAGAAGAATCTCAATAAACCGGCACAGATCCTCCACATGGAAGAACTGCATCTTCATACTGCCCTCACCGGGGATATAAAAGGGGCGTCCGGCATCGGCGCACTCAAACACAAAGGGATCGCGATATACATTCTGCATGGGGCCGTACAGATAGGGTGGCCGCAGTAGGTAGGCCTGGGGGACATGTTCCCGAAGGTACTCCTCAGCCTCCAGCTTGTTGGTGCCGTAAGCTCCCCAGACCGCATTCGGACCGCCTTCCTGTTCCTCGGTAAACGGCTGAGGCAAGGTCTCCGGGTAAACCGCGCTGGAGCTGATGAAAATATAATCCTTGATCTCACCCAGTGCATTTACCAGATTTTCCACATCGGTTTTGGTGTAGGCTGTAACATCCAACACCACATCAAACGAATAACCTTTCAGTTTATCACCCAACTGACTTCGGTCCCCCTCGATGAGAGTGACTCCTTCCGGCTGTGGCCTGGTATTGCGATTCAGGACAAATACATTGTCGCCCCGCCTCACAAAATATTCTGCCACAAAACGGCTGACAAATACAGTACCTCCGGTAACTAAAATGTTTCTCATGGATGCCTCCTTGCTCTTTTGGTGTAGTCAGATATAATGCTTATCTCAGTTTACATCTACTCTGAAAGAATCCTCCACAGAGTCTCATTTCCAAGCTCGTCACTTTCGGAAACCTCCGCCAACAAATCATGATAAAACTGAACTGCATGTTTCTGTCTCCGCCTCGCCAGCTCTGCACCGGTCTGTGTATAAAATTTATCATACAGCTTCTCCAGCTTAACCTTATACTCTTGAAAGAACGAGGGCACCGCATCATTTTCTCCGTCTGACACCTGACCGTCCTCTTTCCGTGTATATAAGGGGTCTGACAATTGCCCCTTGTAAACCAGCGTTCTGGCAATTCCAATGGCTCCGGTTACATCCAGCTTGTCCGTATCGAACAAAATTTTCGCTTCGAGACTCTGTAAAACACTCGCCTTGCGGTGTCGATGACAACGAATACAGTGGGCAACCTGCTCTGCAAAATCCGCATCAAAACCATTTTCATTTAAAAATAATAATGCTTTCTGCGCTCCAACCTGTGCGTGGCATAAGCCCGGATTTTCAAACTCCTCCTGTCTTCCCACATCATGTAGCAGACATGCACAAATCAAAACGTCATAATCCACATTTTCCTCACCTGCGGCAATCTGCAATGCATTGTATAAAACGCGATAAATATGCTCCTTATCGTGAGCGCTATCCTTCATACAGGACAGCATATAATTCTCAACCAACTGATAAGTCCCATGTGTCATGATTTACGTTCCTCCCTCCTAAGCGTTCTACCACTGAGCCCATAAATCACTCAATGTTCAAAGCGAAAAACATCCGTGATTTCTTCACACTCGAAGGTTTTCACCGCCATCCGATACATGGCCTTCGCGTGTATGCGATCATGCCAGATAAACCGCCTCAGCACCTTTCTCAGCGACCACATCTCACCGTAGCTGCCCTCGATCACCGGATTTTCCAGAAAGTTTTCACGCTTTTCCAACGCCTTAAATCCGGCTTCGCGGCACGCTAAAATAGTGCCCTCGTTATCGGCCTCCACGTCAATCTCACCAAAATAATAGCTGTTCACGCTTTTCGTGTGCTCATACATCTCTCTGGCGGTTCTGGGAACAGCGCCGTAAAATGTCTTTCGCTCCGGCAGACAACTCCTGTCCTTATCGGGGATGGACTCGTAAAGACGAAGAAAATCCTCCGCAGATTTCAGTGCCAGATGTTTCAATTCCAAATATTCCTCCATGGATAAAGGCTGTTTTTCCTCATCGAATATCACATCGGAGTCGGCATCGGCCACATTCAGGTCGACACTGTTTTCCTGGATAATTTCTGTGGTGAGTTCTGCATCAGGACCGATATCGCACTCGGATACAGTCGCCCCGACTTCATCCGGATTGCGATTTTTCCACCGCAGGTAGGACTTAATCTCCTGCTCCATCTTACTCAGCGCTATCTCTTTGGAACTGCCGCGGGTAAAGGCACCGATATGCTCGCCAGAATAAATCAAGCTGTCGGAGCCGTTGTGTTCCCAGATGCATTTTACCTTTTTTGCTTCCATTACAATCCCTCCGCAAATCCTGTTATCTACCGTTTATTTCTGTCTTGCCGTTTCTCACCCAAGACGATAGATATATCTCACTTCCAGCGCTCCGTCAAACTCACTAATCTGCTCTGCGCCATCCACTTCAAAGCCATTCTTCTCGTAGAATCGTCTCGCCCGCCGATTCTCCTTGAATGCCCAGAGATACACATTTTTCTTTCCAGCCTGCCTGATATCCTCCAGCGCCGCCTCAACCATGGTCTTTCCGTTTCCGTTTCCCCAAGTCTCCGGCAGTGAGTGAAGCGCCACTATATGAGCTGAGTTCTCCAGTTCGTCACCATCCCGCCAGTACAGCTCCCCGCAGGGTCTTCCGTCAAGCTCCGCGATGTAAAACTGTCCCTCGCCGGACGCACATATCGCGGCAAACATATTCCGGCAGTTTTCCTCGTTGGAACAGCGGTCAATGGTCTCACGGCTGATAATATCCGCAAAGGCAGTCCGAAAAGACTTCACTAAAATTTTAGCCAATGCCACTACATCATTTTCATCTGCTTTTCTTACCACTATTTCGCCCATAGTTTTTCTCCCACCAACTGCCTCATATCCTCCGGCAATTCACAGATAAATTCCAACCGCTCGCCGGTAAAAGGCTGCGTGCAAATAATCTTCCAGGAATGTAGTGCAGTGCGTGTCATACCGAATTCATCAGAGTCAACTCCGTCACACATCCAATCAGCTCCATACATGCGGTCCCCCAACAGCGGATGCCCCAGCCAAGCCATGTGCACCCGAATCTGATGAGTCCTTCCGGTATACAGCCGAAGCTCCACCAGACTGTACCCGTCGAATCGCTCTCTCACCCAATAGGCAGTCTTCGCAGGGGCTCCATCATCACACACTCTCTGCATCATCCACACCTCCGGATCAGGACCGATGGGCACATCAATGATCCCCTCATCCTTCTCCGGACCTCCGTGGACAATCGCCAGATAGTGCCGCTCCATCTCACCGGAGGTTCGCTGCAGCTCCATCTTCCGCACGGCAGCTTTATTTTTTGCAATGTAGATCAGGCCGCTGGTCTCCCGGTCAAGCCGGCCCACCGGACGAACCACAATATTTTCCCCTCGTTGTCCGTAATGCCACACCAGAATGTTTGCCAGGGAATCGGCGTAATGTCCGGGCGAAGGATAAATCACGAGATCAGCCGGCTTATTGATCAACACCAGATCCTCATCCTCGTAACGGATGTCCAGCTCCCCCGGCTGCGGAATCAGTTGGTGCGATCCGGCCTCCCCGTCCTCCAAACGGACAATCAGACGATCACCCTGCTGTAAAATCCGCCGGACAGTGACCTCCTCACCGTTTACCGTGATACCGTTTTCCATGAACTTCGCCCGGCTGATCTGCCTGGCCGAGAGTTGGAAATCCTGACGAAGGATGTCTTTGACCACACGGCCGGTGTCAAGTGTGGTTGCTGTATATTCAAGTTTTCGTTCCATAGAGTTTCCTTGTTATATATAGTCACTTTCGCAGTGTTATTTACATCCATATTCGCACTTTATTTTCCTCTTCGCAGTGCGTACCTTGCTTACGCGTATATCATATCACATTTTGATTCTCTTTGGAATAATCTTGTATCAATTTCGCTTCTGCGGTATAATATTTTCAGAGAGAACATCGTTTTTCGAATTTATGTATCTTGATTATATTCTCGCATCACCAAGGAGCCCGGCCATGATTGATTTCTCCAACCTCCATCTCTACCACGAAAACAACCGCATCGAGGCCAAGCAGGCTCAGGGCGGTCTGCCCCACAGCATCTGGGAGACCTACTCTGCCTTCGCCAACACCATGGGCGGTATTATTCTGCTGGGCGTCATGGAGACGGAGGACAAATCCTTCCGCTCGGTGCCGCTTGGCAGCCCTGAATGGCTGGCAGATGAGTTCTGGAGCAAGATCAATGACGGCACACATGTAAACACCAATATCCTCTCACGAGGTGACATCCGCATTGAAGAGAGTGACGGCAACCGGATCGTTGTGATTGAAGTGCCCAGAGCTGACCGCAGAGATAAACCGATCTTCATCGGTTCTGACCCTTACACCGGCTCCTACCGCCGGAACGGTGAGGGCGACTACCGCTGTTCCCGGGATGAGGTAGACAGCATGCTTCGGGATAAGGCAGAAACCTCCCCCGACACACAGCTCATCACCGAGCTGTCATTGACCGATTTAAACACAGAAACCGTGATCCGCTACCACGCTGCTTTTTCCGCGCTCCACTCCAAAGCTGCGCTTGCCCAGTTGGATTTCCCGGAATTTCTCTGTCAGCTCGGTGCAGCGAAAAAAGCATCTGACAGTTCCTATCACCCCACTGCCGGAGGCCTTTTGATGTTCGGTCATTACCCGGATATTCTCCGCTGTTTCCCGGGATTTTCCCTGCGCTACTGCGAAGAAGCTGATCCGTTGTCCCCCTCGAATAACACCAGTGATAAAACGACGAAATGTAAAACAGACACCGATTTCGCTGCCCAAAGCAGTTTTAATCTGTATGAATTCTACACCTATGTCTGTGAAAAATTTGATCAGATTGCTTCCTTTGACACAGACAATGAATTGCTGCACCAAGCCCTGCGGGAGGCACTGGTCAATGCGCTGGTCCACGCCGACTACCGAAGCAATTCCGGCACCGGACTGTCCATCACCCAGACTGCTGATAATCTGTTGATCACCAACCCCGGCAGTTTTCGCGTAAAAGTAAAAGAAGCCATAAACGGTCGGGTCTCCGATCCGCGAAACACTGCCCTCGGCACCATGTTCGGTCTGATTCTTCCCCGTGGGGGCGGACGGCGAGGTCTGCCTGCGATCCTCGGTGCATGGGAAGGTCAGGGCTGGCCCGCTCCCCGCATCCGCGAGGATTTCGACCCTGACCGCATCACACTGGTCTTGCCCATCAACCGTTCTCACACAGCACCTGATGCACTGACCAACACGATGCCCATTCGCTTTGCACTAAAGAATATCCCTTTCAGTCGTTCTGTCCGTGAACAGCAGATTGCCGAGCTGCTGACCATCCGCCCGGTCTGCACCCTCGACGAAATCTGCCTGGCCTTACATCTGAGCAAGAGCTGGGTAAGAAAATTGCTCCAGAGAATGCTGGATAAAAATCTGATCAGCTCCGACAACAATCGACCGGATAAAAAGAAACAATACCGCTTAACGATATAAGAGAGAAAGCCATCAAACTTTCTCTCTTTTTCCGTGCCGCGTTTCCACAGCATTTACTTCATCTTTTTGTACAAAAATCTATTCCAACACTCATCATTTCCCCAGTTTCTCTGCCACGGTCCGGATCTGATCATCCCCCATATACAGATCCCAGTCCACATCCAGTCTCACGATCCGGTCTCCCCAACAGATTACGAAATCATTGTACGGTGTGTCATCCCCCTGATACCACTGATACGCCTTATCCGCGCCCCACACATCGGCATCGATTTCCTTCCAGTAAGTGCGGTACTCGTAAGGGAGATCATCGCTGTCCCCATAAGTTTCCATCAGTTCCTCAAGACAGAGATCATACAGCGACTGAAATTTCACATCCACGATCTCATACTCCATGGAATAGGATTCCTCGCCGTCCGGCGGCGCATTCTGCCTTCCCCTCGTCCACGCAAGGAGCAGAGACTGCTTTTCCTCCAGCTCGTAGGAATAATGCTCATGATCCGTCTCGATCAACTCCTCAATGGTCAACGGAAGCTCATCGTGGTAAATATCCCACACCCAGACGTTTCCATTGCTCATGGTGACCCGGTACTCCTCCGCCGGCTGTCTGCCATACCATCCCGCATCCATACCGCGGAATATCATATGAATCATCCAGATCATCACTCCGATGGTTCCCACCACACACATAGTAACGGTCAATACATAATTTTTTGTTCGGGACATTCCCTGTTTTTTAAATTCATCTTTTATATTCTCGATCACATAGACCAACAGTAAAAGCACTGCCACCATCACGATTGCAATCCAGCCCATACCGCCTGAAACGGCAAATATCATCCAGCCCAACACTCCAAACAGCGCTGCTATATTCAGTTCCGAACTGATCTTTCGGTATATCCCCACGCTGGTCACGCAGTCACCGCCGTCCGCCACTGCGCGCTCCGACCGTTTCTTCCACCGGAAATAGCCGCTTAGGACGACCACATTTCCGATCCCGATCAACACCCAGCAGATCAGCAACAACTGTCTGGTAATATCACTCAGCCAGTCAATCGGGTCTGTCCACAGGCCCAGGCTCTGCGCCACCATCTGCAATATCGAAACAAAGACCATCATCGCACTGGACGGAATAAAATTTTTCTTCATGGACTTGTGGATCGCCTGCAGTTTCACCGCCTCGTCGGTCTCGATGGGGATCGGGTCCTCCCGGTCAGAATAGAGGATCTGCATCTGGGCCCACTCTGTCACCAGTTTCCATCCGGCCTCCTCGCAGTAGTCCAGAAACACCTGCTGATTCTCCGTGGGATAGGGATTAAATTCGGAAGCCTCCGAAAAATAAGTCACCGTAAAGTGTAAGTCAGACGGTTCGATCCGCTCATAAGTCCAGAAGTTTCCGCTGATCTTCGACAAAAGCCAGCCGTCACGAGCCATCTTTTCCAGATGTCTTGCAATCCCGTTATAATCGTAGAAAATAAACTGCTCAAATCTGCGCTTCTTCGTTCTCATCTCAATTCCCTCCGCAATTTAATCCGTCATCTATAATCCGCTGTATCCCCTAATGTCTACTCGCTATTCCAAGCATTTCAAAAGAAATATTTAACTCTTCCTCCGTAGTCTCCCAATCAATACCCAGCCGCACGATCCGATCTTCCTGACAGATCACATACAGTTCTTCATATACTCTTTCTGTCCCGGGCTCAAACTGATACTGATATACGGTATCAGCCTCCCACCGACCACCATTGATATCCCGCCAGTTTTCACTATCCTCAATCATCGCTTCTCCGGTGATCAACGCAAGAAAATGATCATACAGCCCGGGCGTTTTCACCTCATAAATCTGATACTCCAGTTTATCAAAGGCATCGTACAGATCCGTCGCATACTGCCGTCCCTTGGTCCAGTTAATAAACATGGACTGTTTCCGTTCCAGCTCATAGACAAGCTCTGTATGCTCATAATCCGGTGTTTTCAAGTCCTCAACAACCAGCAATAGGTCATCGGCAACCACTTCTTTCGCCTCGGTGATAAACAACTCCCGGTGATCGGATATCCATGAAGTCAGACCATTCATCACAAAGGCCATCACCGCGATGCCAACGATGCCTGTAGTGACAATATTAGCCGTCTTTGAAAACTCCAGTCCTCTCAACAGTGCTGCCAGTCTATCCATCCCTATTAACAATAGTATCACTACCGCCGCACTCAAAAGAACCAGCCATCCGCTTTCGCCAAACAACAGGATGTACACCAACAGTGCCGGTATGATTGTTACGGTGATCAACACATTCGCCAGCTTTCGATAAACGTTCGGCTCCGCGCATTTCCCTCCGTTTTCCACTGAACGAAAAGAACGCCGATACCAGCTGAAATAGCCCCACGACTGCAATACCAGATAGAGCAGAAAGAATATCCTTGCCACCAAAAGGAGTACATTTGCATCATAAAAAAACCACTCAATTCTGGTTGGCATTTGGTCTAACAGCTGATACACGGTCAAACAGATCAGCGCAACGCTCCCGGGAATCCACGCTTTCTTCATCGCCCGGTGGATCATCTCCAGCTTGACATGCTCATCCGTTTCAACGGGAACCGGATTTTCCTCCTCCGAGTACATGATCTGCATCTGCTCCCACTCTGCCGCCAGCTTCCATCCAGCCGCCTCGCAGTACGCCCAAAACTCCTCCTGCCTGTAGCTGGGACTGGGATTCCACTGAGAGGCTTCTGAAAAATAGGTCACCGCAAAATGAAGCTCAGTCGGCTCGATCCGTTGATATTCCCAATATAATTTAGTAATTTTTGACAATAACCAGCCCTTGTGGGCCATCTTCTCCAAATGTCTCGCCACATGCTCATAATCATAGAAAAGAAAGCCCTCAAATCTCCGTTTTTTCGTTTTCATGCCGGTATCCTCCATCACTTTCAGTGAAGCCTATCCTCTTTTCTTCAGTACACCACCACTCCCCGTCAGCATATCACTCCATAAATTTCCGAAAATCCCCAATCAATACGTTCATCCGCGCCACCTCATCCTTAAGCGCCTGCCTCCCAACATCAGTCAGCACATAACTCCGCTTTCGCCCCTCCACCTTCGTCTCCCGGATCATGCCGGCAGTCATAAAATTTTCCAGCAGGTTGTAAAGGGTACCCGGTCCGATGGTGACACGCCCGCCGGTGATCACCCGCACCTTCTCCATGATGTCCATACCGCAGCACTCCTCCCGGAGGCACAGCAGGATATAAAACATCTGCTCCGTCAGTGTCTGAAATTTTTCTCTGGCCATGAGATCAACTCCTTTTATCCGTCAGCAGACAGCGAATGAGCCGGTCCGCCGATATTATCGATAATCGATATTTACATTTTCATTATATTATCGATTATCGATATTGTCAAGTATTATTTAACTGCGTGCTGTATTTTATCAATCATTATCTGTCAAACACAGCACGCAGTGATATCCTCCGCCCCTGCGGTCATCTTTAGTTAAATCAGTATGCTATATCGCACATTATCTGGACCATCCTATCCAGTAATCCCTGTACTCAGTCCCATCATGTCCGATCAGTGGCTCACCTGCCGATACAAAGCCCATCTCACGGAAAATCCTTTCCCGCGCTTTCCCTGCAGGTTTTATCTTGGTGATGATCCGGTCACAGCCAAACCACGCAAAGGACGGTGGCAAAATCAAGGAAAGTATCTGTCTGATGTCAGCCTCGTTTTCATAGTCACTGCGAAGATCCAGCCGCAGCACTCCCGCTCCGTCATAGCTGTCATCGGATGCACGGCGAAACAGTTCAATCGTCCCGACCGCGCAATCTGTCCGCTTATCAATGATGCTCCAGCGCACAAACCAGCCGTGGTCATAGGACCAGAGCCACATCTGTATCGCCTGCATCATCCGCTCAGAGGTTTTATAATAGAAGTCATCTCCGTTACAGTTATCACTGTTGAACAGCAAAACCGCCTTCGGATCGGAATATACCCTCATCAGGTCATCACAATCCTGCTTTGATACCAGTCGCAGTAAAAACCGATCATCAGAAATTTTCGGACAATACTCGTATACATTCATAATCAAACCTCCATAACGATGTATCGTCATTATAGAACACGCGTTCGATTATGTCAATCACTTTTTAACACTTTTACTCCAGCACTTTATAAATAATGGTCTCATACACATATCCGCCGCTGCCGGACAAATAATAGCCGGTATGCCACAGCTTTCCAACCGGATATATGGTTTCCGCCTCCTGAGGAACCTCGATTATAATCTCAGCAATCAGATTAGCGTCCCAGTCATTCACAAAAAGACAGTTATTCCCCAATCCCTTATTTGTACCGCTTCGAATGGAATATACATAGTTTTCATCCGCATAATTGCTCTGATTTCCATAGCGGCTTGTATTTGTCCCTACTGCGGTTCTCACATAATTGAGCTCACCGTCCAAAATCTGAAATTTACTTTGGAATCCGGTTACACCGCAAATGTACTGGTCCAACTCTTCGGAATAACCTATGCTGTATGTCGGTGCGCCGATATCCACATCATATTCCACCGTCAGCGTCTCCGGGTCAATGACCGAAAGCATCGTAGAATTAGGTTTATAGTGGACGGCTACGATCTTCCCCGTCCGGGAATTGTATGCCAGATCATTGGCATGACCTATCTCCAGTTTTTCACTGGCTGCCACCACGCTCCAATCTGCCAGATCTATTTTCACGATCTTGCCGCTCTGCTCATGGCCAGACTGTGGTGTTAAACTAAAGTACGCATATTCCCCATCGCAGCAGGCTCCCTGCAATACATACCAACTGCCCTGTGGCTGAACCTTTCCAATAATATTATTCTGGCTCTTCCATTCGCCTGATCCATCAAATGTCAGAGTAAATTTCATCGAAAAGTCTTCCTCAAGAATCAATGTCTGATTTATCGCTCTGTTGGACTTGTAATTATAGTCCAGATATTTTCCGATAAACATTTTCACTGCGATGATTTCATCTTCACCGGCCCCGGCGCAGAAATAGACATCTGATCCCTTCACCGCAATCTGACACTCACCTTCCTTCAGCTCTCCGGAATAATTCTCCGCATCTCTTGCCTTACTGCTGCCAAAAATAAATGCGGGCATCCCCTCCTCCAGATCGTCTGCCGAAATAACAGGGAGACGATAGGTACTCGATGCTTCAATCAGCTGCTGGAGAAATTCTGCGTCCGCCTCCCGCTGTCCTTTGACGATCACATATTCCCACAGCTTCGCGCCCTGAATTTCCATATAACCGATTCCATAGGAAGGATCAACATATTTGACATCCTCCGACTCTCCGGAAAATAGGGATTCCTCAGTCCCGGAAGGAAAATAGTCGGAGATCAGCAGCTCTACTGCTTTCTTCGCGCTTTTCCGATTTCCGCCCACAATGACGATTTCATTCTTGTCAAACAAGATTCCATAGTCTTTTTCTCTCAGACCGATTATATATCCCTTCTCCACATCACCGATCGTAATGCACTTGTCGACCTCATCTCTGTCCGCCACGACAACGACCTCGGCGTCGGACCAGGCCTCGATTGCCGTTTTGAGGCTCTCCGCATTCTCCTCGAAACCGTCAATTTCGATAAGAAGGCCAATTTGATCCTTCACTTCCGCCGTTTCCTCAGTGTTTGGAATTGTCTGCGCATTTTTTCCGCAGGCAATCATCATAAACACCAAAGCAATACATACACCAAGTCTCCAAATTTGCTTCATATCCATTTCGCCTCCTTTATTACCCTTCCTGTTCCGTTATCCTCTGGTCTTTCCACCGCCAACGGTCACCACGATACCGTGAATGAAGCTTGCGCGGTCACTTGCCAAGAATGCTGCTGTGTTTGCAACCTCAGACAGTTTCCCGTCCCGGCCCAGCGGGATGGAACTGGTCTTGGTGTAACCCTCGCGAAGCTGCTCTATGGTGATACCGCGGGTGTAAGCCAGCGCCTCCTCGTAAGCCAGAGTACGAAGGCCGGTAGCCTCCAGGATACCGGGAGCGATACCCACGACACGGATGCCCTTGCGGCCCAGTTCCTTCGCCCAGGAACGGGTCAGTGAGTTGACTGCATTCTTGGTCGCCGCGTAAACGCTCTGTCCCTCAGAGCCCTCGAGACCGGACTCAGATGACATATTAATGATCACGCCCTTACCCTGCTTTAACATCTGACGGGCAGCAGCCTGTGCGCAGAAAAATACGCCCTTTAAGTTGACGTTCATCACCTTATCCCAGGTAGCCTCGTCCAGCTCGTACTTGTTTCCCTCATCCACCAGAAGGCGGGGGAGATTGATGCCTGCGTTGTTGATGATGACATCCACGGAACCGAAGGTCTCCACAACCTTCGCGATCATGGAATCAACGCTCTCCTTGCTGGTGACATTGGTCACCACATACAGGAACTGTCCCTCTTTCGCGTCAAACTGGGGCGGATTGGGGTTCATATCACAAACGGTAACATTTGCACCGTCAGTCAAAAACTCTTTTGCGATTGCGTAACCGATACCGGAAGCACCGCCGGTAATTACTACAGATTTGCCTTCCAACCCTAACCATGATGTACTCATATTAAATCACCTTTCTACAATTCTTCAAATTTGCATCCCACTGTTCACCCTTCGGACGCATTTCCTCCGTGCCATCATTGAATGAGCCCAGTTTAAATTCCCCAATCGGCATCTTATTATCTTCTGCACTCAGGTCAAAAAGATTGACTTTTCCGGCGGTACATTTGTCATCGCCAACAATACTTTTTCCTGATAAGCCTCATCGCAAGCCGTTTTCATTTTTCTCACTTCCCATTTTCATGTTAATTATTCGAATCGTCAATTTCTTTGTAGATAATCGTCTCATACACAATTCCGTCTGACTCACAATGGCCGGAACAGCATTGCAGGACCTTATCTGCAATGCTGTTCACGTTCCGATTCATATTGCGCCATCTGTCATTCACAAGCTTTTTTTCGCCTGTCACCTCTCCGGGAAAATACAGTTTCGGACAAACTCCGCAACCGCCTGTCCCAACCGAACGTGGGACTCTGCATCGAAATGAACTCCGTCCGCAGGTCCCGGCACCGCGTAGTCCTGTGAATTCAGGAAATAGCAGCCTTTCTCTTTCGCCACGTTGGCATAGACTTCCGGAAACATGAGGCTTAAATTTCGTCCGGTTTCTCTTCTGAACTTGTCATAGACCAGTACTCTACCCTCCGGAGACGAAGGCTGAACTTCCGCCGGTGCGATGATCAGCACTTTGGGTGCCTCGCCCTTTCTTCCGCTTCCGACATCTCTCTGGACAATATCCACCAGTCTGGAAATCCCTACCGGTAATTCCGCTTCCGTGATATCCTTTTTTATCTGCAGGTCATTGGTTCCCAGCATGATGATGACCAGATCGAGCGGATAGTGGGAATGCAGACAGGGAAGCAGATAGCTCTCACCGCTTTTGTATTCCTCTCCCTCACGGGTGTAGATCGTGGAGCGACCACCCAGGCCCTCGGCGATAACCTCAGCGGCATCCCCAAGCTGCGCCTGCAATACACAGGGCCAGCGATGCTCGGGATCATATCGCTCCGAGGGTTCTTTCGATTCATACCAGCGTCCAATCGTTCCCCAGGTATTTGAATCTCCATAACAAAGGATTTGAATCTTATCTCTCATCAATTATGTCACTCCTGTTCTCGTCTCAAAGATCAACCCTTAACGCCGGCGGTGGCAATACCCTCGACAAAATACTTCTGGCAGAAGAAAAATACCATGACAACCGGTACAATCGCACAGGTGGCGCACGCCATCAGCAAATCGGTACGGGCGATCTCATCCATCATCTGCCATTGGAGAACCTGTGAAATGGTGTACAAATCCTTTTTCACCAGGTAGATTAACGGTGCCAGATAGTCGTTCCAGCAGCTTACAAAGGATAACACACACTGAGACACCAGCGCAGCCTTTGTCAACGGCAGCATGATCTGCGCAAATATCCGCACATGGCTCGCGCCGTCAATTTTCGCCGCCTCCATCAAGTCATCCGGCAGACCGCGATAAAACTGGCGAAGCATGAAAATAGCCGAAGGGGCAAACCAATGGGGCAAGATGACTGCCCAATGATTATTATATAAGCCCAGCTTGTGGAACAGCATGAACCGGGGAATCAGGGTAACCTCGCCCGGCATCATCATGGTGGACAACAGCAGCATAAACGCTATATTTTTGCCTTTAAACTCCAGCTTTGCAAAGGCATAGGCAGCCAGCGATGAAAATGCAAGGCTGACGGTAATGGACATCACCGCGATAAATGCACTGTTCAGATATCCACGGGCCATGCTGACCTCCGCATCCGACCAGACCGTAACATAATTTTCCCATCTGGGGACATCCGGAATCCAAGTGAACTCCTGGGCAAATATTTCCACGGGTGTTTTCAGAGAAGAACTGATCATCCACAGTAAGGGCAGTAGAAACGCAATTCCTACAATAAAGAATAGAACGGTTTTAAACAGCTTGACCAAAAATTCTTTTTGATAATATCCGATTTTCATCCTCTTCCTCCTCCCTTAATAGTGAACCCACTTCTTCTGTCCCCAGAAATTGAGCGCGGTAACGATCATAATCAGTACCCACAGAACGACAGCCATCGCTGACGCGGTGCCGAATTTATAGCTGCTGAATGCTGCTCTGTAAATTTGAACCACAACAGAGGTATTGCTGTCCATCGTCGTACCCATCGTGAATACATTGACCGAACCGAATATCTTAAATACAGCCATCGTTCGGGTAATCACCAGATAAAATATCGTGGGGGATATCATAGGCAGCGTGATCTTTGTGAACTGCTTAAAGCTGTTTGCTCCGTCTATCTTTCCCGCCTCATACAGACTGACGGGAACATTCTGCATCGCCGCCGTAAACAGAATCAGCTGATATCCGATGGACATCCAGACAGACAACAGGATAATCGGTATTTTCGAAAATGTCGGATCAATATTCCACTTGATCGGTTCCGCAATGATGCTCAGGCTCATCAGGATGTTATTCACAATACCGTCCTCACGGAACAGGAATTTAAAGACGGTTCCCACAGCGACGATGGAGCTGATGTAAGGGATAAAAAACATCATTCGCAGCCACTTTTTACCAAAGATTCTTCCGTTCATACAATAGGCAAAGATAATCGACAGAATAATGGATAGCGGAACAATGGTAATGACATACACAAAGGTATTTTCAAGTGCCATCACAAAATCGCCTTCAGTGAAAATTTCAATAAAATTTTGAATTCCGACAATCTTCAGTTTTTTCCACCCATTAAAGAATTTCCATTCCACCAATGAGAGGAACATTGCACATAAAAATGGAAAGGCCGTCAATACAACGAAAGATATCATCGTCGGTGCGACAAATGCCCATCCCACCAGATTTTCGTTGCGTCTCAGCCGAGTGGTTTGTTTTTTCATAAATATAACCTCTTTCCGATTACTGAGAAACATAGATACTGACCGCTGTACAGTTACCCCGGCAAAGGCCGGGGTAACATGAACAGTTTAATAAACCATCAGGTTTTATTACTTAGCCGCCTCATATACAGCTTCTGCTTCTTTAATCATAATATCCAATGCTTCCTTAGCCGTTAACTCACCGTTGATCGCCTGCATTGTAGGGTCCTTAAGTACACCGGTGATCTCCGTATAAGCCAGCAAATTTGTCTCCGCATAGGAAGGAAGATTAGGATTTCCTACAACACGGTTATAGGACTCCACGTCAATCCACTTCTCTGCTTCCTCCACAGAGCCGTAGATGATCTCGACTGCGGCGCCGGCCTCAGTACCGTTCCATCCGGGCTGATGACCTGCTGCAACCAGATACTTCACACCGTAGGTGGAGTACCACTTCAGGAATGCCCAAGCAGCATCCTCATCCTGGCAGTTAGCTGCCATACCTGCATGTGAGAAAGGTGCGACACCTGCCATATGGTTTTCCTGTCCCTCATACTCGGTAGGGTAAGGAGCAAAGCCGGTGATCCAGTCAACATCGGGGTAGGTCTCGGTGTCGTGCAGGAAACGCACAACGTTGGGGATAACGACGGAAGCAACCTCTCCCTGACAGAAGGTCATCTGTGCCTGGATATTGTCAGCACGGTAACGGTAGCAGGGATACCAAAGCTCGTCCTCCAGCTCTGCTTTCAGCTTACGCTCCAATGCCTGCAGAAGAAGGGGCTCATCATAGGAAGGAGTGCCGTCGGGTGAATAGTAAACATCTCCGCCGTACTCCTGAGCATTTGCATACATCCAGTAATTGTAGGAATGATAGTCAGAACCGCCGTATACTTCGATGGTGCCGTCAGCAGCAACCTTATGCATCGCCTTGCAGGCCTCCAGATACTCGTCCCAGGTCCACTCGGTAGGCAGCTCTCCCAGACCAGCCTCATTCCACATATCCATATTGATTGCAACATAGTAGCTCAGACCGCCGCAGGGGAAGCTGTAAATAGCATCCTCATACTTATAGCAGTCAAAGTTCCACTGCTCAACCAGGTCGATACCCTCCTCGGCACATTTGTCCGTGATATCCATCAGCAGACCGGTCTCAGCGCGGTTAAACAGATGGCTTACACCAAAGCTAACCAGCACATCGATCTCGCCGGAAGTCAGGGCAGTGTTTACACCCAGATTTCCATCACTGTTGTTGGAATAGGGAGTCAGAACAACCTCGATATTCGGGTAAATCTCATTAAACTCTGCGATCATCGCATCCATACCTGCACTTCCCTTAAATGCGGTCCAGAAATTGACCTTACCGGAAATGCTGGTATCCTCCTCAATGATCCAGCTGGTGTCCAATGCTCCATCATCGGGAGCTTCTGTCTCACCGGACGGTGCCTGAGTCCCGTCGTTGCTTGCGGGAGCCTCAGTGGTGTCGTTCTTGGGTGCATCGGTCTCGTCGACCTGCTCGCCGCATGCTGCCAGCGACAGCACCATAGCGAGGGCCAGAAGAAGGGCCATTACACGCTTAAACATGTTTCTCATTTTTGTTTCCTCCTTTAAAATGGATTTTTTATGTAATACTCTTTTCGAGTAATTACCGAGCTGAACGCTGAGCGCAGTCATAAATATTCTGTGCTATTATTGTTCGAAGCGCTTCGAAAAAAGATTACTAATAATGCCTGCCGCTTTGGCAGACCTTTTTGTTAACAATATCTTTTTTAATGTCGTGCCGTTTTCGAAGCGCTTCGAAAACGAATTTAAGATTATGTCCGCCTATCGCTATAGCGGACATTGATCACCAAATAAAACTATTCTTCTTTTTTTCGAAGCGCTTCGAAAAATCTTGTAAAATAATTTCTGCCCAAAAGCAGAAATTATTTTACGATTCCATTTTACACACACTATCCCGCGGAATAAATGTCACATCGATAAACCGCTGCTCAATCGGTGCATCCGGATCCTTAATACGCTTCAGCAACAACTCCGCTGCCGCAGCTCCCGTCGCTTCCTCGTGAATATCCACCGTAGTAATCGGAGGAATCGCGTAGGCACTCAGATCGGAATTTCCAACGGCCGTCATACTGGTATCCTGAGGAATCTTAACACCCTGCTCTGCCAGAAAACGCATCGCCCCGAGGGAAACCGTCTCCCCCGCCGTCACTACTCCGTCAGGCCGGAGCCCCTGCTCCCAGAGCTTTTTCATCGCATAATAGCCTCCGCCGCCAGTAACCGCCTCGACCATAACCTCGACGTGCTGCCGACTATCACTGGGATAGTTCTGCAACGCCTGTTGCCAGCCCTCACGTCGCGTATAGCTGGTCGCATAACAACGCGGAGCATTCAGCAGAACCACATTCTGGCAACCGTTCTTAAGCAGTTCCTCTGTAACCATATATGTACCCTGTGCCAAATCAGGATTAACTGTATCGATACTGTCATCAATCACGCAAACGCCAACCATCGGAATACCGTGATTTCGAATTTTTTTTATAATTTCCTGATCAAACAAACCGCCGATCAGAATCACACCGTCCACTCTGGCATTTTTTACAATCTGGGGCAACTCTCCATCTGCTTCCCAATATCTGTACCGATCTGTGACAACACTGTATTCCGTTTGTGCCAGACGATCAATAATTCCGTTACTGACTGCATGAATAAACGGACCGTTTTCATTTTTATCTTCATAAGGCATAAGCTGCTTGCCAATCGCCGCAATAATGCCAATGGTTTTCGTCTCTCGTTTTGCCAATCCCCGCGCATTCGGATTTCTCACATAACCCAATGCCTCGACAGCCTCTCTGACGCGCACTCTGGTGGAATCCTTTACCCGCGGATCATCGTTCAAAACCGAAGATACAGTTGTTGGCGAGACACCTGCATACTTCGCAACATCATAAATAGTAGCCATAATATCTTCCTTTTCAAGATGAGTGTATCTTATAACAAATTATGGATATATGCAAGCGTATTTTTTAGCTTCTACCTTTTTGACAAACTTTTTACATATTTTTCGTTAATTATTTACAAATTATGAGAAGTTTACAAATGCGAAAAAACAAGCTATACTTAGTAAAATTATCCGACATTTGTACCACAGTTACCAGCATTTTTATTGAAAGGCAGGTACTTCCATGCTTTACCTCACCGCCATCTGCGACGACAACGCCGCTGACTTAAACGACCTATCCAATCTGCTCTCCCTCTGGGCCGCCGACCGCGGGATCACGGTCACCATCGACCGCTTTCCCTCCGCCGAAAGCTTTCTCTTCCATTACGTAGAGGTAAAAAACTATGATCTCCTGCTGCTGGATATCGAGATGGGCGCCATGGACGGCGTGACCATGGCCAAGCGCATCCGAAAGGACGATGAATCCGTACAGATCGTGTTCATCACCGGATACTCCGATTATATCGCTGAAGGGTATGATGTGGCTGCTCTCCACTATCTGATGAAGCCGGTGAACCGCGATAAACTGTTCTCCGTGCTGGACCGCGCACTGGAAAAGCAGAAACAAAATAGTTGGTAGCTCTCTGTTCGCACTTTCGCTACAATACAGGTGGAGGTGAACTACTATGACCATCGGAAAACGAATCAGCAGATTAAGAAAAGAAAAACGACTATCTCAGGAATACCTTGCCGAGCAGCTGGATGTCAGCCGACAGGCCGTGTCCAAATGGGAAAATGATCTCAGCAGCCCGGACACCGGTAATCTGATCCAGCTCTCCTCGCTGCTGGGTGTATCGGTTGAATACCTCGCCACCGGCAAGGAACCTGATCATCACACGGGCAATGCAAAAACCGACTCACTTGTGAAAACACTGAAACGACTGAGTCTGCTGTTCTTCCTCCTTGCTCTGGCCTCCCACCTGATCGGCCTGTTCAGCGGTGAATTCACCGATAATCTGATTCCCGTCTTTCCTTACCTGTGGTATGGAAAATCGGCTGCAGCCATCGTGTTAAACGCATTCACTTTCCTGTTTACCGTGGTGTGGGTCGTTCTGTTATCCACTGCACATTCCATGGGTAAATCGAAATAATTTCTAAACAATACTCAACCAAATGATTAAATTTGCAGTTTCAACCGCTTTGCCGTGTTCTTCGCTCTTGACTTTCCCGCCCGAATATGGTATTTTTTCATTCAGGAAAGGAAGTGTAAGCTAACGTGGACGACGATTCAGACGAAACTAATACGAGTCAGATAATGATATATGTTTCACCTAGCATAATGAGATAAAGTCAGGCATAGCCTGTGCCGCAGGGTACAGGCTGTGCTTTTTTGCGTATAAGGCCCCGGACAGCAGCAGTGCAAACTGCGAGCTTGCTTGCAAGATTGCACTGATATTGGACGGGACAACAGGCATGAGCGCGAGCCTCATAGAGGCAGAAAGCGCGAATGGCTGTCAGGATTGCGAGAGCACATAAGTGCGAAGCAATCCGTAGGACTTATTTTCCGGCTGATTTTACATAGATAAGGACAGACTTGCCGGGCTGCCCCGCTCATTTGCGTTTTTCGCAGACCATGATCTGCAACCAAAAAGAAAGGATAAACATGATAGGTTCAATTATTTTACTGGTAGTACTGATTTTCTTAAACGCGGTGTTCGCAAGCGCGGAGATCGCGGTCATCTCCATCAACGAGATGAAGCTCAAAAAAATGGCCGAACAGAAGGATAAGCGTGCGATCAAGCTGATCAAGCTGACCAGCGACTCCTCCCGTTTTCTGTCCACCATCCAGATCGCCATCACACTGGCCGGACTCCTCAGCAGTGCATTCGCTGCCGACAACTTTGCCGATCCCCTGGTAACCTGGCTGATCAGCATCGGTGTAACGATTCCCGCCTCTATTCTGAACACCGTGGCCGTATTTGTGATCACCATCATTCTGGCCTACTTCAATCTGGTGTTGGGCGAGCTGGTGCCCAAACGTCTGGCCATGCAGAAGGCAGACAGTATGGCTCTGGGGATGGCTGGCATGCTCTACGGCGTGGCTAAACTCTTCTCTCCCATCGTAGCTCTCCTCAGCTGGTCCACCAACGTGGTGCTGAAGCTGATGGGCATCGATCCGGAGGCCGACGAGGAAAAGATGACCGAGGAAGAGATCCTCATGGTGCTGGCCGAGGGCAACGAGCAGGGTGTCATCGACGAGCATGAAAGCGAGATCATCCAGAATCTGTTCGAGTTCGGCGACACCGATGCCGAGCAGATCTGTACCCACCGTGTGGATGTGGTCGCTCTGGACGAGAACGATTCCGACGAGGAATGGAAAGCGATCATCTACAACGAAAAGCACACCTACTACCCCATCTACAGCGAGACCAAGGACAATGTGACCGGTATCCTGGATACCCGCGACTACTTCCGTCTGCAGGATGCATCCCGCGCCGAGATCATGGAGAAGGCGGTGCGCCCGGTGTACTTTATCCCCGAGGGACTTAAGGCGGATACCCTGTTCCAGAACATGCGCCGCGAGCGCAAATACTTCGCAGTGCTTTTGGATGAGTACGGCGGAATGAGCGGTATCATCACCATCCACGACCTGCTGGAGGCCATCGTCGGCGATATGTACGATGAGGACGAGACCGATATCCCCGAAAAGATCCAGGAAATCGGCGAGAATCGCTGGTTGGTGTGCGGCGACGCGGAGCTGACTGATCTGGAAAAGACCTTCGGCATCGATCTCCCCGACGAATGCGAGACCTTCAACGGTCTGGTCTGCGATATCCTGGGCACGATCCCCGAGGACGGCAGCACTCCTGTCTGTGAGAAATACGGATTAAAGATCTTCATTCAGGAAGTCGAAAAGCATTACGTGGAAAAAGCCATCGTGGAATATATCCCCGAGGATGACGACGATGACGATGATGAGGACGACGATTGATGTTAATAGGGCCGGATGGCAAATGCCACCCGGCCCTTCAATTATGTCCTCATTCGCTCTCCCAGAGCCTTCCTGATCACATCCCCAAACACCTTTGCCATGCATGCAAATCCCAGATCATTCGGATGGACGCCATCCACCGTACAGCTATCCGCTGACATACCAATTTTGTTTGCCTCTTTGAATACTTCCGTACCGTCTATGAACGCTACCTTTTTATCGCCCCGCTTTACCGCATCTGCATATGTCCTCAGAATCACCTCGCGGCGGCGCAATATATCCTCCGCTTTCTGCAGTGTTTTCGGTGTGTCGGTTTCGCTGGCCATAATAATCGGCAAATCAGGATTCTTCTCACGGATCGTCAGGAAAAATGCCTCGTGGGTCTTTGCCAAATGCTCCACGTCAGGAGCATTGTGGTCATAGTCATAGAAAAACAGACTCATCGGCTGCTCTGCGATATACTCCGCCATCACAGCTTCACCCCTGCCGCTGCCGGAAAAGCCCAGATTGATATGATCCATGTTAAGATTCCGAGTAATGATGTTGGTATAAGCATTGCCCGGTCTGGACGCACATCCTCCTTGCGTGATGGACGAGCCGTAATAAATGATCGGCAGTTCCGAACGATAAGTATCTCCCGGCTCCAATCCGGAATCCGGATGAATGCCCACAAACAACTCATTCACCTCGTCATACAACGGGAAATGGATGGTGATATCCCTCATTTCCCGGCTGCCAAACTCAATCAGCGACTCGTAGCGGTCCGTCCGATCTATCGGCGGAACAAAGGAACCCTTATAAAGATTTGTTTCACCCTCCTTCACATACAGATCAAAACCTGCACTCCCCAGAAATGTCATATGAGGCATCAGACATCTTTTCGGCATGATCGCGCGAATCGCCACACGCGCGGAATCAGTCTTAAACCGAACCCTGCCGCCCGCTGTTTTGGTGTGTAACCGCAACACGCCGGAGTTTGCTTTCTCCGCCAGTTCGTAGGGAATGCGTCTGAATGGTTCTCCCTCGTTGCCGGGAATCAGTCCGTAAACGCGAAAAGGGTCACGGCGTACATTGTAAAAATTCAAATCTACTCCCTGTACCGTTCCGGTTACGGCCAGGTTTTTATCGATTTCTCCAATATTGCCCATTCTTTTCTCCTCTCCAAACAATAATGACGCTGCACCATCTGCAACGTCATTAAACATGAATCACACTCTAACCCTTCACACTTCCAACCATAACGCCCTTCTGGAAATGCTTTTGCACGAAGGGATACACGCAGAACAAAGGCACAGAAGATACAACGATAACACAATATTTTAATGTCACATAGATCGTGGACATATTGTCCACATCAATCATCTCCTCACCACCCAGCTGCTCGCTCTGAATCAATATCTCCTTCAGAAAAATCTGAAGCGGATACAGATCCTGCTCCCGCAAATACAGAAATGCGTTAAAATAGGAATTCCAGTGTGAAACACCGTACCACAGAGTCAATACGGCAATGATGGCCTTCGACAGTGGCAACACCATCCGAAAGAAAAACTGGGTATTACTGCAACCATCAATCTGAGCTGCCTCCAGCATCTCATCCGGAATATTATTCTCGATAAATGTTCGACAAACAATCATGTTATACACACTCATGGCTCCGGGGAGGATAACCGACCATCGTGTATTCATAATTCCGAGATTTCTCACCAATATGTAGGTGGGAATCATACCGCCGGAGAACATCATGGTAAAAGAAAAAATGAACATGATGGCTCCACGTCCTCTGAGATTCTTTCTGGCCATGGGATAAGCGCACAGCAATGTGATCGCAACATTGATCAGTGTTCCTGACACCGTGTAGATGATCGTATTTTTGTATCCGGTCCATATCTGAGGACGCTTAAGGATGATTTCATAAGCCTTCAGTGAAAAATTCACCGGCCAAAGCCAGACCTTTCCCTGTACCACCATATCCGAATCGCTGAATGATGCAGAAACAATGTAAACAATCGGATACAGTACCAGCAGAGTAAGAATCGTAACAATGGTATAGCAGAAAAAGTAGAACACACGATCTTGTCTGTTTTTGATTTTTGTACTTGTTTTCATCCTGCCCCTCCTACCACAGACTGGTCTCGCTGACCTTCTTGGAAATCTTGTTCACAATGATGACCAGAATAAACTGGATCACATTGTTGAACATTCCAATGGCTGTCGCGTAAGAAAAGTTACCTGCGCCTTCACCAGAAATACCCATTTCATACACATAGGTGGATACGACCTGACTGGCACTGATATTCAGTGAGTTCTGCATCAAGAAAATTTTTTCAAAGCCCAGAGTCAACACATGACCCATCTTTAAGATCAACATGGTGACAATCGTCGGAATGATGGTGGGCAGATCCACATGGATCACCCGCTTAAACCGCGATGCGCCGTCCATCTGAGCCGCCTCATGATAGGATGGGTCCACACTGGAAAGGGCCGCGGTGTAGATGATACTGTCCCAGCCGAAGTTCTGCCATACAGCAGACCAGACGTAGAAATGCCTAAACGATTGCGGAGATGCAAACAAGTCCGCAGGATATTCTCCCGTAATCATATGTACCACATTTCCGTAGATACCCTGACGGCTATGAAAGATCATCAGCAACACACCGACCAGCACGACAGTGGAGATAAAGTGGGGCATATTTACAATGGTCTGGGTAATCTTTTTGAAGCGTTTATTCTGTACACTGTTGATGGTCAACGCGAACAAAACAGGGATCGGGAAACTGACCATGATGGAATAGAATGAAAGGACGAAAGTGTTGACCATCACATCCTTGAACATATAAGACTCAAAAAATCGGATAAACTGGTCAAAGCCCACCCAATCACTTCCCCAGATGCCCTGACGTACCTTGTAATTCTTGAAGGCAACCACCAATCCACCCATGGGAACATACTTAAAGACAATAATATAAATCATCGGGAGCAACAGGAACAGATACAGATCCCAGTCTTTTCTGGGATCCCGCTTTTTGATCACTGCGCTTCCGGTTGTTTTCTTTTTCATAGACCGCGCTCCTCTCTAATGTGTAACAGCAGTGCAGCCCGGATCACCGGACTGCACTGCCATCCATAAACTGTACAGCGACGACAGCGATCTTTACTTCATACGATCGTAAGAAGCCTGATAAATTGCCAGAAGATCACTCATACCCATCTTCTCCAGTTCAGCCAGATAGGTATCCCAGTATTCATCGATATCCCAAACACCGGTAAGGAAGTTGGCTGCAGCCTCCTGCCAATACTTTTCGATTACCTTCTGAGGCTCCGCCACCTTATTATTTTCCTCTCCGGTCAGAGGAAGAGTGATAATTCTCTCCTCTGGAATATACTTCATACAATCACCGATGCAATCCTTCCAGTACTTGAGATTCCATTCGGAAGTCACCTGTGACTCCTCTGTATCACCGGGTTTTAATGTACGTCCCTCTGCAGCACCAAACTGGATACCAGGGCCTGCCAGCATATAACCCTTGTTCTGAGGTGTTCCGGTTCCCCAATACTTAGTGTTGGTATAGGAAACAAACTGAGGCTCACTCTTTCCATCCAATGCAAGATACAGATCCTTGGTACTTCCGTCAATGAACTTGGAATTGTCCACATTCTCCCAGTAATCCCAGTCAACGCCTTCCTCACCGAAGCGCTGATAGAGGCTTAGCGTCTGGCTCATCATATAATCCATAACAATGAAAGCAGCCTCAGGGTTTTCACAATCTGTGGTGATCATTGCTCCGGGGTAAGCAAGCGTATCACTGTAATAGGTTTCAATTCTTCCGGAAGGGCCTTCCAATGCAACCACATAATCATGCTTTAATCTCAACTTCATGGTTTCAAAATTGTTTCCCCCCTTCATCTGAGGCTGATAGTAGAAGTCAGCAAGGAGGATGCACTCTGGATTCTGCTGGATCGCATTACGAGCGGCCTTGTCCTGAGTCAAAATAGTGGTGTCAATCAGTCCCTCGTCAAAGAACTGCTTGATATATTTGAGACCTTCCTTCCAACCCTCAGTTGCATAAGCGAAGGTTAACACTCCATTTTCTACGTCCAATTTATGGTCGTCCCATGCATAGGCAAAAGGAGTCATCAAAAACTGGAACCAAGGCTCATTCGCATCTTCTTTTCCGGTAAAAACAACCTCATCATCAATGCCATTTCCGTTCAGATCCCCCGCTGCGGCAAACGCCTTACACAGTTCAAAGAATCCTTCGGTTGTGGTGGGAAGCTCATCAAATCCACATGCCTTTGCGTACTCTGTGTTGATCCACAGTCTGTATGCGGTAGCATCATTATTATTTGTAGAATAATACTTAGGCATCGCCCAAAGCTTTCCCTCGGCATCTCTCATGGTATCAACAAAATCAGTGCCTTCTTTTTCGATTGCAATATTGATGTACTTCGCATAATCGGGATTCTCATAGAACTCAGTCAGTTCCAGAATCGCACCGGTCTCCACCCAGTTAGCCTGATAGCTGTTCAGCCCCTTTGTTCCGCCACCAAAAATGATGTCGGGAAGCTCGTCGCCACCGTTGATCATAACGTTCAGCTTATCACCAAAGGATCCTGCCGCATAGGCCTCAAACTGCAGATCCACACCGAACTTTTCCTCCAGCATCAGAGTGGTCATATTCGTATTCCAGTCGATAACCTCATCGTCCGCCTCAACTGCGATGGTGAGGGTCACGCCCTCGGTGATGGTCTTTGGATCAAACTCGGCAGCATCTGTGGAAGCCTCTGTCTCCTTATCACCGGGTGCGTTTGTCGCGGGAGCATCGGTTGCTTTTGGAGCATCGGTAGTCTTGTCATCTGCGGGAGCACCACAGGCTGCCAGAGACAGTACCATGATCAGAGACAGCAGTGCTGCCATCACACGCTTAAATACGTTTTTCATGTTGTTTCCTCCATTCAAACTCGATTATGTAGTTGCTTTTTCTGCCGCCATTCATAACGACAGCTCGGACACCGCTGCCGGCCTGCGGTATCGCTGATAGTTTTAGCATACAGGAAATACCCCGAATTTCAACTTGAATTGAGGGTATCTCTGCGGAAATCGGGGTGTATCAAGAAAAATCCTGCTTTTCCTCCTCTGCGGAAATCGAGGTATTTGTGGTTAAATCGGGGTATTCCAGTATTTAAAAATTGACCAGGTAAATACAAAAATGTTATACTTTTTACATGTATAAAATGTGGGTGTCAAAAGGTATTTTGACACCTGTGATATACGGGTTTCTCCGCACTTTGTGCTCCCGAAATCCTAAAAACATTCGAAATCCGCCCTACTCGGGCTACTTTCTCATGTTTTTCGGGTCCCAAACTCATGCATTTCCATGCGAGCATGAAACGCATGACCTTTTGACCCTTATATCTATAAATAATGTAGAAAGAGTGATTTTATGGTCAAAGCTGTATTATTCAAAAAACCTTCACCCACACGTTCCGTCTTCCGATGGTTTCTTGTGGGCTTCGTCAGTTTCTCCCTTATTTTTTGCGTTGCCCTTCTTCCCCTGATCTCCTACTGCCGTGGTGTATTTACCGAGCTGGAGATCAAAAAGAGCACCCAGCAGATGGACTTCGGCATCAACCAGCTGGAAAATGCGTTTACCACCGTGGCGAACGCCTCCCGCTCCATCTATGACGACAGCCGATTTTATGCTCTCCACTATGCAAATACCGATTATTCGGAAATCAGTGCGGTGGTCTGTAACCAGATGAAGGATTATCTGGGCAGCCTCATGCGTCCCTGTGATCTGATCGTGGACAGCGCCCTCCAATTATCGGAAAAGGACGCTGTCACCCCTCTGGTCACTACCTTCGGCGGTTGGGCCGGATATTACCCCTTTTATTTCCGGATCGACGATCTCTCCTATGAGGAGTGGGAAACTATTTTGAAGGAAAACCGCACCGGCTACCTTCCCATTCACCGGGTGATCACTCCCTACAATAACTATGATGCCCTGATCTATTCCGTTCAATGGTCAAAGGACAAATATTTTTACGCATGCCTTGATATCAACGGGATCCGAAAGGTGCTGATCCCAGAGGAATATCTGTCTGATTATCGCGTGACCATTGAAAATGGCGAGGGGACCTGTCTCTATACCGACTTGACTGATTCCAATACCAATTATCATTCTGTCTCACAAAAGACCGGATCGGGCGAATTGACCGTCATCGTACATATTCCGAACACTATATTGACAGAGCGCATGCAACCACTCTATACATTCCTCGAAATCTACCTGACCGCCTGTGCTCTGGTGCTGATCGTTACCATTTTAGTGGGAACCCACCTTTCCACCAGACCGCTGGCTAAGATCATCGATTCGCTGGAGAAAAACCGACAACCGTCTGCCATGCCCATTGACGCCCCTTCAAACCGCAGGCAGCCCATCGGATACGGTTTCCACTATATTCAAAACCAGATTCAATCCTACGAAAGTAATCTGCAGCAATATGAAGCCACCCTTGACACGCAGACAAAGGTTCTGCAGGCCAGATTTATGGAGAAGGCGCTCCACGGCTCCCTGTCCTCAGCCGCGGACTTTGACGCATTCTTCTCCTATTTTCCCAACTTCCCGGACAGCTATCGATTGATACTGATGGGACTTTCCGAAAA
The DNA here is from genome assembly GCA_017461725.1 of Lachnospiraceae bacterium. Classification (GTDB taxonomy): domain Bacteria; phylum Bacillota; class Clostridia; order Lachnospirales; family Lachnospiraceae; genus RGIG423. The sequence goes on from JAFTXG010000021.1 coordinate 96,092, forward strand.
TCCGACAGAAAATGGCAACCTTTACCCGAATCCGCTGGCGATCATCCAGTATTACCTGCAGCAGACCGTTCCCCACGCATATCTGCAGCAGCTGACCACCCACACTCTGCTTCTGATCATTGCAGAGGACGAAGCTGATACCTACTCTGACACCATCAACCACCTGATTGAAAATATTAACCGTGAGGAGCCCTGCTATCACGCCTGGGGAATCGTCAGCAAGACCTATTCACACCCGAAGGACATCCCCTTTGCCTATCTGCAAATGCAGGACCTTCGCAGTAAAATTTCCACAGAAACACTATCCCGGCTGTGCGCCGTGTCCGATTTTAAGGCAGTCAGAAAAACCGGTTTCCAGATGTCCGACACCACCGTGATCTACTCCGCCATCACCAACGGAAACAGTGAGGTGGCGTTAACCCGTCTTCAGAGCTACGCGGAGCCCCTGAGCAGGCGAAACCGCTCCGTGTTTGAAATGCTTCGCTCCATTCTGCTGTGCATCAAACAGGACTTCGCCGATCTGCTGATCGACGCGGAGATACCCTTTTATCAGCCCCAGGGCGATCTGTACACTTCCCTGGAGGAATGCATCATTAACTTCTGCCTGCTCTTCCAGTCGGAAAAGTCAGAAAATACTGACTCCTTTGCACAACAGGTAAAAGCCTACATTGATCTTCATTTCGCTGAAGAAGATCTGTGCAGCACCTCGCTGGAGGAACACTTCCAGTGCTCCTTCGTCAAAATCAGAAAAAGCTTCTCCAAGGAGGTCGGCACACCGATCACCGCCTATATCGAAGCCAAACGCATGACCCTGGCCAACGAGCTGCTGATCAAGGGCGAGGATTCCGTGGCAGAGGTGGCGAGAAAATGTGGCTTCATCAACTACAATACCTTTTTGAAGGCGTACCGGAGGACGTATGGGTATGCACCGTCCTCGGTGAAGCAGGAGTGAACATTCCTCCGCATAAAATGCTTTACGCATAGAAAATCGCTGCACAGATAAGTTTCCCACTGTGCAGCGATGTTAATGGTTATATTATGGACTATTTTAAATACGTTTCCCATTCATCCTTAGGTATTTCCAGAAAGTCAAGAGCTTCCTCCGCAGTCATGCCCATCTTCTCCATCAGCTTATGCATGGAGGAGAGCGTCGTCTCCGCTCTGCCCTCGGCAAGTGCCTTTTCTCTCTCGATTATCTTTTCTTCCCACTTCTGCATATACTTTACACCCGCCTCCTCACTGGATTTGACCCGGCTGACACATGCATGGATCTTCTTCAGTCGTTCACTCTCGCTGTTCTCAGCAATTATCTCATCTGTAGTCTCCACATAGTGGAGAAAATCCCTCAGTTCCTGACTGACCTCATGATCATTTTTTCCTTTTGTGTTCAGGAAAATCCTTATGGCCCCGTCCTGCAGTTCAATCGTCTTGTCCTCCTTGCAGCAGGGCACAAACGTATAGCAATACTTTCCTGCCCCAAATAGATCATAGGGTGTGATCATGATGATGTAGGTGTTATTCAGTTTGTTAAAGCTTATGGTTCCCGGTTCCAGAAGCGACGAATCGATCAACCCCTGATAATACCGGCTACGCTTCGCCAGATCGGTACGATGCTCAGCCTGCATCTCCGTATCGTAGACCGTTCCACTCTGATCCAGCGCATATACATCCACGCGGATAGAGCGGAGCCAGGGCATCGTCCTGAACTCCTTCTCGGTCTGGCTGGGTGTCATCAGTCGCAGTTCTTCCTGACCGAGGATAATCTGAAGTAAGGCTTCGTGTGCTTCGGGATGATCCATCGTCTCATCAAATAAAAATTTGTCCAGCAGTGTCAGATCCTTCAGTTGTTTCATGGTTTCCTCCTTTATTTTACAACACAGGATGCAAAATCGCAACCTGCTATTTTGCAATTCAACGTAAAACAATAGCTTTTATCGGTTTTAGAGATGCAAAATAAACCATACTATCGCTGATCATATTCCATACTGTATTCGATTTTCTGTCATATCGGATAATTCCTCGAATCCAAGGTGCCGAAATGAGACCCCATGATGGGTATGAATATACACGCGGCAGACCACCGCTTGAAGTAAAAGAAGCATATCATATTGCAAAGAAACTGTCAAGGCGGAGGATCGCTCCTCCGCCTGTATCAGCTATTATTCACTAGTCCCGATTACGGGCAACGTACCATTCTTCAATTCGTTCTTTCATCTCCAACTCTATTTCATATGCCGCACCGTTAACAATAAAATACCACGGCTTTATCACTCCGATATAGTCTTTTTAGTATACAGATATTACCGATATCTTCAAGTTGAAATAAAGGTATCCTCATGGAAATATAGGACTTTACTTGTTAATCACATCAAAAAACATCCTCAATATTACGCCCGCTATACATCACACGAACAATCGAAACCTTCTTTAATTCCTCATCCGTTACATACAATAAAACATAATTGTCTATCGGAAACACTCGCAATCCTCGACTTTTCCACGGCTCTTTTTCATATTTTCGGTGCCTCATAGGGCATTCCGTCAAACCAAGAATACCTTTCTCCAAACGTCTCAGTTGACTAATTGCATTCTCGGGAGCAAGCAGAATAAATGCAATGTATTCGTAAATATCTCGCAAATCCATCTCCGCCTGCAAAGAAATCTCTACTTCATAATTCATACCTTGTAATCCCCATAAATATCCGCAAACACAGTTCCAGCAGGCTTTGTTCGTCCATTCAGGATATCTACATAGCCTTTCTCTATCTCAGCATTGAGCTCTTCCTCAGACAACACAGACATATCTACGGGTTTAGATGTCGGAAGTTTTACTTCAAACGGTAATCCACGCTGAAGAATTATCTGTTTATAAAACATATTAATCGCATTAGAAACTGGGATTCCTAAAGCATTTAAGATGCTTTCTGCCTGGTTTTTTACATCCGGTTCAATCCTCGCGTATAAATTTGCTGTTTTTGATGCCATGTGCACTCCTCCAGTTCTTATTTATCTCGTAATCTTATTATATCACTTCGTGCGGACATTAGCAATACATTTGTTTTTTTGAGCAAAAAACACTGCACAGCAATCCTCCTCACCGTGCAGTGTCTCGACTAAATTCTTCTTACAGTTTTACCACCTTACCCGTCGCAATACTCTCATAACAAGCGTTCATGGCCTTGATGGTATCACGATGCCATCTCAGATTGATCAGCGGTGTCTTATGATTGCGGATATTGTCCACAAACTCATCGATCAGACCAATCCACTCATCGAAGTAGGTGTACTGTACGGTATAACGGTCGTTAGGGCAGCCGTTGTGGTACACGTTGGGACCGAAGCAATCTGCCATCACCGTGCCGTTCTCACCGTTCAGCGTAATATTTACCTCCATACGCTTGGGGAATACCTCCCAGCCGGGACCGGGAACCTTGATGCGCTCTTCCATCTTTGACCAGGAGGGGTCAAGAGAGAAAATCGTTCCGTCCTTCATTCGTCCAATCACGGAAAGCATATCTTCCTCCTCGATATCCGAGCGGATATTCGGTGCGACCTCCGCATAGATGGATTCGAACTCGCTTCCGGTCATGTGACGGATCATATCGAAGATATGAGGATGATCGCAGAGCGCGCCGCCTCTGAATCGAGGATCGCCCTCCTTGATCTGCACACGCTTTCCGTAACTCTTTTCCGGAACACCCTGCCAGGGGAATGCCCACACGGGGGAGAGGGTGATGTTGGTGGCATTAAAGGACTTGATCTTACCAATCGTTCCGTCCTTTACTACCTCCTTCAGTCTGGCAATGACCGGATTGTAGTGCATTTCCAGTTCTACCTGGCAGACCAGATCATTCTTCTCCATGAGCTCGATCATCTCATCGTACTCATCCATATCAAAGGTAGGGATCTTCATGGAAAGCACATGGATGCCTCTCTCTGCGCACAGCTTCATCTGGCGGAGATGGTCGCTGTTCTCGCTGGCCAGCACCACCGCTTCGATCTCCGGATGTGCGTCCAGCATCTCCAACTCGCTGTCGTAACAGGGGATACCGTCCACACTGTTCAAGAAAATCTCCTTTACCTCATCGTTTGCCGTTGCCACTGCCACCCAGTCAAGCTTGGGGTTGTCCTTCAGGGTCTGATAATATTTTCTGGTATGGCCATGGGTCATACTCATCATCGCAATTTTCAAAGGCTTCATCTCACATTACCTCTCTTTCCCCGTTCATTGCAGATCGCTTTGCCATTTCCACCAGCTCACAAAGATTTGCGTCGATCGCCTCTATCTCCTGGCAATTCTTGTTCTGCGCAATGGCAAATGCAGCTCTCACCACTGCGATCTCCTCGATGGAGAGACCGTACAGTTCGAAATCCACATCGGTGTACTTCTGATTCTCAGCTCCGAACACATAGATGGAATCCTGCTTGAGCTGGGCATCCACCACCACGTCGCAGGCGATACCTCTCTGGGAGATGATCTCATGCTTATCCTTCGCAGGCTCCCCCGCCTTCAGCGTTGCGGAGATTTCGATGGTGCAGACAACACCGTCCTCGGTGGTTGCGATGGCGTTCAGCACATTGTCGTTTTCCATCACCATGATGGATTTGATCTTCCGCTGCAATATGTACTGGCACAGATCCAGCTCGCGGTAAAGTGCCACGTAAAGATTAGAACCTTTTTCGATGATCCGGGCAACGCGCATCACGCTGACACCCACCAGTGTTCCATTGTTCACCATATTTTTCAGCTCAATAAATCTTCTCTCACTTCTGTGTGCCAAAACAGTCAGTTCTTTGCCGTCGATCACAACGGTCTTGGCATCCTTCAATACAGCCTTCGTCTCCACAGAATACTTGTCCAGAAGAAAGTCCAGCTTTTCCTGCAATTTGTTCATTGTCGGTTACTCCTTATCATTTTTTTGCAAAGCAAACCTTTGATATAACGCCCGGCTTTGCTCTGTTATGCTGCATCATTTCAACGCCCGCGCTGCTTTACTTCTTCAGCACGCGCTTATAGTTTCTTCCGATATTGTCCCACAGCTCCAGCGCATCCTTCGCTGCAACGCTGGTGCCGTATCCGCCGCGGTAGGTCCAGGTCGCCAGTCGATCTACACCCAGCTCCTCGTACATGTCCACAACCTTGTCAATCTGCGCGAAGTCATCGGGGCGCTTGTTATATCCCATCAGCCAGCGCTCGGACTGCTTTCCGTACTTCTTCGCCATGGCAACGGTACGCTCGGTGATCTCTCTGAAGAAGCTCTCCGGCAAACTCCAATTGATGATGGTGGTGGAGAATACATCGAAGTAAGGGCAGGATGCCACCATATCCCAGTTATCATATCCGCGCATCTCAGTCACATAGTAGGAATTGAGAGTCGCGTGTACACAGCAGGTGATCTCCAGGTTGGGATTGATCTCCTTCAGGGTCTTGGAGGTATCGGACAGGGTGAACAGTGCCTCTCTCCAACGGAACTGCTTCACGTCGTCGTTCATGAACTTGGGCATCTCATAGCCATAATAAGCCTCAAACTTCTTCATACACTCGGGACAACGGCAAGCCCAGTCATCGCCAGCGCCTCCGGTGATGGATGCGTAAGACTTGGGATATGCGTAGTGGGGCTCGTCCCAGAAGAAACCGTCAACCTCGGTCTCCCGGGCCAGTTTCACACAGAGACCCTTAAAATAATCGCGGAATGCGTTGGTGTTGAAGCAGGCCGCGTTCAATACCTCGCCGGTGTAAGCGGACACCTGACGGTGATGAATATTGTTCTGCAGGAACAGGCTGACCTGCTCACCGCCGAAATACTTGCCGATACCCCAGGTATCCGCCAGAACGCGCAGACCAAGATCGTGAGCTGCCTTCACAATGTTGTTGATGTTGGGGAACCAGAAGTCCATGTCAAACTCGGTAATTGCAAGGATAACCGTGTCACAGCCGTGCTCCTTCATCTCCTTAAAATCCTTGATCGCGTCCTCCACATAGCCGAGGCCGTAGTAGCTTACTGCACAGTGTTTAATTGCCATAATCTTTTCTCCTTTTTATTCTTAATGATAGTGATTCTAAACTTTTGTGATATACTGATCTCAAATTCATCGGGCTGTCGCACCACTACGTTGCCATAGCGGAACATCGGGAATAAATGAAAGAAAAACCCTCTCCGGCCGCCGGTGCTTAGCAAATCCAAGCTGACAAGCGCAGGATGAGCTTAGCATCCGCTGCGAGACGGAGCGGAGCGGGAGCGCGTTTTTCGGATTTATTTCCGACGATCCGCTCCCACCACCGTCATGCGACAGCCCAATAACCTTTCGGCCCTTGTATCACTTCATAAAGTGATCCACGATATCTTTTCTTGTCCAGCCCGAGGACTCATAGTCGTTGCCCTCAAAGCTGATGCGGCGCAGCATTGCTGCTGTCTCCTCACGGTTTCTGCCATTGCTCCAGGGGAAGGTTACGGTGCCGCACTTTTTCGCACAACCCAGAATGCTCTCCATTTTCTCCTTCAACGTGTGCCAAGTGGTCATCATAATGCCGAACATATCATTGTCCACAATGGTGTCCACATACGCCGAGTAATTGCCCGGCTCATACCAGGGTGCGCCCATGGCATCGTGGCCGCTATCCTTAAGGCTGAGCAGCGTGGGCACCGGTGCTTCCTTTATCCGGTACTGCCAGTCCACCATCACCGTGGCAGGATTTAATGCTCCCTGCAGGATCTCCACTTCCTCAGGCACACAGGTCGCCGTGCAGTTAGGATACTTCTTACGCTCGAGCAGCATATCCATCCAGATCATCGGACGCCTGCCCTCACTAACCACATCGTCGGTCAGCCGTTTCAAAAAGTCGGGAAGAGAGGCCCGCTCTTCTTCGCAGTGGGTGTAATAGTAGGCCTCGTCACAGCCGATGTGCATATACTCTCCCTCGCCGAAAAGCTCATAGAGTTCCGTGCGCACCTGTTTCATCAGCTCATAAACCTTTGATGAGTGGATATTCCATGCCCAGCCATCGGGAGTAAAGAGCGGCTGCAGTCGGGGATTCTGCTCCAGAACCACGTGTTTTCCATGGCACACGCGGGATGCGGTGGCGTGACCCAGCTGATTGAACATGGGGATCGGCTCCATGCCCAGCTCACGAGCCTCCCGAATCAACTCTCTCGCCTCGTCCTTCGTGAAGGAATGATTCGGCCATGCCAGTTCTTTCATGCAGTCATACTGAAGTGTTCCCCAGAACTCGATAATGATATGGGTATACTGGCAAAGTCCTGCCAGGCGGATGATCTTCTTGATCTCGTACAATGTATTGTCCGGAAACACGCAGATGTGAAGCATTCTATTTTTCATGTTATAGCTGCTCTGCTCCGTGACCGTCTTGATCTTACACACTTCGCCGTCAAATTCCATCTTCATCACCAGCGAAGCAAATCCTCTCATCAGTCCGCCGTAATCCTTGCCGACCACAGCTGCACCGTTTTCCTCTACACAGAGCGCATACTCTTTGTCCGCTTCCAATGTGGGAAGCGCAATCTTTCCTACCACAAAGGTAAACGGCTGTCCTTCTGTGAACTCCAACGCCGAGCAGCTCAGGCTGAAACTGCCCCAGAGCTTTTTGACCATCTCATTGTTCAATGCGGCATCAGCTCTGGCTGTAACCTTGCTGTCAAGCAAAAAATAGTTTCTCATCACTTGATTTCCTCCTGTTTATCTTCGATTTACCAACCACGTGTACCCCTATACACAGGCAGTAATTTTTACAAATACGCATTCAATTCATCCGCCGTCGGTATACTTCCGGCAGCTCCACGTCTGGTCACGCTGATCCCGGCGGCAATGGCCGCCAGCTTGGCAGCTTCCTCCAGACGTTTTCCCAGCGCAAGTGCCGCGGTCAGGGTTCCGTTAAAGGTATCTCCGGCTCCGGTGGTGTCGATTGCCGTTCCACAGGATACGGCAGGTATCATACTTGCTTTTCCTCCGTCGATCAGCAGAGCGCCTTTGCAGCCCATGGTGATGACCGCCTGTTTTACGCCCAGCTTTCGCAGCGCTTCCAGAAAGTCCTGCTCTGAGGGTTCCTCGCTCTCCGCAAATCCGGCGAGCACTTTCGCCTCCCCGTAGTTCGGGGTGATGACCTCACAACCGGCAAAAAGTTCCGGCGGGATGTGATCAGCCGGGGCCGGATTGAAAATCACCGGAATATGTAACTGACTCGCCAGTGCAAATGAGGCCTCCAGACACTCTGTTGACAACTCGTTCTGCAAAAGCAGATATTCACAGTCTGCGATTTCCTTTCTGATCTCTTCCCTCTGCAGATCCTCTCCGCTTAGCTTTTTCGCGGCACCGCTGTAAACGGACACGGTGTTCTCACTGTCCGCCCTTGTGGTGATCACTGCGTAGGCCGTAGGCTCAGTTTTTTTCACCAGACAGGCGGTGATGCCCTCCTTCTCCAGTTCCGTCTTGCATTCCACACCGTTTGTGTCGTCTCCCACCGCGCCGATAAACACGGTCTTTACCCCCATTCGCGCACAGGCGATGGCCTGATTATAGCCCTTACCGCCCAGCTCGAAGAACAGAGATGAACAGGCGATGGTCTCCCCCGGTGCAGGGAAATGATCCGCTGCCATAAACGCTGACTGACCGGCCAATCCGATTACCGCGACCTTTCCTTTTTTTCTACTTCTTTCCATGTTGTCTCTCCTGAAATGCTGCCCACTGCTCTTGACTTGCTGCGCGCAGGCAAACCTGTACTTTCATTTATGGCGTTGCCAACAACGTTGGCTTGCGCTCTCCTGCGCAGAAAGCACTTGAACCCTGTCCTGTACTGAACTGATTACAAGTGTTTAATTCTCGGCATATAGCGATCAATCAGCGCCTGATTTCGCTCCATTCCGCCGGGAATATTGCCGCTCATATAGGTAGGCGGGGTGATGCCCTTTTTCCACAGATTCTCATCCGCCTGAACCACGATGCTCTGTGCGATCATGCATGCAGATATGGTAGAGATGGGACCCACTCTCATGCCGGTGTCCCCCACAGAAACTGCCGCGTCTCCGTGGCACGCGCCGTTGTCCAGAACGATATCCGCCACGTCATGAAGCTTCTTGCCGCTGGCATGTCTGGAAGTATCATTTGCATAGGCTCCTGAAACGATGGCAATCACAGGGATACCTTTTTCCTTGGCGCACATGGCCATCTCGATGGGCACTGAATTGATTCCCGAGGTGGATGCCACCAGAAGAACATCATTTGTTGTCAGACCGTACCGCTCAAACACCGGCTTGGCCAGACCTGACATCCGCTCATAGTGACTGCTCTTCACTGCGCCCTCATGGAGCATCAGATCTCCGTCCAGCATGGCGCACACGGGGGCAGTTCCTCCCGCGCGATAAAACAGATCCTCCCCGATAATGTGAGAATGACCGCAGCCGAACACATACAGCATACCATCCTTCGCCAGACTCTCCGCCACCAGTTCAGCTGCTTTCTCGATTTTTCCGCTCTGGGTCTCCATGACCTTGGCAAGGACACTTTCCACCTGTTTGAAATATTCCTGATACAGCATGTTACATCTCCCTTCTGTCCGTTACTGGACAAATACTCTTTATACGTTAATTTGCGGATCGGATATTGCTCCCCGATGCCATCCATGTACAAATGCATCCTTTCATCACAGCATCGGAATCCGCTTCTCATATTTTTCCATCAGTGCCACATTTCTCGCCGACCCTTCAGGCGTGTTGGCATTTGCCCACACCGGCGGCATGATTCCTTTTTTCAGACATTCTTTCATCGCGGAAAGCTCGATCAGATGGGCAATAGCGAAGGTCCCGATCCCGGACAGCGGCCCTGCCTTAACCTCCATTCCCTCCAACAAAAGCTCTGCGTCGTCCACCGTGTTACAGTCGTCAATATAGATATCCACAAGGTCACGAAGGTTTTCTTTTCCGACAGCGCGGATATCGGCATCGGCAGGCGTCTCATCCTGCCAGTGACTGCTGGCAACGCCGATCACCTTGGCCCCCAACGCTTTCGCCTTCTTTGCCGCGTCGATGCAGGTGGCATTGACCCCGATGGTATGGAATAGAAGCAATACATCGCCTTCTCCAATCCCACTGGCCTCAATGAGCGAACTTCCCAGCCCTGCTGCACGCTCCAATGCAATAAATTTCTTCGCCTGACTCAAGGCAGACAGACCGTATTCCACGATGGGATAGATATTTGCCAACCCACCGATCCGGAAAAACATCTCGCCGACCACCAGCGATGTATGTCCGCCCGCACCAAATACATAGATCAGACGATCCTGGGCGATGGCTGCTGTCAGCAGTTGTCCGGCACGCTCAATGCGCTCTGCCTGTGTCGTTTCGATCTTTTGAAGACGGTCTTCCACCAGTTTGATATATTCGTTCATTTGGCCCTCCTTTTTCATCATTGTAGCAAAGTGCCCCTATCACCAACAACCAACAAAAGGAAGAGAAAGGTTTAAATTTCATAACTTTACATCCCATATACTTTTTGCTATACTGGAACTGATCCGATGGGTATTTTGACTAAACCGACAGATTGCCGATAACGATTTTTACTAAGGAGAGCCCTATGTTCTTTTCCGATCCCGATACCTCTTTTCGCATCCTGGCTGTTCTGGATATGGAATGGCAGAAAAACGACACTCAGGTTCAGCCCAGACCATTCCACGCGCTGTCGCTACGCCTTGAGGGAAATGCCTTTTTTTCCGATGCACATCACAGTGTCCAATCAAAAAACGGCGATCTGCTGTATATGCCAGCCGGATCACCGTATTATCTGCGTTCGGAAAGAGAACACATTATCGTTATTCACTTTGAAATGAGCGATGATACCGCTCGCAGTTTTGAACTGTTCTCCCCGAAAAACACGGTCGTGTTTGAGGATCTGTTCCGCTCAATCAATGAAACCTGGATCAATAAAAATCCAGGCTTCTACTATAAATCCATGTCCATTTTATACAAAATATTTGAACAGATGACCAGACAGTTCAGTCCGATCTACGCAGAATCTTCCTATCAGAAGATAAAATCTGCGGTCAATTATCTGCATCTGCATTTCACCGATGCTGATCTGTCCATCACCAAGCTCTGTGAGATCGCAAGCTTGAGTGACACTCAGTTTCGCAAGCTGTTTTTCGAGGTTTACCGCACTACCCCGCTCAATTACATCAATACCCTGCGCATTGATTACGCCGCTGAACTCCTCACCGGCAGTTTTTTCAGCGTGGAGGAAATCTCCGCCAAATCCGGCTTTTCCGACTCTAAGCATTTCAGCACAGTATTTAAAAAATATAAGCAGTGCTCACCGTCGACCTATAAAAAGACCTCTTACCCGCTGAAACCATAGCTGTGATTTGACAAAGCAGAGTCAACTCTGCGTCTTTGCCTTATTTGCAGCCTTTTCCGCCTTCTCCTCTGCCTTCTTCTGCTTACGCTTCTCCTTCCACTCCACCCACTGTCCGTGGTACTTTGCGTACAGATCCTTCAGTTTTTTCAGTGTCTTCTGATCGTTCGGGAACCACCACCGCAGCAAAAACATGGCGATGATTACCGTCAGGACCTTCTCGGGCGTAAAGGGGAACCAGAGGAATGCCATATAAGCTCCGGCCACCGCCGTCATCCAGGTAATGTCACAGGCGGTTCCCACCGCCAGAAACACATACGACCAGCCGTTGGTGATGATCCAACCCACGCCCAGACACAGGAGCAGTCTCGGGTTTAAGATAAACTGCAGGGCTGTCTTTCCCCATTGCTTTATTTTTTTCATCCAGTACTTGATCTTATCTTTCATGTTGCGTCGCTTTCCTTTTCTCCACTCTTATTTCTTTCGGACAGCTGTCACGCTCGCCCGGGTGACAGCATCTGTTCACAGTTATCGTCTTCTGTGTGACAAGTCTGTTCACAGTTATCGTTTTGTGAGCAATTACATTCATCGCCCAATATGCTCTGTCCTCTACTCAAATTCATCTCTGTGATCCAGAAAGAAGTCCGCATATAGTCTCACATTTTCCAGTTCCGTCCAGCGCCGCTCTCTCACCGGCACCGCGTCCAGATCATACACCTTGGCCCCCGCCATGGACAACAGAAACGGCGAGTGGGTCGCCATAATGAACTGACATCCGAAAAACCGGGCTGAATCCTCGATAAACTGCGCCAGCTTGATCTGCAGGCCCGCCGCCAGCGAGTTCTCCGGCTCGTCCAGCAGATATATCCCATTCTCCTTGATATGCTCCGTAAAATACATAAATGCGCTCTCCCCGTTGGAACGCTCCGGCAGATTGCCCATGACATTCTCCTTCACGTATTTGGACGGAGTCAGCCGCTTCGCCGCATTGTGGGCCTTCAGCTCCTCATAATCCGCCAGCGACCTCATCTGAAAGCTGGCGTGGTGCCTACTCAGATAATTTTTCCGCTCCCTGTAATCGTCCATCAGTTCCTCACGCCTGCGGTCTATCCCCTCATTCATGGCGCGGATGTCCAGCACATAGTCAAACACATCGTCGCTGGTGATCATCTGGATATTGTCGGTCCAGGCTCCGCGGTTCATCTTCGGTTTGCAGGCCCTCGCGTAATCGTCAAAGAACGGGCTGCGGTTAAAATAGGTTCCCCGCACCGCCTCCAGACGCTGTGCAATCACATTGAGGAGCGTCGTCTTGCCGGAACCATTTCCGCCGTAAAATATGGTGATCGGCGCGAAGGAAAGACCGGTCAATCCCTTCTCCGGAAACAGCTTAAACGGATAGGGGTGACCGTAGCAGGTCATCTTCATTTTCATATCGTCATTCAGATACCCCTCCTCCCACCTGACAGAGGGAAGCTGAAAGGAATCAATATATATCTGTGCCATAGAATGTCCTCTTAATCAGCTGCGCGTCCATAATATATCTCTTATGTCTCCGAGCATTTCGGCCCCGCGCGTTACTATTCGTACTATATCACAAAATTAAGGCGCTGAAAACCTCTTCATGGGCTTCAGCACCTTAAAATTTCTTTAACATATCCTTATAAATCGGAATCAACTACTTAATTTTCTGTTTCAGTGCCTCACTTACGCCCTCATCCACACTGAAAATATAGGTATCCTCCTCCGTGGTCACCACCACAAACGCATCGTCCTCCGGATTAAGCAGCATCTGACACACACCGTAGCCATCCACACGAAATTGTCCCTTGAGCAGAGTGTCCATGTTGGTGCCAATGTCCTTTCTCGTCGGCGGAAGCTCATCGATATGTTCCACCGACTGGATATCCTCCAGTTCAATGACATACTCTTCTTTCAGGTGACTGGCGATCAGCGTCTCATTCTTCAAGTGGACATTGATCGGTGTAAACTCCTCCGCCATCAGCCAGAATCCCATGAATGGCATTGCCAGAATCACAATGATTCCGATGAACATATAGACCTTTCCGCCGGTGGTGGCCAGATTCACCGTCATATTCATACCGGTGCGGGCATTCTTCAGAATGTGTTTATCCCTCGGATTATAATAGATACTGCCCCAAAGCCAGTATTCATCCTCATCCTTATATTCGTCAGTGATGTACTTCCTTGACAGGTTCTCCTGCACACGGCGGACCGTAAACTCGGTCTGGATCGCCAGCACCAGAATCACAACCGTATAGATCGCCGTCACCGCCAAAAGCCAGCCCACCCGGTCCATGAGGAAATACATGGCCAATGAGAACGCACCGGTCAGCCATGCAGAGCTGAGCATCATTTTGTGCCAGTTATAATGGCGCACTCTGGTCAGTGCAATGGTCAGATCAGTCTGTTCGTTGACCATATCCACTTTCTGATGGCGGAAACCCTTGTAGGTGATGGCAAAAAAGAGGACAACGCAGACGAACATGGACAGGTAAACGCTCTCCATCCACCAGAAGGACTTGGTGCCCCAGAGTTCAAGACCCAGTATGCAGGGAATCAGACCCATGATCATCGGCGGCACATACCACCAGGGGGACGGCTCCCTTTGTACTTCGGCAATGGCAGTCAGATCCACCTTCACTTCCTGCGGCTCGCCCTTCGGCGGCTCGTATCCGTGCTCTTTTTTCAGCTCCTTCAAACGCTTCCAGCCACGGATATAAATCACCTGGGGATAGACAATGACCGCCACCAGCCAGAACATATCCCAGGTCATGGAGATCGACACCGACTTTATGATGATCGCCGGCAACCCCAGCAAGGTCAAAATCCAAGTCCACCGATCCAGTTCCTTCCTGTACTCTCTGCCAATCCCCTCCACCTCGTCGGAATGAATCAGCTCCGAGGGCAATGTCACGCCCAGCATAATATTCTTTTTCGGCTTCCACTCGTTTCTGGACGTAAAGTAGATAATCGGCAGCACAATATAAAACATCAGAAACATAAACAGATTTATTCCGCGAAATCCAAACATACACTCACCCCTCCTGCAATGATTTCTTATCCTCAAAAAGTTCCGCACATAAGTCCAAAAAGTCTGATTTGCCCATCCCGGTCAGCTTCGCCTCGGCGATCACCAGCTTTAGTTCCTGTACCGTTCTTCCTTTCAGCTCTGCCTTTTTGCCCTGATCGGTTGATGATCCCGAAACACCGGGCACAGATTCCCGCTCCCGCACTCTGGCTCCGCTCCTCCGGTCCGCCACAATGATTCCCTCGGATTTCAGCAGCGCGTAGGCTTTGTTGACCGTCATGGTATTTACTCCGGCCTCATCGGCCAATGCACGGATAGTCGGCAGCCGCTCTCCCGGCTTTAACTGTCCGTCCGCCACGCCCAGCACGATCTGGTTGCGGATCTGCTGATAGATCGGCACTTCACTGGCAAAATCCAATTTTAATATCATGGTGGTCAGCCCCCTTTCTGTGGAATGAATGATGCTGCAACGCAGTATATTGATTTCCACTTTGTATTATTTATATTAATACAAACAGTTCATATTGTCAAGATATCGACGCCTTTAAACATGGGAATTTCAACCGATACTCTTCACCAAATGCTGACTAAACAAAAACAGATCGCCATGCCAAGCAAAAACAGATGCCTCGTCCACGCCGGGAATCGACATCTGTTCTATACTCTTTGCGCTTTTTGGCGCTGCTATTTATTTGTCTCTGCGATTTATTCGCGTCTATGGTTTACTCATCTCTGTGGTTTACTCATCTCCCAAATTCGGTTTTACCGGCAATTCGATATACGCCTCCTCATCACAGATCACCGTGTTCGTCGCCACCTTAGTCTCCGTCACCTCAGCCCAATGGCCCTTTGTGTTGGAGTGGGGCACATAGATCTCCCCGTCGGAGGCGATGTCCACGCGGATCCGGTTTCCTTTTCGAATCGTAAAGCCGATGGGCGGCAATTCCAGATCGATCAGCACTTCCTCCCCTGCCCGATAATCCTTGTTGATGTGGGAAAGCGAGGTGATGGTTTCCGTCAGATTGTAGGCGGCTCCCTCCTCCACAAAATACACCCGGAGATAGAAGGCTGTGTCCTCGCAGTCAGTTTTCACCTTCATCTGCCAGCGGATCCGTCCGTAGAACTCCATATCCCGCCGGAATTCGTCTGACTCAAAGGAGATCACGCCGTCACAGCTGCCCTTCTCCTTCGCCCGGAAAATGTCATTATTGATTCCCCGATATCGGAAATAGTTTAACCGCTTTTCCGGATCATAGCGGTAAGATAACTCGCTTCTCAACGACGCACATTCTGACAGGGTCTTATCGCCGCCAAAATACAGATTCATCGTCTCCCGCTGTCCATAGGGGTATTCGTCCGTTGTCCAGCAATCTCCCCCGATGGAATAGAAATTCACCTTACCGTATTCAGCGTGAGGATACGCGGTGTGATTTCGAATACTGTTAAACCACTGTACCGCATAGTCCGGAGTGATATTTCCCCCCGGCAAAGGATATTCGGCATAGTCGGTGACCTTGGTCTTGTGTGGCCAGGGCCCAACCACAAAGGCTGATTTCTCTTTGGTCGCTTCGGGAAGCCGCTCCCACATGGAGAACATCCCACCGATATAGAAATCGTACCATCCTTCCGTGAACAGCACCGGAATCTTCAGATGATCGATCACATCTGTTCGCGGATCGGAAATCCAGAACTCATCGTACTCATCATGCACCAGACATGCGGTGTACTCCGGTACCTCCTCCCCCACGATTCTTTTCATGATGTCTTTGTAGGGTCTGATCTCGGCACCCTCCCGCTTCTGCTCCGGGAACTGGCGCTTCATCATGGAAAGCCACCAGTCGATATTGCAGAATTTCGCACAACAGCCATTGCGATAATTGCGAAAATACATCCGGTCAGTCTGGATGTCAAAGGCTGCTCCCTTGATATCCTCCGGCTCTGTGTCCAAGTAGCTCAAATGAACCGTGGTCAGATAACTTCTGCCGTAAAGATAGATCTCCTGATCATAAAAAGGCATCTGACGGATAAATTCCAGTGTCCGCAAACCATCCTCCCGCTCATTTTGATAGGGTATGCAGAAGCCCTCACTGTCTCCCGTACCTCTGCAATGCTGCAGTACTACGGCATATCCATTCTGAACATAGATATTCCCCGCACACGCCTCAATGGAATGAGGTACCCCGTCGTGGGCCTTCTCGTAGGGTGTTCGGATAAACACAATGGGGCATTTTTCGGCCCCGGCAGGGACCATGATCCGAGTATAAAGCCTCACCCCGTCATCCATGACCATGTAGGTCTCGGTCACACTGACGGTATCACTTGTCGTTATGATCGGGTACATCCTCAACTCTCCTTTTCTCATTACAGACTGCCACTGATGTACAACGGCACACCGATATTCCGCTGTACGTTGCCCACCTTCTCAACTCATACTCAGCATACTTTATCCTGATATCTTCTTCCTGTAGCTGCATACAAGCAGTCTCACACAAACACGGTCTCGCAAGCAGTCTCACATAAACAGTCTCACATAAACAGTCTCGCAAACAGTCTCACAAAAACAGCTCAATACAGATCGGTATGGTCACACAGGCCAGCACACTGGAGATGCAGGCAAGCCCCGCACCGATGTGACAGTCCTCACCGATCAGTTTTGGAAATACGATGGTGTTCAGTCCGCAGGGCATGGCGTAGATCAGCAGTGCAGGCATCACCGCATCCTTCGCACCGACCAGCGTCAGCACTGCTGCGACAGCGCAGGGAATCACCAACAGTCTAAGCAAGGTCATAACGTACAATTTAGGATCAAGCAACAGATTCTTCAGTCTGAATTCCGCAACAGTCAGACCGGTCAGCAGCATACTGATCGGCCCCATACAGCCGGAAGCCCTTCCCAAAATATCTGTCGCGATGGCCGGGAGTTTTATTTCCAGAAGTCCCACCAGACAGCCCAGCACGATGGCGATGATCGTCGGCTTCAACAGCTGTTTCAGCGAAAATTTTTGTTTAGTCAGCATACAAAAAGCAGCCGAATAAACATAAAGTGACATCGGCAGGCCAAACATCATCACATTGAGCAATGCTTCGCTTCCGAACAGACTCTCCGCCAGCGCATAACCCATGTAGCCAAAATTAGGGATCGTCAGGGAATACTGATATACACTTCTCTGAAATCCCTCCCGGCAAAACCATTTCGAGACCACCTTAGAGAGAAAAATAATACACAGCAGTACCGCGGTTGAGAGCAGTACAAAATAATATTTTTCTGCCAGATATCCTCTGGTAAAGTTGGATGAAAACGTCCTGAACACATTAGCCGGAAGGAACACATATACCGACAATACCGATAAAAGCTTTGACTGTCGGACATCTGCTTTTTTCGTCTTTCCAAGCACATACCCGATCACTGCAAATGCAAACAAAATAAATACCTGATAAAATACAACTCCCATGTCATACCTCCACACATCAAAACAAGCTTTGCCGCAACAGGCACATGCCTCTTATGTCAAATAATGCACATTGAATAGTAAAACCGCAAACCGGCATTTTGTAAATGGAACAAAACACATATATGGAATTTTTAAAACAATTGTTGAAGTCCATTATCACCTGTGATAAAATGAATAACGGGGTGATTAGATGTTTGAACATATAGAGAATTTAAAACTGATCGATGTGATGGAAGCGTGGTCCAGCCTGTACCGCGTATATACCGGCCGTTTCAGTCACGGTTTTGTTTTTAAAATCAACGGTGAGAGCAAATATACCTTTGGACACACTGCCATTCACCATAAAGAAGGAGAAATGCTGTTTATACCCAAGGGCTCTTCCTACACCGTAGAGCGCTTATCTGAAGAGGAAAGCAAATATGTGGTAATCAACTTTGATGCGGAACTGACACATGCCGCCCCCAAAAAATACCATCTGGCCCACCTGATCGATATGCAGTTCATCAGCACTCAGATGGCCAGGCGCTGGCTGTTTCAGTCTCCCTCAGACCGCTACGAGTGTATCTCTACCTTTTATCATGTTCTTTCTGTCATCTCCCGGCTGGACAAAACCGAATACCTGCCAAAGCAAAAAATAGCCCTGATCGAGCCTGCCGTCCGCTATCTGGAGGAACATATCTTTGATTGCTCGCTGAAAGTCGGTGACCTTCATCTGCTCTGCGGCGTATCGGATACCTATTTCCGAAAGATATTTATCTCACAGTTTGGTACCGGTCCGCAGAATTATATTACAAATAAGCGCCTCACACAGGCGAACACGATGCTGAATACCGGAGACTATAATCGAATCTCCGATGTGGCGCTGGCGGTTGGGTATGAGGATCCGTTGTACTTCAGCAAGATATTCCGGGACAGATACGGTTTGTCCCCTTCCCGGACAGTCAGCCAGTCCAAGTCACCATCAGCTCCACGTCATTGAATCCGATTTTCATTACCGTTCGCTCTCATTGAATATTTCCGCCAATGAGTACCGCTGTCATTGACTATCCAGCAGAAAAGCCGCATGAGAAATCGGCTCTAAACTTTACTTGGGGGTAAGGTCTAGAGCCTTTCTCTTTTTCTCAAAAAAAATAGTAGGCATAGGATTCCGATTCCTATATAATTAAGTCACCACAACAAAAATATACAGAAAGGATCAGAAAACTATGCCTA
>JAFTXG010000004.1 GCA_017461725.1 Lachnospiraceae bacterium
CAGTTTCCACACTCCAGACCGAGCACATAATCCCGGACGCCCATCATCTTCCACTCAATGAATCCATCAAGTTCCTCAGCGTTAAATGTGATCGTCAGCCCCATATTCAGCTTGGGCTGATAAATGTTCGCGATACCGTTTCTGTCACTGAATTTGTGATAGTAACATCTCTCCTGATAACCCGGCGTGGGTTTCTGCATGTTCATCCAGTTCTCCACGTCATCCGCAGCATGATCATCTCTCGGCACTACCTCATCCGCAGGTACTGTGATGACACTGTCCTCGTCCAGCAGCGGATAGCCCATGTTCAGGTGATAGAGGATCATCATCGGCTCTACAGTGTCTCCCGTGTTGGTGATCTTATCGCAAATCTCAAATACATTTTCTTTTTTGGAGACCTTGATCGTTCTCTCCAGGCGGAATTTGCGGGCAAAGATGGTCTCGTCCTTCGTCAGCGTATGGACATTCAGATATTCATCGTCCTCCGTCCAATAAGCCCGCTCACAGGGCTGGTTGGCGATGGAGCCGTGAAGCGGGAACCGCTCTCCGTTTTCCTCACAGATTTTTCCAACATTTTCAAATCCACAGGTCGTCAAGAATCCTGCGGTAAACGATTTTAACCAATGATCCTCCACACTGTCATAGTAGGCCGGGGCCACATATCCACAGGAAGACATATAGCTCAGGTTGATTCCTTTGAATTTCAGTCTGGTGATGTCTCCGCAGCGGTCAGGCGAAACGACCAGCTCCAGTCCTCTCCCGTTGTTGATCTCAAACAGACGCATCCCGTCGCCCTTTCCTCCCACCAAACGGTGTTCCTCGATTCCGTAATACTGCGTATCATGTCCGATATATGCGTTCATCTCTGACACTCTCCTTATCTTTGCAAACACTTTGAACCGTTCACTTTTGATTCATCCAGCCCTATCGTAATCGGATCATCTGCTCATCATCGCTCTGATCTCATCTCGCGACGGCATCACCTTCAGCGCACCTTTTCTGGTGGTGATGATCGATGCTGCCGCATTGGCAAAGGTAAGCATCTCCCGCAGTTCATCTTCTGTCAGCTGATTTCCGCTCAGCTCACCCAGTTTTTTCTCCAACAGATAGTGGAGACAACAGCCCATAAAGGTATCACCTGCGCCGGTGGTCTCGATGGTGTTTTCCTGAATAAATCCGGGAACCTCCACCTTCATCCCGTCATAATATGCCCGGCTTCCGTCCCGTCCCATGGACAATAAAATCAGCGGAATATGATACTTCTCCTGCAGGCCCTCAACTCCCTTGTCAAAATCCTCCTCGCCGGTGAACCACTGAATCTCATTGTCTGAAATTTTCAATACATCACAGTAGTGCAGACCGTAATCCACCTGTATCTTTGCATTCTCCAGTGTGTCCCAGAGTGATTCGCGCAAGTTCGGATCGAATGAGATCAATAAATGATGGTCTTTTGCCATTCTGAGCGCATGCTTTGTCGCTTCTCTTACCCCATCATGGGTCATGGAAAGTGTCCCAAAATGGAATATCCGAGCAGACTTGATGGTTTCCTCGTCAACCTCATCCGCCGTCAGCATCATGTCCGCACCGGGTGAACGATAAAAGGAAAAGCTTCTGTCCCCGGACGCATCGTTGGCGACAAACGCCAGGGTCGTCCTCACCTGTTTATCCATCAACAGGTTGGCAGTGTCGATCCGGATCTCCTCCAGTACAGTTTTTAACTGATGTCCAAAGATATCGTCTCCGACTTTTCCGACAAATGCGGTTTTGTGGCCCAGCTTGTTCAGCATCGCAAGCATGTTACAGGGAGCACCGCCGGGGTTCGCCTCAAACAGGGGATTGCCCTGCTCACTGATCCCGTTCTGGATAAAATCAATCAGCAGCTCTCCCAAGGCAACCACATCGAATTTATTGCTCATCACATTGACCTCCTTTTTGCAAATAGCCCTGTTCCGTCCAATCAAGTGATTACCAAAGGCCGCATACGGAACAGGGCTGTCAGATTACTCATTTTGCTTTACTCGGCTGCGGGATATTCGTTGCAAAGCAGACGATAGGGAGCCTCATCCTCCTCGATCTCCGGGAATCTTCCCATAGGAGGCATAAAGCGGTTATCTGTGTTATCATCGTTACACTGGCTCACTTCGCCCAGCAGGACAGGGCCGGTACCCTCCTCCACTGCGAAATCATGGTAGAGGAACTGCTGCACATGGATACTCTCGCCGGGAGTCAGACGGATCTGCGTTCCGGCAGGTACCGTGTAGGTGCGGCCGTCGGTATGTACGGTAACATCAGATTCGTAATCGATTTCCTCATTCTCCAGAGAATTGTACACGCGGATCAGCACATTTCCACCACCGCGGTTGATGATGTCCTCGGTCTTGTACCAATGGAAATGGTTGGGCGCATACTGGCCCTCTTTCAGATACAAAAGCTTCTCTGCGTATACCTTCGGATACTTGTCCGCCATTGCACGGTTACCGTTACGAATGGTAATCAGAGAGAATCCCATCTTGTCGAAATCGCCCATACCGTAATCGGTGATGTCCCAGCCCAGCATGCAGTCCCGAACCTCGTCGTACTCGTGACCAATGGTCTGCCACTGCTCGGGGGTGAAATGACAAAAAGGCGGTAAATAGCAGTGATACTTTTCACACATTGCCTCCAATTCTTTTAATGCCTTGTTGATTTCTGAACGTTTCATAATCGTCTCCTCATCAATGATTTTTGCCCTTAAACTACAAACATTTATCGCTTAACGTGAAGCTCATATAATCCCCACGCTACATATACATCAAAATTCCCATTAAACTTAGTCCTATTCCCAAAATTTCCCTCTTCGTAAGCCGTTCCCCATATAACATCCAAGGTAAAATTGCGGACATGCCTATAGATATCCCTGTATTTAAAGGGGCTGTGGTCGTTATTGGCAGTACCGTTGCTGCAATCAATGTGACGATATAGCAGGTTCCGCTGACAGCTGAAGACAATGCTGCAATCCCTACTGACTTTTTCCCGATTCCGTTGAATACATCAACCATTCCATTTCTCTTCTTTCCACAATAAACAACAAAGAAAAGAGCGGCAAAGACTATGACACGCAAGACACCGATCCAGACGCTAAAGCTAAGAGTGTCAATGGTTTCAAATTTTTCCTCTACTTGATGCACCTTAGTCAATACGTTGAGAAATCCTGAAGATACAAAGACTACCAAATACCAAAACAGCGCTTTTTTCTGCATCTTTTCTTCTCTTTTTCCGGTAATCAGAAACACTGCTGCCAATATCACTCCAATAGCAATGATCTGGATAATTGAAATATTCTCCCCGAGAAAACACACTCCCCAAAGACAGGAAATGAGAACCGTACCCAGGATTTGAAACAGATTCACCATTGCCACGGAAGCAACCTCATAGGCCTTTATCATTCCTATCATTGAAACAGAGGCACACAATACGGTGATCAGTGCTATCACCAGGGAGTACACTGTCGTTTCCAAACGCCCTTCCCCTACAATGATAACCCCTGCAGGAAGGGCGGCGGATACAGCCCCATTAATCAACATAAAGATAATATTCGCATATATCCCGGTTCCTGCAGTCAACTGATATTTTTTCATCAGTCCCGCGTTGTTAATTGATGCAAAAACAACAGATAGAATAAACATAGAATAATAACCGAACATCATACTTCTCTGTCGTCTCCTACTTCCAGTATAACCGCAGAATATTCATCTGGTAACGATACGTTTAACCCATCTGCCTCAATACTAATCTTACATTTGCTCTCAACCGGATAAAGGATGTTTGCAATCGTCGCTCCCTTCAATGGAATAAAAATCTGTTTTTCTCCGGCATCCAGTCTCCACACAGCCAAATATCTTACACTCTCGGCCCTGTATCCCACACACGCAAACCCTTTATGATATCCATTCAGTCCAAGCGGGTAGAAAGGAATGAATTCCGTTATCTTTGATCGGAGTGTTTTATACACCGCGACACCCTGTTTCATCTCCTCTAGCTTTTCCGGAGTTAAGTTCATAATGTCTCCACTCAGATATAGATGCGAAAGAATTGAATTAACTATATTGAAACTTACTTCGTTCGCATCCCCCTTGGGAGAAGGGTATGACCAAATTGCTGACTGTTCAGGCAAAACTGCTGTTGCTGCATTAGCAGAGATCACTGCTGTATGCCTATAATTTGTCTGGTCGCTAACCGACTGTAAATGGCACTCAGAAAGCACACCATAATCCATGCGCATTCCACCGCTAGCACAGTTTTCTATAATCAACTGGGGATACTTCTCTTTTATCTCCCGAATCCATTCCACATACGCCCGGCTATACTGCAAAAGTCCGTCACCGAAACTATCCGCATTATTTTCTGTTCCAACACCACCTTCGATATTATAGTCCATCTTTATATATCCAACACCATATTCCGTTACTAATCGGTCTACCACTGACGAAACAAACTCTCGTACTTTCTTATTTCTAAAATCAAGCTGATATCTGCCATGATCTATAATCCGTTTTCCGTGGCGCACGAAAAAGCATTCATCATCAAAACAATCAAGGATCGGACAGAGTATCCCCATTACCTCGATTTCAAGCCACATTCCGGGAATCATATTCTTACTTTTAATGTAGTCAATTACTTCCTTAATCCCAGCCGGAAAACGCCATTCACGGGGCTGCCATTCGCCAACTGAATCCCACCAATGTCCCTCTGCATACCATCCAGCATCTATACAAAAGCATTCCGCACCAATTTCAGCAGCTTTATCAATAACAGGAAGAAGTCTTTCTGTTGTTGGATTTAATGCAATGCATCCCATCGCATCATTAAAAACAACCGGCAAACTGCTATTTACATGATTATTCTGAAAAATAAATCGACGGTATTTTGTCATTTGTTCAAGGGCATGATCAAAATTAACACCAAGTGCAACACAAACCTTTACACTCTCAAAAGTTTCCCCCTGCTTCAATTCTTTGTACCACATGTTCTCCTGCTCGGTAGGACCGCTTAACTTAAGATAAAGCATATCCGCAATATCACTGATCTCCCACTGCCAGGAGCCATTGTTTTCAATCTGCCACATTAATGTATTTTGTGTATCGCTAAATACACCCATCGGCAAAAATTCCTTGCTGGACCATGTTCCTGTATTTGACACAGCCACCCTTTTCATTGAAAATTTGAATGTTCTATCAAAGCCTAATTCGCTCAATGTGTACGCTTTCCAGTCAACTTCTCTGCACCAAGTATTATGCGGAATATAAACATAAGGTGAATGGTTTTCCAAACCTGCATAAGAGAACGAGGAAACATACTCCAATCCTATCGTTTTGTCTGAGATATTCGTCACTACAGACCACGCTCTCACTGCAGAAATATCTTTGTAAAATTGATAATGAACCACAACATTTATTTTATCACTGCAAAGGTAGAACTCCAGCTTATTCCCGTATTTGTTGACATAATATTTATGTGTATCATATACAAGATTTGTGCTTCCCCATGTTCCGGTATGCTTTGCTCCATGATGATCATTTTGATTTTCGCCGGTAATATGAACCTCTACAATCGGATTCCACCGAATATCATTTTTGTTTGGCCACTCTTGCGTGTTCCGAGAAAAATCTGTAAAAACAACCCTTTTTTCATCTGTAATATCAAATACCACATTCATCTCATTTTGCGAAAAATCAAGTGTCATTCTGACCATCCTCCTCACATTTGAAATTTTATCCTCAATCGCTTAACAGCACACACTATTTACCATACCATATTTCATATGCTTTGAAAACAATTCCTCCTCTCATGACAGGCAATGATTTTACACTAAAATACCTATACATAAGAGGAGGAACGTCTTGGCCTTTTTGAGCCGATCAATTAATTACTTGAAAGAATCCGCAAACTTATTAACTTCTTCCTGCAGAGGCTCCCAGTAAGTTTTATTGTTCTCAATATATTCGTTTACAGAAGACTCAACATCCAACTTATCACAAACAACATCTGTTTCAAAATTGCCCACCTTAACCTCTCCGGTGTAAGCATTTTTTACATCACTGGATAAGATATTATATGCTTTTGCGTTTGGCATAAACTGATCACTGGACTTAACCTTAAAGATATTGGTAACCATCTCACGAATAACAGGATCTGTAGAATCCTCTAATCCACTAAGGTTCAAATCATCATTTACATAGCCCAGCAGGAAATATGCCATTCTGCTTGCCTGATCCCAAGGATCAAGGATCTTAACTGTACCGTCTGCATTATACTCCCAATGTACACCGGGAACACCACAGAACAATGCAACCTGGCCATCTTTCGTACAAGCCCAATCTCTTATATCAAGAATGCGTTCCAGCGTTTTGTCGTCTGTCTCAGGTGAGAAAACAGTTGCCAACCAGTAATTATCTGTCTCCATGCCGTAGATAGAACCATCATCTGCCTCAACATACGCATAACCCAGTTTCTCGATTGTGTCAATTTGTCCATTTGCCACTAACTTGTCATAATTATCCTTTACATTTCCGGGACCACCATCTGTAAATATTGCAGGAATCAATCCACTCTGGAATGCGTTCTGATAATATGCCTTGTCATTCAGATAAAAATCCTTATCAATCAGATCTCTATGATACCAATCCTGAAATGTTGTCAGATAACTCTTATACGCTTCTGTAGCTGGTGTCCATACATAACCATCATTAGTTACGGTAAACTCATCTGACGAACAGCCTGCTTCCCATCTGAAGAAACGCTGCAAATCTGTAGTACGCGCACCCAGAATAGACTTACCAGTTTCTACGAGTCCAGCTGCTCCAACCTTTGTCAGATACTCTTCCAGTTCTGCCAAAGATACCGTTCCGTCAGCTCCCATAGTGCCCATACCAACCTGCTCAGCCCAATCCTTTCTAAAATAAAGTGATACATTCATCGGTAAAGGCGATACTTCCGTTAAGTTTCCATAGGAAGCATGAGGAACCGCATAAACTTTGCCATCTACAGTTAAGTAATCTTTAATTCCACTATCTTCCATCATTGCTGCCATATTAGGCCATCTTGTCTCCCAATCGTCCGGAAGTGGCTTAAACAACCCTTGATCTACAAATTCATAGTAAGTCGCCCATTTCCAACGAAGCATAACATTACTATTCGCCAGAGTACCGGTAGTAGCAGCCAAATTAAAACGTTCTTCTGCACCAGAGGTCTCATTGTTCAGAACTGTAATATCTACATTGAACAGTTCCTGAATATACTGACCAAAAGGATCGGAGGTATAATCCTGACCAGTAATCGTATTATAACCGGTCATGGTAAAGGCAATCTTCTCATCATACACCTTTTCTGTAGCTTCAGTCTCCTGATCAGCCTGAGTGGGAGCATCTGTCTGCACAGGTGCCTCAGTTCCTTTTGTTTCATTTGGTGCATCGGTAGGATTGTTTGCAGGTGCCTGACATCCGGCTAACATCGCTACCAGCATTGCTACGGTGAGCAAAACGCTCAGTACACGTTTTTTCATGAAAACGTCCTCCTTGTTTTTTATTTAAAACGCTGTTACAGCATTTTAATTCATCACATCTTCACGGCACCAACCATGATGCCCTTGGTAAAGTATTTCTGCAGGAAGGGATACACTGCCATAATGGGAAGCATAACGATAAACACCGCCGCCATTTTTATACCCTGAGCAAATTGAGTCCCTTCAACAAATACCGTACTCGCCTGTACCTCTTCGTCCAAATTGCTCACAAAGCTTTTCAGATATAGTTGCAACACTGTTTTATTCGTTCCATTCAATAAAAGAGTCGGCCAATACCATGTATTCCAGAAAGCTACCATAGTACGTAAAGTAAAGGTTGCTATCATAGGCTTTTGCAATGGAAGCATCACTTTAGCAAATACGGTCATATCTGTGGCACCATCAATCATTGCCGCTTCTTGCAATTCCATCGGAATACTTTCAAAACTACTCTTCATAATGATTATTTTTTGCACATCCACCAAACTAATCAAAATTACAGACGCGTAGGTACCAAGCAATCCCAAATTTTTATAGTGTAAGTATGTCGGAACCAACCCCCCGCCAAAAAACATCGTGATAAGCAACAATACAAAAAAGAATCTTTTTCCCGGGAACTGTCTGGAATACGCATATCCGGCCATGACTGAAATAGCCATCTCACACAAGGTACCAAAAACCGTAACGATAATCGTACCCTTATACGCCTCAAACAATGTACTTCCTTTTCCAAGCAAATACTTATAGTTGCCTAATGTAAACTCCTTCGGCCACCATGAAAAAGGATGCTTTGCATAGGCATCTGCAGTCTCGAAAGAAATGACCACTGCATTCCAAAACGGAACAAAAATAACTAAAGCAATCAGTGTTAAGGATACCGCCGAAAAAATCTGAACACTATCCCATCTTCTTTTAGCCATCACATCACCTCCTATTATCCAAACATTTTCTCACCGGTAATCATACTGGTCACCTTATTCGCAGTAAGCATCAAGATTAGGTTGATTATTGTTTTAAATAATCCTACAGCTGTTGAAAAGCTATAATCCGGAACTCCTGTAAATGTAAGATCATAGACGTAAATATCTAATGTTGTGGCTGCATCGTAAACCATCGTATTTTTCAAGTTAAATATCTGATCAAATCCAGAGTTCATAATACCGCCGACAGCCAGAATAAGCATAACAACAACTGTTACTTTTATCCCCGGCAAAGTAATATGCCAAATACGCTGTAATCTGGATGCCCCGTCGATCTCAGCCGCCTCATAAAGACTCGTATCAATTCCCGCTATAGCTGCCATATAGATAATTGCTTCCCATCCCATACTCTTCCAGTTAGATGTCAGATAGAGCATAGGTCTAAACAAAGACTCCGTTCCCAAAAAACGTACACTTTCTCCCCCCATCGAGGTGATCAGCTGATTGATTGCGCCATCACTGGCCAAAAAGTTCCTAAGCAATGTTCCTACAACAACCCAAGAAAGAAAGTGTGGAAATGTAAATAAAGTCTGATATGCCTTTTTTACCTTCTTACCTGGCATTTCAGTAAGCAGTACAGCAATCACGATACCCATTGGGAATTCAAAAGCTAACCGTCCAAAACTAATACGCAACGTATTCAAAATGGCATGTATCGCTGTTGGCGTGGAAAAAATCTTCTCAAAATTTTCCAAACCTACCCACTCACTCCCCCAAATACCAAGTCTCGCCTTAAAATCCTTAAAAGCAATTTGTATACCATACATCGGTGCATAGTTGAACATCAGCAGATAGATTACAACCGGGGCCAAAAGAAGATAGATATATCTGGCCTTCCAAATTTCTCTCCAAATATTTTTTTTATTGGCCTGAAGTTCCATGTAGTTCATCCTCCATTTCCTCTACTCGCCTCATCTCCAGCAAGGAAATCATCGCCGTCTCGCTGGCAGTATAGTGCATCCGCTCTTTAATCGTAGGATTTCTGAGCCAAGCATTAAACTCATACCCTTTTTTGATACCTAATATGATTTCGTCGGTTTCAAATCGATCTTGATCTGTCGACCAGAAACAAATCTCCGGGTCAGCAGCCTGATACAATTCCATACATCCACCGTTGTATCCATGGTGAGCCGTCTGCAAAATATCGCATTTCAATTCGTCACCATAAAGCTCAGCTAAATAGGCATTCTCCGTTTCCACACTATCTCCGAGAATCAAAATGATTCTTCCCTGAAGCTTCATTCTCCAGACAGAACTTGTATGATTGATATGCCGAAATTCATTGGGCCAGAAATCCTCGTGGGTAAGCAAAATGTCTATCTCACATCCCGGCATCAACAGCTTGTCTCCCCCATGGAATACACAAATCTCAGTCTTTGGATATTTACGTTCAAGAACAGCCTTAAGCTGCTGCACCAGCATCTGAGACTCTTCGGTCGACTCTTTGACCACTTCCAAGGTTGTGTAATCGGGAAAATTGCAGTACACACGCTCCAGATTGATCTGATCAGCATATTTCCCCATGAACATGATTGCACAAACCATATGATCCGAATGGGCATGGGTGAACATCCATGTCACTCTGGGCTTATCCTCCGTAGGATTATGCTCCTGAAGAAATTCCAACAACGTTTTCTCATCCAGACCGTTTGAATTGCCCCCTCCATCGATGACCACAAAACTGCCATCCTCCAGTTGGAGAATTAGGGACAATCCCGGCGCACCGTTTTTCGCTCCCACTCTGGCGATCTGAGTGATGGTAGGGTCCACAACCTTCGTATATTTCGGATTTTCCGTTTCCGGTAAATAACCCTTGGGACCGTAAACAATTCTGCACAGTTCCTTTTCCGAATACCAGGAAACCCGGACAACAGACGCATCACTGACATACGTCGTATAATCGTTTCCTCCGATCCGATTTTCTGCATATAGTTCAAAACCTGCTGTTTCCAGCCCTTCCCGATAAGCCACTACCTCATCGTAAGTCACCTGCTCATAGGCAATCTCGCTATCCCCGTCACCGCAGTTATATGTACCGACTGACACTCCTGTTTTCGTGGCAAACTCCGGTATCTCGATCAATAAATCCCGTTCGCCCTCGGCCCCTGTCGCCTCTGTATTCACTTCCGTACTCATTTCCGTTTCCTCCGTCTCTGATGTCTCTGTTTCCAGGGTGTTCACACCTGCAGTTTCCTGCCATTCACCTTCGCTGCCAACGGTAGATTCCACAGGAAGATCGACCGCTCCACAGCCGGAGAGAAACATCATCACCGCAATTCCGAGCGCCAGGCCCATCCATTTCTTCACGTTCGTCCTCCCTTTCTCATTTGACCTTTCCACCGAGCTTCAAAGCCTTTTATCCACTCACTGACACCAGCTGAAATCCGGCTCAGGTCCATCATACTCGCCCAATTTTGAGATGATACAATTCATTCTGCTCTGTTCATTCACGATCTGTCCCGCCATGATATCCTCCTCAGTGATCCGGCAGTAAAGGACCTCTCTCGCACACGCATAGACCTCTTCCAGTGACAGCTTTTTCTGTCCCCGCTCCCGGTCATAGGTGATGTAAATAAAACCGTCATCCGCTTCCTTCGCGTCCGGGTAAGACACTGCGTTTCGCGTGTCCAGCATAAGCCGATACTTCCAGGTTTTTCCCTCGTCCTCCGAAAGCAACGCACACAGATTTGTCCGCTGTTTGGGAGGAAAATCCACATGGTTGACCAGCAATATCCTGCCGGATTTTAGCCGTCCGATGTAGAAGCGTGAATTCGGTCCGCCAAGCCCCGAATCTCCGCCCTCCGTCCAGGTCTTTCCTCCGTCAAAGGATTCAGAGACGCCGATACCATAGGGCGCTCTGACGAACATTTTCAGGCTTCCGTCCTTCATCTCCAGGATCATGTGCTCATCGAAAAATCGGTCAGGCACATGGGATGCACCGAGGATCTCAAAGGTCTTTCCCTGATCTCTGCTCACATATGCGTAGGAGCCCGGCTCCGCGTCCGTATCATAATAGAGGGGCGAAAGCTCAAGTCGGTCCTTGTCCCATACCGCTACCGGAAATATCCACTCTCCGGTGCAAAGCACAATGGGCTTATTGAGCATAATGTCATGACCGATAAAGAATTCCTCTCCCCAGACCAGCTCGTCCGCGTCGGGATCATCGCAGATCACACCAAAGCAGCCTTTTTTCTCCATCACTGCCCACACGAACCACAGTCGTCCCAGCGGATCGATCCACACACAGGGATCGAAGCACCGATAGCCTTCATCGTAAGCCACTGCGATAGGCTCCGAAAACACCACTCCGTCCTCCGACTTCACCAGCATGCAGAAATTACCTTTTTTCTCGTTGGTCTCTCCGCTGTAAAAGGCACAGAATACTCTGCCCTCTTTCGTCACCTCAATGCTGGGAATCCCCTGCCAAATCCTGTGTTCCTTGCGATATTGTTTAAGTCCGGCTGCGTCAGTAACAAGCATGTCAACATTCTCCTAATGAGTTTTCACTCCTGATTGTTGATATCATTTTAGCAAGACTCACATAACCATTCCTATAACAGATGTGCTTTTTGTTTATCTTTACTGGTGATCGTTGTCATTTTCTTTAGAAGTTCCCAGCAAATTCCGATACTCCGTCGGCGAAATATGCTCGTACTTCAGAAAGACCTCCGAGAAATAGCTGGAGCTGCCGAAACCGCAGTCATACGCGATATCCGTAATGCTCTTTTGTGAATACACCAATTCATTCTTCGCATAGGACAGCTTCAGTGCGTTCTTATAGTCGGTTATGGTCAGCCGTGTACACCGCTTGAATTGATGCTGCATATAATAAATGCTGATTCCCACCTTCTTCGCGATCTCGGCCACGGATAAATCCTCGTGCAGATTCGCCAGAACGACTTCCTTTACCCGTTCCACCAGCGGGATACTCTCGCCGATAAAACACGATGCCGCTCTGATGTGGGATATAATTTCCACCAGAATACTCAGCTTATTGCCCGTCCCACTCTCCAGCTGTTCGATCAGTTCATCCAATTTATCATTATCCAGATATTGAACATTGACACAGTTTAACGGATAATACTCAAAGACCTTATCCACCAGCTCCGAGGGGTATTTCCGCATCAGTACGTTTGCCAGCTCAACATCCGACATCTTTTCTATCGTCTTAAACACATTCGACTCATCGCCGGCATACTTCCCAAGCTTTGAGACACAGCACCTCAATTTACTTTTTTTATCGACAAGCTTCCCGGCGATAATATCCTTTTCCGAAATTTTCGCGTACAATATTTCCCTGGCGCAGGTGTACACTTCTGCCATCGAGCGTCTTCCTGCCCCTCTCTCCCGGTCGTAGGTAATGTAGATATAGCCGTCATTCGCTTCCACCGCGTCCGGATAGGATACATTATCACGGTCATCCAGCAGCAGCTGGTATTTCCAGGTTTTCCCCTCATCCTCCGAGAGCAGCGCCGCCAGCTTCGTCCGTTTTTTCCCGACGCCCTTCAAATGCTTGATCAGCAAAATCCTTCCCGATTTTAGTCTCCGGATAAAGAAGCGGGAATTCGGATTTTCCAGCCCGCTGTTTTCCCCCTCTGTCCACGTATATCCCCGGTCATAGGAACAGGAGACACCGATGCCATACTTCGTCCGGATGAACATTTTAAGCAGTCCATCCTCCATCTCCAGAACCATATGCTCGTCAAACTGACTGTCCTGAACAGCTATCCTGCCAATGTTCTCAAAACTCTTACCGTGATCCACCGTCTTATAGACAAACGCTCCGATTTCCGCATCCGAGCTGAAATACAGCGGAGGGAATTTGGTCTGCAGCGGATTCCATACGGCCAACGGAAAGAGCCACTCGCCGGTGGAGAGAACAGTGGGTTTGTTCAGCATAACATCATGTCCGATAAAAAACTCCTCGCCCCAGACCAGTTCCTCAGCATTCGGATCCTCACAGATCGCTCCGTAGCAGCCTCTCTTCGGTGTAACCGCCCAGATCAGCCACAGACGATCCAGAGGATCAATCCAGATACAGGGGTCAAAACACCGATACCCGCTCTCATAAACTGCCGCGATCGGCTCTGTAAATTTTCCTCCGTCATCCGATTTGACCAGCACACAGTAATTTCCCAGTTCCTCATCTGTCTCGCCCGAATAAAACGTACAGAAAATACGGCCCTTTTTGGTGACCTCAATCCCAGGAATTCCCTGCCACACCCGGTATCCCGATGCATATTCCTTCAATTGTTCTCTGTCTGTAATCAACATCCGAAACCCCTCCATTTACTTTAATTTTAGCAAAGCACCTTTTTGATTCCATTAACAATCGTGCTTTTTTCATCATAAAAAAAATCCGGGACCTCTGCAACATACAAAGATTCCCAGATTCTTTTTGGTAAATATCCAAATACAAAAATGCCTTAGCGCTGAACTCTGCCGGACGCATTTCCTCCGGCCAGTGCCTCCACTTCGCTTACGCTGACCAGATTAAAATCATGCTCAATGGTGTGCTTCAGGCATGATGCCGCAACCGCAAAATTGATGACCTCCTGCGGCTCTTTTCCGGCCAAAATTGCATAAATCAATCCGCCGCCGAAGCTGTCACCGCCGCCTACCCGGTCTACAATGTGGACTCTGTAGGTGGGTGAAAAATATGCCTCCCCATCGGTGTACAACATCGCCGCCCAATCATTATCGTTGGCAGAAATGGAACCGCGCAGGGTGATCGCCACCTTCTGGCAACCAAAGCGCTGACAGAGCTGCTGTGCAACCGAGATATATCCCTGATGATTCAGCTTTCCGGCATTGATATCGGTTCCCTCTGCCTCTATGCCAAATACGTCCTTGGCATCCTCCTCATTTGCAATGCAGACGTCCACATAGCGCATCAACTCGGACATAACCTTCTGCGCCTGCTGCGTGGACCACAGCTTTTTGCGGTAATTCAGATCACAGGAGACGGTAATCCCGCGCTCCTTTGCCGCCTTACAGGCCTCCAGACAGATCTGGGGCAGGTTTCCGCCGAGGGCCGGTGTAATACCGGTCCAGTGGAACCAGTCTGCTCCCTCAAAAATCTCATCCCAGTCAAAATCACTGGGTTCAGCCATGGCAATTGCAGAATATTCTCTGTCATAGATGACCTTCGACGCTCGCTGGGAAGCTCCCTTTTCCACATAATATGTGCCGAGGCGTTTGCCGCCGCGCACCACATTCTTGGTATCCACCCCAAACTTACGCAGTGCATTCACCGCACACTGACCGATCTCGTGCGCCGGAACCTTGGACACAAAGGCCGCGTCCATTCCATAATTAGCCAGAGAGACCGCCACATTTGCCTCGCCGCCTGCATAGCTCGCCTCAAACTTCTCCGCCTGCAAAAACCGATAATACCCTTCCGGATTCAGGCGAAGCATAATCTCTCCAAAGGTAATAATTCGCTTCATGTTTTCCTCCTTTTTGTGCTCAGCCACGCTTTTGTCCGTGACTCAGCCATCAGCCTTTTCCCTCCACAGCCCGCATAAGCTCTCTGGCTGCTTCGGTCAGCTTTTCATACTCACCGGCCTCGATCCATTTTTTATTGACCAGATTACCGCCGACACCGGCCCCACAGCAGCCGGCCGCCAAAAAGTCCGCCACATTATCCGCATTTACTCCGCCAACCGCCAGCAGCTTGACGTGATTGAGGGGTGCTTTCACCGCCTTGACATATCCGGCACCCAAATTCCCCACAGGGAAAAGCTTGACAAAATCCGCTCCCCAATGGTGAGCGTTCATGACCTCCGTCGGAGTCAATGCCCCCGGCATAGACACCAGCCCCAATTCCCGTGTTTTTCTGATCACCGCCTCATTTGTGTCAGGCGAGATGATATACTGCGCTCCCGCTTCCGCCGCCATCTCCACCAATTTCGTGGAGGTAACCGTTCCGGCACCGACCGACACCTTCCCCTGAAAATGCTCCGCGATTTTCCGAATGCACTCCACCGTTTCCTTCTGCTTTTCGACGTCCTTCTGATCAAAGGTCACCTCGATCATCCTGACACCGCCATCATATAATGCCTGGGCAACCGGAAGAATCCTATCCGAAGAAACACCACGGATAATTACGATTATCTTCTCTGCCTTTACCTGCTGAATAATCTGCTCTCGCATGGTCAGCCTCCTTTTCCTCATGGTCTGTGTATGATTAAATTCATTCTATTTCAGCCATATACAAATTTCATTAACAGAAATGCTTTTTGCTGGCAACAAAAAGAAGGCCACACAGTTTCCCGTGCAGCCTCCATACCTCCGGTGTCAGCTCATCCATCGAAATTTTATTATTCTTCTCCCGTTTCTTCCTCGATCCACTCTTTCAGCTTCTTTTGCAGCATTTTCTTATCAGGGAGATATAGATCATATTCTGAGGCAAATATATTACTATTCTCCGGCAACGTAATCTCCACAAGGGCATCATTTTTTTCTTTGCAGAGCAGAATTCCTATCGTCGGGTTCTCCTCAGGAAGTTTCTGATATCTGTCATAATAATTGACATACATCTGCATCTGCCCTAAATCCTGATGCGTCAATTTATCTATTTTCAGATCAATCAACACATAACAGCGAAGCAAACGGTTGTAAAACACCAAATCTACATAATAATTATCCTCGTCAAACGTAAATCGTTTCTGTCTCGCCTCAAACAAGTAACCTTTTCCCAGTTCAAGGAGAAACTTCTGCAATTTATCAATAATCGCTGTTTCCAAATCACTTTCCGAATAACTGGTGCGTTCTTCAAGTCCTAAGAATTCAAGGACGGTGGGCTGCTTCACAATATCATTTGCTTTTGTAATCACCAGTCCCTCCGAGGCCAAACGCATCACTTCATTTTTATCGCGACTCAGTGCCAACCGTTCATATAGGCTGGAATTATACTGTCGCTGCAATACACGGATACTCCATGCAGATTTGGTTGCTTCAATTTCATAAAAGCTCCGCTCTGCTTCATTTTTAATTCGCATGAGCAACAAATAATGTGACCACGGCAAAGTAAACGGCTCGTCATCCTGAAATTCCCGAAACGCTGTTTCGGTTTTCTGTACAGCAAATTTCCGAAACACTGTTTCGGAAATTCGATCTTTATAATTCAAGTAAAACTTCCTTGCATTTTCAAGCGTATCTGAAGAAAAGCCTCTGCCAAACTGCCGGGTTAACGCCTCTGATAGCCTTTGGATTACCTGCTTTCCATACTTCGCCCTACTTTCACCATTCTGTTGTTCTTCAACAATCCAGCGTCCGATGGAATAATAGGTCATAAGCTGCACCAGATTTACCTGCTTAGCTACAATTTGACGAGCATACTGAATTAACTCAATTGAATTTTTGCATAGCATTTCGATTCTATCCGACACTTCCTCATAACCATCGTGTGTTACATTTAACTCCTTTATCATAACAATCACGTCCTTTTCTCAACACCCATTAACCATTACACTCTAAATGTAGCACAGAAAAGTGTATGGCGCAAGTTATCTTTTTAAACCTCCATAACCATTAGATGCACAGAAAACGAAAAGACTGCCACAATGTTTCCGCTGCAGCAGCCTTCTCAGAATTCTCTTTTTTTGCCCATCAAATCTTTCCGACCAGATACTCCTGTCTGCCCTCCCGCAGGAATATCGGTAAGGTATCAATCGGTGCCTCCGCATAAATCATCTCGCCGCCCTAGAATACCTTTCCGGTTCGCGCGTCCGTCCACCACGCTCCCGCCGGCAGGTAAACCTCCCTGCCCATGGCGTGCTCATGGCAAATCGGTGCCACCAGAATGTCGGATCCGTACATATATTGATCCTTGAGATCCCAGCATGTTTTATCCTCAGGAAACTCGTAAAACATGGCTCGGATAATGGGTGAACCGACCTCGTGGGCCTCTGCCATCAGACTTCTGGTATAATCCCGCATCAGCTCACGGATGCGAATGAATTTCACCATAATCTCACAGTTTTCTTCGCCATAGCTCCAGACCTCATTGTCCGCGCCTGTTTTTTCCCGGTTTTCTCCAGCTTTGTTAATAATCGGAGTGACCGGTAACCGGCTGCCATGCATTCGCATCACCGGCAGGAAAGTGCCAAACTGGAACCACCGGATTAACAGCTCACGAAATGTGGGATCATTGACATCTCCGCCATGGAAACCGCCGATATCGGTCGTCCACCAGGGAATTCCGCAAATACCCATGTGGATACCTGCACAGATCTGTTTTCTGAAATCCTCATAGGTAGACGAAATATCACCGGACCAGACAAGAGCGCCGTATTTCTGGCTGCCCACCCAGGCACACCGGATCAGGCTGACTACCTCCTCTTGACCGTTATTTTGCAGTCCCTCATAAAACAGCCGCGCGTATTCTCTCGGATAAATATTTCCGATCTCGAAGACAGGACCGCATGATACCGATAATTTTCATAATCATAGGTACTGTATTCCGGCTCCGCCTCATCCAACCAAAAGGTATGAATACATCAACCGGCAAACAATACACCATTGACAACGCTCTCCAGATACTCCTGGCGACCGGAACCGGGAAGCTCGGGTGCTCCCATCTCCTCCGCGTATGCTGCCAGTTCCTCCAGTGTAGTCTCTCCGGAGCGAATCTTTGCACCGATTCCGTTCTTATAACTAGAGTAGCGTTCCTCGATAAATTTGTCAATTCTTCCATCCTCTATGAGCTTTGCTGCCTTGATCAGGCCCAGCGCAAAGGCATCCATTCCCAGAATATAGGCGTGGAACATATCCTCGGCGGTGTAGCTGGGACGGCGGTTCTTCGCGTCGAAGTTAAATCCTCCGGTCACGCCACCGGCTTTCAGCACCTCATACATACACATGGTCGTCTCATAAACATTGAAGGGGAACTCGTCGGTATCCCAGCCCAGCAGATAATCTCCCTGATTTGCGTCAATGGAGCCCAACATACCGTTGATGGCTGAGATCCGCAGATCGTGCTGGAAAGTATGACCTGCCAAAGTTGCATGGTTCGCCTCGATATTCATCTTGAAATCCTTGTCCAAACCGTATTGCCGCAGGAAACCGATAGCTGTCGCTGCGTCAAAATCATACTGGTGCTTCATAGGCTCCTTCGGCTTGGGCTCAATATAGAAATCGCCGGTAAAGCCGATACTGCGACCGTACTTCACTGCCAGCTGCATCAGGCGGGCAATATTCTCCTGCTCAAACTTCACATCGGTATTCAGTAGTGTCTCGTAGCCCTCGCGGCCTCCCCAGAACACATAGCCTTTTCCACCCAGCTTTACGGTCAGATCAAGGGCCTTCTTTACCTGAGCTGCCGCAAAACAGAATACATCCGCAGAGTTGGTAGAACCGGCACCGTTCATAAAGCGGGGATTGGAGAACATATTGGCGGTTCCCCACAGGCACTTGATTCCGGTCTCCTTCATCTTCTCCAAAATGTAATCGGAGATCTCATCCAGACGGCGGTTGGTCTCCTTGATATCGTCCGCCTCGGGAACGATATCCACATCGTGAAAGCAGAAATACTCAATGCCCAGCTTCTGCATAAACTCAAAGCCCGCGTCCACCTTCGCCTTTGCGTGCTCCATGGTACCTTTCTCCGCGCCAAAAGATTTGTCGGCAGTCTCACGGCCAAACATATCGCTGCCGCCTGCACAGAGATTGTGCCACCATGCCATGGCAAAGGGCAGGTGTTCCTTCATGGGCTTGCCCGCCACAATCCGGTCAGGGTTATAAAACTTAAATGCCAACGGATTAGTTGACCCAGGTCCCTCATAGGGAATCACAGGAATGTTAGGAAAATTCATCGTTATTGTCCTCCTTATATATCGTTTTCCTTATTGAATCTCCGGAAACAGTGCTTTCACTGCCGGATAGATTTTCTTAAACTGCTGATATCTCTTTTCATATTTCTCTGCCAACTCCGGTTCGGGCTTCACAACCGATGCCACACGGACAAGACTGTCACATACAGCTTTCACATCCCGGTACTCGCCGCAGGCCACCATGGCCAGCATCGCGCCGCCCATGCCGGGTCCCTGCTCGGACTCCGGGCACTGAAGCTCTATGCCCAGCACGTTGGCAAATATCTTCTTCCACAGTTCGCTCTTCGCACCGCCGCCGCAAACCTTGGATGAATTTATCTCAATGCCAAGACTTCTCGCCACCTGCACACTGTCGCGGATGGCAAAGGCTACACCTTCCAGTACAGCCTGCACCAGATCAGCTCTGGTCGTATCCAGGGTCATGCCGATAAAGGTTCCTCTGGCATTGGTGTCGTTGATGGGGCTTCGCTCACCCATGAGGTAGGGCAGGAAAAATACATGGTTTTCACCCAGCTTTTCCTGGGCTATGGCATCCTGCTCCGCCGAATAATCGGAGGTTTTCAGAATATCCTCCATCAGCCACTTATTGCAGCTGGCCGCCGAGAGCATACAGCCCATCAGGTGATATCCTCCATCAGCGTGGGCAAATGCATGGAGAGCATTATGTTTGTCCACACCAAAGTTCTCCGAAGAGATAAACACCGTGCCAGAGGTACCAAGGCTGATGTTGCAGCCGCCGTCTCCCACCACTCCGGTGCCGACAGCTGCCGCCGCGTTATCACCCGCGCCGGCTGCTACCTTGACCTCGCAGGGAATTCCCAACTGATCAGCCATCTCAGGAACCACTGTACCGATACACTCATAGCTCTCATAGAGCTTCGGCATCTGGCGCTCATGGATACCACAGATTTTCAACATCTCTCTGCTCCAGCATTTATGCTCCACATCCAGAAGAAGCATCCCCGAGGCATCAGAATAATCACAGGCGTGAACCCCGGTCAGAATATAATTGATATAATCCTTGGGCAGCATAATCTTTGCAATCTTCGCAAAATTCTCCGGCTCGTTTTCTCTCATCCATAGGATCTTCGGCGCGGTAAAGCCTGCAAAAGCAATGTTCGCTGTCAGCTCAGACAACCGCTCTTTGCCGATCTCATTATTCAGATAATCCACCTGCCTGGCGGTTCTGCCATCATTCCAGAGGATCGCCGGGCGGATCACCTGATCTTTCTCGTCCAGCACCACCAGACCGTGCATCTGACCACCACAGCCAATGCCTTTTACACTGCTTGCATCAACTCCGGCCAGCAGCTCCGGGATGCCCTCCAACAGTGCCCTGCGCCAATCCTCCGGCTTCTGCTGGCTCCAGCCGGCTCTCGGAAACTCCAGCGGATATTCCCTGCTTACCGTCCGATGAATCCTGCCACCCTCATCCATCAACAGCAGCTTCATCGCCGACGTGCCGAGATCGATACCGATATAATAACTCACTTCGTGCACCTCCTTATCATCTGCTTGTCAAATCACAGTCTGGCAACCCACATCGCAGACTGTATTTTGTTTTTAGCATAGCATGTTTATACACCCAAATCTTTGTCAAAAACGCATTTTTATTAGACTAATTTGCGATTTCATTCAAATCAGCACTTTAACCAAAATCCAAATCAATTATTTGTAGAAAATAGCGAAACCCATGGAAGCAAGCCGTAACGCTTACACTCCATGGGTTTCTCTTTTCTTTTATCATACTTATCACATACTACTATATTTTTCCAGAAGCTTAAGACTTTCTTCCGTGGAATAAAACTGTTCCATGGAATGAATGCTGCGGTGAACAACAGCGCTTTCCAACTGGTTTTTTGCAGCAAACCGGGAATACTCCTCCGGTGTCATGTCAAATCGCTGCCGGAATGCCTTTGCAAAATAGCGGTAATCGGAAAATCCAGCCTCCATACAGATGTCGATCATCTTCCGTTTTCCCTCTGCCATCAACTCACAGGCACGGTTGAAGCGGACTGTATTCACGTACTCCTGAAAGGTCTGATTCATGGTATTCCGTATAAAATGAGACAGATGCGTCATGGAACAGCCCTCCTGTTCAGCCAGATCCGCAAGGCGAATCTTATCCGTGTAATGGCTGTCCACGTATTGGATCACCCGGTTCAACCGCGCATTTCTCCGCTCGATACCTGCCCGCTCCTCCGCCGTCATCCGATGATGAGGAAGCATTGAGAACAACTGATACATCATCAGACAGCTTTCTCCCATACAGTAAAGGGCATAGTTCTCGGTGCGCTTAAGATAAGCCTCCGTAACCGAAGCCATTTTCTGTCTCAGCTTCTGAAACTCATCCTCTGTCATATATTCATGAGGAAGCCGTGCTTCCAAAACGCACTGCTCACTGGCCGGAAGAATATTTGCTGAAATCTGCAGACAGAGAAAGGTCGCACACTCTTTTATTTTGTGGAACTCATGGGGCTCATTGGGATTAAAGATGACCACCTCACCGGGCCGGACCACAAACTTGGTCTGACCGCAGGTCACCGCAAGGGCCTGGTCCAAGACCCAGATCAGCTCCCACTCCGGGTGAAAATGAGCCGTTCGGTAATCCACGGTATTGATAAAAATGCTGAAGCCTTTGATCTGCCGATGTTCAATGATTTCCAGCTCGTTCATTTCCTACCTCACTTTTGACTCCTCGAATATGCTTCTTTCGTTGTTGTAACATTATCCTCAGATTTTGTCAAATAGTTTTGGGCCATCTTCCGTGGTGTACTCCAATTTTTCTAGAACATAAATTCCGTCCTTTTTATGATATGCTCCTGATACTTTCGCTCCAATTCTACAAAATATCCACTCCATCCCCACACACGGACGATAAGATTTTTATGTCTTTCCGGATGGTCCAACGCATCTAAAAGCGTATCTCTGTTAATTGAATTTAACTGCAATTGGTGGCCACCCAAATCAATGAAGGCTTTTACCAACTGTGCTACCTTTTTGATTCCTTCATCATTTCGAAAAGTAGAGCTATGTATCTCCATTGTAAGTGGACCGCCGTTGATGATTTCTGTCATATCGTGTTTCGTAAATGATTTAATACAGGAAAGCGGACCATTCAGTCTGCATTCAAGGGACGGGGAAAAACTGGAACCAAAAGGCTCTCCCGCCTTGCGTCCGTCGGCTGTGGCCGGCACCTTCTCTGCACTCGAAATATAATACATTGCACTTCCGGTACCCGGGCGGAATCTCCTGCCATAAATATCTTCCTTCTCTTTAAGAGCATTAGAAAATGCATCCATCAATCGATCTGCAATACCGTCAACTCCCGGTATATTATTCCCCATTTTGGGACATGACAGCAATCGATTGCGTAACTCGTTATAGCCTTCAAAATTCAGGCTTAACGCTTCCAGAAGTTCTTCCTTTGTATATATCCCTTTGTCATAGATTACTTCTTTAATTGCTGCCAGCGAGTCAGCTGCAGTGGCAATTCCCGTTCCATGAAATCCGAAATTGTTGTATACAGCACCCCTTTCAGCCACGTCCTTCCCTGACTCAATGCAACCTCTTATATAAACCGAAAG
Organism: Lachnospiraceae bacterium; assembly: GCA_017461725.1. Lineage (GTDB taxonomy): Bacteria > Bacillota > Clostridia > Lachnospirales > Lachnospiraceae > RGIG423. The sequence continues at coordinate 22,943 of JAFTXG010000004.1, forward strand.
ATATGGCGACATCTCCCACTTTCTACTGTATGCAACCGCAATCACCTTATCGCATTCTTCATTTATACCCTTTTCCACAAAATTCAACAATTCTTCAAATGAGTTGCATTCGTTCAGTTTTGATTCTACTGTCCGTGCAATTATCTTCGGGAAGCTGAGTGCTGTAACATTCGGTATATCCATGCCTTTTGCCGGGATAATAAATTCCCAACAGGCTGCAACTGCATAATCACGGGCATCTTCCAGAGAATAACCTAATTTAACCAGTCCGGGAATCACAATATCGTCATTGTTGTATTGAGGGAACCCTAAGCCTTGCTTGGTCATCACTGTAGCAAATTCCAAAAGCTCTATGGGTGTATTCTTATCAACTCTCAAATTAATTTTCGGATCAATCAACTTTAATTCCAGGGAAGCCTCCATACAAAGCTTTGAAAAATCGGAAAATACATTGTTTCCTTCCTTGTCGCAGCCTCCAAGCATCAAGCTCTGCCCATTATCCCCTTGCTGCATACCGGGATACAAATCACCGTCGTAATTAACTGAGATAAAAAATTCCTCTATTAATTCTAACAATTCCTCCCGGGATATTCCGTGTTTTAAATCATGCTCATAATAAGGACGCATATACTGATCAAATCGCCCGAAAGGTATCTGTGCATTACGATTACAATGTAAGGTGAAAATAATAAATTTCAGAAAAACACAGGCTTCCAGTAATGTCTCGGGAGCTTTATGGGGCACCTGACACAATGCCTTATAGAGTTCTTCACTCCCTGCTTTTTTTGCTGATTCGCGATATCGGTCCGCAAATTCTAACGCTGCATCCAACGTCAAACATACAGAATCATAAAAATCCTTCTGTTCATCATCACAGGAATTGGCTTTTTCAACGACTTCTGATCTTACTTGATCCATGCCCTTTGTAAGCATCATTTCATAATCCGGTATGATATTCTTAGGTACGTTAATACTATTTTCACCCTCATATGTTGCACCAACCATTTTTGAGCGATAGAATCCGATTCTATCGTCCGGCAAAATAATGGGGTCTTCGCACGCAAGATTAGCCCGAAATAACAAGGCACTTTTCATAAGCGGAGTCTTATCTGCAACATCATCTGTAATATCCAATGTAACGTCAGAACGTCTGCTCTTGTACTCTTCACTTTTTAGATTCTGTAATTGTTTTTGTATTCTTTCTGTCATAGCTTATCCTCACATAATTTTTACTTGGATTGATTTTTCTTCAAATATATCTATATGCGGCTGAGGTCTAAGGCCCTCATCAAAACTGGGATGATACTCCATTCCTACTGACGCATATTTACCTCCTGCAAAGCTGTTATACGGGAGAAGTTCTATATAAGAAACTTGATTTTCTGCCAACAAAGTTGCGATTCCGTTTAAATTTTCTACCGTATCTGTCACTCCCGGAATCAGCGGAGTCCGTACAACAAATTCCTTTCCGCTTTCCACAAGGATTTTAAAATTGTCAAGAATTTTTTTATTGGAAACTCCTGTATATCTGATATGTGCATCCTCATCGACCAGTTTTATATCGTACAGCACATAATCGGTTTCGGATAAAATTTTTTTAAACACATCAGAATCGCAATATCCGCTGGTCTGTATTGCCCGAGAGGTCTTGTTTTTCAGTCGCTTCAAACATTCAAACAAGAACTCATGCTGCGACAACGGTTCCCCTCCTGAAAAGGTTATGCCTCCACCGGAAGCATTCAAGATATCTGCGTTTTCACCTATCTTGTCTACAAGTTCCTCCGATGTATACCATACTCCACAATACCTCAACAATCGGTTCGGACATACTTCTATGCTTCTTTCGGTATATTCAATTCGTTTTCCCACGAACCTTGCCTCTTTCACACATCGCCCACATCCAGTACAACCATTTTGCGACTTAATGATTTGATTTTTCGTGCTCTGACCTTCCGGATTATGGCACCATTCGCAACGTAGGGGGCATCCCTTTAAAAATACCGTAGTACGAATGCCCGGTCCGTCATATGTAGCAAATTCCTCTATTGAAAATACCATCGCTTTTTTCATATCTTTCACCTCTCCGCTTAAATTAAAACACAATCTCTTGACATTTTCTTGCATTTTATTGTACTATACTAGCAGGATTTTGTCTTTTTGGAGGTGTTCCCGTGTTTTATCATCAACCACACAATTCAACCGGTAATTACTCATATAATGCGTTTATTTATAACAACGTTAATTATAAACCTCATTTCCACAAAAACTTCGAACTGGTCCACGTAATTTCGGGTCATGTACACTGCACTGCGGGAGAGAAGTCTGCTACCCTCTCAACAGGTGATTATGCTCTTTTTCTTTCCAATGAGGTGCATTCAGTTTGTTCTGTTGGCTCTTCCCAATGTTGGATCGGTGTATTTTCCGGTGACTTTGTCCATACGTTTGAAAAGCAGGTCAAAAACAAAACCGGTAGTACGTTTATATTCCAATGCGAAAAAAGTATAAATGATTTTTTAACCATGAATCTTATCAAAGAAATCGAACCCCCACTCCATCTGCTCAAAGCCTGCCTGTACGCAGCCTGCTTCGAATTCAGCAATCAAGTTACCTTTTCCGAGCAAAAGAATAAAAGCGATCTGCTTATGCGCTCCATCACAGACTATATCTCCGAAAACTATAATAATAAAATAAACCTCTCTGATATTTCAGAGGCGCTCGGCTATAACTATCATTATCTTTCAAAATGTTTTCACAAAATCTTCAAAATGCCCTTTACCGATTTTTTGAATTCTTATCGCCTTGATGCTGCTCTGGGACTTCTTACGGAAACAGATAAGGAAATTACCGAAATTGCTTTGGAAAGTGGTTTTCAAAGCATTCGTAGTTTTAATGATGTATTCAAAACTTATACCGGAACAACTCCATCAAAATACAGAGCAGAATTGACCCACAGGAAACACAATAACTGAGAAGTATAAACATTAGACAGTAGATATGAACAAAACTCACGCAAAAACCCAGCACCAATATCCACATACGATATCAGTGCCGGGTTTCTTAATATCTTTTTATCGCACAAATTTCAGTGTCACAATTTCAAAGTTCTTCACCGGAACGATCACCTCTCCGTCCCTGGCTTCGAGCTTCTGGATGTTCTGTTCCATCATGTCACACAGCCAGACCTCCCTGTAATCAAAGGCAGCGGTCAACTTCGCTTCCGCCTTCTGATTGTAGGTGTCATACAGGCGCACAATGATCGAATCATCGTCCTCTGCCTTTTTGATGGTTTCGACCAGCACATTTTCCTGATCACAGCTGATCATTGCATAATGATCCGGCACGCTTCCATCATTTGCCTCAATCATGCAATATTCCAGAGGAGTATTCAGCAGATATCCTTCCTTCACGGTCTGTCCTTCCTTGAAATCGCCTTTGTGCGGATAGAGAGAGTAGGTGAACTCATGCAGTCCTCTGTCCGCCTCGGGATTGGGATAGGTAGCCGCCTTCAGCAGTGAGAGCTTCATCACGTTATCCTCTATGCTGTAACCATATTTACAGTCATTCAGAATACTCACTCCGTAATTGCCCTCTGAAAGATCTGCCCATTTATGCGCACATACCTCAAATTTCGCCGCATCCCAGCTGGTGTTCTGGTGGGTCGGTCTCTCCAGATTACCAAACTGGATATCGTAAGTCGCTCTCGAACTGTAAATATCCACCGGGAATGCTGCTTTCATCAGTACATGATCCTCATGCCAGTCTACCGTCGTATGGAAATCGATCCGTTTGGAACCTTTGCTCAGGCAAATGTCCTGAGTGATCGTGGACTTTCCATATTTCCGTTTAATACGGAGTCCATCAGACAGCAGCTCGACCTTTTCCACCTGATCTGCCAGCCACATCTTCTGTCTGTAATAGCTGGTGATCTCCCACGCATCATATTTTCTCGGATAATCCTCGAAAATCTCCAGCCGGTTTGCCTCTCCGCCTTCTGCAATCACTTCTCTGTTCTCCAGCTTGTCAAACACCGAAATGATGTGGTACTTATCGCTAAATTCCACCCGGATCACATCGTTCTCCAGCACCTTCTCCGTCACCGTCACATCACTTGCAGCTTCACAGGCAGGAATTACTTTCCAGCCATGCGCCGGAACTTTATCCGCGTAATACAGCTTTCCGTCAAGCTCAATGTAGTCGCTGATTTCAAAGGGCGTGGGGTTAAATACAAAAATACCTCCATCTGTTTTCAGCTCGGACCGGATCGCCGCCAGCTTTTCCTCCAGCATGGCACGTCCTTCCTTCAAAATAGTTGCATACTCCTCATCCGTGACATCATACACTTCCTTGATCGAGGAACCGGGGATGATATCGTGGAACTGATTCAGCAGGATATTGACCGTATTCCTCCGGATCATTTCCTCCGGATAGCTTCCGTTATTCAACACCATGTCCGCAGCAGCCACACTCTCTGCCATCAGATACAGAAGCTCACTCTTCCGGTTATTCTTTTTATTCTTTGCGATGGAGGTGTATGTTCCGCGGTGCATCTCCAGATACATCTCGCCCTTCCATCTGGGCTCGTTCATGAGCTCTGCCGAGTTCTTTCGGAAATCGGCCTCAATCCGGTCAAAAAATGCTCCGGCCTTCTCTATTTTCGCTTTCGGCATGCCCGGAATTCCAGCTTTAAGACGCTCGTAGTTTTCCAGCATCTCATAGGTAGGACCGCCGCCTCCGTCGCCGTAGCCGAAGGTAACCAGCGTGTCGTTGGTCATGGACTTATTCTTATAGGACTTCCAGGTCGAATAAAGCGTCTTGGGATCCAACTGGCAGACATAGGTCTTGATCATGGACGCAAACACCTGACTGCCGTCGATTCCTTCCCAGATAAAGGTATCATTGGGCATAGTGTTGGTTTCATTCCAGCTCATCTTGGACGTAAAGAACTGACTCACTCCGCTCTTTTTCAAAATCTGGGGCAACGCCGCACTGTAGCCAAACACATCCGGCAGCCAAAGGATTTTATTGTCCACGCCGAATTCTTCCTTCATAAATCGCTTTCCGTACAGAATCTGACGAATCAGGCTCTCTCCGTGAACCAGATTAGTGTCTGATTCCAGCCACATGGCGCCCTCCGGCTCCCAGCGGCCTTCCTTGATCGCGCGCTTAATTTCAGCATATAACTCAGGATCATTCTCCTTAACATGCTGGTACAGCTGAGGCTGACTGGACATAAAGATGTAATCACCGTAGCGTCTCATCAGATTGATAACCGTCGAAAAGCTCCTCTGTGCCTTCTCTCTGGTCTGCGCCACCGTCCAGAGCCATGCCACATCGATGTGGGTATGACCGATGCAGCTTACGATACTGTCTGACTGTCCGCAGAGCTTTTCATAGAATTCCACCCGCAGATACTCTCTGGCAGCTTCTACGCTTCTGTGATATTCCTCGGAATACACCTCCCGCAGGTCAAGTCGAAGCAGCGCCTTATCCAGACAATCACGGATTTTGATATAATCGTAGGACTCCTCCCCCAGTTCCAGCATGCACTGATACGGTACATGGATATCGTAGTACAGTCCCTCGGTGTTCAGATCCACCGTCTCCAGAGATGCATTCACCTCAAAATGTCCACCCTTCATACCGGTATAAAGGTACAGATAAATATCGTAATCCTGATCATATTTGAGTGGCAGCCAGGTATGGTTTACATCCATCGCCTGTGCAGTGACTCCGTTCACAAATACCGTAAACTGAGGATTACATGCGTCCCACTGTCCCTCTCTTCCGGTTTTGACGGTAAGTCTCAGTTCCTCCCCGTTTTTTCCCTCCATGACCGGGATCTGCATATGTAACCAATAATGATTGTCAATTCCTTCAAACAGCTTGTTGGGAACGTACTCCTGCCAGCCCGCATCCGACGCAGGCGGTGTGTTTGAACGCTTGTATTCAGGACATTCGATAAACGTGTACTCGATGTTTTCCTTTCGGATCAGTTTCGTGTCACGCAGTTTTTCCGTCATGACCCGAATCTTCTCTTTAATAAAATCCATAAGGAAGCCTCCTTTTCTTTTTGTGATTCCATTGTACCGCTCACACCGATTATTTACTTCTCTTGACATGATAAACTTTATATGCTACGGTGATATTGCTATGAAAATTCCTGACGTTGCTGAGCGCCGGTGGCGCTCGTTTAGCAATGACCGGAGCGGAGACCAGCTATGATGAGGGCATGCTTGCATGCACCGAATCATGGATATCGGACGGGCAAGCCAGCATGAGCCTAAAAGCCATGCAAATATGGTGTGCCACGCGGCGTGGCATGGGGTTTACAGGGAGGAATGAACATGCAGCCTAAAATGTTAGATGCCAAATATCATATTGAATCGCAGGCGGGATGTCTATGCCGCTATGTGCGGAGCGATACCGAATATTTCCGCCCCCATAATCACAATTACTATGAATTATTTCTGGTGTTAAAGGGCGAAGTATGTCACATTATCAACGATGAAGAACAGTATTTAAGCGAGGGGCATCTTTTGTTCATCCGTGATTTCGATGTACACGATTATAAAAGCGGAAACGGTGATTACTTTGAATTTATCAACTTGGCCTTTTCCAAAGAGACCTTCTCAGAAATGCTGTCTTACCTCGGGCCGGGTTATCGGGCTGACGCCCTGCTGACCGCGCCCTTTCCTCCCGCCGTCAGTCTGTCCTCCGCTGAAAAAGAAGCGCTCTCTTATGATTTTATTGAACTGAGCCAACATGCTGATGCCGAATACATACGCTTCAAGGCAAGGACTCTGCTCGTGTCTGTGTTCAGCAAGTTCTTTTTTCACTATTCAGAGCATAAGACCAACATTCCCGCCTGGATCGAGAGTCTTTACGAGAAAATGAAACATCCGCAGAATTTTATCGCCGGTGTGGACAGGATGTTCTCGTTGGCAAATAAAAGCCGCGAGCACGTGGCCCGCTCATTGAGACAATATTATTATACTACACCCACCGAGCTTGTAAACAACCTTCGTCTGGAATATGCCGCCAAGCTCTTATTGATCAGCAACCTGCAGGTTACTGACATTTGTTATGAAAGCGGCTTCGAAAATTTGTCCTGGTTCTATAAATCCTTTGCCCGAAAATACGGGATGACGCCGGCAGAGTATCGAAAAAAACTGCATCGATAAAGGCACGGCTTTCGCCGTGCCTCATCTCATCAATCAAATCTCAGCATTACATTCAGAATCCGCTTCACACAGATCTCCATCTCTTCTCTGGTGAGCACTCCGGCCTCCACTGCATCCAGCAGGCGCTCAGGATAACCGGTCGCCATCTTCAGGTCGTTTCCGGCCTTCACTTCCTTATAGTGCTCTCCGTAGGTCCACCAGTCGGTGCTGACCATACCGTCAAAGCCCCACTCGTCTCTCAGAATATCGGTCAGCATTTCCCGGTTCTCAGAAGCCCGATGACCGTTGATGATATTGTAGGAGCTCATGATGTACCAGGGCTTCGAGGTCTTGACAATGATCTCAAATACCTTCAGGTAAATCTCACGGGCCGCGCGCTCGGACACACGTGAATCGCTGTTCTTTCGGTTGGTCTCCTTATTGTTCAGCGCAAAATGCTTCACGGAAGGCGCGATGTGCTGGGACTGGATACCATTTACCATGCCCGCTGCCATGGTTCCCGCAAGGAAGGGATCCTCCGAATAATACTCAAAGTTACGTCCGCACAGGGGACTTCTGTGAATATTTACTGCAGGAGTCAGCCATGCGGCAATATTATTTTCCTTCACTTCCTTCGCTCCGGCCTCGCCCACGGCAAAGGTTACCTCAGGATCCCATGTACAAGCCAACAAGGTGGAACAGGGGAATGCCGTGGTGTTTACGCCACACTCAGGCTTGATGCGCAGGCCGGCAGGGCCATCTGCGGTCATGGCGTTGGGAAGATAATACTGAGGAAGATTTCCAAAGCCCCAGGTGTTCGCCACACCGGTGTTGGGCTGTCCGCCCAGAAGGTGTGCCAACTCATCCAGACTCAGTCCGGCCACAAACTCATCCAGACTCACCTTACCCTCAGCCACCTGATTGAAGTCAAGCGTAATCACACGCTCTCTGGATCTTCTGGCAATTCGCTCCACCGCTCTCATCGCGGGCTGCTCGCCGCCCCATTTGGACACATCGCCCATGGGCTCAAGAGCAGTGTAATCAGGATCGTTGGGCTCGCCCATCGGCAGCTCCTCGTAGGTGCCGTCCGCCAGTAGACGATGCTTTAAAGAGGTCGGTACCAGCTTTGCGGAAAGCTGCTCGGTCACTCTGTCCTCATCAACGGTATATACATAATCCAGTTTCACGGTGTCGCGCACGGAGGTTCCCACATGGAAGAGATAGTCGCCTTTTTCCAGCACGTAGGCGGACTTCGCCACCTTGCCCAGGTCATCGTAGGAAGCCATGGAGTTCACTGCAAAGGTCAGCGTCATCAGCTGCTCCTCACCGGGCTGTAACAGTCTGGTCTTCTTAAACGCCACCAGGCTCTTTGCAGCCTTGCCCAAACATCCCTGGGGCGCGCCCGCATAAACCTGGATAACCTCCTTGCCAGCCACTGCACCGGTATTGGTCACGCGGACCTGTATCTTGATCTGTCCGTCAGTCTCACCTGCGGATACCACAGACCAGTCAAACTCGGTGTAGGACAGACCATAGCCGAAGGGATAATTTACCTTTTCCGCCGCACCGGGAAGAGTTTCAAAATAACGGTATCCCACATAAATATCTTCGGTGTAATCCACATAATTCTCTGACTCATGGAAGCCAGCCGTGGACGGATAGTCCTCAAGACGCTTTGCGAAAGTATCAGAAAGCTTGCCGGAAGGATTTCCGATGCCACAAAGCAGCTCTGCCGCAGCCTTTCCGCCTTCCATACCGCCCTGCCATGCCATCAGCACAGACTGGATCTGGTCGTCGGCAAAGAACCACTGGGTATCTACCATACCTCCCACATTCATCACAACGACCACCTTCGGGAAGATCTTCTTCACCTTCTCCACCATAGCCGTCTCTGCGTCGGACAGGTAGAAATCACCGCGTTCATACAGTTCAAACCCCTTCGCCGCCATTCCTTGATTTGACATACCTGCAGAGGAGCCATCTGCCACACTTCTGTCCCAGCCCTCGCCGGAGAATCGGGAGATAGAGATCACCGCAGTGTCAGTGAACGCTCTGGCCTTTGCACAGAGCTCATCGGGAAGCTCCGGCTCAGCGATCATGCCGGGAACATTCCCTGCCTTGTACTGCGCCTGCACATAGTCGCGGTAATACTCCGCCAGATTTTCCTCCACATAAACATGGCCGCCCAGTGCCTTAAGTCCTTCATAAAGGTTAACGATGTACTCCACGGTCACGTCGCCGCTTCCGCCGCCGCCCTTCACGTAGTCAAAGGTTCCCTTTCCAAACAGTGCCAGTCTGGTTCCCTTCTGAAAAGGAAGAACGCTGCCCTCATTCTTCAGCAGGACCATACCTTCCTTTGCTGCATTCTTCGACAATGCAATGTGCTCCGCTGACGCAGTCACACGCTGCCCGTTCTCTCCCAGAGGGAGATTAGGCTGAAACTTAATACGCTGCCACTTTCCCATGATATCCTCCATTCCGCCTACGGTAAGCGGTTCGACTACATATTTGTTATGCAGGAAATCCAGAAAAGATTTCCATGCAAAATGCCGATTCCCGATTGTCCCGTTAAGAACAGCCCGCGGTAACGCCCGCGGGTGTTTAGGGTCAAGTTCGGGTCGGCTTTTGACAGGAAACTTTTCTGAGATAACTGCTTCAATTACCTTATGCCGAACCGTTACTCTCTACAGGCTTTTTTCGTATTATTATATTTACATTTTAGCTGACTCCCCTTATAATACAAGTCGTAACCCCACAAATTTCAGACAAAATTTGCGGTTTTTGAACATTCGCCGCTTTGTTGTCTGCATAGGTTTCTGAGCAGGATCCCAAGGAGTGAATATCCCCATGCCCTATCATATTGAGACACGCGAAAAACCATTCACTGCCAACCATATGCGAAAGCTGCAGTATCCTCCCCACATTCACCCTCATCTGGAACTGATCTATATAAAAAGCGGTGTCAGCATTGCCACCGCGGACAATAAAAAATACCGCCTCAGCGATGGAGATCTGTTTCTGACCTTTCCCAATCAGATCCACTTTTATCACGACGAGTCCCCCATCGACGCGTATATGCTGATTTTTGTCCCGGATCTGTTTTCCGATCTGAAAGAACTTTTCCAGAAAAAATCCCCCGTCTCGGCGGTTCTTCATGCGGATCAGCTCCCGGAAGATATCGCTGAACAATTGGTCAAAATACGCGAACGTCTGAACTCCGGCGATACTTTCAGCCGCATTTCCGCCAAAGGATATCTGCTGTCCCTGCTGGGCGAGATCCTGCCGCGGATGCCCCTGACTGACGCGACTGCGGATCAGGACAGCATCAAACGACTGCTGATCTACTGTACAGAAAATTATACGGAGCCGCTGTCTCTGGAGCTTTTGTCCAAAGAGCTTCACCTGAACAAATATTACATCTCCCACATTTTTCAGGAGCGTATGCACCTGAGCTACAAGGACTTTATCAACAATCTGCGGGTGGAGCATGCCTGCAAGCTGCTGACAAAAGACGCGCACATCACCGAGGTGGCGTACGCGTCTGGATTTACCACGATCCGGACATTCAACCGGGCGTTTTTAAAGCATATGGGAATGACTCCGAGGGAGTACATCAAAAATCCACGATGACTGTCTCTATTTCACTGTCTCCGCAACCCATATCTTGTACTCTTTGCTCTGCCTTCCCGAACGATCACACCGTCCTCCGTCATCTTCCGCAGCAGACGTGTCGCCGAGGAGGCACTCATCCCAATCTCTGCCTCCACATCGCTCCTGGTGACCCATCCGCTGTCCTCCATGAGCATCATCACCTGCTCTTTTTCTCTAACCTTGCAGTCCTCGGTCACTGCCGATTTCGTATATAGGCATGGTTCAAAATAGTTCACATTCGGCAGGGTGATCTTAAATGCATTCGCCGTCGTTTCGATGGACGGTGTTTTTCCGGTATTTTCGTAGGCACCCATGATTTTCCGCATACCGGTCCCGTAGGCCTCGATCAGCTGCAGGCGATAAAACACATCCGCAAGAGCTTCATTTCTGCACACGGAAAGACCGATCATCACGTCCTCCAGTTCAATGCCGGGTAACAATCCACCGATGGAGACAAGCTCCATCCGATCTGCGTAAATGCTGATCAATGTGCTGGCCCGAAATCCGTAATCCCGATGTACCAGCGAATTCAACAAGGCCTCTCTCACAGCCGCCTCCGGATAGTCTCTCGTATCAATCCGCAGAAGCTTATCAAAGGTCGATCTCGTGCGATTACTCAGATCAATATAGTTGTACACTTCATTCATCTGCCGCATCAGCGATCCCGAAAATTCACGCCGATCCTTAAACACACTTTGATCTGTGCCATCAAAAACGGCTACCTTCACCGTGTGAGAACACTGATCCGACAGAAGCAATCCGAGATTTGTGTAGATAGCGTCCGAATTGATCAGTTTCAGTGTCTTTTTCTGCTGCGGGCCAAAGGCCACCCCCCGCCGTGTAAACTCATCAGATGCCGCCTCAAAGGTCAGCTCCTGCTGCAGTGACCGCATCTCCTCAAAGCAATCTCCGTCAGTCTCCTTGATCATCCGCCGGATCGCCGCCTCTGTCGCCGGAACACTGGATGTTCCCTGCCGCACATAGACGCCCTCCGCTCTCAGTCCCTTTTTTCCCAGATAATAGGGTCTGTTACTCCCCCGCTGTATATCCACCTCAACGATCTGTCTGCCGTCCTGATCCTTGATTTCATAGTGCACAAACATCGTCACATCCGGCTTGATCGCATCCCGCACCATACCGCTGATCCGCAGGATCACTTCATCCGGATGCTCTACCCCAACCACTTCTCCACGGTCATTTACACCGACATATAGCTTTCCCCCATCGCAATTTGCAAAGGCGATCACTTCTTTTTTGATATCATCAACAACGATTTCTTTCAGTTCTAATGTCTCACTTTCCCGAAATAACACCGGAGCACCTCCTCGTCTCAAACTCATTCTGGTCATATTATAAGCAATCTCGCCATTCTCGTCAAGCATTTTGACGAGAATGGCGAGATTTGTGACGAGATTATTATATGTGATTTATTTAAAAATCATCCAGTGTGTATACCTTATCCGGAACAACCATCGCTCCCGGCTCCAGTGTACCGTTTGACTGTCTGGTCTTATCGTTAAAAATAACCAGCGGTGCGATCCACTCCTCCTCAAAGGTGTAGCTGTAAGTACCGTCTGCCTCCTTCACCATCTCCACACCGGGCCATGACCGATTTGACTTCACGGAACTGTAGGTGGATTCATCGTAGACATACGCATAGAGCGTGTCATCCCAGCCCTCCGGCTTCTCAAAGTAGATCTTTGTGCCTGCCGCGATGGGCTGCTGCTTTTTGAACACATAAGTCACATTGGTTACATTTCCGGCTGCATTTTCTCCGTGAAGGGTGATGCTGATCTCCGCATCCTCCTCCAGAATATTTTCCAGCAGCAGAGCGGTATTATCAGTGTACTCCACCGCAGGTGTGCCGTCCACAGCGTAAGTCGCCTTGACACAGTTCTCTGCTCTCAGGGTGACCAGCAGTGTTTCTCCCTTGAAGGAGCCCTTCGTATCATCCTCCACCTTCACCACGGGAGCTGCCTCCAGCTCCAGATATCCTTCATTATAAAGGAAAGCAACACCCTTGGCCTTGATGGTTCCGGTCAGAATACCATTTTTTACCGTGAAGGTTTCTGTCTCATCCACACGGTTTACAAACTCGCCGTCCTCGACACCCACCCTCATCTCAACAGTATAGTCGGAGTTGGTCACATTGATCAGGAAAAGGCCCTTGGTTCCCCGCTCAATCACCAGCACATCTCTGGTGTCCTCGTCGGGATTCACTAGTTTCTCGTCCAGCCCCACCATGGCATTGCGGAAACGGTTCGCCGCCACCACAATGGGGTCCTTATACAGGTCATCGCCAACCATACCGATGCGGTTGAAGGTTCCCCAGATATCGGAGGTGGATGCACCGTAAGGTCTGGAGAAGAACAGCGGTGTGCCCTCACCTCGGGCCGCGATGATCGCGTATGCCATCTTCACCTTATCTTCGTTCATGGTCCTTCCGGTAGAATTATCTCCCGTGTAATTATCGTGGGACTCCACCCAGGTCACCACATTTCCGTCTGCGTCACCGACCGCCAGATCACCCATGGTTCCGGCATAGACCAGATTGTAATCAAACGCATTGCGGATGCGGCTGCCGTACTCGCTGGCAGTGGCTCCGCCCAGCTTCGCGATGTAATCCTCGATGCGCTCGCCGCCGTCCTGCAAAACCTCTCCGTAGACAAACAATTCATCGGCGCGATCCACCTCCGTGGTCACCCGGTCCCAGAAATTATTGGGCAGGGAGGGATCATCCTGAGGGTCATCGGCAAGACCGATGTGCTTTGCGGTATCGTAGCGAAAGCCGTCCGCACCGCAGGCAATACAGTCATTCAAGAACGCGATAAAGTAATCCTGAAATGCGGGATCCTCGGTGTTTACGTCGTACAGGCCTCCCACCGCCCAGAGCGTTCTCTGCTCATCGTCGGTGTAATCGGTGATGGTCGTGAGACCGTTGGTGTGGTAGAGATTGTCCAGACCGCCGACTGCATCCAGCAGGCTCTCGGAGATCGCCTCGGTGGTGGTCGTCGTATGGTTTGGCGCAACGTCCACGATCACCTTGATGCCCAGCTCCTCCGCTTTCGCACACATGGAGATAAACTCATCCCGGGTGCCCAGCTGGTAATTGCCGATGGTCCAGTCGGTGGGCTGGTAGTGGTAGTACCACTTGCCCTCACCGTAGAGCTCCATGCCGGCATTGCCGCCGTCGTAGCAGGCATTGATCGGCGAGGTCTGAATCGCAGAGTAACCGGCAAGGGCAATATCCTCCAGGGACTCCTCAATGGTCTTAAAGGACCAGGAGAAGCAGTGAAGGATGGTGCCGTCCGCCACATCGTCAGTCAGTCCGTAAGGATTGTCAGACAGCTGTGCACTGGGGCCCGGCTCGTTGGGCTTCGGCGCCTCGGTGGGTGCTGCGGTTCCCGTCCCGGCAGTTGCCTCGGTCACCGTTCCGGGCTGTCCTTCCGTTCCGGCAGGCATATCTGTACCCTGCCTGCATCCGGCGAACATGGTCACCAGCATGATCAGTGTCAATATTAGTGCAGTTAGTTTTTTGTTCATAAATCGATCCCCCGTTTTACTGTCCCGACACCGCGAAACCGGTGCCGCAATTATCTGTATAGTAGCATAATCTCCGTCAACGTGTCAATCCTGTGCAGCGGAGGCTGTGTTTGCAAATTTTTATTGATTTTTTTCTCATATACTGGTATTCTACTAGAAAAACATTAATAAAGAAGGACATCACTATGATTATCGGATTACCCAAAGAGATTAAAAATAATGAGTTTCGCGTGGGACTGACCCCCGGAAATGTCAGCGATTACGTTCAGGCAGGCCACACCGTTCTGGTGGAAAAAGGTGCAGGTATCGGCTCCGGCTACACCGACGAGGAGTATGCGCAGGCAGGCGCGACCCTGGTGGACAGCCCTAAGGCCGCATGGGACGCTGACATGGTGGTCAAGGTTAAGGAACCTGTGACCGGCGAATACAAATATTTCCATGAGGGAATGATTCTGTACACCTACCTTCATCTGGCAGACAACGAGCCGCTGACCCGCGAGCTGCTGAACCGCAAGGTGAAGGCTGTGGCCTATGAGACCATCGTCGGACCGAAGAACGGTCTGCCCTGTCTTGCACCCATGAGCCATATCGCAGGCCGCCTGTCCATTCAGGAGGGTGCCAAGTATCTGGAGAAGACCTACGGCGGACGCGGCGTGCTGCTGTCCGGCGTTCCCGGTGTTTCCTGCGGCAAGGTAGTCGTCCTCGGCGGCGGCAATGTGGGCACCAACGCCTGCAAGGTAGCCCTCGGTCTGGGCGCTGACGTGACGGTTCTTGATATCAATCTGGAGCGTCTCGGCTATCTGGACGATCTGTTCTTCCCTCAGATCACCACCCTCTACGCCAGCCGAGGAAATATCCTGGCGGCCATCAAGGACGCTGACCTGGTCATCGGTGCCGTTCTGGTACCCGGTGCCATCGCACCCAAGCTGATCAGGAAAGAGGACTTAAAGCTGATGAAGCCCGGCGCGGTGATTGTTGACGTGGCCATCGATCAAGGCGGAAACGCTGAGACCAGCCATGCGACCACCCACGACGATCCCATCTACGAGGTGGATGGTGTCATCCACTACTGCGTGGCAAATATGCCCGGTGCAGTTGCCCGCACCTCCACTCAGGCACTGACCAACGCCACCCTCCCCTACGGTCTGCAGATCGCTGCCAAGGGTGTGGAGAAAGCCTGCGCGGCAGACAAGGGCCTGCTGGAAGGCTTAAACTGCTATGACGGAAAGTGCACCTACCAGGGCGTTGCCGAGGCATTCGGTCTGGAGTATACTGATCCGAAGGGACTGTTTTGACCATACATCAAGCTGCTGTGAAAAAACGGCTGCATAATTTCAACTAACAGAGGCTACATAGAATAAACGGGGCGAGAGCATGTTTCTCGGGTTTATTCTATGTAGCCTCTTACACGTTCAAATCAGTGCCGTTTTTCACAGCTCCATTTTTGTATTTACAGAACGATAAACGTACAGGTCGCCGGTGCCAGCTCTACCTTTCCGGCCGCAGCCTTCGCCGGTGCCAGCTCGGGCAGCTCATCATTCTCACCCAGTACCAGTTCCTTGCCATTGAGCTTCATGACCGGTGCGCGCAGTCCATCGGCACTCAGCACATACAGCTCGCCATCCTTAGGCAGCTCCACGGTGGTCACATCGGTCAGGGAGTTGTTGATCACCAGATAAACCACGCCGTCCCTGCCTTCCTTGCGGGAATGAGCGTACACATGAGCGCCCTCCACCACGGGAACTTCGGTATCGTAAACGGTAGTACCCATCAACCTCTGCCACAGCAGTACCGCGAAGTAGTTGGGACGGGGAACGAAAGTTCCATGCTTTAAGAATCCGTAATCGGAGGAAGCCAGGGTGTTGTGGAAGATCACACCGTCGGTGACGGTGGCGAAATCGCCCAGCTCGTTCAGGGTGCGGAACACATCCAGGTAAGTGGATGCCCAGGTATCTCCACCGCCGCCTGCGTCACCGGACTCGGTCACCCACATCTCTCCGCCGGGGCAATACTTGTCGCGGTAGGGAGCAAACGCGCGCGCACATGCTCCCGCCATCGCCAGATAAGATTCACTGGTCGCCTGGCCGGGCTGCCAGTGCGCATTGGGCATCACGGATGCCAGACGCTCAGAAATACCGTTATAGTAATGATAGCTGAACACATCCACCTTCTCGGTGCAGCCGTCCATCAGATCGCCGGTGGTGCAGCTGGGCATGATATCACCGATTCCTGCTCCTCCCTTATCGTTGGGTCCCATCTGAATCGCAGATGCGTCGGTGGTGCAGGGGCCTACAACCAAACAGTCAGGGTAATTCTTCCGCACCCACGCGTGGAACAGATCCTGATCGCGGCGGAAATGTGCGGGGGTGTAACCTTTAGGGAAACCGGTCATCTCCATCATGTTGGGCTCGTTGGTAAACTCAACTGCGCTGATCGGAACACCGTGCTCGGTGCTCAGGGCAAAGATCTTCTCTGCCTGGCTGGGATTCCAGGGCTCGTCAGCGGAGTGAAGGCCCTCGCAGTTTGCCACGGAAATCAGCAGCTTTGCGCCCACTGCCTTCACAAAATCCAACAGGCTGATCCACTGCTCCTTCTTCAGAACGTTCTGGTAACCCTCCGGCGCGCCGGTGTTGTCAAAGTCGTAGTAGGTCTTGGTGGCCCAGGTGCCGGACACGCGCACCCACACGGGGCCGAACTCCTTCGCCAGCTTCAGCAGGCGGGGATTCTTCGTGTCGATCGGATCGTACCACTGCATCAGGCCGGCCATCTCGTGGAAGCCCTTGATGGGAGGAAACGCCTCGGTGCCTGCGATCTGCTCAGGGGTGTAAGCCTTCCAGAAAGTGCCGCCGGTAACCTCGGTCATCTCCACGTTGTAGGACATGAGGCAAGGGTTCACAGTGCGAAGCTCCTTCAGCGCTTCGGGGTTCAATTTTACAAATTGTGCCATGTTCGTACTCCTTTTACTATATTCTCGTGCAGATTGATACGTACATTATAACATAAGACAACGTGTTTAGATAGCCTTTTTCTCGGTTTTTACGGTGTCAGTCGATGAACATCTCTCGGAAACAGCGTCGAATACCGCACATTGTCCTGCATGAGCAATCTGGATGTGAGGCGTTCCAAGCCCATGCCCATTCCACCATGGGGCGGTATACCATGCTTATGCATCATCAGATAGCTCTCAAATGCATCAGGATCCATTCCGCGTGCAATGATTTTCTCCATCTGCTGCCGATATCCGTGTATCCGCTGTCCGCCGGTTGTAATTTCCAGTCCGCGGAACAATAGGTCAAAACTCAAAGTGTCCTCTGGATTTTCCGAGTCATCCATCGCATAAAACGGTCTCTTTTTACTTGGATAATGGGTGACAAACACAAATTCACTTTCGAACTTTTTCATCACCAGCTCGCTGAGTAGCTTTTCTTCTTCCGGTTCAAAGTCCTCATAGTCACGGATGGGGCGATTACATTCCCTCGCTATCCATTCCTTCGCCTCGCTGAATCGAATCGCCGGAATTTCCTCAATCTCGGGCAGAGTGGCGGACAGTAACTCCAGCTCATAAGCACAATGTTTCCTCAGCCACTCCATCACTGCCTTTAACATCTCCGTCTCCATCTGCATGATCTCCTCAAAGGTCTCAATATACCCCATCTCAAAATCGACTCCGGTGTATTCATTCAGATGTCTGGATGTGTCGTGCTTTTCCGCCCGAAACACCGGGCCAATCTCAAACACCCGCTCGTACACTCCTACCATCATTTGCTTATAAAACTGGGGACTCTGTGCGAGGTAAGCTTCCTTTCCGAAATAATCCAGTTTAAAAATATTCGCTCCGCCCTCAGCTCCGGCAAATACGATTTTCGGAGAATGTATCTCCGTAAAACCTTCCTTCGCAAAAAAACTCCTCATTCCATCGGTGATGCCGTTCTGGATTTTGAAAATTGCACGTTCCTTATCATTCCGCAGGGTAATCGGACGATAATCCAGAAGCTTTTCCATAGAAGTGTTCATCTGTTTTCCATTAATCACGATTGGGCTAATCTCCTCAGGTTCGGTAAGCACCTCCACATCCAGCAAGTGCAGTTCGTAGCCGGTCCTTGATCGTTCCTCCAATACTACCCTTGCGCGAATATTGCAACAACATTCCTCCTTCAATGTCTCCAGTGGGAAACTCGCCTCTTCCGCTGAATATATGCTTTGCACCACCATCCTCGATGTTCTGAGCAGTACAAAAGCAAAGCCTTTCATCCTGCGAATTTTATATATACTGGCTTTTACATGGACTTCACCGCCAATGTATTTCCCCAGTTCTTCCGCATTTACATATTTCGTCTCTTTTATTCCTGTTATCATCTTCATCTCGATTTCCATTCCTATCCTATTGATTTCTCAGTCCTCATCCGTATAGAAATCCATAAAGGCATAATCTGTATGCCTCATTCGATCACAACCTTTCAAATAAAAAACAAGACCACGCCGGAAGGATAAATATCCAATGTGGTCCTGTAAATATCAAATATAGTTACACTTTCCACATAGGCACAACACGTTAAGCGTCTGCACCTATGAGGTCTCTCAAGATGCAAACGCTACCGATCGTCGTCCCTATTCAGCTTATTCACTGAAAGAAAGTTCATGGTTCGCTCCACTGTCGCCCATGGCGACGTTAATTATCGTTTAGTGAAATATAACACTCTCTGCAATGGTTGTCAAGATTATTTTCGAATCAGACAATACATTGCAGCCTTGCATTTTGAACAAAAAGATTCCATACTAACTTTCGTCTAAAATATGGCATTCGCCGATTTCTTTGCCAATCCATTACTTTCAAAGAAAACTATCACAAACACCGACTATTTTGAAAACTTGATATACTTACCCTGGCAGCCGGGGGAACGTGCTTTCACCCGTTCCTAGTCTTGCGGAGGGAGCGATTCTTATAAGAAATAGCCGTCCTGTTCTCCACCAAAAGATCAAACGGCTATTCTTTGAGTAGTATATTGACTTTATCCCGGGACAGGTGAGTTTCGGTCACCCTCCGGCTGTCTTGTTAAGTATATTCATAGATTAATCCTAAAAATCTGTCAACCAAATCTTATTCGTTCCCGCTTCCCAGCAGCTGCTGTTTATTAAACTGCAGCGTGTACAGCTGATAATATCTTCCCTTCTGTTTCAGCAGTTCCTGATGATTTCCCTGCTCCACGATCACACCGTGGGACAACACAATAATATTGTCCGAATGCTGGATGGTGGACAGTCGGTGTGCCACGATCAGCATGGTGCCGATGTCCTTGATCTTCTCCAGGGAGTCCTGAATCAGGATCTCGGTCTCGGTGTCAATATTTGCCGTGGCCTCGTCCAGAATGATCACGGAAGGCTTGTGGATGATGGTGCGGGCGAAGCTTAAGAGCTGACGCTGTCCGGCGGAGAAGTTGTTTCCGCGCTCGCGGACCACCTCATCCAGGCCATTCTCCAGCTTGTTGATGAAGGAGTCCGCATTCACGTAGCGGCAGGCCTCCATGACTTCCTCGTCGGTGATATTTTCCTCACGCAGAATGATATTGCTGCGGATGTCGCCAGAGAACAGGAATACGTCCTGCAGCATCTGGCCGAAGTGCCTGCGCAGGGAGGATATCTTGATCTTCCGGATATCGATGCCGTCGATCAAAATCTGCCCCTTCTGGATATCATAATTTCGGCAGATCAAGGAGAGAATAGTCGTCTTTCCGGAGCCGGTGGAGCCGACGAAGGCCACTGTCTGGCGGGGCTGTACGTGGAAGGATACGCCCTTCAGCACCCACTCATCCGGCTTGTAAGCAAACCACACGTCCTTAAACTCGATCTCGCCCTTGATCTCATCCAGCTCGATGGCATCCTCCTCGTCCACCACCTCGGGCACCATGTCCATGATGGTGAACATCTTCTCCGCGGAGGCGAAGGATCGCTGGAGCATATCAAACTGCTCCGCCAGAGTCTGGATCGGGTTGAAAAACTTGGATATATACATATAGAAGGTAACGATAACACCGGAGGTCATTGCCTGTCCGAAGATCACCTGATCCGCGATGTATCCCTTTCCGCCCATGTACAGCAGGCACATGACGGAGGAAATGTAGAGCATGTATACCAGCGGTCTGAAGATACCGAACACGATCATACGGTTCCTCTTTGCCTTTTTCAGGTTATTGCTCTTCTCCAGGAAAGCCTCCATCTTGCGATCCTCCTGGTTGAAGATCTGGGTGATCTTCATGCCGGAGAGGTTTTCGGACAGGTAGGTGTTGATATCGGTGGTGGCATCGTTTACGCCGCGGTGAACCTTTCGGGAGAACTTTCGGAAGATCACCGTGAACAGTACCACGAAGGGCACAAAGCACAGCACCATCAGGGTCAGCGCGTAGTTCAGCATCAGCATGGCACCCAGCACACCGAAGATGACCATCACATTCTTCACCAGCGTGACCAGAATGTTGGTAAACATGTAAGAGATGGCGTTGGGGTCATTGCTGACACGTGTCACCAGCTTTCCGACCGGGATATTGTTTAACTGCTCGTGGGACAGATTCTCAATATGGGTGAACATATCCTGACGCAGTGCAGACAGGATTTTCTGTCCGGTGGTCTGCAGGATCATGGCCTGCAGATAGGTGCAGATCAGGCTGACGATCAGGATGCCTGCATAGACTGCCACCACGGAGAACAGATAGCTCAGCTCGAACTTCCCCTTCACGGTCTCCTCAATGTGACCGATGAGCAGAGGGGAAACCAGGTCGTACACGGTGGAGATCAGCATAATCACCAGTACCGCTGCAAACTGCTTCCAGTAAGGCTTTGCGTACTGAAGGAGCCGCCCGGTGATCTCCTTGTCCGACATGTGGCGCTCAAACTCTTTCGTCTCTTTACTTTTCTTTTCTAGAACATATGCCGCCAGAAAGATGACGGTAAAGGTGCCGATAATGGCACCGACGATAATGATCGGTAAAAACTCAGCCATTATTTGCTCCTCCTTCCTCCTCCAGCTTCTGCAGATCGACCATCTTCCGGTACTCGGAACAGGTCGCATAAAGGTCCTCGTGCTTTCCTGCCGCCGCCAGCTTTCCGTCATCGATAAAGAGGATCTTGTCCATCTTCTCGATGGTGGAGATGCGGTGAGCGATCAGGATTGTGGTCTTACCCTCGCGGGTCACGTTCAGATTTTCCAGAATCGTCTTCTCCGTCTTGGTGTCCACCGCAGAGACAGAATCATCCAGAATCAAAATGGGGGCATCCTTGATCAGTGCGCGGGCGATGGAGATACGCTGCTTCTGTCCGCCGGAGACGGTCACACCGCGCTCACCCAGAACAGTATCGTAGCCCAGCTGGAACTCCTTGATATTTCCATGGATGTCCGCCAGCTTTGCCGCCTTGGCGATGGTGTGGCGGTCGTACTCCTCGATACCGAAGGCGATATTGTGCTCGATGGTGTCGGAGAACAGGAAATTGTCCTGGGGCACGTAAGCGCAGCCCTCGCGGACAGAGCGGATGCTCACATCGTTGACATCGTGTCCGTCGATGAACAGGGTGCCGTCGGGCACATTGTAGGTGCGGAGAATCAGATCCACCAGGGTGGTCTTGCCGGAGCCGGTCTTGCCGACCAGTCCCACACTCTCGCCTGCCTTGATGGTGAAGGAAACATCTTCCAGCGCCTCAAACTCTCCATCCGGATAGCGGAAGGTCAGATTTCTGAACTCAATATCACCCCTAACCTCACTCAGCTCCTTCACGCCGGGGCGATCCTTCACCGTGGGTTCTGCATCCAGCAGTTCACCGATGCGGGCCAGAGAAGCCTTGCCACGGGAGGACATATCAATCAGCTCGGAGACTGCCATGATGGGCCATACCACAGAGGTAAAGTAGCCGATGAACTCCACCAGCTGACCGGCGTTGAACACGCCCTTGTACACCAAATATCCGCCGTAACCCAGGATAACACAGATAATACTCTCCACAAACATGGTGACCAGCACGCGCATCAGGACCGATGCCTTGGTGTGGTCGATATTTGCCTTTTCATTCTCCACATTTAACTGCTTGAAGGCCATCAGCTCCTTGGCCTCCTTCACGAAAGCTTTGATGACCGCGATACCGGAGAAGCTCTCCTGGGAGAAATCGGACAGCTTGGAAAATGCCTCCTGACGGATATCCCACTTTTTCATCATATATTTGCCGACCACCGTCGCTGAGGCCAGCAAAAACATCATGGGGATCAGGGACAAAATGGTCAGTGTCCCGTCCATCCGCCACATCTTCGCCACCGCCAGTACGCCCAGAAGCAAAGCGTCAAAGAACATCATGATACCCCAGCCGAAACACTCCTGAACGGTGTCCAGATCGTTGGTGAACAGACTCATCAGGTTTCCTACCTTATTCACCTGATAATACTCACGGCTTAAGTTCCTCGCATTGTCAAACATGCGGTTTCGCAGGTCCGCCTCCACCCTGATGCCGGAGCCGAAGAACATGACACGCCACAGGAAACGTCCGAACACCATGGCCAGAATGATCCCAACCATAGGCATACAGATACGGTCCAGCAGAAAGTCCATATCAAAGATATGGCGGACACCGTCAATCATCACATAGCCCTGGTTCATACCATTGATAACCATCTGGTACAGGTTGGGGATCACCAGCTGCAGGTAATCCACAGCCACCAGTGCCGCCAGACCCAGAATCAGCCAGCCGCCGTACTTGATATAGTACCTGTTAATGTGCTTTCCAAAAACCATCGCATAATCTCCTTATGTAACCGATAATGAAACACCTCTGAAATGCCTGTCAAAAATCAGGCAGCGTCTTTTCAGTATACCTCGTTACAGGGGGCAAGTCAATCATTTTTGCTGTCCCCAAAGTGCACACCGAAGCTTGACACTGCCCATGATTTTTGCTACCATATTTTTTGTTACCAAACTGTCAGGTTTACCGCCTTTTCGGCAGTTCCATTTGGAGCGCATCACGACGCTTCGCCATCCTCTCAGGAGTAAATATTCATGAACAATAAATTAGTAAAGCCTCACCTGATCACCGCCAGTGCCTGCGACAACACCAACCACATGAGTGTTCAGTCCATCTTCACCTTATTTATGGACCTGGCTGCAGAACACGGCGCAGAGCTCGGTCTGGGCATGTATGATCTGGCCGAGAAGGGCCTGATCTGGCTGACCACCAAAACAAAGATCCGCATACATAAACGTCCCCGGATGCTTGATACCGTCACCGCCACCACCTGGCCGGAAGTCCCCGATAAGATTCGCTGCAACCGCTACTACAAGCTGACCGACGGTGACCGCATTCTGGCCGAGGGCAAGACTGAGTGGGCCATGTACGAGTTGGCCACCGGCAGACTGTACCGGATCGCCGATGCCTATCCGAATGATCTGGAACACTGGCCTGAGATCGTCTGCGCGGAGCCTTTCTCCCGCCCGAAGGATGACTTCGCCTCCTGCGGGGAGATCGCCACTCACATCGTTCATTCCACCGACATCGATGTGAGCCAGCATATGAACAATGTAGCTTATGTCCGTGTCATGCTCAGCGCCTTCTCCTGCAAAGAACTGGAGCAGATGAATATTTCGGAGGCAGAAGTATTTTTCCGCGCCCAGTGCTACGAGGGCGAAAAACTTTCTCTTCGCATCAAGCAGCGCGAAACCGGCTTCGAGATCGGCATTCTCAAGGAGGACGGAAAAACCGCAGCGATCGGTATCTTCACCTGTGGGCGAAATTGATCCGTTCCATGGTTCACAATACACATTACATCATGATAAAATCCCACCCTTTGGATCGAACGGCTCAACGCGATCTGAAGGATGGGATTTTCTTATTTAAACTATGTTCGCTAAAATCAGAATACCTTCATCTGATTTAATACCGCCTTTTCCGGGCCCATGTAGCCGCCATAGGTCGCAGTCTTTTTCGACAGACGAATACCGTTCAACACCTCACTCAGCTTTCCGGAAATGGAGATACCAGTGACGGGAATCACCCTGCTGCCATCGTGGTAATACGCCAGTCTGATCTCACCGCCGATATAATCACTGTAAAAATCCACCTGCAGACCGGACATGGAGATGACCTCCAGATAAGGGCCCGCAGCAAAAGCCTCATCCTCCAGCGTTCCCGCATCCACACAGAGACATCTGAGTTCTCCGGTAGGTGTCTCACCAAGGTACTGACCGTAGCGGTTGGAACCATAGTAATTCACAGCCTTGCCGCCATCCACGAGGCGGATACTTCCAAGGGACATACCGTCCTGGTCAAACTTGGCGCTGCGGATATTTCCCTCCGCCTCACCGGCCATAGTTATACCGATCACATCTCCCTCGGGAGCCTTCTGGATCATGTCACCCTTCTTGAACAGATTGGACTGGGAATATACGGAGGAGTAATGCAGATCAAAAACAATGTCCATGAACAGCTGGTTCAGCTCCAGCGGATTCAGGATGATCGGGCAATCGATGGCAAAATCGGGGGTCACCGCCTCATAGCGTGCCTTCACCTCCGCCATCTTTCCGGCGATCTCTTTCTCAAGATCGCTCACCTTCAGGCTGCCGAAATTGTACTGCTCATAGAGCTCCACGCTCTGGTCCGCACCATTGTAAGTGGGGATCGCCTCCACCATGGCGTCATAGCGCACCTGAGTCTTGTCGACACCGCGGCTGTTCAGCACGGTCTCTGTATGCTTGTTGATGAATATCTCCACCGAGTTCAGGGAGGCGTTCTCCACAGTGTTCGCGCCGAACACCGCTCCAGCCACCTTGGCCGCCAGCTCTGCAGGCTCATACTCCTTAAAGTTGCTCTCCACTGCATAACTTCCCTGCTCCTCGGCGGGGAGCTCAAACTTCTTATTATTGATCAGCAGTGCCTTCTTCACCGCCTCGTCGATCAGCTCGCGGAGCTGATCCTCCGTGGTGGAGGGGTAGATGAAAAACTGGGACTCTCCCTTAAACTCGTCGTGATCCACATACACCGTGACTTCCTTGTCGCAGGTGTCCGTGCAGCGCACCGTCTCCAGCTTTCCCTTCACAAAAAACAGCTCACCGCTCTCCTTCGCATGGATATTGATTTTATAGTCGCTGACCTGCGGATGCAGGCCAAGAAGCTCAATCGTCTTTTTCATCCCAGCTTCACCCTCGCTTTCAGTGCAGGGCCGCCGTCGCTGACGCGAACCCACTCTTTATAACCCTTTCCACAGCTGCCTGCGCCGATCACCTTAAAATCGTCAGAGACCATGGTGATGGACTTCAGCAGATCGGGAACATATCCGCTCATGACCACCGGTGACACCCAGTTGTCGGTCAGCTTTCCGTCCACGATCTCAATACCGTACTCCGCCACACACTGGATCGCCCAGTTTTTCGGATCCTCCATACCATTACTCGTCTCAAACAGCATGTATCCGTGGTCGATGGAGGCAATCATCTCCTCCAGCTTATCGCTGCCCTTCTCAAAGAAGGTGTTGGTCATTCGGGAATAAGCCTTGCGGCGTGAGGACTCTCGTCTGCCGTTTCCGGTGGCGGGTAGTCCCAGCTGGGTGGCCGAAGCCAGATCGGAAATACCGGTCACCAGAATACCGTCCTTGATGATCTGGGTATCACCGGCCAGCACACCGTCATCGTCAAAGAAGTAGGACGCCGCACTCAGAACAGAAGCCGCTCCGTCGCGCATATTTACAATCGGGGAAGCCACATAATCCCCCACAAACGTCTTCGCCAGCGCTCTGTCCTTCACAAACTGGTCCATCTCCACGCCATGGCCAAAGGCCTCGTGGGCGATCAGTCCGGTGATGGAAGGGTCAGTGATCACATCGTACACGCCTGGAGTGATGGGCTTCGCCAGCGTCAGCATATGTGCCTTGTGAAGCAGCTTGTCCGTCAGTGTGGGCAGTTCTTTAAGCACCTCGCCCATCAGATGGCCGTTTGCGCCTTCGCGAACCTGCACCACCTTATCATTTTCGCGGTAAACTGCCACCATGAAACCATTGACCCAGCTGTAATGCTGATCCAGTTCACGGTTTGCGGAGATAAACAGCTTGGAAACCTCCAGGGAACCGATCATCACGACCGCATTCAGAATGAACTCACTCTTTGTCAGCAGCTCATCTTTAGTGTTTTTACAGAAATCCAACAGCTGCTGCTCACTGTAATCCGCCAGATCAGAGGGGCGTGCGAAGGACTGCACCAGCGGTTCATCGCCGAGATGCACCTCGTCGATGACATTTTCCTTCAGGGCGGCATTCAGCGCGAATGCTCCGCTGATCTTCGCCGCCAGCGCCTTCATATCTCCGGAGATATCGTCCAGAGAATACTCAAAAAACACACTGCCGTTGCTCATCTTCACCACAAAACCGCACTCCGTATCTCTGCCGGAGCTGATGTTTGAGGTATTTCGGTCAGCGCGGATGGATCTCGCCTTGACATCGGAGCCAAGAACGCTGACATACTCATACTCTTTCTTCAATTCACCGACCAGCTCCTTCATGGAAGCCCGTCTGGAATCCAAAAATGCCGAAAAACTCATATATCTTCCTTCTTTCTATGTATAAATCACATGCGCTTACTTTTTACCAGATTTTTCTCCAGCCCCCGCTTCACCAGGAAGTAAAAGGTCAGATGCGCCGCAAAGGTGATCGACCAGGAAATCGGGTAGGTCATGTACAGGGACTGCAGATTATGGAACTGCTCCATCTGGAACAAGGTTGCCACATAGATCACACGCAGACCGCAAACACCGATCAACGATACGATCATGGGCAGAACGGAGAAGCCCATACCGCGCATTGCACCCACGACCGACTCCATCATACCGCAGAGGAAATAGGTTTTCGTCATGACCTGCATGCGATCCAGACCCATGGCCACCACCGCATCGCTGGTCGTGTAAAGTCCCAGCAATTCCGCACCAAAATAGGTCGCTCCGAAACCGAGGATCAAACCAACCACGGTAGCACAGCCCATGCCGGTAAACAGGACCTTATTGATGCGGTCACGCCGCCCCGCTCCCATATTCTGGCTGGTGAACGAGAGGACCGCCTGATAAAACGCGTTCATCGACGCATAGAGGAATCCGTCAATGCTGGCTGCCGCCGAATTTCCTGCCACCGCCGTCGCTCCAAAGGTATTCAGCGAGGACTGAATGGACAGATTGGAGATGGAGAACAGGATACCCTGAATACTGGCCGGCACGCCGATACTGATAATCATACGGAACTTTTGAGGATGTACCTTCAGTTTTTTCAGATCCAGCCGCATCGCTCCGTCCATCTTCATCAGACAGCGAAGCACAAGCACTGCGGAAATGCACTGGGAGATCACCGTCGCCAGCGCAACGCCGGCCACGTCCATATGGAAAAAGATGACAAAGATCAGATTGAGCACCACGTTTACCACACCGGCAAAGGTCAGATAGTACATGGGGCGTTTCGTGTCACCCACTGCGCGCAGGATCGCACTTCCAAAATTATATGCCATGGTGGCAGTCATACCCAGGAAGTAAATCCGCAGATAGAGCGCTGCCAAATCGAGAATCTCCTCCGGCACGTTTAGCAGCTTAAGCATCGGCCGTGTCAGGATCAGCCCCAGCACGGTCAGAGCCACACCGCTGATCAGGCTCAGAGTAACAGATGTGTGAACCGTATCATTCAGCTCTTTCTCCTGCTTCGCGCCGTAGTAGCGGGAGGCAAGTACATTTCCGCCGATGGAAAGGCCCATGAAAAAGTTGGTCAGCAGATTGACCAGCGTTCCGGTGGATCCCACCGCCGCCAGCGAATTATCTCCGGCAAACCGACCCACCACGATCACATCCGCCGCGTTGAACATCAGCTGCAAAATACTGGAACACATCAACGGCAGCGCAAATGCCAGCATCTTCGGCAAAATCGCACCGCTGCACATATCAATCTCGTAGGATTTACTCTTTGTTCTTCCCATAGCAATCGCCTCCAAATTCTTTGTTGCAACATAACCATGATCCGCAACCTGTATTGTACCTCTATACAAAAGGGTTTTCAAGTCCAAAATCATTAAATGTCCATGAAGCACATATGGTCAACCTTACTCATTCGATGCTCGCCTCCTCACCCAGAAATAGCAAACCAAATGTGCCGCGAGGGTAACACCCCAGGAAATGGGAAACGTGATATACAATGATTGCAGGTTGTGGAACGCATCCATCTGAAACAGAGTAGCGATATAGAGCACACGCAGGCCACAGATGCCGACCAACGACACAATGGTGGGTAAGATTGAATGCCCCATACCCCTCATGGAACCGACGACTGCCTCCTGCATTCCGCCCAGGAAATACGTTCTCGCCATGATCCGCAGGCGGCTCAGCCCCATCGCCACCACCGCCGCGCTGGTCGTGTAAAGCCCCAGCAGCTCCGCGCCGAAATAATATGCCCCAAATCCCATGACCAGCCCTGTGGTCATCGCGCATCCCAAACCGGTGAGCAGAACTTTGTTTACCCGCTCACGATGTCCCGCCCCGATATTCTGACCGGTGAAGGAGAGAACCGCCTGATAGAACGCGCTCATCGCTGACGAGATAAATCCCTCAATGCTGGCCGCAGCTGAATTGCCTGCCACCGCGGTCGCTCCGAAGGAATTCACCGCCGACTGAATGGACAGATTGGAGACAGAAAACAAAATACCCTGAATACTGGCCGGAACACCGATCTGAATGATCATGCGAAGCTTGTGCAGATCCACGCCCAGTCGATTCAGCTCCAGCTTCATCGGCCCCTCCGCCTTAATCAGACAGCGAAGGACAAGCACTGCCGAGATACACTGGGAGATCACCGTCGCCAATGCAACACCTGCCACATCCATATGTAAAACGATGACAAAAAACAGATTGAGAACCACGTTTACCACCCCGGCAAACGTGAGATAATACATGGGCCGTTTTGTGTCGCCCACCGCGCGAAGGATCGCACTGACAAAGTTGTACAGCATGGTGGCTGTCATGCCGAGAAAATAGATCCGCATATAGAGGACTGCCAGATCAAAAATCTCAGCAGGCACATTTAACATCTTAAGCAGCGGCCTTGCCAGGATCACTCCCAGCACCGTCAGCGCTGCGCCGCTGATCAGACTCAGGGTGACTGATGTATGTACAGTCCGGCGAAGCTCTTCCTCCTGCTTTGCCCCGTAATAGCGGGACACCAGAACGTTTCCGCCGATGGAAAATCCCATAAAGAATTTAATCAGAAAATTGACCAGTGTTCCGGTGGAACCAACCGCTGCCAGCGAATTGTCTCCGGCAAACCGTCCCACCACGATCACATCTGCCGCGTTGAACATCAGCTGCAAAACACTGGAAAGCATCAGCGGAACCGCAAACTGAAGCATCTTTGGCAACACAGGTCCGCTGTACATGTCGATCTCGTAGGATCTACTCTTTGCTCTTCCCATCGTAATCGCCTCCCTGTCCGGTGTAAGAGATTAAACTATACAGAATATTGTACTGCGATAAACAGCCGTTTTCAAGTTAATAATAATAATAATAAAGAAAGCGATAAAATGGTGATTTTGTCACGGAAGAAAATCCAGTGAACGTGATATATTATAATCACAAAGAAAAGAATAAGGAGGTATATCACATGAGATTAAAAGATAAAGTTGCTGTCATCACCGGCGGAAGCCGCGGTATCGGTTTTGCCACCGCAGATAAATTTTTGAAGGAAGGAGCCACTGTCATTCTGACTGCCAGCTCCCAGGCCACAGCGGACAAAGCGGTCGCTCTTTTGAAGGAAAAGCACCCCGATGCGACGGTGGCCGGCATCTACCCGGACCTGACCAGTCTGGAGGCCGTCAGAACTGCATTTCGTGAGGTGTCGGAGACATACGGCTGCATCGACATCCTGGTGAACAACGCAGGCATTTCCGAGAGTACCCCCTTCACCGAATACACCGAGGAGCTGTTTGACAAGGTCATGGACCTGAACGTGAAGGGCGTGTTCAATGCCACCCGCGCAGCCAGCGAATGCATGGTAAAACGCGGCACGGGCGTCATCCTCTCCACCTCCTCTATGGTCAGCATATCGGGACAGCCCAGCGGCTTCGCCTACCCCGCGTCCAAGTTCGCCCTCAACGGTCTGACCGTATCCCTGGCCCGCGAGCTGGGTCCGAAAGGCATTCGCGTCAACGCCGTTGCCCCCGGCATCACCGAGACCGACATGATGAAGGCGGTCCCCAAGGAGGTCATCGAGCCGATGATCAGCCGCATCCCGCTGCGCCGCCTGGGTCAGC
Organism: Lachnospiraceae bacterium; assembly: GCA_017461725.1. Taxonomy (GTDB): domain Bacteria; phylum Bacillota; class Clostridia; order Lachnospirales; family Lachnospiraceae; genus RGIG423. The sequence continues at coordinate 53,583 of JAFTXG010000004.1, forward strand.
CGGAGGATATCGCCAATGCGTTCGTCTTCCTGGCATCCGACGAGGCATCCTATATCACCGGAGTGGTGCTGAGTGTGGACGGAATGGCGAGGAGTTGAAACTGAATAATCGAAGACAGACGGCTCACGAAAGCAAGCCGTCTGTTTTTTTATGGTCAGCATAATTTATCTACGATGGTGTTCTCTACGATGGTGTTCTCTACTATGATGCCTTATTCTCTGTATAATACTGCGCCTGTGCAGTCCAGAGTTCATAGTACTTACCATTCTCATCGGCTACCAGTTCGGAGTGGGTGCCGTACTGGATGACACCGCCCTCATGGAACACGGCGATCTCGTCACAGAATTTGCAGCTGGACAGACGGTGGCTGATGTAGATGGCCGTCTTGTCACCTGCAATGTCATTGAACTTGGAGTAGATCTCCGCCTCTGCAATGGGGTCAAGGGCTGCAGTGGGTTCGTCCAGAATGATAAACGGAGCATCCTTGTACAGCGCTCTCGCAATGGCAATTTTCTGAGCCTCACCGCCGGACACATCCACGCCATCATCATTCAGCTGCTTGTAAAGCATGGTGTCCAGCCCCTCTTCCATGTTCGCCAGACGATCACCGAAGCCTGCGTCCGTCAGCGCCTTGTGTACCCGCTCCCGGTCATATTCTGCACTGCCTGCGACATTTGCGCCCAGAGGCTGGCAAATGAGCTGGAAGTCCTGGAACACGACAGAGAAAATGTTCATGTAATCATCGTAGCGGTACTTGCGGATGTCAATGCCATTGAGCAGAATCTGTCCCTCCTGCGGATCGTACAATCGGCACAGCAGTTTGATGAAGGTGGTCTTGCCGCTGCCGTTCTCGCCGACGATGGCAAGCCTGCGGCCCACCTTGAACTTCATGTTCACATGGCGCAGCGCCCAGACATCACTGCCTGGATACTTGAAGGAAACATCCTGAAACTCTACCTCGTACTGGCGATCGGACCGCTTCTCCGTGGTCAGGCTGCCCTGGTACATGGAATTGGGAATGTCCATAAATTCGTAGGTGGTGCGCATGAAAGGTACATTTTCCTTCAGCATTCCGATGCATCGGATCAAGGTGGACACGCTGCCGGACAGCGCGGTTACCGCGCCGACATACTGCGTCACACTGCCGATGCCGAAGGCTCCGCCCCAGGCTTTCAGACACACGAATACATACACAATGCCTGTCAGAATACTGCCCAGGCTCTTACCAGCCGCAGTCCAGAGTCCCATGGGACCTTGTGCCAGCTTTGCCATCTTTCCGTCGTGGCTGAAAACATCCGACTGCCGCATGTAATGGACAGCGATGTCTTCCTGCTTGTAGATACGGAAATCCACTGCCCGGTGGGCTTCCTCGGAGATAAACCCAAAGGCGCCGAACACGCGGTTTCCAAGCCGGGCATCCTCCGCGACAGATGCCCAACAGGCCATACTCTTATTATTGCAGACAGGACCCAGCACGGTTACCGCGGTGATCAAGGCAATCAATGCCGCGATAAAGCCGGGGTGATTCAAATATGCCAACGAGCTGTCGACCGGTACCTGCAAGGTAAACAGGCTCACCGTCAGAGCAATCGCACCGATGATACCGGCGCAGCCCTCCACGAAATCGGCCCAGCGGTAGTAAAGCTGGCTGATACCAAAGCCACTCCAGCTTTCGCTCTGATCGATCTGAGCGCGCAGATCGTGGGTTTTGGGATTATCCATATCCGCAAAGTCCAGCGAGAGCATCTTGTCCGCAAACAGATGGTTCTTGCGGTATGTATACTGATCTGAAATCACATTTCTCCAGCGCAGAAGCAAACCGGTCACCAGAGTCATCACTCCCATACTGATCAGCGCCGTCACCACAAGGCGGATCAATTCCTCCGTTCTGCGAAAGCCCGCCAGTTCATTGATGATCCTGGCTGAGAAAAACACCGTCACATAGGGCGAGATTGCCTTTGCTATGCTGTGAATGGCCGTCACCGCGAAGACACCGGGGCAAAAATGTCTGACATCCCGGTACGCCCGCCAATGGATACGGAAGGTCTCCTTCAGGGTGATCTTATCTTTCTTTTTCATCTGATTCGCCCCCTTCCTGATAGTATCTGGCCTGAACTTGGAACAGCTTGGCGTATTCGCCGCCCAAGGCCAGCAGCTGCTCATGGGTTCCCTCCTCGGCGATCACTCCGTTCTGCAAAAACAAAATACGATCACAGAACCGGGTGGACGCCAACCGGTGAGAGATGAATAATGAGGTCTTTCCCTTGGTCATCTCATGGTACTTCATGTAAATATCGTTTTCCGCGATGGGGTCCAGCGCGGCGGTGGGCTCATCCAGAACCAGGATCGGCCCATCCTTGTAGAGCGCTCTGGCAAGCACCAGCCGCTGCATTTCGCCGCCGGAGAACTCCACGCCCTCCAGAAAAGCGATCTTGCCCACATGGGTCTCTACACCCAGGGGAAGCTTCTCAACCTTGGCGGTCAAACCGGCTTTCTCCAGACAGTCCATGACCTTCTCAAGGTCAATCTTCTCCACCGACTGAGCTACATGCTCCGCCACCGTCAGGTCAAGCATGGACATCTCCTGGAACACTGCGGAGAAAAGGTCGTAATATTCCTGCCGGTTAAATTCCCGGATGTCGATACCGTTTAAGAGCACCCGACCCTCATCCGGGTCATAGAAACCGCAGAGCAGCTTGACAAAGGTGGTCTTTCCTGCTCCGTTCAGACCCACCAGGGCGATCTTTTCGCCGGGATGCAGCGTCAGGCTCATATTGCGGATGATGTCGGTTTCTGTCCCCGGGTAGCGGAAGGAAACATTTTCCAGCGTGAGCTCGTACCGCTCCGCCTTGGGGATGGGAACACCGCCCTCGAAGCGGAAGGGTTCCGGCGCATGGATATATTCCTGAATCATGGAGAGTCCCAGACATTCTTTGTGAAGGGTGGTAAACTCAGACAGCAAGCCGGTGACCCAGTTGGAAAAACCGGTAAACGCGGTAAAATACAGCAGAAACTCCGATGCCGCCATCCCTTCTGCCAAAGCCCGGTGGATCAGATAGGCATAGGCGATGCCGTTTCGGGCAAACTGCAGGATCACATCCACGACACAGTTCCACGCATAAACCTTTTCCCTGCGGACGGAGAACGCCTCCGCCAGCCTTCTGGTACTGTTGAACACGCCATTGAGCCAGGGCGCCAGGCCAAAAATGCGGATGTCCTTAGCAAGCTTAATGGATTCTGTCTTGCTGACCAGATAACCCAGCTCTTTTTCGTACCGCATCAGCTCGTCCTTGTGCCGGTATTGCCACTGATTGATATGGCGGCTGACAAAAAAGCCAACCACCGTGGTTGCCACCACAATGCCAATCAAAAATAAATTCACATCCGTCAATAGGAACAGATAGATGACAAAGCCCACCAGATTGATCAGCAATCCGGTCAGGGTATGCCAGATATGCTCCGACGGTCTGTCATTGCTGTCGCAGTTGATCAGCGCCTGACGATGCAGCTGCAGCACCTTGGGATCCTTGGTGTTGGGATAGGATGTGGTGAAGGCTTTGTGGTTGATCATGTGGATGACCTCGCTGCGCACATCGATGCGGCCATACATGATGTTCTCCTCCACATAACCCAGCAGCGCATTCAGCACCAGCAGGATGCCGGCAAAAATGCCGATGGTTGCCAGCAGCTCCCCCAGGGGCGCCAGCGTTTCGACCTTCTGCATCACCATCGGCGCGATGAATAACTGTGCCAGATTGATTCCCACGCTCAAGATCGCAAACGTAATACTCAGCCACAAAACACTGCGTACGCTGCCCCAGGCGGTCTTGACCATGAAGCAGACGCATTGCCAAATGCCGTATTTTGGTTTTTCTTTCGATTTCATCATTGTTCACCTCATTTCGAGTATAGCTTATCATAAAAATTCGTCCCCGGATGATTTCGGGGACGAATCGTCAATCTGCGGTGATGAATTGCAAATTATCACACCTGCGGAAGCAGTATTTCAGTTGTAAACGCTCCATCCTCACTATTGCGGCTGATGTGATGCAACACCCATATGCCGATAGTCCTTTGACACTTTCAAGTCGTACAGGTGCATATACTTGAACCAGGCATCCTGTAATATGGCAAGACCTATGCATTTACCATTATCGTAAGCACCGATAAATACACTGTTATCTTTCATCTCGTCATAATTATAGTTTTCATCGGGAAAACACATCTCTGTGACCTCCGATTCGTCGAAGGGGCGAACACAATAACTCCACTGTTCATCTATATAGGCAGGTATCATTCTCCCGTATCCGGCAACCTGGGATTTATCGAACTGATAATACTATATCAAAAAATGTGAATAAAGAAAACCCCGGAAAGTATTGATTTATAAGGTTTTTTCGGGTTTTTAGTCGGTGGTTAGCCTATTATTTAACACCAAAACAGTGTTACTGAAATTGTGCCACACCCTGTTGCACTTTTATTCCAATTCCTTCTCTATACCTCATTTCTTTCCTGTATTAACGAGAAGTTATAGTCTGCAACAACAAAAACGCAGGTATTTAACACCCAAATAAATCCGGTTGAAGTATTACTAAATGTGTTTTGAGCATTTAAGATTTCTCCCAAATCAAGGCGTTCAAAGCATTCCTTATAGTTCTCCCCTTCTATATCATATGTGTTATTTTGGATACGGTTTGCTTTGCATATATTATGATGTATGATCTCTACAAAAAGATTTCTTATATACTGCCAGTATGTTTGTCCTCTATTTGCGTATCCTGCCTTGCTTATCCAATCTTTTAGCTGAAACTGTAATGTTCTCCTCCTGTCGTCCGCTATTGCATTTTGTAAGACCTCCTGCAGTTTCTCTTCTACCTGCGCTGCATCAGATAAGTTTAGTATGTCTTCACAACACTTTTGCCGGATTTCCGCATTGGTAATTCCAAAGTGTTCATTCATCAAATCATCAATCCTATGTGGAAAATCAACAACTTTTTCAATTACTGTTTCTCTACTAACCAAATCTTTATATCTACTTCCCGGCTGCAAAGAAACCGGAATCTTTCTCTCCGCAAAATCGTAATCCGGAATTGATTTTAAGTGTTGATAGGATTCTATCATCGGGTAATTGATATACAATTTTCCCATATTCGTCGCATCCGAAAAACTATTTTGCATTTCCATGATTTTTCTTTCCGAAAAATTAGTGTCATGTCTCTCGTAATCAAAAACCAATATGATATTTGTAAAATCATCTTTATAGCGAAGATCACCAGGTGTCTGTTTTTTGCTTATAACAAAGGGCAAATCTATGTCCATTTCTTCTTCAGCCCAATCTTCACCATATTCTTTTACAATATCTTCATAAAGCAGATATATATTGGTCCCGTATATCCATACATTATCCATATCGATGTTGATTTCAGGAAAGCACTTAAAAATCAGCCAAAACAGTTTGTTCTTTTCATGATTTCCCTCTACTATCAACAGCGTTTGGCTTCGACTCCTTGCCTCTCCCTCATAATTATTCATATTTTTCAAACTCCCCGCTGATATACATCTTCTCAAGGTTATGTCCTTCTCTCAGCTCACGTGTTGTAGCATTACACAGTGCTGTCAAAGTGCCTCTCCTTGATAAAATAAACATACAATCCGGCCTCATTAATCTGTTTGTCATTAAATTTGTATTATGTGATGTCATAATCATCTGGCAACGAGGATATTTCTTCTTAAAGAATTTAATCACATTTTCAGCCATTTCATAATGATAAAAAGCGTCAAATTCATCTAAATATATCAGTGACGCATCCCATACTTTCGGAATAAGTCTGCGATACAAATCAACCAATGCCAAAGTTCCACTTGAAGCATTCTCATAGAAAGGAACTAATTTCTCATGTGCAAAATACAGTTCTTTTTGACCATCTGGAAGCTTTTCTAAAATCAATCGGCATTCTATTCCCATAGCATTAAGAAAATCCTCCAGATCCTTTAATCTTTCCGGATTTTCCAAAGAATCGTAAAATGCTTTGCTCATTCTGCGTACACGATAAGGCATCTCATTTCCTACCGTAATCATCACCATTCTTCTGACATAATTAGCCAAACGGATTAAAATAGAGTCATTTTTAAGCGCAACATTACTAATCAGCCACCTGAGAAATGGCAATTTAGGTTCAATAACTCCCTCAGTTTCTTCTCCACCCTCTAATACTTGTAAATATCTCTCTACATTTGCGGTTTCTGCATCAACACATTTCAAATTATCGAAGTGATATTCCTTATTCAAAAAATCACACCTAAATATTGATACTCCATTGATAACCAGTTCTTCATCTCGCAGCTCCTGATTAGAAAAACGCGAATACTGATAAATCAATTCCATTTCGTCAAAATCAAAGATATAGGAAAATCCTGCTGAATCCTCCTCGGAATCCGCATTAAGAAAGACTCCATTTTCTATATAGCCTGGCCCACCAAACATAGTAGACCCAATATCCATAATGGCTTTTCCGAAATTAGTTTTTCCTGTTGCGTTGCGACCATAAATCAACATTTTGGAAATCAATCCATCTGTGATACAATCCGTGCTGAACTGATAGCCAGCAACATTTCCAAAATCAATCTTTATTTCATCCCTAAAATTTTTATAATTCCTAAGAGCAAACGTCCTTAACATAACATACACCTTCCTTTCAAACAATATCCGCGCATACTTCATGTTAATAGTATACCCAACTCCAATCCCTTTTGCAATACATTGCCGTAAAAAAATTACGGAGATTTGTCGTGTAAATTGTTGTTCTGAATTTGTTTTCTTCACCATCACCATCACAATCGCCATCACCATCATTCGTTTTGATCCCGTTTTGTGCAATGATTGGGATCATCGGGATCATTTTAGGGATCATTGAGACCACTGAAAACATTTTGGGATCATTGGTGAACCATTTAGTGAACTTTTTGGTGAACTTTGGTATAGTCTGATGGCATCGTAGTTCACCATTTTAATTCGCGCCACAGCGTGTCTCGAATTAAGTATCAACGCAGAAGCCGGAGCATTCACCCCGGCTTCTATCCCTCTCAATATGAAATCCCTCAATTCGCAGCCTTCTTACAAAGCGCCTCATTTACCACTCCCAACAGATCCTCCGGCTTATTATACTTGATCTTCGCATATATATCCATCGTGGTCTTGCTGTTCTCATGCCCCGCCAGATATTGAACCGTTTTGGGATCAACTCCTGCATAAAGAAGATTCGTAATATAAGTATGGCGCAGCTGGTGTGGAGTCACATGGAAATCCAAACGGTAAACAATCTTGAAATTGTTCCTTGCGTGACCTCCCAACGGCTTGACTATGTATTTGTTTATACTCCTGGCATATCCCTTAATGGTTCCTGCGGAAACCTTTGCCGACTGCATCGTCAGCCACTTTTCACAGTAATCAGCGACTGTTGGATTTTCTCTGCGATAAATAATCTCTGCTATTTGACGGCGCACATCCTTTTCTTTTTGGTATAATTCTTGATCCCTTATGTGCATACTCATCTGACAAAATGACGGGATACCCAAAATCAATGCGTCCGGACGAATATTGTCAGTTCGATTCCATATCTCCCGGAACTTATCTTCATTAAACAAAGTACCAAGCGATGCTGTCAGATGCCCGCCTGCCGAAAACCTGCATACAGCAATCTTGTTTCCATCAATAGACCACTCTCCTGCATGCTTTCTAATGTGCGCAACCGTAGCCTCCAGCTGGCTCAGGAACAAGAAATTCACAGCCTCCTCTTTGACGGAATAGTTCACGATAAACACATGATATCCCGCCGCAAAGTATTCCACTGCCTTGATAGTTCTCTTGTTCTCATAAACCGCGTGCTTTGCACGTTTTTTGTTGGTGCTATCATTGTTTTCCATCGCTAGAGTCTATTCATTCCTCTTCACATACACTTGCATCCGATCATGATTTCACAATGCTCATCAGCGCAACCGGATCATTGGCCGTAATCAGAGATGCCCCCTTCTCAATGCAAAGTCTCACAGCTTCTTCCGTGTCTGCACAGTACATATGCATCGGAAGGTTTTTCGCCCTGTAGATTTCAAACACCTCTGAGGTGACAAGGCGCATAGACAGGCCGATCTCATCATAGTAATCATAGCTGTCCGGCTCAAATTCAGCCATCTGGAAATCCGGATATCCCATGGTTCTTCCATTATACTTTGTCTTGATATACTTGATGATTCTTGCATTAAAACAATAGAACCAGCACTCGTCAAAAAATCCGAACTCCTTCAGCAGTGCAACAGTCTTGTCGACGGTCTCCTCCGTATATTTCTTGATCTCCACACCCAGCTTCAACTCTGGTTTTCTGCTCTTCACAAGCTGCAGCAGTTCCAACAAGGTGGGCACTTTTTCACCGGAATAACGACCGTCCTGAAACCGCTTCCCGGCATCAAGCTCTTTGATTTCTTCAAGCGTCATCTCCCCCAGTTTTTTGTCCACTCCGGACACACGATAAGCATTTTCATCGTGCATCAACACCGGAACACCATCTTTGGACAACCATATATCAAACTCAATGGCATCCACTCCCAATTCAATGGCCTTTTCATAGGAAAGCATGGTGTTCTCCGGATATTTCGCACAATAGCCTCTGTGTCCTTCCACTACGATATTTTTCATGATAATCTCCTTTTCCTGCATTTTTTCCAGATAAGCGCAACACTTATTTACGCCCACCACATCTCGCCTGCGTTCTCATAAATAATGGACTCTTTCAACAAAGCAATAGCCTTTTCCAACCCTTCCTTAGGACTCATCAGACCATCTTCATGCTCGATGCTGATCGCACCGTCATAACCAACAGCCTTAAGTACACTGATGATATTGTTCCATACTTCTTTGGAATGACCATACCCTACTGTTCTGAATACCCATGAACGATTCAGGATATTACCGTATCCCTGGGTGTCAAGCACACCGATCTTTGCGGTATTGGCCTCATCAATCTTGGTATCTTTTGCATGGAAGTGGTAAATCGCACCCTTCAGCATCTTGATTGCTTCACAAGGGTCAATTCCCTGCCAGAACAAGTGGCTGGGGTCCACGTTTGCACCAATCATATCGCCCACTGCCTCACGAAGCTTTAGCAGAGTGGAAGGATTGTATACACAAAAGCCCGGATGCATTTCAAATGCAATCTTCTTGATACCGATTTCTGCAGCTAACTTTGTGGTCTCTTTCCAATATGGGATGAGCACTTCATTCCACTGCCAGTCCAGAATTTCCAGATATTCCGGCGGCCATGCACAGGTTACCCAGTTAGGATTTTGGGACTCTGCACAATCACCGGGGCATCCTGAGAAGCCAATGATGGTATCTACACCCAACTGTACTGCTACCTTCATCGCATCCACAAATTCCTCATGGAATTTTTTCGCTGCTTCCTTATTGGGATGTACCGGGTTACCATGACATGCCACTGCAGACAGCTTCATGTTATATTTCTTAAGCAGTGCCTTAAATTCTTCGATCTTTTCCGGATTTGCCAGATATTCCTTTGGATCAAGGTGTGCCTTGCCGGGATATCCGCCTGCACCGATCTCCAGGCTGTCAACGCCAAGTCTGCTTAAATATTCCAATGATTCTTCCAGACTCATCTGATTGAGTACCGGAGACATTACTGAAAGTTCCATAATCAAACGTCCTTTCTGTTATTTACATCTCTCTTCGAAATCAGTGATAACTTTATTCTGCTCACCTGACTCGAATACCGCTTCCATTAGTTTCATAACACGCATTAATTCTGCATGTTTAACTAGTTGTTCCTCTTCACCTGCGATAGCTTTGATCACATTGCGATAGAACTCTCTGACATCCGCCTTCTGTTTCGGAAGGGGATACTCTTTGATGGTCTCACTGGTTCTGGGAGCCATGGTCTTGGTCAGACCTGCCGCCGTTACCACCGGCACTGCATCTCTCTTCTCCCAATCAGATACCATGGTGATCTTTCCGTCCTGTGCCCAGTTCTCGATGACAGCTGAGCCATTCTCACCCAGCATATACCATCTGGGTAAGCTGATAAAGTTACTGGTTCCAACTTCCACAACTACGGTCAGTTCATCCTCAAACTTGATGTATACGGTAAATCCATCATCACATTTCTCATTGGTCACATAGGACAGGTCTGCATAAATGGAAACCACTTTTTTAGGGATCATCTGCATGATCTGATCTAACAGGTGTACCCCCCAGTCCAAAACCATACCGCCGCCGCATTCTTTCTGATTACGCCAGTCGCCCGGAATTCCTCTGGAACCCTGAACTCTTGACTCAATGCGAAATACCTTGCCTAAAGTACCTGCTTCATATATATGTCTGATGGTCCGGTAATCCTCGTCCCATCTTCGGTTCTGATGGACGGTAAACAACACCTTATTTACTTTAGATGCGTCAATCATCCGCTGCAGCTGTTCATGATTTAAGGCAACCGGTTTTTCGCATACCACATGCTTACCTGCCTCCATGGCCCGAATGCACACATCCATATGAAGCTGATTCGGAATCGCTACGGTTACAATCGTAACCGCAGGATCCGCCAAAAGCTCCTCTAAAGATGCATACGCACGAATACCATCTTCTTCTGCCGCTGCATTTCTGCTCTCTAAAACGTCATAAACACCGATAAGCTCTAATTCTTCGATCTCACTTATCTTTCTGCAGTGCCAACCGCCCATGCCGCCATATCCAACCACGGCAATTCCTGTTTTTTTCACCGTTTTTTCCTCGCTTTCTTCCACTTTCAATACGATTCCACTTTCAGTGTCTGCATTGACATGATTATATCAGCATTCCGGAATTTCAATTTCAATTTCACGTCCTGCTTCTGCAGATTTGAAGATACCATCCAAAATAGCCTGATTGTAAAGGATCTGAGAAGTAGGTACAGGTGCTTCTGTGCCATTCTTTACTGCATCCAGGAAAGAACGAATCTTCAAATCAAACCGATTGGCATCAGACTTAATGATTGGAATTTCCGTCTCAGTCTGCTGTCCGCATACTTCATGATACAGCTTCATTGCACCTCCAACCGTTCCGTTCCAGCATTCGGTAGAAGGAATTCTCAAGCCTCCTTCTGTACCAAGGATGATGGTATCACCAGGGGTATCTATGTTCATTGCCCATGCAATACGGAAGTCAAGAATGATGCCGCCGTCCAAACGAATAAATGCTGCCGCAAAATCATCTACCTGGAACTTCTCAGCATATTCAGGCTTTCCTTTTGCTACATAGCCACTGTAATCAGGACGAGTACCGAAGAAGTTAGACTTATAACCCGATACAGTCAGTGGCTTCGGATAACCGATGGCATTTAAAACCATATCAAGGGAGTAACAACCGATATCACCCAAAGCACCGAGACCTGCTGTTGCATCTTCAATGAAAGTAGTTCCAAAAGGTGTAGGGATACCGCGTCTTCTGCCGCCACCGGTCTGGATGTAATATACTTTACCAAGAACACCGGAATCTATGATCTTCTTAATCATCTTCATATTCTCATCAAATCTTGGCTGGAAGCCGACAGAAATGATCTTGCCGCTTTCCTTTTCTGCCTTTCTGATTTCCAATGCTTCCTCCAGGGTAACACACATAGGCTTCTCAAGCAGCACGTTAACACCCTTCTGCATTGCATAGATTGCACATTCGGCATGGGTTCTGTTATATGTACAGATGCTGACAGCATCTAATTTCAGAGATTCATCATCCAACATTTCCTTGTGGCTTGGATAACATTTCGCCTCTACACCAAATTTTTCAAAGAAAGCTTCTGCCTTACCTTCTACCAGATCCGCACCAGCTACGATTTCTACATCCGGCTGGTTCAGATAACTTAACATATGTGCCTCTGCAATCCATCCGGTTCCGATAATACCAACACGAACCTTTTTAGACGCATCAATTACCGTTTCATTTACTACTTCTTTAAAACGATCCAAAATATTTTCTGCCATTTTCTTATCCTTCCTTACTTTTATGTTTTATATGATATAAGGGTCAAAAGGTCATGCGTTTCATGCTTGCATGGAAATTGACACCCACATCTAGATACCGTATTCGTAACGATTAATCCGCAAAAAATGAATGCAGGAACTCCTCCATCGGACCATCATACTCCGCTTCAGCAAGAAACTCTTTACCCAACTGATTTCCCCATGAATAAAGAATAACTGTCTTTCCGTTAAATTCACAAATATCTACGTCACTGTTATTGCAGTCTATCGCCCCTTTAATATACGCCAGCTGTTCAGCCGTAAATTTCTCGGGACACTGCACAATCTTATCATCATCATCAGAAAACATAATGGGATTCTTCAATCCCAGCTCGAACGCCGAAAAGTCGGTCGTACGCACAATATACGGCTGCCAGCGATGACATGGGAGGCCTTCCAGATAAATCATATAATAACGGTCATCACCGGGGCAGTAACGCAGCACGGGACATGCCGTATACCTCTCTCTGCTGTATACATGCTCTCCCATCTCCATCAGCTCCCAATTCAACAAATCCTGACTTTTGGCGAATACTATGGTAAACGGTTCTCCTACCACTTCGGCATCACCACCCAGTTCAATCGCCATGTAATAGCCATCCCGGCCCTTACACACCGAATTATTATATATTCGCAATCTGTCAGAGAGCTTCAGTATCTCTTTGCTTTCCCAAGTGGTCATATCCTTTGACCACAATACCTTCATAACATTGCCGGCATTCTCCGTTACACCAAACGCATATGCTGTATCTCCTTCAACATGTGCAGAGCCAAAATACATATTATGACCGAACGGCTTCGTACTTTCCTCTGTTTCCATATCCGTAAAACGAAAATAGCAGCAATCTTCCTGATTACCGTAATAGCCTCTTCCTATTGTATTATTCCGTATCCATTCAAACCGCAGCAACCTGTCTTTCCAGACTACAGGAGTACTTTCTACGATATCAATATCCAGCGTCCCCTTTTTGACCAGTTGTTTTTGCGGGAACAACTCTTTTTTCATCAAATCTTCTCTATAGTTCAATAACACTTTGGCAGCCTCCCTTGCCAGGTCTTCCTTCATATTTTACTTTCAAAAAGGCCAGCCGACCATCCGGCGGCTGACCTTTTCCTATCAAGGAAATATTAATAACTGTATCCGGCCAACGCTAAATCTGCTTTGTTCGCTTCTACCCAATCTGCTGAGAACGTTTTCATCGTTTCTGCAGTCAGACCATTCTCGTCTGCATAAACTCTCAGTTTATCCAGATTTGCCTCGAATTCAGCCTCTGATTCGGAAGCCAGAACCTTCTTTAACTGATCCTCGAAGCCGGGGCGTGCAGACCAGAATGTTTTAATGTCTTCATTTGTCTGACCAAACGCACCGTGAATTGTCGAAGCCTGTGTCACATAAAGAGTATTATCTGTTTCTGTCCTTCCGGGTAAAATACCTGGATTGTAAATCAGATAAGCACTTCCTTCGCCCTTCTCCAGATACTGCTTTTCCAAATATTGAGGATTAAGGAATGTCGAACCTAAGCTTCTAAAGAACACATTATTCGGTGCACTCGCTGTACCGGATGCACATAAGCCGTATTTGCGGAATTCACCATTATCTTCCTTGTGAATCACTGAATTGTACAATGCTTCATCCTTATAAGTACGATGTCCGTCCGCATCAGTCGTAAAGAGTCCTGCACTTTCAGGTCCCCAGAAGAAATTGTTCGTACCAACTACGGAGTTCATATAGTTGATAGCATGAATCAGCTGATCCATCTCTTCATCACTAAGTGTATCCTTGAAAATACCATAGTACGTATTCAAGGTTACTGTAGAAATACCAGATACATCCTCTCTTACAGGAATATCGAACCAAACCGGACGATACTTATATCCGTCGCCGGCATATTTATCACCATTCGAGTTTTGCACATAATGAACGGCATAATGATGATTATTGACCTTTTCAGCCCACATGGTCTTATTATCCAACAGAGAGTCCTTGGCAAGGATACCCTCTCTGACCATTTCATTCATGCCTTTGATATACTCAACAAACCACTCACTGTCAATGGTTCTCTTGACCACCTGTTCAGGATCCTTCTCCGTCAAATCCACGTAAGAGAAGTAGTCAGTACTGCTTCCGGCACCAGTTACGAAGTAAGGAAGGAATGCACCCAAATACCAGTTATCCGTCTCTGTATGAGGTCCGTACATAACCTCCATGGGTTTTCCATCAAGACCAACATAGCCGCCGCCATCAATCAATTCTTTGATGTCTCTCAGCAAATCCTGGAATTCTTCAAAACTGTCAATTCCAAGATCAAAAATCTGTTCTTCTGTGAAAGTACCGTTTTCCATATAGACTTCGCGGATTTCATCCATGGTCATGGCTTCAGGATAAAGTGCTGTCAAGATATCATCACGAATCCAGATCGTCTGGGCTGATGTTCTGCCCGCCTGACTGGTGGTATTTTTTCCGTAAATATTAAAATACTCTGCATCATATTCCTCAACACTATAACCGGTCTTCTCATACAGATTTGCCATTCTGGTACCATTACCGGTCTCACCGTAAGGAATACCATAAATAGCTCCATCTTCTGTTCTCATCTGATCATAAACAAATGACATTTCCTCTGTCGGCAGCCAATATGTCACCTGATCCAGATCGCCATTCTCATAGTACTCTGTCAGATCAGCCAGATAACCCTCATCATACAAGGTTCTCATCTGAGAATCAATGCCATATCCCATAACAACAGTCGGCAGATCCTTTGACGCAACTACCATAGGAAGTTTTGCCGCGATATTCTGTCCGTTATTATCAAAACATTCATCCCAGTTAACCTTTACACCGGTAACACGTTCAAATTCCTTCCACGCCACATCGGTCTCCGGATATGCAGAAAACGGATCCACACCTGCAGTGGTACTTGCAGCAAACCAGAAATTAATTTCCAGAGTGTCCCCTTCCCAATCCGGCAGCTCGGAAGTGTCTGAAACATCGTTCAGCATCTCCCAATAAGGTTTTTCGGTTTCTTCTTCAGTACTTCCTACAGTAGTTTCTACTGTACCAGTACTTTCTGCTGTGGAACTTTCGCTTTCCTTTACTGTCACAGTGTTTCCGCATCCTGCCATAGCGGATACTGCCATAGCCATTCCCAGCAACAGTGCTACTACTCTCTTTTTCATAGCCATACCTCCTTAAATTTATTTTAGAATCTGCAATCATTGCAGAAATTCTCTCAATCTTTTACAGCACCCACTGTAACGCCCTTGATAAAATATTTCTGTAAAAATGGATATACCATGACAATCGGCAATGTCGTAACAAGAATCATTGCACTTTTTACCGCTTCTGAGGTAACTGCAATATTAGCTTCATCAATAAATTCGCCTCTTAAAGCGGCCTCCGAGATCATTGCCTGGATTTTTTGACTCTCTTTTAATATCTGTACCAATACATATTGAAGTGTGTACATTTTTTTGTCAGTAAAAAAGTACATGGTAGTCGTCCAGTCAGACCAAGAACCCACTGCTGTCCACAGAGCAATGGTTGCCATGATCGGCTTAGACAGAGGCATAATAACCTTCATCAGAATTTGCATCTCACTGGCGCCATCTAACTTCGCTGCCTCCGGCAGACTATCCGGCAAAGAATTAATAAAGGTACGAATAATGATCATGTTATAAAGGCTGAAGCACCCGGGTACAAAATACAACAAAAAGTTATTGAGCAGTCCTGTGTTTGAGTACAATATGTATCTCGGGATCAAACCACCGCCAAAATATGCCGGAATCATAAAAAACATCAACAATCCGCTTCTCCCGACAAGATCCTTATGTGTAAAAACATAAGCTGCCGAAAACTGTACAAATAACGTCAGCACCACGTCACAGATAACTCTGGCCACGGATACTACGGCTGCACGCGGAAGGGCCTTGTCTGATAACAGAGTTTTAAAATTATCCAGTGTAAAAACCCGGGGGAAAATGGTGATCCCGCCCATTGCAGTATCTTTACCGTCATTAAATGCTTTTGCAATGATATTTAAATAAGGGGCCACCATAATAACCACCAAGCATATCATAAATAGGGTATTAAAAAACAGAAAAACTTTTCTTGAAAAAGATTCTTTTCTCATCTGCACACCTCCTACCAGATTCCCGAACCGGTAATTTTTTTCGCCACCCAGTTAGTTACCACAACTAAAATCAGGGACACAATGCCCTCTGTAAAACCAATTGCCGATGCCATAGAATAATTACCGTTCTGAATACCGGTCTTGTACACGATGGTTGAAATCGTTTCAAAATCAATAAATGGATTCTGAAGACCATATACCAGCTGGAAATTACTTCCAAAAACAGAGCCCATTCTGAAAATCAGCAGGATTACACAGGTAGGAAGCATATGCGGCAAGGTGATGTACCACATTTTCTGCAGATGTTTTGCACCGTCCACCTCTGCCGCTTCATAAAGTTCAGGATTAATCCCTGCCAGTCCGGCCAGATGCACGATTGTTCCCCAGCCTACTCCTTTCCACAAAGTAAGCAGTGACAAAAACCATATAAAATTTTTTTGTTCTGCCAGCGGTGTAATCCGATCTGTCGCCCCAAAAAACAGTCTGATATCATTAAACAGACCCTGACTTCCAAAAATAACCTGCACCATACCGATTACGGCCATCCATGACAGAAAATGAGGCAGGTAGCTCGCTGTCTGTACAAATTTCTTAAATTTAACATTTTTAATTTCATTAATCAAAAGCGCGAGAATGATAGGTGCCGGAAAACTGATCAAAAGATCCAGCATACTGACCTTCAATGTATTCCATATTGCCGTAGTAAATTCACTCTGCGAAAATATCTTTCGAACATTGTCAAGTCCTACCCATTCACTTCCCCAAAGTCCCCGAAAGATGGAAAAGTCCTGAAATGCCATGACAATACCCGGCATCGGACAATAATTGAAAAAGAATACTACCAATAAAGATGGAAGTAACAATGCATATAAATGTCGCTGTTTATACATTTTTAGCAAAGTTTTTTTCGCTGCAGCTTTTTTTTCGATTTTTTGTGACATCGTGCAAACCCCTTTCGCTTCGTTTGTCTAAATGATAACATTTGTACCATCAATTTTGGTGTCGATTATGTTTGTACTGATTTAAATATGTCACTATCTTCACTGATTCACTAAGCTTTTCTGCGGAATCCGAAGCGTAACACAGGTCCCGTCGCCAGGACTGCTTTTAAAGTCAAGTCCATATTCGCTTCCATAATATGTCTCTATACGCTGTTGAACATTATATAAACCATATCCGCCATTCTGCCCGTCTCTGGTGGGTTCTGTCAAAATATGTTTGATCTGTTCCTTGGTCATGCCAATGCCATTATCGCTGATTTCAAACACAATATCCTCACCTTCCAGACACGCCTTAATCCTGATGATACCTCCTGCCTCATTTGCACGCACCCCATGCTCCAACGCATTTTCCACGATCGGCTGAAGTAAATGTTTTATAATTGTATATTCTTTTACCCTCTCATCAACATCAAAATAATAACTGACATTCTGCATTTGATAGGCAAATATCTCCAGACTTAAATACTCCCTGATCATCGCAATTTCCTCTTCAATGCGTATTACCAGGTGCCCTTTACTCAATACAATCCGATAATACCTGATCAAAGATTCAATCCGTTGACGCAAGTCCCTTTCCTTCACCTGATAACAAATGCTGGTCAATGTATTATACAAAAAA
The DNA here is from genome assembly GCA_017461725.1 of Lachnospiraceae bacterium. Lineage (GTDB taxonomy): Bacteria > Bacillota > Clostridia > Lachnospirales > Lachnospiraceae > RGIG423. The sequence goes on from JAFTXG010000004.1 coordinate 71,390, forward strand.
TGTGGATTTAAACGCATCTGCAGCAGTTCCAGCTCCAAACGATTTTTCTCTGTCTCATATTGTTCAATCATCGAATAGTATTCCTTTGTACTGAAAATAAGCTTGCGGATTCTTTTTTCAATTCCCTGAAAATCACTGTCCTCAATCATATTTCCTGATGATTCCGCCAAAATTGTATCCAGCTCATCATTCATTTTCGCTAAAAAGTGTGTAATTTTATTTGTCAACATAGTTGCCGCCAGATAACTGCAGACTAAAACCGTCATGACAAACAACACAACTATCGCGAAAAAGCTCAACATATTTTCACTGGTCAAATCAGCCACATAATCCTCCGGAAAGAGGCAGATAATCCTGCTTTCTTCCAAACCGGACACCTGATTCACATATGCATAATACCCCGGACTTTTTTCGGTTTCGCTGTAAATTTCAAGCATCTGCCGGCTCTGTTCAGACTCAGCGGAAAGCAAAAGCATCTGCGGATGGCCATTCAACATCAGCTGTGCTCCATACAAACTTCCCTCCGGAAGCTTTATATCTGCCGTCTCCAGCATCTGGGACACCGGCATGCTCATCTCCAATATACAGTCGGCACCATTAGAATTCGTTATTTTAGTATAAAAACAAACATTTTCTCCGATGTCATTTTTTAAGCGGCTTATCTTCCGAACCGTCATAAACTGCTCCCCTGTCTCCAAACTCAGAATTTTGTCTGAGATGGGATCCCCTTCGCCAAATTCCTGCCGAAGCTTGTCCAATGAATAGCAATACCCTCCATAATTATGATTGCTCCGATAAGAATACCATCTGATCGACAAGTAAGCGTTATCTGCCGTAATGGTATCAACGGTTTCTCGCAGCGTAGTGATAAAATCCAGTCCTTCTATCAACCCCATTGTCTCAATCTTTGACAGCGCTGTGCGGATGGGCACGCTGTTATAGATATACATAAGCTTCTGCTCCATCTCCAGAATCCCATTTTCTAATTTTTCACCGGTAACCGCAATCATCTTAGCATGTTCACTCAGTGCAGCCATTTCCCATTTTACTCTTTCACTGCGCAGATAAAATATTCCAAATATTGACAGCGGAATAATTGCAAACAATGCAATAACCATTGACAGGCGTAAGCGATATGAAACTCTTCCCCATATTTTCCTCATCATAGTGGCTACCTCCCTCTTTATTTTAACTTATGTTAGTATGAATTAAGTCTCGTTTTTGACTGACTTAATTAAAATCTTCACACTTTTTTCCCTTTCATCTTATCATATCGTTATGATTATGTTACAATTATACCAAAACAAAGTATTTATTTACGCCAGAGAGGAAACAATATGTTCAAATTAATGATAGCTGACGATAATCCCTTTGTATTGAATGAACTTTCCACTATCATTGATTGGGAAGATTTCGATATGTGCATTACCGGTACTTTCTCAAACGGAAAAAGCTTACTGGATGCTGCCAAAGCAGATATGCCTGACGTTGTTCTGACCGATATTTCCATGCCTATTATGAATGGCATGGATCTTGCTAACGCACTCCGTCAACTTTCATCTGATGTAAAAATTATCTTTATTTCCAGCTATGCTGACTTCACATATGCACAAAAAGCTTTGCAAATGCAGATTTTTGAATATATTTTGAAACCCTTTGAGGAAAAGCAGTTATCCGATACTATGGCTCGCATATTGAAAGAGCTGCAGACAGAATATTTTCAGCGTTATGAACAAAACAAAACACTGAAACAAGTTGAAACCTTTAGAATGCATGCTCTGGAAAAATATATGTGCGAGTTACTCTACCATACCATCGAAGATTCCCGCGTGCTTTCAGAACTGACAACATTAGAAGTAACACTTTACTCCTCCTATAAACTGCAGCTTGCCCTGATTACTCCTGATAACGAAACCGGCATGTTCCGAAGCAGCACTGTCAGCAAAATCCGCTCTATTCTTTATGCCCAAAAACATCAGGATTTTCAAGCCATCCTGATGCCTGTCGCAGATGGTCACCTTGCCATTCTATTCATTTGTAAGAGTGATTTTTCTGATATAAAGAATTGTCTGGCACAATTAAGCATTGACATTGAAACAATGACTGGATTACGTGCCACCATAGGATTCAGCAGATCTGCCAAAAGCTTTGCAGACCTTCCTATGCTTTATGTTCAAGCCAAAGAAGCAACCACACAGGCTTATTCCATGCATATCCCACTCTTAGAATATAAAGCAATTCAATGTTTCAGCAACACTGATTATCCAGGTGATAACGCTGTCGAGGATGTTTCTCTTTACTCTAATGGCCAAAAAATCACATCCTCTACCACAAAAAAATATATCAAACAGATAAAAGAATATATTGAAGCGCATTATGCTGAGCAAATTACCACTCGGGATGTCAGTTCGGCTGTTTATTTATCCACAAACTATGCGAATCACATTTTTACAACGAAATACGGATTTACTATTTATGAATATGTGACACAATGTCGTATAGAAGCTGCCAAAAAGCTGCTCAGAGAAACAGACAAGCAGGTTGCTCTGATTGCCGAATTGGTAGGATATCAGGGAAAAACCAACTTTTACATCTCCTTTAAACGAAATGTAGGTATCACTCCTACAGAATACAGAAGAAGAGCCGAAGGGAGCAGCCATCCATAACGCTGCTCCCTTCGGCTCATTATCATTTCATTTAAAAGATGTTCTTTCTCAGGTAATCTGCACTTGTCTTAATGGATTCAAAACAGTCAATCTCCCAATGATAATCCTGCTCCACAACATAGTATTTCACACCGCTCTCCTGTGCCGTCTCAAAAATCCGATCCCAACTCAGATTACCGTTACCGATTTCTGTAATTTGTTGTACCGGCTCATTGTCTTTTGGCATAATCCGCTTCATATCTTTCAAATGAAGAATATCTATACGTCCTTTCAGTTTTTCGATCCAGTGCCTGATGTCTCCTCCGCCATACTGTACCCAGTAAGTATCCAGTACAAACGAAGTATTTTGGGGATCAAACCCTTCCACCAGCATATCCATAGTCGTCTTACCATTTTCCCATCTGTAAAATTCCTGACTATGATTATGATAAGTAAACTTCATACCGTGTTTACCGGCCTTTTCAGCTACGATATTTACCTTTTCAATAAAATCTTTCACATCATCTATGGAATCAAATTTCATCATTCCAAGTCCCATATTTGTAGTGCCAAGGAGTTTATGATTTTCTAAAGACTGTTCAAAATCATTGACCATCATATTAAAATTATCATGTGTTCCAACGATTTCGATACCTTCTTCTCTGGCAATACGTCCAAAATCTGCATATGGAATCATACACCCTGCAGTCTGTGCCTGCGTATATCCATATTTTCTCATCTTTTGAAATGATTCATGTATGTCTTTTTCATTTTTCATAAAATCTCTGATTGTATAAAGCTGCAGTCCCAATTCTTTTCTCATTGTTCTCTCCTATATCACAAAACTATAAAATAATTTTATTTGTCCCATCTTTTGTAACATAATGCTTTTTCGCACCAAGCTGTTCCATCCATTTTCTGGTCATGGAAGTACCATACATTCTATCTCTGCGAACTCTTCTCGCTTCGTCATAATCAGCCTGATAATGAGGAATCTCCGGTTCATTATATAACCAGTCCGGACAACACCATAGGCAGATTTCAGGTGCTATGGCTGCATATACTTCCATACCACAGTTCATATGTCCGTGATGAGCCATCTGAACCATATCTGCTTTCAACAAATGCCTTGATTCTCTGTAAAGCACATCTCCACCTTCGGGGCCTAGATCCCCTAAAAATAATACACTTTTTTCGGGTGTTGACAGCTTAAATACAAGGGAACTGTCATTCATCAAATTATTGGTAAGGTAACTGTGATATGCATACAGAAAATCAATTCTCACCTCGTCAATGTAAACAGACTCTCCCTGCTGCGTAATGTGCACCTTATCTTCAAAAAGAGGAAGCACCTCATTAAATGCAGGCAGTATTCCCAACAATTCTGATTTAAAATAATCATAATTATACACATCATGATTATGAATGATCTCAAAGGGCGGAAAATTATAATATATTTTTTCAATATCAAAATCAGCTCCACCGTTTTTTTGAAATTCAGCAACGAATCCGCTTATATGATCACCATGGGCATGTGTAAGTATCCAGGCAGAGATATGTCTTCCGCCAACATACTGTTTCAGCAAATCCATATCTTCAGCTCTTCCCCCGTCAACAATGATTACATTGTCTTCTTTTGTTATGATTACAAAGGACATCATAAAAGGGCTGGTTTCTGTAATCTGATACATTACTGTTTGTTTCATTTTCACCTTTACCTCCTATTTTTCATGTACATAAAATGCCATACCGTCTTTTGCGGCTATAAACAGTGGTTCACCCAAAGAATACTCTCTTCCGGAAAGCACCTCCGTCAAGTGCAATGGTCCAGCCAGCGCAGGAACAAAATTCATATCCCTTCGCGGGAAAAAAGATACGATGCGATTGTCAGCATATACCGCACATTCTGCCGGTGCATAGCAGTGCACACCTGCACTTTCAACAATATTTCGCAGCAAATCCACACCCGGGTTCAGTGTGGAGATGATAAAATCCCCCTGTGTGTTCTGCACAGCAATCAATCCATCTTCATTATAGGAAACAGGGATACAGTCAACAGATGGCTCAATTGTAAACGTGGGAGCGGGTCGCTTCGGCACATCCAAAAGTCTTACACCGTTCTCCGCCTCTGTTTTTCCGCAGTACAGGATATGTGCTTTTTCAGGCAGGGCTTTCCGTAGTCTGACAATAAAATCATTATCTAAACATAACGGCGTCAGCAATACTGCAAGCTGCGTACGGGATAGGTCAATACTTCCAACATCATGTGAAAGTATGATATCGATTGGCGTCCCGGTAAGTTGTAAGTCCCGCAACAGATTTTCAGTATGTTCAACGACTGATGGATGCGTACACAATATACTGTTTTCGTCAACAATAACCGTAATCTGTGCAACACTGCGGTGTTCCTTTTTACGTAACACCTCTGAAGCCTTCAGTAAGTTTTTCAGGTGTGACATAATGCCTTCATCATCATACCAGCCACCTCCTAAATCCATATACCAGAGCCCTGAGTTATGTGAGATATTTTTACATAACTCCCGCAGCATAACACTATAGGTCTCTTCCGCACAGGTTGCGTTTCCAATGTTATCCCCTACTGTAAGGTGTGTTCGATTATCACATTCGTCCATCCACAGTCTGGTATGATTGACAGATACAGCCGGTGCAAGCTCCCCGCCCGGTTCCCCCGGAGCACAGCGAAAATAGGATTTGGGACCTGCAAAAAAATCAACATTACCGCTCTCCAGCAAACGCTTCCATCCAAGATGCCCGGCAAATGCACAGCGCGTCATATGGAGGCAATATCCGTAAAAAGCCCCTACCGGCTTTCCTCCGGTATTTTGCTTAACAACATCAGCAAAATATATTAGTGCATCCGTATTCATCTGTGTGGTAAACAAATCATAGTCAATGCTCCAACAATCCTCCTGTTCATTTTTATAAAAGTCATTGCTGGACACATAAGCCTTCTCCCGCAAATAGGATGGAGGCACGATTTCTGCTTCACACTGTGGTCCCCAAGCTTGCACCATTGCCTGCTTCGAACCATATTTCTCTAGCCCCCATTCATAAAAACGAGCCTGATTTGTTATACCAAAATCACCAAATTTTCCGCTGATCCGCCCCCAGGGCATGGACTCTCCGGAAATGCCATATGCAATATGGTATGCCAGAATACGATCTCCCCAAGGAGACTTTTCCAGATGCAATACCAAACGGCGCAATGCTTCTCCTGCATCTTCAAGCCACTTTCGAGAGGAAAAACTCTGCAGCGATATTACTCCCCCCACATTTGGTCTGGTGTCCTGCCAGCCATTCGCATTATAGTAACCCACCTCAGACTCATACCCCAGATAATCATGCTTCAGGGTTCCCACCAGAGAACGGATTTCCTCCACGCTGCGAGGGCCGTTTTCATAGACGGTTATCTCTGTGGGGTTCTCACGACACCAGTCTATGGGAACATTCAGCTTAATCCGCGGAATAAAATATTCTGTTTTCCCAGATGAAAAAATCGTCTCCAGCACCTTGTCGCACAGCGAATAATCATACTGATTTACCCCTACCCATCCGCTATGCAGAATGCAGGTATGTATTCTGACTCCCGCATCAGAAAATGCATCATGAATGCGCATCTGTTCCTCAAAATTTTTGCTGAATACCAACGGCGCACCGGTTTCATCTGCCATAGGTGGATCATAACAAAACCCCAGTCTTGACCAAAAAACCGGATTATCACGTAAGAATTCAAGAACTTTTCGTTTATCCATACACTCGTTCCTTTCCGGTCAGGAATTAAAGCTTAACTCCTTCCATCAAAATACATTGTAATACTGCTCAATCATGTCCCTGAGTTTACACAAGGCCTCATATGCCCTTTGATAAAACGCTTCATCTGTCAGTTCTTCGTATATAGCTTTGCCTTCGTACCGGGCTGCCTTTGAAGTTTCAAGCATCAGTGTCCCCTGATATCCACTTTTCGCAATCGCTTCCGCAACATATGTAAAATCTATTTTCCCATCAAAAGGAAGCACATGATTATCGACATTCATTTCACAGGCATTATCATGTATATGCAATGCTGCAAGCTTTTCCCCGAATAATGGCATAAACTGAAGTCCCGGTGTGAAACAATACTCATGACCGCAATCCCAACAGAAACCGGCACTCGTATATGTATCCAGACTCCACTTAAGGTTCTCCAGATACCTTTGATTCTCGAATGCAATCGTAACCCTGCCTGCATCGGCACATTCGACCAATTCCGTAAATCTCCTCACTCCAATCTCATTGATTTCCGGCATTGGGCAACCGGCTGATAAATGAAGCACCAGCACAGGAATGTTATATCTCTTGCACCTCTCCACACTGTCTTTCAGTCTTTTCAACATTTCCTCACCAGCCGCGCCTTCACGCCACATATCATTGATTTTATCAAAAGGAGCATGCAGATTTTCACAAATGATGCCATTTGCCGCCAACTCATCCATGATCTCCTCAAAAGCGGGATCCTCCGCCGCAACAAATGTCCTGAGCAAACCGACTTTCTTCATTTCTGCAATTTGTTTTTTGTACGGCATTCTGCTGCTGATACTGATACCTATTTCCATTTGTCACTTCTCCTCACATATATTTTCCATTGTCTGAAGGAATTTTTTAATTGCCTCTTCAAAAGCAGGAGTACACCACATTCTTAAGCATGGGCAGATACCGCTTCTCGTCAGGCTTCAGCATATGCTGCACATAAAACACGCCCAGCCCGATCTGCGGATCGATCAGCGCTGTCGCTCCGGCGGCTCCGCTCCAGCCGAACTCACCCAGGTTGCTGATGACCCCGGATTTCGCCGGGTCTATGTGGGTACGAACGCCCAGACCGTATCCGCAGCCCGCGCTCTGTCCCACCGCGTACGCTTTCAGCGCTTCGCCGCTCAGCCGGTTCGTTCTCATCAGATTCACCGAGTATCCGGACAATATCCGCTCTCCGTTGAGTCCCACGCCGTAATTGGCCAGGGCAGCCATCAATTTGACATATTCGGACACAGTGGTCGTGATGCCTGCGCCGCCGTTGTCATATTCCTCGCCCAAATCATGCTGATTTGTTTTTCCGGCATTCTTAAACACACGGCCTGACCCGTCTCCCTGCACCTGGGTCTTCAGGCGGTCGTACTCCTCGCTGCCCGGTGCCACCCGCTCATACTGGCACGCCAGCCGCTCCAGCGTTTCCGGCGTGTGGTGATATGTCGTATCCTTCATCTCCAGCGGGTCAAAAATGTTTTCCTGCACATAATCCCTGAATTTCTGCCCGGACACCACGCTGATCAGGGCAGCCAGCACATCGTGGCAGATACTGTACTGAAAGCGGGTCCCCGGCTCGAAGGACAGCGGATCCTTCGCCACACATTTGATGGTCTCCACCGTGTCCATTCTGCCCTTCGTCACTTCCCGGGCCTTCTTAAACCCTTCAGTATCATAGTTGTAGGTGAAACCGGCCGTCATGGTGAATAAGTCCCCGACCGTGATAAAATTTTCGGCCTTTTTCAGCTCACCGGTTTCCGTTTTTATGTACATCTCCTTAAATTCGGGAATATATTCATACAGCGGGTCCGTCAGCAGGAATTTCCCCCGCTCCAGAAGCTGTGTCCCGGCGGTCACCGTGGTGATTTTCGAGCAGGAGTAGATATTGAACATCTCCTCCCCGGTCATCGGAATCTGATTTTCCCAGTCCGAATAACCGCATGCGTACTGAAACACCCTTTTGCCTCCCAGATATACCAGGATGGCATTGCCCGGCGATACCGCCTCAGCTCTGTAGTCCATAAAATTCCTTAAATTCGTAAAGTCCATTTTCGACCCTTCCCTTTCTTTGGCACACATAGCCATCTCAATAGGGTATGACCACCTGCCCCAAAAACATAAAACCTTCCTTTCTGTAATCGTTCAATTCTTTTTCTAAATGTATTTAGTAATATCACCAAAAATCAGTGCCATGGGATAATCTCTGATGGGAAAGCTGGAATAAATATCTGCTCCTATAACTCCCTCCTCCTTCATTGTATCCGGTATCGAATAAACACTGCCATCCATGAAATCTACCAAATGAACCTCCTTCATAAGTGCTGAAGCAATCGTAAATGTCCCCTCATAATCCGTTGTCATCAAATTAGAAGGAATCCAAAAAACATATATTTCATTATCCCCTATTTTAAAACCTCCCTGTATAATCTCGTCATGGCGCGGTTCCGCACTAAAAGTCAGTTCGCTGTGCTGTGGCTGAACCATAATCGGCAGATTTTTGATTTCAATCTCATCAGAGAAAACGCTTGCGAGATTCTGCATCACATAATAAGATAACTTCTCTTTATATTCACCGGTTGCACATCCATTTTCATCAAACTCAGCAGCCAAAAGACCAAAATAGCCAAACTTACTTATCTTTTCACCCGGTTTGTAATCAAAACCTTCCATCATATCCATTGCGGAGAAATAAGAGGTAAATTTTACATTTCCGAGCAAATCAACCATTGCGTGACGAAGTAATTGTTTTGCCTGTTTTCGCTCTGTCCAACTTCCTGTGCGAACCGCACCTGCGCCATTCCTTTTTGACTGCGAACCTGATTCACCCTGAATAATTTCAATCTTGTCATTATACATATCCGCAATTGCTTTATACACCTTTATGGTTTGAATGGCACCGACTTCATCGCGTGTATATTCATGAAAGGTCAACCCATCAATACACTCTCCCATCCCTGCCATAAATGCTGCATTTAAAAAATATACGTATTTCTTACAGACAGAACCGCCAATGATGTATGCATCTTTATAAGCCTCTCGAATCACCTTGGCTGTATCAACAACAAATTTTCCATATTCAGTTCCATCCGGACCAGACTTCCAACACCATGCTCCATCGGGCTCGTTCCAGACTTCCCATTCATGGATTCTGTCCTTAAAATGGCTTACCACCTCATAAACATATGCTTTCCATGCTTCTAGATACTCCCCTGATGTAGGAGCTACTCCTGCTGCGCCAAAATACTTCTTCGCCTCATCACTATAGAGTCCATTGCCATAGCAGAGACAAATCCATGGACGCAATCCTCTCGCGATAAGGTTATCCACTACTTTATCAAGCCACGAAAAATCATAGACACCTTTTTCCTTTTCTGTTTTTGCCCAGCCAGACTGGATTCTTACCCATTTCACTCCCAATTCAGCCACTTTATCATATGCTTTTTCCGGATCAAAAGCATCCCTGTCTAATTTCTCAAAACCTACTCCAAGGCGTGAATTTTGAACTTCAAGCGCATGCTTTGACTTTAATTTTCCTATTTTAATTAATCGTTCCATTATGTTGCCCTCCTTTTATTCGGATTACTTCCTAAATTTAGCACATTTCTCCCTTCGGTTTGTTATCGATAATTTCTCAATTAGTTAAAAATATAATGATTCATGCCTGCCATGTTAATTGAACCACAAAAAAGGTACTGTCACCCACTTTGGCAACAGTACCCTTCTACACTTATAAAAAACCAAATCTTTGGAAGAAAAAGGCAAATAAATTTTCGTTATTTAACTCTACAGAATGCAGGATACTCTCTGCTGCTTTCTTATGATTACCCATAAAATCATCGCAAAGGGCAGTCAGATACAAGTACTGTGCCTTTCTGAGTTTTGCAGGTTTATCCACGAATGGAATAAAGAACGGCGTGGTTCCGAAGTAACCGTTATCCTTTACGTCCTTGATCTTACTCCACTCTCGGATATACTTAGTCATCAGATGCTGTGCTTTAGTCTCTTCACCTAAATGCATGAATGCCTTTGCCTGATAATAAGGCAATTCCTTCAGATGCATATTACTAAAATACTCAATCTGTATCGTTGCAATATAAGAGAAAATTGCAGCTGCTTCCTCTTTCTGTCCCAATCTTTCTAAACACAATGCCTCCTGATACTTCAGCGGTACCAGTTTGCAATGATTCCATATTCCTGCTCCCAGAGATTGTGGCAATACCTGTCCCTCTCGGAAGAATTTGATAGCATCTTCTAAATTGCCTTTGTCTAATTCTTTTTTACCTTTCACAAGATACGCAAACATATACTGGTCCGCAATCGCGTGTTCACCGCCCTCACATGGTACAAAATCATGAGACATCAACACCTCAATTGCCGCATCCGGCAAATCACATTGATTATAGGCTTTGGCAAGTTCTGTCAAGATATCATCGCGGGTAACACAAGGGGACTTTTTTATCAAAGCAACTTTTTCTTCCGAGGCAATCGTCATCTTGTCCATCAACACCACTGTTTCATAGAGAAGTTCCTGATCATTTGGTCTTGCTTCTACCAGTTCTTTCATAATGCACAGTGCTCTCTCAGCCTGATTCAGATGACTGAAACATGCCACGGCCAGATTACGTCTTGCAATATAATTCTCTTCACATGCTTCCCAAAGATTCGCTGCCTTTTCATATTGCAACTTGTTATAATACAGACATCCCAGCAGCATCTTTGCCTCGCTGCTGTCCGTAGTCGAAATCACATCCTCTAAAACTGCGATCTCTTCATATCTGTGCGGATAGCATTTTCCGAGATCTGCCGCTTCTGCTTTCTTATAGTCTTCTATTCCACATACTCCCGCCATCTTCTTATAGAAACCAAGTGTATAGTAAAGTGCCTTACGCCTGCAATCCGGACGGCTTTCTTCTAGGCTGGAAAGCAATCTTACAATATCCTCATATCTTCCCATTGCTGCCAAATCAAAAGCAAGGTCAAGACAAGTCTGAACAGCATCACTGTCCATGCGAGCATAGAGGTCTGTTTTATCTGCCAAGAAACGCATCATATGGTCTAACGAATCACTCGCAAGCTGCTTTTTCACAATCACTTCCGCTTCTTCGATTTTTCCAAGTTCTCTCAGTGCAATCACAAGACACGCCAATGCCAGATTATTCTTTCTTCCGTAATCCAACGCATTTTCTGCATGACGCACTGCTTCCGCATAATCCTGACGCTTGATGTCAATCACTGCGATTCTTGTCATTGCCTTTGCGACACAGTCCGCAGCCCAATATGCTTTATAGTAGAAATCATACGCCTCTTTGGTATTTCCTTCTGCTTCCAAAATTCTGCCCATCGTATAATATGCTTCACCGCTTTGCAGGCGCTCATTGTATATCGTCAAGGCTTCAATGGCTCTTTTTGCATATGATTTTGCCGATTCCAGACAATATCGGTTAAGCTCATATTTCGCCATTGCCACTAACGACGGAATATGATTGATATTACGCTTCAAGGCTTCTTTCCAGAAACTGTCCGGATTGGTGTGCGGATCGCGATACTGGTCTACATGCACACCTGCCAGATATAATTCGTCGGCATTGTTCATGCCGGCTGCGGAAGGCATATCTGTAATTACCTCCGGCATATTGTATTTATCAAAAACTTTCTCTGTATATTCTGCCACACAAGCACCATCTGCTATCACTGTCACCGTCACAAATTTTGGCAGAACCGGTATCTCTGCAACCAAAACATCTGTCGGAATCAAATCGGTCGTTGTTTCAAAATAGATCGTGTTTTCATCAAAGATTTTTATCGTAGCTGACTTGTACGTTTTCGTCGTCTGCAATTTCAACAACCCTTGTTCTCTGTCAATACAGAACGCACAGTTGAGGTTTGCGTAAGTTGGAGAACCGATTTTGGTAATCGGATACCAATGCTGAGAAAACTCTTTGGTTTCATACGGTGCGAGCCATGCAAAATTCGGTTGATTGTCCGAATAAGAGCCTGCCATCAACTCCGCATATTCCCCATCTGTATCTGTAAGTGCATTCTCCCACGATTTTGACAGCTGACAATACGCCCAGGTAAACATTTTCTTACCCGGTGAAATGTGATGGTCGCCAATATGTACCACACCGCACTCCTTCCCATGATCATAACCGCCAAAGAAATCATAATCCGAAGCAGCCGCAAAGTAGGATGTGGCCTGTTTTGTATTCTTATGCCAGGAAATATCTCTGTCCTCTTCCATTGGTATTCCGTTGAACACACCGTTTCCGGCAATCGGATAGGTTGTTCTCGATTTCAAATAGTGGAAATTCACATAAGACACATCCTGCGGGAAAAAGATTTGATAGTTTTCATTTACCGGCACTGCCGCATTTTCCCACCAAAGAAATGATTTCTCCACAGCATTGCGGTTGTATAAACGCATTCTGGTTTCCAGGCTGGTCTCGCCCGGTCTCAAAATAACACTTACCATGCCCTTCATTCTGTCAATCGGATCATGCTCGGACAGATGACAGGCAACTGCGCCGTCTTCCATCTCTTCTACCGTAAAATCGCACGGCATGAATCCGGATGCACGATGATGGAATGGCCAGTTAAATTCCACTCCGCCGGAAATCCAAGAGCCTAAAACACCAATCAGAGCCGGCTTAATCACATGTTGCTTATAAAAATAGTCGTATCCCGTTGTCTTATCCAACGCAGAATAGATTCTGCCTCCGATTTCCGGCAAAATTTCAATTTTTACATATTCATTCTCCAAAGTAACTAACGTGTACTCTTTATCCTCCTTATGCGTGCGGTCCACTTCCATCACCACTTTGTTCGGATATGGTCTCCCGCTTGTTCTCTGATGCACACGATTTTCCGCAAACATCGGCATTTCTTCTGCCGCCGGTTCCGGATATGTAGGGATTACAATTTTTCCAATTTCGAACTTCACTCTACCCAAAACAATTCCTCCTTGATTTTTGAATTATCTTATTATATTCTATAAGAAGCAACCATTAATTTATATATAGAAACTTACTGATTTTTTAACAAATCTTACTATAGGAGTTATATTTTATGTTATTGCTGCCCGAAAATATCAGATGCGGTTATTGTGATTGCAGTGAGTTTGGCGGATTGAAAATTTCCCCACCAAGAATCGTATATCAGTATGAGATAGAATTTTACCTTGAAGATGGTCTGACAACAACTGCTGACGACAAAACATACGACATAAAGAAACACTTTATACAGATTGCCACTCCGGGACAGGTTCGGCATAGTGTGCTTCCGTTTCAGACTGCCTACTTAAAGTTTTCAGCCACGGGCGAACTGGCGGATGCTTTATCTCGTGCACCGAAATATTTCTGCAGCAGCCATCCTCAAGTCATGCTCGATTTGATGAAAGAAATTATACTACTCAATGAGAGTGACAACCACATACTGCTACACAGCTGTATACTATCGCTCATTCACACCGTACTTGCAGATTCCCAAATACCGGCAGAGCGACAGGGTGAAAATTACCATGTCATTTCAAATGCCAAAAGATACATAGAAGCTCATTATGCGGAGCGCATTACGCTCAAGGATATTGCAGAAAGTGTGTATTTAAGCAGTATCTACTTTCACAATATTTTCACTTCTGCTCTTGGTATGACACCTCATCAATATCTGACAAACTATCGGATTGAAAAAGTGAAAGAGCATTTGTGGAACACCCAAAAAAGCGTCAGTGAAATTGCTGAAATCACAGGTTTCGGATGCCAGCAATATCTGAATAAGGTATTTAAAAAAGAAACCGGCATGACACCGATTTCTTATCGAAAGGCGTTTCAGAAAAACTATTTACTTTAACATTGGAGGCGCTTAATCATGATTTAATTTGGAATTATCGGCGCGGATACAATTAGCACCTCTACTCAGATTAATTTTTGCTGAGTAAGTAAATGGCAAAGATATCAGCGAGTGCAGTGAGGAGAAAGATCATTCCTGCCGCTGCCATCTTGAGCCGATAAGAAGTCATTCCGTCCTGCCCGATATTTACGAGCAGTATGCTCAATACACAGACCATCAACATGATCTTTGAAAACCGCTTTACTACCAACCGCACGAAAGAAAATGCGATCAGGAGTAACCGAACAATAAGTGAACACAACAGGATTGCACCATCTCTCAGAAATACAACTGCATTCATGGAACTCCCTCCTTATGCAAATAAAATATACTGTACTCTGAGCATAGCAGGATATGTAAGATATGTAAAATGTGCGAAATAAGGAATCTCGCTTGCGAGATTCCTGCACCGAGCGCGGTCGCGACAGCGACATCTTCCCCACGCGCGCAGTGTGCATCCGCCCGGAGGGGTTTTAACTTACAGGAAATTTCTCTGAAATTTTCTGTAAGTTAGAAAACGCTGCAGGCTTCCACCCGCAGCATCACCATGATAAATCAGATTAAATTATGTCAAATCCGGTCAAATCCAGCGATACCACATCAGCCGATTTCCATCAAAATACTATGAGGCGTTCGGTGTCCAAACGTGGGCAGATCAAGCGATAAAATCCACCTCGAAAACAGCCCGAAATCCACCCAAAATCCGCCTCAATTTGTCCTATTTTTTAACACATTTGGGGTCAAAAATGCCCATTTGTCCTATGGTTAACACATAAAAACACGATCAAAACAGGTCAAACCGCGTCAAACCCAGTCAAACAAAATCAGCGTTTCCGGACATAAGAAAAACCCCGGAAAGCGTTGATTTTCCAGGGTTTTTTGGCATTTTCGATTGTAAAAATCCAGCAAATTATCGCTTGCTGAACTGAGGAGCACGACGAGCTGCCTTGAGACCGTACTTCTTTCTCTCCTTCATACGAGGATCTCTGGTCAGGTAGCCTGCCTTCTTCAGTACAGGACGGTAGTCAGCATCTGCCTGAAGCAGTGCTCTGGACAGACCGTGACGGATAGCACCAGCCTGGCCGGTGAAGCCGCCGCCATGAACGTTAACGATAACATCGAACTTGTCAACAGTCTCGGTAGCAACGAGAGGCTGACGAACGATAACCTTCAGAGTCTCCAGACCGAAATACTCGTCCAGACCTCTCTTATTTACAGTAATCACACCGGTACCGGGTACAAGGTAAACACGTGCGATGGATTTCTTTCTTCTTCCAGTTCCGTAGAATTTTGTAGTAGCCACTATAATTTCCTCCTTCCAGCGCCTCGATTAAAATGTCAGTACTTCGGGCTTCTGAGCAGCATGAGGATGTTCAGCGCCTGCGTATACATGAAGCTTGGTGTACATCTGTCTTCCTAAAGGTCCCTTGGGAAGCATACCCTTAACTGCAAGCTCTACAACCTGCTCGGGCTTCTTCTGGAGCATCTCTCTCAGAGTGGTCTCCTTCATGCCACCAACGAATCCGGAATGATGATAATAGATCTTCTGATCCAGCTTCTTGCCGGTAACAACGATCTTATCAGCGTTAACAATAACTACATAATCGCCGCAATCCATATGAGGAGTGTAAATCGGCTTGTTCTTTCCTCTCAAAACCTTAGCTACTTCAGATGCCAGACGACCAAGAGTCTGTCCCTGAGCATCTACTACATACCACTTTCTATCGATGGTAGCCGGACTAGCCATAAATGTCTTCATCGGTAAACCTCCTTGTTTATCTCACAACAATGATTTCATCGCTCTGCATCAACCGGTCTGACAGTCTTCCGGGGCATAGGTTTCCTGGTGAGCCTGGTTGTCACAGCCTCCTAAATATAGCACACGAAGTCGGGTGTGTCAACCTCTTTTTTACTTATTTTTCAAGTATTTTTTCTTGTACAATTCGTTGTCAGGCTGCTGCAAAATAGCCCAAAACTTATTTGCAAAAAAGAAACATTTAATGTAAGGCTATTTGCAGCAGCCTACACCTCTTATCAATGATTTGCCATCTTATAAATCTCGATCACTTCATCCTTTGTCAGCTTCTTGAAGCTACCCAAAGTTGCAGTTCCCTTCGCGGTGGGATTGTCCGCCAGCTTTCCAAGCATCTCCTCGTCCTGCACAGGAATATTTGCCTCGGTGAAGCAGGTGGGCATATCCAGTTCCTTGAAATAGTCCACCGTAGCCTTGATACCGGCCAACGCTGCCTTTTCGTCATCCGCCTCATCGATGCCCCAAACATTGCGCGCGTAGCGGGCGAACCGGGAAGGATTTTCCTGCCATACATACTCGGCAAACCAGCCCCACATCACGGACAGGCTGGCACCGTGTGCCGTGTCAAACCATGCACTCAGGGGATGTCCCAGACCATGAACACTGAAATCGCGGATGCCGCCCAGACCGGTCAGACCGTTGTGGGAGATACTTCCGCACCACATCAATTCGCTCATAGCATCGTAATCACATTTATTCTTCGCAGCCACCTTGCCAGCCGCAATGGTGGTGCGCAGCACAGACTCCGCGATCTGGTCGGTCAGCTCATTACCGATACCGGCCTTTCCACAGAAATAGCGATCCAGTGTGTGCATCATAATATCCACGATACCGCATCTCACCTGATAATCGGGCAGTGTGTAGGTCAGCTCGGGGTTCATGATGGAAAATGCCGGGCGGTTAAAGGGCGTGGAGATACCCTTCTTATAATGTGTCTCCTCGTTGGTCAATACCGCAGAATCACTCATCTCGGTGCCGGTTGCGGACAGCGTCAGCACGCAGCCGATGGGAAGAGATTTGGTCAACGGAATCTTTTTCAGCCACAGATCCCAGAAGTCCTTATCCGGGTTGGCTGTGCCGTGGGCAACCGCTTTGCCGGTATCGATGGCACTTCCGCCTCCCACTGCCAGCACAAAATCTGCTCCAAACTCAATAGCTTCCTTGATCATTTCCTTTGCCTTTGCGAGGGTGGGATTAGGCTTTACACCGCCACTGGCCATGCAGGCAATGCCTTCCTCTTCCAGCTGCTTCATCACGCGATCCAACAGACCACTGCGCACCACGCTGCCGCCGCCGTACACAACGAACACTCTGGTACCGCCGAACTCCTTCACCAATTTACCGGTCTGTAATTCTGTGTCTTTTCCGAAAACTACTTTTGTAGGTGTGTACTGTTCAAATGCCAACATATCCGTTCCTCCTTTTTATCCAAGCCGGGCACCGCCCTTTGTACGATCCCCGTACGCGCCGCACCTCAACTGATATGATTACCTACCCACATTTTAATCTAAGTCAGCAAAATAATCAACCAAAATACACCTGGTTTTCCATTAAATTTCCAACGCCATCAAAAACATCACCGAAACTCTCTCATAAAAGAAAAAAAGCCGTGTCTCCACAGCTTCTCTTCTCAATCGGCTTCGCCGAACTCTATGTAGCTATCAACCAAAATAGCCGCTGGTAATCCATGCAACCAGATAAGCCATCACACCTGCAACGGTGGGGGAGCTTACCCATGCCACAGCAATGCGCTTCAGCACGCCGAAACGTACATTCTTTGCACCCTTGGTCAGACCTGCACCGATAACTGCACCAACAACAGCCTGGGATGTGGATACGGGGATACCCATCCAGTTGCCCATGATGACGATGGTCAGTGCCATACCGATGATAACCACAAATCCCTCAATCTGGTTCAGCGGTGCGATACTGCTTCCTACGGTCATCATAACCTTCTTGGAATAGGTAAGTACACCGAGCGCAATGGCGATACCGCCGATCACTGCAGTCACCTGTGCGCTGGTCAGCAGGTTTGCTGCCACGCCGGTGGTCTCAAAGAAAGGATCGTAGTACAGTGCCGTCACGTTAGCGGAACTGTTCATACCGATACTGTAGGAAGCGAATGCTCCTGCGCCCAGATATCCGATACGGATCATGGTGTCATAATGGGCCAGACTGGTCAGTCGTTTCTCCAGGAACTTATGAACGAGCTTTACCAGAACGAACGAGATGATCGCCGCTCCCACCGGGTTGATGACCCAGGTCATGGCAAACTTCTCGATCTGAGGAAGATTTACCGCCAGAATCGCAGGATCGGAGTAATCCGCATAGAACAGACCCCAGCCGATGATCGCACCGGTGATGGACTGGTTAGCTGATACGGGGAACTCCAGACAGCTCATAATAAATACAGTAACACCTGCACAGATGAAGATGATCGCAGCCTTCAGTGCTGATTTCAGCCGAAGCTCCTCTACCGTTCCGTTTGCAATTGCATTTTTCACAGCCTCCTCAGAAGCCGTTACTTCGTTACTGGTGGACAGCTCTGCCACCTTTCCGATGTTGTTTTCTCCGGCCAGAAATGCGCCGATCACAACCAATACCGCGATGATCCAGATGGCATGACGGTACTTAACTACGCCGGTCGCAACAGCGGTACCGAATGCGTTTGCCGCATCGTTCGTACCCAGAGACCAGCCCATAAAAACGCCCGCAAGCAATAATAAATATATCATTTGACTCAAGCCTTTCTGGTAATCAACATAATCTGAATTCTGTCTGCGATATCCTCAATAATATCGGAAACGTCACAAACCAGCTCCACAAAGTTAGCCAGCTGCATACGCTCTGCCAGATCATTTTTCTGCGCATAGATGCGCTCGTACAGATCCATCTCAATCTCATCTACTTCGCTCTCAAGATCGCGGATCTCATCCAGAATCGCATGATCCTTCAACAGCTCGTCAAACCTGGAGAACAGCTTGCCAATGGCCGTAACCAGTACACTGAACTCCTTCTGAGTGATCGCCATAATCTTCAGGATCTCCTCAGTATACTCCTTAGGGAAACGGAACTTCTGCAGAACCATCATCTCTGCAACATGCTCACACTTGTTTGCGATCTTATCACACTTGGATGCAACGTCGATCAGTTCTGATCGGGTAGCCGGCAAATAAGCCACATTATTCAGCGACTCAATCATCGCGCGCAGCGAACGGTCCGCTGCTCCCTCCATCTGATAAACGCTCTCTGCCAGCGCACGCAGGGTCTCAATGCTGGTGCCATGATCAACAGCTGCCTTGGTAAAATTGGAAAAGCTTACCAGACATCCCTCTACATCCTTGATCTGCTCCAAAATCAGAGTGTGAACCTTGGCTGTGTTACTCTTAGAAAAGATACCCATATGTTACGACCTCCTCCATCTATACATTTATTTTCTATCTTTAAATATTACCAATATTCATAATTAGTGTCAATCAGCCTTAACAAAGTTTAACTTATGTTTAACATTACTTTTGTCCATTTTTAACAATAAAACGTTTTTCATCCAAAAAAAGAGCGCATGAATAATTTTATTCACGCACTCCTGTTAATTTTAGTTTATTGAATATGTTCTCTTTTTCCAACGCCTCCGGTTCCCTTTTCCATGGGTGATCGTCGCTGCCGCTTCTGCCCGGTATCTGCCCTTCTGCTGTCGGCTGCGGATTGACAGATCCAGTTCCTTGAACCGTTCCTCCTCCCGCTCCTCTCGTTCCCGGTCAAGGTAATTCATTTCCTTAATCACCCGATTGCTCACCTGATCACTGATTTCGTCACTGATCCGGTCAAACTCAGACTCCATGGCATCCACAAGGATCTCCGCCATCAGCTTGCGGAATTCTCTCATTTTTTCCTGCTGCTGAGCTGCGGCCACGGCTATGTATGGCGAGGCATCCTCCCCCATTTTCCCCGTATGATTTTCCGGCGGAAGGACCAGCGGCAGCCTGATCTTATCATCCGGCCCATTCCCATCCTTCTGACCGCTATCTCCCTCGCTGTCTTCATTCCACATTTCGCCCGGTTTATCCGTCTGCTCCTCCCCGGGATCATTCTGTTCCCGGACCTCAGCGGCAAATGCCTTTTCCCGCTCCATCTCCTCCAGACACTGTTTGATTTCCTTCAACTGATATCCCTGTCGCTTCAGCTCCTTGATCGTTCTGAATATTTCCAGCTGGACGTCCGTATAATAGCGATGTCCCAGATCATTCCTTGGTATCTTTAATGCAAGTTCTTCTTCCCAGTATCGCAACACGTGAGACTCCTCATCCACCAGACGTGAAGCCTCCGAAATTAAATAATGGGACACGAGTTTCCTTCTCCTTTCCGCAAACTTTGCTTAAAGTATAACAGAGAGAAAAAAGCTTGGCTATCCTCAACTCGTCCCAATATTCAACCTTAATCCGGCCCCAATCGACAAAACAGCCCGCCGATGAGCGTTCTTCCGCTTCGACAGGCTGCATATCATTTAATTCTTATTTGTCACCAAGCGCTTTTCCTGCCTGCTTCTTTTTAGGTGCAGGCCTCTTCACACTGTACCCGAAGGTCCCCAGCTTCTCACCCAGCGTAAAATACGTTCCATGGGAATAGGCGATAGGCTCTGCCGCCGTCAGGCTGAATTTTCCGTTCTCATCCAAATAGGCCTCGGCCGCGTGGACAGCCACCACCTCAGCCAGAAACATATGATGGGACCCTAATTCCTTGATCTCCGTCACCTTACACTCGATATTCACCGGACTCTCCCCGATCATCGGTGCGTTAACCACAGATGCCTCTTCCTTTGTCAGATGCATCGCCTCGAATTTATCCACATCACGGCCGCTTCTCACTCCACAGAAATCGGTGGCCTTCGCCAGCTTTCTCGTGGTCAGATTGATGACAAACGCCCCAGTCTCCCTGATCATCTGATAAGAATATCGGCTGGGTCTGACCGAAATGTAGGTCATGGCCGGGTCAGAGCAGACTGTGCCTGTCCATGCAATGGTAAGCACATTGTCATGACCGTCCTTGTCACGGCAGGTGACCAGCACCGCCGGCAGCGGGTAAAGCATATTGCCGGGCTTCCAAGATTGTTTCGCCATAGTTTTCCTCCACTTTCTATCTATAAGAGGCCATCACACAATGTTTGGCAACGTCCTTTTCTGCGAGAGGGACCGACAGGACGTATTGCGAATAGCGGTTAGGGACGCAAAAGTCGCATCTGCGACGAAGCGCCCACGAGACTTTTCCGCTGCGAGGATGAGCGGATCGGGAGCGCGGTTTTCAGGTTTATTTCCTGGCAGTCCCCTCCTACGCTCAACGTAAAAGGCCGCCAAACATTGCTTGACAGCCCAAAATTATCAATTTCCCGTCTGACCGGGCATCGCCGCGCTGGTGTACTTCATGAACTCAGCCAGCCATACCAGATTTACGGTACCCACAGGGCCGTTTCTCTGCTTAGCGATAATGATCTCGGTGATACCCTTGTCTGTGGTATCTTTATTGTAATATTCGTCACGGTAAATAAACATTACCACGTCGGCATCCTGCTCAATAGAGCCGGACTCACGCAGGTCTGACAGCATCGGACGCTTGTCGGTACGACTCTCCACCGCACGGCTCAGCTGTGACAGTGCGATTACCGGCACATTCAGCTCCCTCGCCAGACCCTTCAGCGAACGGGAGATCTCAGCCACCTCCTGCTGACGGTTGTCCTGATTCTTTTTACTTCCGGTCATCAACTGCAGGTAGTCGATGATAATCATACCCAGTCCCTGCTCCAGCTTGAACTTACGGCACTTGCTGCGCAGCTCGCTGATGGAAATACTGGGGGTATCGTCGATGATCAGCCTGGAATTGCCGATAACGCCTGCGCTCTCGATCAGCTTATCCCAATCCTCGTCAGTCAGCGAACCGTTTCGCAGATTCTGCGCATTTACGCGGGATTCCTGTGCAAACAGACGGTTTACCAGCTGCTCCTTGGACATCTCGAGGCTGAATATGGCTACGGATTTTCCTTTTTTGAACGCCACATGCTGGGCAATATTTAACACAAACGCGGTCTTACCCATGGAGGGACGCGCCGCGATCAGGATCATATCCGAGGGCTGAAATCCGCTGGTCATATAGTCCAGATCCACAAATCCGCTGGGTACGCCGGTGACGGCGCTCTTATTTTTCGCGGCCGCCTCGATGCGTGCCAGCACATTCAATGCCACCTGGCGGATGGACACGAACTCTCCCGCATTACTGTCCTTCAGCAGATTGAACACCTTTTTCTCGGTTTCCTGCAGAATATCATCCACACTCTGAGTGCCGGCGTAACAGTCATTGATGATCTCTTCATTTGTCTGAATCAGCCGACGCATCACCGCCTTATCATGGACGATCTGGGCATAGGACTTTATGTTCGCCGAGGTGGGGACTGCGTTGAGCAGCTCCCTGACCATATCCAGACTGTACACCTCGGGAGCCACATTTTTCTCCTTGAGGCGGTCCTGCAAGGTCACCAGATCCACCGGCTTGCCTTCGTTGTGCAGCTCGGCCATCGCCTCGAACATGACACCATATTGATGATAATAAAAATCCTCCGGGTGAAGGATCTCCGTGGCCGACGTGATCGCCTCACGGTCCATCAGCATGGCTCCGATCACAGACTGCTCGGCCTCAACGCTGTTGGGCATGACCCTTCTGATTACCGATTCTTCCATAGTTTCCTCCGGGGGGTTGCCAACCATCCGGCGAGAATTTGTTCTTTCGCCGCAGACACGTTGATTTTTGCGCTCCGCTCCGCCCTTGATTAATCATCATTTTGCCTCCATCAAACCGGGTCGGACAAAATGATGATACGTATGCTCGCGTCGCCTGCAAAAATCTGCCTATCGTCTGCTTACGAAAAACAAATTTCTACGCCTATAAATTGGCAAGCCCATATAAACACTGCTCGTTTGCTCGCCTGTAAACAGGCTTTGCAAACTATTATCTTCTGAATCTTCCTTATTTAAGGATATCACCAGGTTTAAGACATCTATAGTATAGATTACTTGCCGGATACATGTACCTTCAAGGTAGCGGTCACGTCTCTGTGCAGACGGATGGATACGTTGTGTACGCCCAGAGTCTTGATGGGCTCGTCCAGCACGATCTTCTTTTTATCCAGCTCAAGACCCAGCTGGGCCTTCGCCGCCGCCGCGATCTCCTTGGAGGACACGGAGCCGAATACCTTACCCTCCACGCCGCTCTTTACGGACAATTCCACCTTTTTCTCCGCCAGATCGGCTGCCAGCTGCTTTGCATTCTCCAGCTGCTCCTTAGCCACCTTGTCAGCGTGAGCCTTCTGCAGCTTCAGATCATTTAAGTTGGAAGCGTTCGCCTCCACGCCCAGCTTCTTGGGCAGAATAAAGTTACGGGCATATCCGTCGCTCACCTCAACGGTCTGTCCCTTTTTTCCCAATGATTTTACATCCTGTAACAATACGACTTTCATCAGATTTCTCCTCTCTCGATCATTCCTTTTACGGTTTCTTTTACCAGTTCCTTCGCCTGCGCCACGGTACAGTCTCTCATCTGCGCTCCGGCAGCGCTTAAGTGACCGCCTCCACCCAGACGCTCCATGATGATCTGTACATTTACCTCGTCGATGGAGCGGGCACTGATATATATCTGATTCTGATATTCACACAATACAAACGCAGCCTTGATCCCGATGATATTTAACAGCTCGTTGGCCGCCTGCGCGCTGACGATGTTCGGATTCTCCAGCTCTGCCGCGGGACACTCGCTGACGGCAAATCCATCTGCAAACAGCTCCGCCTCACTGATCGCCTTTGCCTTCGCCCGACTGTCCTCCAGATTATCGCGGAACATCTTGCGGACTCTGGTCACATCAGCTCCGTTGCGTCTTAAGAACGCCGCCGCCTCAAAGGTGCGGACACCGGTCTTATTCATGAAGTTATTTGTATCCACCATCATGCCGGCATACATGGTATCCGCCTCAAGGGGTCTTAGCTTGATCCCGTCACCCACATACTGCAGAATCTCTGCCACCATCTCGCAGGTCGAGGACGCGTAGGGCTCCACGTAGGAGAGCACTGCATCCTCCACGCTGTCCGCCATCTGGCGATGATGATCGATAACTACCACGTTGGGCATCCACTCGATCAGATCAGGGCACTCGGTATAGCTGGAGCGATTGACATCCACCATAATCATCAGGGTGTTCTCATCCGCCAGCTCCACCGCCTGCGTTTCATTGATAATCATCTCCTCGGGATACTCCGGATTATTCATGAACCGCTCAACCATCGGTATCATGGCACTGGGCAGCTCACTGATGATAATATGCGCCTCCTTGTCCAGAACAGTGGCGATCTTAAACATGCCGACTGCCGCTCCGAAGGCATCACTGTCAATATTTTTATGGCCCAGGATCATAATCCGCTCTTTGCTGCTGATAATCTCCTCCAGCGCATGCGCCTTGACTCTGGCCTTCACGCGGGTACTCTTTCCGGTCTGCTCGCTCTTTCCGCCGTAAAAGGAAATGGTCTCCCCATCCTTCACCACAACCTGATCGCCGCCGCGGCCAAGGGCCATGTCAATGGCGGTGCGGGCATACTCATAGCTCTCCGCCAGCGTCTCACCGCCCACACCGAAGCCGATACTTAAGGTGGCCGCCATATCATTTCCAATATTGACTGCCTTCGCCTCGCCCAGAATCGGGAACTTCGCCTCACAGAGGGCAGCCAGCTGTACCTTCTGCATGACCACAAAATATTTATCTGACTCCGTCTTTCTCACGATACCGCCTGCGTTGGCAATACTTTTATTGATCCGTCGGTCGATCAGCGCTACCAGAAGGGAACGGCGCACCTCCTCGACACTCTCCAGCATCTCGTCATAATTATCCAGATAGATCAGTCCCACGACCATCTTCTGCTGCTCGATCTGATGCTCATACTCCACCCGGTAGGTCTCGTCAAACAGGCAGGCAAACACCAGCTTAAGCTTTCCATCGTCCTCCGATCCCTGCTGCACAGTCGGCAGGACAGCCCCATCCTGCTCACCGAGAAGTTCTCCCGCGTCGGTATGTACGGGACGCACATCCAGTCGATAATAGCGCTCCCCGTAAACCACATCATAGGACGCAGACTTATATACCGGGAATACTCTCTTTTTCTTTAGCTCGGGGAAAATATCCTTCAGCTTGCGATCATTTCTGCGACCCACAACCTCCCGGAATGCAGGGTTCATCCAAAGAATCTCTCCCCTCTCATCCAACATGGCATAGGGGATGTCCATCTCCTCCAGCAGCTGTTTCTGAATCCCCATGTACTCCACAGCAAACTCTGCCAAGTCTCTCATCAGACTGCGGCGGCGCAGAAAATAAAATCCACAGGTCACTGCGGCCATGATCAGCACAAAAATCGTCAGCATGACACCTGCACGCAGATCCACAAAATAAATGCCGATATTCATCACCGCCAGACAGGCAGTGGTCACGATGGGCCAGCCCATATTTGTTCTCAGTTTTCGGGATAAATCACGCGTTGTTTCCATTTGACTCTCCGTTTCGGGCATATATAGTTAACTATAGCACGATTCTGCAATTCGTGCAAGTAAAAGCGGGAGGCCGAATCGACCTCCCGCTATGATTTCTCTCATTTATGCCTTCATGGCATTTCCGGTATACAACTGATAATACTTGCCCTTCTCATCGATCAGCTGGTCATGAGTACCTCTCTCGATGATCCGTCCCTGCTCCAGTACCATGATGCAGTCACTGTTGCGAACCGTGGACAGACGGTGAGCGATGACGAAGGTGGTTCTGCCCTTCATCAGCTTATCCATGCCGTCCTGCACCAGACGCTCGGTACGGGTATCGATGGAGCTGGTCGCCTCGTCAAGAATCAGCACGGGCGGGTCTGCGATGGCCGCTCTGGCGATGGCCAGGAGCTGTCTCTGACCCTGACTCAAGTTGCCGCCGTCGCCGGTCAGCATGGTGTCATAACCCTCGGGCAGTCTGCGGATGAAGCCGTCCGCGTTGGCAAGCTTTGCCGCTGCGATAACCTCCTCGTCGGTGGCATCCAGCTTTCCGTAGCGGATATTGTCCGCAACGGTTCCGGTGAACAGGTGGGTGTCCTGCAGTACGATGCCCAGAGAGCGCCGCAGGTCAGCCTTCTTGATCTTGTTGATATTGATGCCGTCATAGCGGATCTTTCCGTCCTGAATATCGTAGAATCGGTTGATCAGGTTGGTGATGGTGGTCTTTCCCGCGCCGGTGGAGCCGACGAAAGCGATCTTCTGACCGGGTGTCGCGTACATCTTGATATCGTGAAGGACCATCTTCTCGTCGGTGTAGCCGAAGTCCACGCCGTCAAATGTTACGTCACCTTTCACCTCCACATAGGTGGTGGTGCCGTCTGCCTTATGGAAATGCTTCCACGCCCAGCGTCCGGTGCGCTCCTCCGTCTCGGTAAGCTCGCCGTTCACTTCCTTTGCGTTGACCAGGGTCACATAACCATCATCCACCTCAGGCTGCTCATCCAGAAGCTTAAACACACGCTCCGCTCCGGCCAGCGCCATGATAATACTGTTGAACTGCTGGCTCACCTGGTTGATGGGCATACTGAAGTTCTTATTAAAGTTAAGGAAGGACGCCAGACTTCCCAGGGTAAAGCCGCCCACACCGTTGATGGCCAGGATACCGCCGAAGATCGCACAGAACACATAGCTTAAGTGTCCCAGCTGTGCGTTGACGGGGCCCATGACATTGGCAAATTTATTTGCGTTGTTTGCACTGATGAACAGCTGCTCATTCAGCTCATTAAACTTCTCAATATTTTCCTGCTCGTGGCAGAATACCTTAACCACCTTCTGGCCGCCCATCATCTCCTCAATGAAGCCGTTGACCGCACCGAGGGACTTCTGCTGCACCACGAAGTTGCTTCCGCTCAAAGACATGATCTTCTTTGCGCAGTACATCATCACCGCCACCATCACCAGAGTCAGGATGGTCAGCGGAACACTGAGGATCAGCATATTGATGAACACGCTGACAATGGTAAAGCAGCTGGAGATAATCTGAGGAATGCTCTGGCTGACCATCTGACGCAGCGTGTCGATATCGTTGGTATACACGGACATGATGTCGCCGTGGGCATGAGTGTCAAAGTACTTGATGGGCAGACTCTGCATGTGATGGTAAACCTCGATACGCAGGTTACGCAGAACACCCTGGCTCACATACATCATGATACGGCTCTGGGTGAATGCGCCCACGATACCCAGCAGATAAATCAGCGCCATCCGTCCGATGGCCTGCGCCAGCACGCTGAAATCCGGGTTTGCCGCAGCTTTCAGCGGCTCAATGATACCGTCGATCAGGGTCTTCATAAACAGTGTTCCCTGAATGCTCACATATACATTGACGACAATGCAGACAAATACAATAATGCAGGCAAACCAGTAGTCCTTCATGACATATCGCATCAGTCTGGAAAACAGCTTGCCGGGGTTTTCCAGTTTGGGACGGGGTCCTCTAACCGGTGCCATCAGTGATCACCTCCGTTCTCGTCAAAATCACCGCTGCCCTGAGTCTGGGACTCATACACATCGCGGTAGATCTCATTGTTCTCCAACAGCTCCTCATGGGTGCCGAAGCCGTTGATCCGCCCATTCTCCATGACAATAATCCGGTCAGCCCTCTCCACGCTGGATACACGCTGTGCGATGATCAGCTTGGTGGTGCCGGGGATTTCCTCGGCAAAGGCCTTGCGGATCTTTGCGTCGGTGGCAGTATCCACCGCGCTGGTGGAATCATCCAGAATCAAAATCTTCGGTTTCTTTAACAGAGCGCGGGCAATACACAGACGCTGTTTCTGTCCGCCGGAAACATTGGTTCCGCCCTGCTCGATATGGGTCTCGTACCCGTCGGGGAAACGCTCGATAAACTCATCAGCGCAGGTCAGCCTGCAGGCATGCTTACACTCCTCCTCGGTGGCCTCCTTGTTACCCCAGCGCAGGTTATCCAGAATCGTGCCGGAGAACAGCACATTTTTCTGAAGCACCACAGAGACCTCATTTCTCAGGGTCTCCAGGTCATAGTCACGGACATCCACGCCGCCGACCGTGACACTTCCGCCGGTCACATCATAGAGTCGGCTGATCAGGTTGACCAGACTGGACTTGGCGCTTCCGGTTCCTCCGATGATACCGATGGTCTCTCCGGATCGGATCTCCAGGTCGATATCCTTGAGCACCGGCTCGGCGCTGTCTTTTTTATAGGAAAATACTACGTCCTTGAATACGATGCTTCCGTCCTTCACCTCGTAAACAGGGTTGGAGGGATTGACCAGATCGCTCTGCTCGTTAATGACCTCGGCCACACGCTGACCGGCAGCCGCACTCATGGTCATCATGACAAAGATCATGGAGAGCATCATCAGGCTCATCAGAATATTCATGCAGTAGGTCAGGAGGCTCATCAGCTGACCGGTGGTCAGGCCGTCCATGACGATCATCTCCGCGCCCATCCAGCTGATCAGCAGGATACAGGTGTAGACCGTCAGCTGCATCAGCGGATTATTTAAGGTGAGAATGCGCTCCGCGTTGATGAACATCTTGTACAGGTTTTCCGCCGCCTTGGTGAAACGGTTCTTCTCGTAATCCTCGCGGACATAGGCCTTCACCACGCGGATGGCCGAAACATTTTCCTGCACGCTGGCATTCAGCTCGTCATACTTTTTGAACACCTGACGGAAATATTTGGTGGTCCGTCCCATGATCAGGACCAGGCAGAGACCCAGGAAAACAACCGCAAGCAGGTAAATGCTGGCCAGCTTGGGACTGATAAAGAAGGCCATCACCATGGCGCAGATCAGATTGCCCGGCGCGCGGAAGCACATACGCAGGATCATCTGATAGGCATTCTGCACGTTGGTCACATCGGTGGTCATACGGGTGACCAGACCGGCGGTGCTGAATTTATCCAGGTTCGCAAAGGAAAAGGTCTGGATATTCTCAAACATGGCCTTTCTTAAGTTTCGCGCAAAGCCGGTGGATGCCTTGGCTCCGCACCAGCCGCCCATGTATCCGGTGAACAATCCTACCGCAGCGGTCAGGATCATCAGCGCTCCCATCTTATAAATATGATTGATATCTCCCACTTCCACACCCTTGTCGATGATGGACGCCATGATAAGCGGGATGATCGTATCCATGATGACCTCCAGAACCATAAACACGGGGGTCAGAATGGAAACAGTCTTGAATTCTTTGATCTGTCTTGCCAGAGTCTTTAACATGCTTCCTCCTCCTTTTTCTAATGCAGCTTCTCTCTTTTGTCACTAAATTCGCGAAAGCATTTGTTAGCTCCCTAACTAATTCCAGTTTCCTATTATAATGTAAAATATATATATGTCAACTGAATTTTCTGTGACAAATCTATGATGTTTTTATTAAGTCAATTGACAACCCGGCAAACAACCGTTAAGATATAGTAATGTTTAGATCAGAATTATTCTGAATGGCAATACGGAGGCGTACAAATGAGAGATATCTGGGATTCTATCGTTAATTTTTTCCAAACTGAGTGGGCAAAGCTCAAGCCCATGAGCTTCAATGATAAACTGGTATACATCTGGGAATATTACAAGCTTCATATTATTATTTTCCTTACGGTACTGATCTCGACGATCTCCATCATCAACACGGTCAGAGAAAACCGTGCCGGAGGCGAGGTCGTCTTCGGTGTGGCTATCGTCAATGACATGAACGGAAATGACGCAGCTGAGCAGCTGGCGACAGAGTTCGGCGACTATCTGGGACTGGTCTACGGAGAACAGTGCGTTCAGGCCAACGGCGGCTATTCTGTGGGAAATACCGGTATGGACTACTACGAGGTGTCTTCCATTCTGATGATGGTGGATGCAGGTGCAGGCAATGTGGATGTGGCCATCTGTCAGGAGAATGCCCTGCAGTACTTTGAGAATGTGGACGATGTGATCTGGATGGATCTGAACGATATCATCGGCGCAGACCGGGTGGCCGAGCTGGGTGACCGGATCTTCTACTATACAAATGCAGACGGAGAGAGCTTCCCCTGCGGCATCTACATCAAGGATCATCCCGTGCTGGCAGCTCACAGCTCTACCCTAAAGGAGCCCATGGTCGTTTTCCCGGCTGCGGCTCGGCATGTGGAGTATATGGATGATTTTGTGGATTATATTTTAGGTGAGTGATCATCGTATTGCAATTCAATGCTTTTATTCTCACTTTCCAAAAATGCTTCCGGAGAATCGATGAATGCGCTCCGCATCACGATTCTCCGGAATTTTTGTATCATGTGTCAGTCTCTAATCGTTGGTGCAATCACCGATTCTCCGCCAAATACAAACTTGCCCTTCTCTGGATCACCTCTGCCGTCTCTGCAGCCGTTTTCGACCCGGCAAAAAAGCCTTCTGCCTCCTCCAGAATCAGGCTGATCAATTCTTCATTGTAAAAAGCTGTCTTATCCACTGAGCGAATAAATTCCAGATAGGCTTTCGCCTCCTTCCTGGTCAGTGGCTGGATCGTCACCTCATTGCCGTTGATGCCCATCGTCGGTTCGTACTCCACCCTATTTCCGTTTTCATCCAGATAATAGTACGGCTCGGTGGCCTTTTCTGCCAGAGCCTCCAGCACATCGTTTCGCACCGACAGCCGGAAGTGATCAGGGTCAGACTGGTACTCCTCCGACAAAAAGCAGCTCAGCAGCTCCCAGGCGCCCTCCTTACAACTGCTCTTTGCGGAGATGGCAAAGCTGCCCTCCTCCATCAGTACCGAGCCGATTCCCTCCGCAGTCGGGAATCCGATCCAGGTGATGGGCTCACCGAAATAATAGTCCTTCGTCTGCTTCATGTCATCGAAGCTATAAATGGAGGCTACATACAAAAGCA
Source organism: Lachnospiraceae bacterium (assembly GCA_017461725.1). Lineage (GTDB taxonomy): Bacteria > Bacillota > Clostridia > Lachnospirales > Lachnospiraceae > RGIG423. The sequence continues at coordinate 102,478 of JAFTXG010000004.1, forward strand.
CCCGATTCTCCCGGTACAGGCTTCTCTCATTCATCCAGTAATCATCCCCCAGCGAGGAATAGTCGATCTCCTCCGGGAACCTGGCCGTCCACTCCAGCAACTCGATAAACTCCTCTGACTCAAAATCGCAGGTCCCATTTCTCACATCCAGATAAGTGTCCCCAAAATACATCACACAGACGGTCAAAAGTTCACTTCGGGTGACCAGATCAAAGGCCTCACTGTCCGGATAGTTCTTCATGACCTCCAAAATCTCACTGACAGTCCATTGCTCCCGGTTTCCCACCACAGAGGTCTTTGCCGCCGCGGTTCCGATGGAAAAGCCGATGGGCATCTGATAAAGCTTTCCGTCCACGGTGAAAGCCTCCATCACGTTGGCCAGCAGATCCTTTCTGTTCAGTTCCTTGTCTTTGTCGATCCATTCGTACAGATCCTCAAACATCCCCTGCTCAATGTAGCTGTCCACCGGCATATTGTAATTATCCAGGATCATCACATCGGGAGTCCGCCCCGCCACAATATCGTTATTTAATATGGTCAGACCTCCCTCCGGCTCCGCAGCTGTATTAAAGTCTGCATAGTCGGTCACGGTCACCAGATATTTATCGCTCGTCTGGTTAAAGGCGATAATATCGCTGAGCATATCTGAGCCCAGATAAAAGCCGCCCAGCGTGACAGTCTGCTTATCCTGAACCAACTCCGGATCAACCTTTTTCAGCAGACAGAGCTCCTGTTTCCATGTCTGCTGATCGAACATGACCGCCAGGATCGTTTCCTCCCCCACCGCCAAAAACTGATGGATCTGACCGGAATCAATGCCCGAATTGACGAAATTCAATACCTCTGTATATTGACTCTCCCCCATATTGTAACCAATGATTTTCTCACCGTTCTGGAACAGCAGGTCATACCCGCAGCCGGCCAGCAGATTGCCGCCGGAGGAGAAGCCTTCCCAGGGCACCTCCAATGCCTGACCCGCAGTCCCCTTTTCCCCGTCGATCTCCACGATCTGATAACCGGTACTGTTCATGTAGCCGTTGGCGAAAATCTGTCCCTCTACAGTGACAGCAATGTGGTAGATTATATTCATACCGGGGATAGTGACCTCCCCAATCATTTCCCCGTCCGCATCATAGATCAATACAGTCTCCGAAGTGTTGATCAGCACCCGGTCGTCTGTGCAGGCGATCTGCGCCGTGTACATGGCAAGCGGAATATCCGCCTTCCACAGCTCATTCCCGTCCCGGTCCAGCTTGACCAGCTGCCATGTACTGTCACTGCCGGGCATCTCCACCACGCCGCCGGAACCGCCCATATCTGTGGGTGTGCCGTAAGTCTCCATCACGCAGTATATGTTTTCCTCGCCGTCCATGGCGATTCCTGCCACCCCTGTGGCGACATCATCCTCCGCCTCCGGCGGCGCAAACCGGCACATTTCCGTGAACACCAGCTCCGAAACATCAGCGCGGAGGATCACCTGTGACCGCCGATTGCCGTTCTCCTGATCGTAAACATCCCCGAACAAATAGACCTGGTTATTCTTGCATATCATATCGGAAACATATTCCATCGAAATTTCCCCGTCCAGCTTTTCCAGACGGTAAAGACTGTCCTTGTTGACGCTGACCTTGCCCGGGTCTGCCTGTGTGCTGTCAGAGTTCTGGCCCTGTTTTCCGTCCGCAGCCTTCCCGCAGCCGGAAAACAGACACATAAAAATCCCGATGCAGATCAGCAGCGCCACAGCATTTCCAAACAGCCAGCAGACACCTCCCCCGGTCAGTCGAATGCGCTTTTCTCTCATAAAATAAACCCTCCCGCTATTTAATGATCGTTATGTCACCATCATAGCGAAAGGGTCATTAAGAACCAAGTGGTTAACTCCTTAAAAATTGATTAAGGGAGAGGTCTTCCCCTCATATCATCAGCTGTTCTCCGCCAGAAAAATACTTGCCCGGCTCTGGATGATCTTTGCCACCTCTTCCGCGCTCTTCTGTCCGGCGAAGAAGTGCTCCGCGTCCTCCATGATGATATTCAGCACCTCCGTATTCAGGGTGGAAACCCGGTCTACGGTCTTCATGAATTCAATATATTTATCGATCTCCTCCTGCGTCAGAGGCTCGATCACGATCTCTTTGTCCCCCACCCAGTAGGTGTCCTCCACCACGACCTCATTTCCATTTTCGTCAATGTAGGTGTAGGGCTTCATCGCCTGCTCGCCCTTCTCCTCCAGCGCACTGAGCTTCACCGGGAAGCACCATATCTTATCGGACATTTGATACTCGTCGGTGAGGAAACGGCGGATAAACTGCCATGCGCCATCCTTATTCTCACTCTGGGAGGAGATGGCGAAGGTGGTCTCCGGCTGCAGGACAGAACCGCTGCCCTCTGAGGTAGGGTAGCCGATACAGGTGATGGCCTCACCAAATGCCGCGCCTCTGAGATATTTTAATTCCTCGAAGGCAGAGATGGTGGTACTCTGAAGCAAAGTCTTGTTTTCCCTGTACATGGTATCGTAGTGCAGGTAATAATCATCATCAACCTTATTGTAATCAATCTCCGCCGGGAAGGTATTGGCCCACTCCAGCAGTTTGATGAACTCCTCCGAATCAAAGCTGCAGGTGCCCTCCAGCTCGTTCATAAACTGATGACCCACCACGTTCATACAGCTGTTCATCAGATCCTGTCTCGTCCACATTTCAAACATCTGGCTGTCCGGGTACGCGGCCTGCAGTGCCAGCACATCGTCGATGGTCCATCCGGGTCCCTCGCCCACCAGCGCGGTCTTTCCCACCACGGTGGAAACGGCGAAGGAGGGAGTAATCTGATACAGCTTGCCGTCCACAGAGAAGGCGTCCAGCACATTGGGCATGAAATCCTCCGCCTTCAGCTCCGGGTCCGCGGCGAGCAGCTCGTTCAAGTCCGCAAACGCCCCTTTGGAAATATAGCTGTCCAGCGGCATATAATAGCTGTTGGTAATCAGAATGTCCGGTGCCTTCCCGCTGTTGATATCATTGTTCAGCTGCTGGGTGCCTGCCTCAGGATTGGCGCTGGTATTATAGTCACTGTAAACGACCACCTTAATCCGGTAATCCTCATTGGTCTTGTTGAATTTGATAATCTCGCTGGTCATCTGATAGTCGTTCCACATCATACCCAACGTCAGAATAACCTTTTCCTTCACATCCTCCGGGGCCACCTTGGTCAGAGAAAACATCTCCAACTTCCCGTTGTCCGGATTATACGCACCCATGTAGAAGCTGTTCTCACCGCTGGGACTGATAAAACTCATATTCCCCACATCGATGTCCGAATCCACATAATTCAGGATCTCGGTATAATTCGCATCCCCGATATTGTAACCGGCAATGAAGGAGCTGCCCTGCAGGAAAATATCGTAGCCGATCCCGGGAATCATTGTCAGTCCCTGACTGCTCCATGGAGCCTCAATCTCCGCCTCCAGCGCACCGGTCTGCAGATTCAGGGGCTTCAGTACATACTTACCGTCACCGTTGGTATAGTCATAGTAAGTCACATAGGTACGTCCGTCCGCCAGCATGACCATACTGTTGATCCACATATCTCCGACCAGCTCGATTTTATTCAGCGGCGAGCCCTGATCGTCAAACACGTAAACCACACTCTCCGCATTGACCAAAATCTTCCCGCCGCCGCAGACCATATGACTTGCGTAGGTAACCTCCGGTATCGTCAGATTCCACAGCTCATCGCCGTTCCGATCCATCTTCACCAAAATCATCTCCGACAGATATTCCTCGGGTGTCTGGGTCCAACGGTTAAACAGCAGGATCAGATTGCCCTGGCCGTCGCCCACAATATTCTGAACATACTCTCCTGTATATATCTCCCGGCCCGGCTCCGGCTCCTGTATCGACTCCGTTTCCTGCTCTGGGTCAACTTCCTGCCCCGTATCGCTTTCCTGATTCGGCTCATTTTCCTGTTCTGGTCCGCTTTCCTGATCCGACTCGCTTTCTTGCTCCGACTCGCTTTCCTGATCCGGCTCAGCCCCCTGCACCGGCTCACTCTCCATAATCGCCGGTCCGTCCGGGTATTTTTCCGCCCCCTCACTGTACTCATAGATGGAGCTCAGCTGTGTCCCATCCGCATTTCCGGCAAATATATAGTAGGTCGAGGCCCAGGTCTCCTCATCATACTCATAGCCAGAAATATACATCGTGTCTCCGCTGAGGATCAACCGACTGATCTCGCTGATGGGGAGATCAAATCCCGCCGGAGTGCTCCTGTAGATCACGTCCTTGTTCAGCAGCTCGCTGTTATTGTTCTTTTCACCGTCTTTACCGTCGCTTTTTCCCGGAGAGTTCCCTCCGGTCTCGCCGTTGCCGGAAACCGTCCCGCAGCCTGCCAACAGCAACATGCACATACTAAACGCCAGCAAAATACTAATCCATCGTCTCAGCTGTCTCTTCATATCCCCACCTGTTTTTTGCCTTTCTGAGTTCCCACTGAACTCCGATCGCTTTTCGCGCCGCCCAGAAGGCGATCACTGCGATCACTGCCAAAATCAACACACAAATACTCTGAAATACCAAAATTAATGCCAGCACATCCTCCCAGCCCCTGGCCGCATTCTCCCAACTGGGCCAGATGATGCGCACGGTCTGCATGGAGCGGACTCCGAAATCAGCGAGCACCTTGAACAGCGCTTCCGCCGAATAGCGCTCCGAATTCTCCACCAGCACCGCGGTCTCCTCGCTTATCCCCAGTCTTTCGGTCACGACCTGTTTGCCGTAGCCGGACACCGGGTTCGGGAGAAGCAGCTCATAGCAGGATATCCCGTCGGTACTGCCGTAGCGGCTCAGGGAATCATAGGACAGATACACAGTCATCTTATCCGCACCGGCCTTTTTGTCCATCCGGTCAGCCTCCCGTCGAATCACCCCCGCAATATAATGAGGCGCTCCACCGATGGTCACCGTCATCCCGGCCACATCGGAGGACCCGAATAACTGCCAGGCCGCATCCTCGTCGATGATGATCCCGTCCTGCATCAGGTCACTGCCGGAGAAATAGGAACCGTAGAGCAGCTTAAATGGATGGAACAGGAAAAAATCTCCTCCCACTCCGACTGCCGCCGCGCTGACGGTCGCCCTGTCACTGGTGACCTGTACCTCGCCGAAGCTGCTGTAGGCAGTCACCCACAGTCTGGCACTCTCCGTCGGTGGCGTGATCCCGTCCGTACTGAATTTTTCCTCCAGCGAATACTCGAAATTTTTCAGCAGCATCGGATCGGGCTGACCTTCCCGCGTATAGAAAACACTCAGCTGTGTATATCCGCCCTCCGACGACCACCGCTCTGCCAGGTGCTGGCTGTCCGGTATCCCTTTTATGTAAGCAGACACTCCGGACAGCACCGCCAGAATAACCGCTGACACCACGGCGACCACGGCAGTTCTCTTTTCCTTTCTGCTGAATAGATTGAACCATTTCATGGCAGGCCTCCTTTATTCCGTCAGGCGGATCAGCTGGCCGGGTGCCACCGGCTTACTTGCGGTGGTGATCACATATTCATATCCGTTCAGCAGACCGGAGATAGCGCTGCTGGTCTCATCGGAAGCGAGCACCTCCACGTCCACTCTGGTGGCCACATAGCGGGTACCCAGAGGGCTCTGCTTATATTCCACGATCAGGATGAATTTGCCGTTATTGTCCTCGCGGATTGCGCTGTTGGGAACCGTCAGACTGTACTCCGCACTCTTTTGACCCACAGAAATGCTTAAGGACTGACCGTCCATCACCTCGCCCTCAACGGTAAATACCAGAAGCTTATTGGTCTGAGGGTTGCTCGGGTCAACCCGGATCGCCGTCAGCACCGCGGTGACACCGCTGTAATACCAGGCGTTCTGGATATCCGCCACATCGCCCACGCGCAGAGAGGCTGCCTGCTCAGCTGTCACGGACATAGTCATGGTACACTCCTTGCCGGAAATCTGGATCGCCGCAACGGTGGCGCCGGCCTCAATGGTCTCTCCGGCGCGGTAGCTGATCGAGGTAACGGTTCCGCTGACGGGAGACTTCACCTCCGCCGCTGTCTCCTTGGCCTTCAGTTCCTCCACCAGCGCCCGCTGTTCCTCGATCGCCTGAAGCTGTGCCGTCAGGCTCTGAATATTGCCGCTGGAAGCACGAAGGTCTGTGCTCTCCTCCGTGAGCTTCAACAATCGCTCCTGTGCGGCGTCTTTCCCCGCCCCGACTGTCTTCAACTGGCTGCTTAATTGTATGTACTGAAGCTGGGCCTGCCACATCGCTTTCAGCCCTTCTTTTCGTGCCTTCTCGCCCTCCGCATAGCGTTTTGCTTCCTCTGCCGCGGCCTTCTCTTCCTCTGTCTGTGCCTCGTTCATTGCCTTTTCAGCGGCCGCAAACAGTTCCTTGATATCCGTATCCAAAACTGCCTGTGTCTCGTTCAGTTTTCCCTGAAGATAAGATTCCGACTCTGAAACTCCACTGACTCCCGTCGCCGCCAGCTGGTCCTCCAGCGATATAATCTGCTTATCATACTCCTGCAGTTGCTTCTCCGTGGTCTCGATGGCTGCCTCCAGCTCCGCCAGTCTGGCCAGATTTTCCGCAAAGCTTCCTCCGGTTCCGTTCTGGGCCGCGTAGACATCCTCCGCCGGAATGCCGCTGGCAATGATACCACTCTCATAGCTGCTGATCATCTGCTCCAGCTGTTTCTGGGCATTTTTCAATTCCTCGCTCTCGGTCTCCTCCAGCATCAGGATCACCTGATCCTTCTCCACGGTATCCCCGCTGCGCACCAGAACACTGGCAACCACGCGGGTCTCATTCAGCACCACCGAATAGGGATCGGCGGCACTGATGGTACCGGTTCCCCGCACCTTTGAAGTAATCGTCCCCGGTGCCACATACTGGGTGGACACCTCCGGCAGCGAATAATTCATAAACGTGTTGGAGAACAGGGTCAGCACCAGCATGACCGATAAAAAGATAATCGCTGCATTTTTGACCCAGTCCTTTCTGTTTTTCGCACCTCTCGTTGCTCTCGTTTCTTCACTCATCCTTTTATACCCCCTTGATAGGTAATTCCTTCCACCAGATACTCCTCACCGTACAGAAAAATTAACAGTGAAGGTACCATATATATCGTAGCAACCGCGAACGCCAGCCCGACCTCCCCCTCATTGATCTTCGAGAGGAACACTGACAGCGGGTGAAGGCTGTCATCCCGCAGCAGGATCAGCGGCTGTTCAACCATATTCCAGTAGTCCATAAATACCAGAATCCCCACCGCGAATATCATGCCTTTGCAGAGCGGTGCACACACTCTGGTGAATATCTGCCACTCCCTGGCCCCGTCGATCTTCGCCGCGTCGATCATCGCCGCCGGGATGCGCCGCATATACTTGGTCAGCAGATACACGGAGAACGGCGAGAATACACCGGGCAGCCAGATCGCCCACCGGGTATCCAAAATTCCCAGCCACTCCGACACAATGTAATTCGGCACCAGCGTGACCTGATAGGGCATCAGCATGATAATAATGTAAGAAAAAAATACAATTCCCTTCAGCTTTCCCGGAAACCGGGCAAACCCATAGGACGCCAGCAGCGCGACCAGCAGCTGGAATGCCACAATAGGAACCACCAGGATAACCGAGTTCCAGAACTTCATCAGATAATCCGGACTCTTTAACAGTACAGTAAAGTACTGACTGAAGGACACCATGTCCGGAATCAGTTTTAAGTTCACCCTGTCGGCGATAAACACTTTTCCGCCGGTGTCGGTGGTCTGAAAGATCACACCGTAATTGGACGATATCTCCGATGCGGACATCAGGGAATTGGTAATGGTCAGCACGATGGGAATCAAAAACAAAACCGCCAGCGCTGCCACAAGCACCGTCAGGATCGCGTTTACTACTACAGACTGCTTTCTCATCCCTCCACATCCTTTCCATAGTAGTTTTCAATCAGGAACAGCGCTCCGATGATCACGATCATCACCGCGCTCATGATGATAGCCGCCGCCGACAACCGCTGATAGTTAAGCTTCTCAAACATATTGTTCATAAAATGCTGCAGCGTGTACAGGGTATCAAACGGATAATTACCAGTCAGCAGGTGCACCTCGCGGAATATCTTAAAAGAATTGATCAGGGAATAAATCGTCACGAACAGAATCGTCGGAGAAAGATAGCGAAGTTTTATGTAACGGAAGGTCTGGAACGAAGACGCGCCCTCCAGCCAGGCCACCTCCAGCATTTCCTTCGGCATGCTCCCCAATGCAGCCATAAACAGAATCATATTATAACCCAGGTTTTTCCACAGGTACATCAGCACCACGACCAGCATGGCATACTCTGACTTCAGCCAGTCGATCTTGTCCACCCCGAACACGGCAAGCCCTTCATTGACCGCACCATTGTGGTGGAACAACACCTGAAAGATCAGAATGACCGATGCCACCGGAACCATCATGGGGCTTAAAAACGCGGTCCTGAACTGGCTGCGAAGCGGAATACTTCTCTCCAGAATCAATGCCAGCAAAAGCGACAGTACTACCGCAAGCGGAACCGCCGTCACCGAAAAGGTGAAGGTATTTTTCGCCGCCATCTGAAATGCCGCATTATTCAGAACCTTAATGATATTGTCCAGGAAAACAAACTCTTTCCGGACAGGACTGTCAATCAGTGCGTAGTAAATCACCACCCCGAAGGGAATGATGAAAAACATACTGACACCGAACAGGCTGGGCATCAGATACCTGACCCCTCTGTCTTTTCTCATCACACTCTCCTCCTTTTTATTTTATACGCAGATACCACCCCAACATCCTTATATACGGGAGACAAAAATTATGATTTCATTATACATTAATATACAGCTAAAGTCCTCTTTTTGAGCAAATCTTAATATAATTGTAATATTCTCCTGTGTGCCAAATGCAGATGCCAAATTTTTTGATTTTTTTCCAAAAAAGTATTGACAAAAATCAATCCATATTGTATCCTATAACCGTAACAGGAATCATTACTAATTAGGAGGTGGATATGCAGCGCTACAGCCGACAACGTGAATCGATCATTGAGTATCTTCGATCCACAAATGAACACCCGACTGCAGAAACCGTTTACCAGCATGTCCGCGTACAGCTCCCCAAAGTCAGCTTGGGAACTGTCTACCGAAATCTCTCACAGTTGGCCTCGGCCGGTGAGATACTCCGGTTCCCCTCGATTGACGGAGTTGACCACTTTGATGCGGATACCGCCAGTCACTATCATTTCATCTGTAACACCTGTGGACGTATACAGGACGTCCCGATGGCACCTTTAAGCGACATCACCCGTCTGGCCGGAGCCGGCATCGACGGCGAGATTACCGGACACGCAGTTACCTTCTATGGACACTGCAGTGATTGTATTCACACAGCTAAAGAACAGTAATCATTACTGTTTAATAAGAAAACTAAATAATGAAATAAAATTCAAAACAAGAAGGAGAAAGTTTTATGAAAAAATTTGTATGTTCTGTATGTGGTTATGTTCATGAGGGAGAGGCAGCACCCGAGAGATGCCCTGTCTGTAAGGTTCCCGCTTCCAAGTTTGTGGAGCAGACCGGCGAGATGAAGCTGGCAGCTGAGCATGAGTACGGCATTTACGCTAAGACCGTTAAGAATAATCCCGACATCTCCGAGGAGGATAAAAAGTACATCTTCGAGCAGCTGATGGCTAACTTCCAGGGCGAGTGCTCTGAGGTAGGTATGTACCTGTGCATGGCTCGCATCGCTCACCGCGAGGGTTATCCCGAGATCGGTCTGTACTGGGAGAAGGCAGCTTACGAGGAGGCTGAGCACGCTGCAAAGTTTGCTGAGCTTCTGGGCGAGGACCTGGAGCCCAACATGAAGGCTACCACCAAGGCTAACCTGGCATGGCGTGTGGACTGCGAGTTCGGCGCAACCCAGGGTAAGACAGATCTGGCTATCTGCGCTAAGAAAAACGGCCTGGACGCTATCCACGACACCGTGCATGAGATGGCACGCGACGAGGCAAGACATGGCAAGGCGCTGAAGGGTCTGCTGGATCGGTATTTCAAGTAAGATGATTCCGGAATACTGCCCCTCCTGCAAGGAGAGGGATGGGTGGAAAGAGGATATAAATCCCTTTACCACAGGAATTCCAATCGGTAAACATATTCGCATCAAATTAATTCGCACAAGCGGATTTGGCTTTTATAAGGTCACATATCGATGCGAAAAATGTGGATACGAAGCTAAGTATGATTACCGAGATAATACGTGAGGTCCGGCATGGAAAGGCATATTAGACCGCGACTTCGCGTAAGCCTCTAACCTTACAAAAAAGCCGACCCGCAGGTTCCGGTCACGCTGCCGCGAATCCTAACCTACCTGCTACGCCTGCGACAGTACACGGAATCTGCATGACCGGCTTTTGATAAATACACCGCATAATAAAGAAGTGCCCTGCAAACACTTTTTACTGAATAATCAAATTAATTTCGGAGGTAATTTACCATGAAATATATCTGTGATGTATGTGGCTGGGAGTATGATGAGGAGGAATCCGGAGTAAAGTGGGAAGATCTTCCCGAGGATTTCGAGTGTGAGCTTTGCGGAGTAGGCAAGGATCAGTTCTCTGCTGCAGAATAAAATCAAACCTGAATTTATACCGACGACAAATGACCGCCGGTCTCCGCGATCGGGGACTGGCGGTTACTGTTTTCATCGAAAGGAGCTTCAGTATGAATGAAAAAATAGCTGCTCTGTTAAATGAGCAAATCAACAAAGAATTTTACAGTGCATACCTTTATCTGGATATTGCGAATTACTATGACGATCTGGATCTGGACGGCTATTCCAATTATTACATGATTCAGGCCCAGGAGGAACGGGATCATGCTCTCCTGTTCATCAAATACATGCAGAACAATGGTCTTAAAGTGACCCTGGAGGCCATCCCAAAACCGGACAAAGAATTCAGTTCTATCCTTGATCCGTTGGTGATCGCGGCGGAACATGAGCGCTATGTGACTGCACTCATCAATGCAATCTATCATGAGGCTCACCAGGCAAAAGACTATCGAACCATGAAGTTCCTCGACTGGTTTGTGGATGAGCAGATGGAGGAGGAGGACTCCGCCGATACGATGATCAGCCGCTACAAGCTATTCGGACAGGATCCGAAGGGACTTTACCTGTTGGATCAGGAGTACGCAGGACGGGTTTACACTGCGCCTAGTCTGACATTGTAACATAAGGCTATCATATCGAAAAGCAGCTCAAGGATGAGACCATGAAGGGCGGCCACCTGTCTGAAACACAGGTTGGTCGCCCTGGTGCCATTGTCTCAGGACGCATTTCCCAGCCTTGCCGACCGTTTTCCCTGTCAAACAGTCCGACTTTAATGCAGGCACCCACAGCGTCAGATACTTTATGTATGGTCAGACAGACTTATAATGATCCCTTTATGCCCGGATTGTACTGAAAAAAGAATTTGCTTCCTTATTTTATGAATGTTATAATACCGTCGGTGAATCACCTCACCACCACAAAACCCTTGATGATCAACGATTTTCATACTAAGGAGTAAGCTTTATGAATCAGACTAATCCTAACGCTCAGGTCGGTCAGCCTCAGCAGCCCTTCCGCTTTCATATCGGTCAGCGCAATGTCAAGACTGCCGTTGCCGCCTCTCTCTGCGCGCTGCTCTATTATCTGGTAAATAAAAACCCCACCTTCGCCTGCATCGGTGCCATTTTTGGTCTCGGCAGCGACATGGACAATTCCCGGTTAAACGGCGGAAACCGTTTTTACGGCACAGTGATCGGCGGCCTTTTGGGCATGCTTCTGTTCCGCATCTACATTATTTTCTATCCCGAAGCGGGGCATCATCCGCTGATTCTGCTGTTGCTTTTCATCGGTGTCGTTCTGCTCATCATTGCCTGTCAGCTGTTCCGCTGGCCCGGCGGTGTGCAGCCCGGCGGCGTAGTTTTGTGCATCATTTTGTTCAACACTCCCGTGGACACCTACATCTCCTATTCTATCAATCGTATGATTGATACGGGTGTCGGAGTAGCCATCGCCCTGCTGATCAACTGGATTTTTTCCAGAGATCGGGTCACAAAATGGCTGATTGCCGCACATTTGAAAAAGAATTCTTGACTTCCTTAAACGAATGTGTCATAATAAACTATACTTATCTTCTATGGAGGTTATTATCATGGAACATATTAAGACTATCGAGACTCGTAACCTGTGCGACAGCGCAAAGAACGGCGGATGCGGCGAGTGCCAGACTTCCTGCCAGTCTGCTTGCAAGACCAGCTGCGGTATCGCTAATCAGCAGTGCGAGAACAAGGAAAGCAAGTAATTGCAGAGCGAAAGATGCCGCCGGACAGGCGGCATTTTTTATCGTTTTCTTTCATTTCCCAATCGGTACACCGATTCCGGGAAATGCTTACTATACCAAATGAGAGGATTTTTATCATGATACATCAGTATAAACTGGGCGGCTACAATATTGTTCTGGACATCTGCTCCGGCTCCGTTCACGCGGTGGACGAGGTAGCCTACGATATTATTGCCATGTTTGAGACCCACGACCGGGAGACTGTTCTGCGCGCGATGGCTAAAAAATACGCTGACCGTGACGATATTACCGAGGAGGATATTCGGGAATGCTACGATCAGGTCGTGATGTTAAAGGAGCGCGGTAAACTGTTCGCTCCCGACACCTTCGAGCCCATGGCAGGGCACTTGAAAGAAAAAACCTCCGGTGTCGTAAAGGCGCTTTGCCTGCATATCGCTCACACCTGTAATTTAAACTGCTCCTACTGCTTCGCCAGCCAGGGCAAATACCACGGCGACCGGGCTGTCATGAGCTTTGAGGTGGGCAAGCAGGCCCTGGATTTTCTGGTGGCTCACTCCGGCAGCCGCCGCAATCTTGAGGTAGACTTCTTCGGCGGCGAGCCTCTGATGAATTTTAACGTGGTCAAGCAGCTGGTGGCCTATGCCCGCAGCATCGAAAAAGAACACAAGAAAAATTTCCGTTTCACTCTGACCACCAACGGTATGCTCATTGATGATGATGTGATCGACTTTGCGAATCGGGAGATGAGCAATGTGGTCCTCAGTCTGGACGGCCGCAAGGAGATCCATGACCGATTCCGCGTGGACTATGCCGGAAACGGCAGCTGGGAGCGCATCGTCCCCAAGTTCCAGAAGCTGGTGGAGGCCCGCGGCGGAAAAAATTATTACATGCGCGGCACCTTTACCCACGCCAACCCGGATTTCCTGACCGATATTCAGCAGATGCTGGATCTGGGCTTTACGGAGCTGAGCATGGAGCCGGTGGTATGTGCACCCGGCGATCCTTCTGAGCTGACTGAGGAGGATCTGCCCATCGTTCTCGACCAGTATGAAAAGCTGGCTGAGCTGATGCGCGAGCGGGACAAGGCCGGAAAACCGTTTACCTTCTACCATTATATGATCGATCTGACCGGCGGTCCCTGCATTTACAAGCGTATCTCCGGCTGCGGCTCCGGTACCGAATACATGGCGGTCACTCCCTGGGGCGATCTCTATCCCTGCCATCAGTTTGTGGGCGAGGAAGAGTTCAAGCTGGGCAATATCTGGGACGGCGTGGACAACACGGCGATCCAGGATGAATTCATGTCCTGCAACGTATATTCCCGCCCCGAGTGCCGTGACTGCTGGGCAAAGCTTTACTGCTCCGGCGGCTGCGCTGCCAACGCTTACCACTCCACCGGCTCGGTGAAAGGCGTTTACAAATACGGCTGTGAGCTGTTTAAAAAGCGTATGGAATGTGCCATCATGGTGGCGGTTGCCAGAACTCTGGAAGGAAATTGACCGATGAACACACCGATCTGTGACTTTGTCCGCCGCTACCGCGACAGTGCTGCCCTGCGGCTTCATATGCCGGGACACAAGGGCCTCTCGTTTCTGGGGCCCGAGTCCCTCGACATCACTGAGATTGACGGCGCCGACAGCCTCTACGAAGCCGACGGTATTATAAAAGAAAGTGAGGCAAACGCCAGCCGGCTGTTTGCCTCTTATACGTATTACTCCACAGAAGGCTCCTCCCTCTGTATCCGCGCCATGCTTTATCTGGCCGTAATGCATGCGAGACAGGCCGGAAAACATCCGCTGATTGCTGCCGGACGCAATGCGCACAAAACGTTCCTCAGTGCAGCCGCCCTGCTGGATTTCGATCTGACATGGCTCTGTCCGACGTCTTCGGACTCCTATTTATCCTGCCATATCGACCCAGCGTGGCTCGACCGTTTTCTCACTGAGGCTGCTGAAACACCCTCCGCCGTCTACCTGACCAGCCCTGATTATCTGGGCAATACGGTGGATATTCGCGGAATCGCTGAGGTTTGCCACCGCCACGGCTGTCTGCTTCTGGTGGACAATGCCCACGGTGCCTATCTGAGGTTTTTGCCGGAGTCTTCCCACCCCATTGATCTGGGTGCCGATCTCTGCTGTGATTCGGCCCACAAAACGCTGCCAGTCCTGACCGGAGGCGCTTATCTGCATGTCTCTTCGTCGGCTCCCGAGCTGTTTTGGACACAGGCCAAACACGCATTGTCCATGTTCGGCTCCACCAGCCCCTCCTATTTGATCCTGGAGTCGCTGGATGCGGCAAACCACTATTTGGCTGACGGGTATGCAGAAAAACTGGCTGGCTTTATTCCGAACATACAAGCGATGAAAGCCCGGCTGGCTGCCCACGGTTTCCCCTTTGCCGGGGATGAGCCACTGAAACTGACCATCGCTGCCAAACCCTACGGCTACACCGGAAGGGAAATCGCCGACTATTTATTGGCGCGGCACATCGTCTGTGAATTTTCCGATCCGGATTTTGTAGTGATGATGGTAACGCCGGAGATCCATGTCTCCGATCTGGCACGGCTGGAGGAATGTCTTCTCTCCCTTCCGAAAAAAACGCCGATCACCGAAATCTCTCCCCGATTTCACCGACCGGTACGGGTTATGACCGTTCGCGAAGCGGCCTTTTCTCCCGTTGAAATCATTCCGGTTGCTGAGAGCGGTGGACGAGTCCTGGCTGCCGCCACGGTCGGCTGTCCCCCGGCGGTTCCCATCGTGGTCTGCGGAGAACGGATCGATGAGGCCGCGATATCCTGCTTTTCTTATTACGGGATAACGAACTGTTCAGTTGTAAAGGAGGGCCCCTTATGATCTACTCTTCCCGACTTTCCCGCCTGCGCGCAGAGATGTACGCGACACAAATCGACTTTCTGCTTCTGACACCGTCGACCGACCTCTTCTATCTGACCGGTATGCGCGGTAAGCCTTACCCCCGGTAATGTATGCTCCGATGAACCAGGAATCTACCTGCCCGGGAAATTCGGAGTCCGGATTGAGGATACCCTGTTCCTCCACGAGGACGGCCCGGAACGTCTGACACAGCTGGATCATGAACTTCACGTAATGGATTAAAAAAAGCAGAAAATTTTAGGTTTTTTTTAAAAAAATCAGCTCTACCCCTTTATTTCTGACTGAAAAAGTGGTAGAGTATATGCGTCAATTATTGACACACTCAAATTAAAAGGCGGTGTTGTTTTATGGAAAGATTAATTGGTACTGTTTCCAGAGGTGTGCGTTGTCCCATCATCCGTGAAGGTGACAATCTTGTTGATATTGTAGTAGACAGTGTTATGGCCGCTGCAGACAGCGAGGGATTTGCGCTCAGAAATCGCGATGTTATCGGTATCACCGAGTCCATCGTTGCACGTGCTCAGGGTAATTATGCTTCCGTACAGGATATCGCAGACGATGTCAAGGTAAAAACCGGTGGAGAGACCGTAGGTGTTATCTTCCCCATCCTTTCCCGTAATCGTTTTGCGATCAATCTGAAGGGTATTGCTATGGGCTGCAGGAAGGTAGTTCTTATGCTCAGCTATCCCAGCGACGAGGTTGGTAATGCGCTGCTCACCTACGATCAGCTGGACGAGGCAGGCATCAATCCCTACTCTGATGTTCTGTCACTGGAAAAATATCGTGAGCTGTTTGGCGAAAACAAGCATGAGTTCACCGGCGTGGACTATGTTGAGTATTACGCTGACATCGTTCGCGAGGCAGGCGCTGAGATCGAGATCGTGTTTGCAAACCAGGCAAAGACCATCCTGAACTATACCAAAAATGTAATCACCTGTGATATTCACACCAGAGCACGCACCAAGCGCATCCTGAAGGCTGCAGGTGCCGATGTGGTTCTCGGTCTGGATGATATCATGACCACTTCCGTGAACGGCAGCGGATACAACGAAAAGTACGGCCTGCTCGGTTCTAACAAATCCACCGAGGACAAGATTAAGCTGTTCCCCAGAGAGTGTAAAGATCTGGTTCTGGACATCCAGTCCTCTCTGCTGAAAAAAACCGGAAAGCTGATCGAGGTTATGGTATACGGCGACGGTGCATTCAAGGATCCCCAGGGTAAGATCTGGGAACTGGCTGACCCGGTCGTATCTCCCGCTTTCACCGATGGCCTGATCGGTACCCCCAACGAGCTTAAGCTGAAGTATCTGGCTGACAACGATTTTGCATCCCTCAGCGGTGCAGAGCTGAAAGAGGCGATCTCCAACAGCATCAAGTCCAAGGAGGGTAATCTGGTAGGAAACATGGCTTCCCAGGGTACTACCCCCAGACAGCTGACCGATCTGATCGGCTCTCTGTGTGACTTGACCTCCGGTTCCGGAGATAAGGGTACTCCGATCATCCTGATCCAGGGTTATTTCGATAACTACACAACCGACTAAAGATAAAATTTATGCCTCCCGGAAATCTCCGGGAGGCATTTTCATAAACTATTTGTAACTATTTGTGTTAATCTTTCATTCTCGCCGACGAATCTCTGTGGTTGATCACACCCACTCATTCAGTGTTTCTTCCTGATACACCGTCTCACTCTCCAGCCTCTCACGGCGCTTCTTCAACATCACTCTTCCCAAAGCAAAGATCAGGATGAACAGCACCGCCAGTCCTGCCAGGACTCCGCCGCCTTTCAGCAGCTCAGCGGATACCACCGCCAGAATGGGCTCTGCAATCACCTCACTGCCGGGTGCCGCGCTGACCAGCATCGCCTTGGTGGCACTTCCCATGCCGAAGGCAGCCAACAGCGTCACCGCTGCGGAGAGCAGATACTCCACACCGAGCCACATGAAGCCTTTAAACCGGACAAACCGGCACAACAGGATCAGCAGCGAAAGCACTGCTGCCACCGCAACCACCCCTATGAGAACTGTACCGTTTCTTGTCAGGGAAATCAGTTCGATCATCTCTGCATCCAGCCCCAGATCATCCGCATCGGGAAGCATCAGCACGATATCTCCGGCATAATCCTCCATCATCTCACTGACCATGGGTTTGAGCATCTCATCGGTTATCGGATACTGATCTCCGATGTAGGCCTTGACGATAGGCAGCAGTTCGTCTATATGCTCCTGTATAATTTTATTGATAGTTTCCTCTGTAAGGGTGATCCGGTCAGCCTCGCCCTCCAACACTGCAAACACGCTGTCCACATAAACAGTGAGTATTTCCTCCACCATTTCCGTATCCAGCAAAGACTCCAGCATAGCACCGTCGATACCCGATTCACTCAGTGATGCCGCCAGTTCCTCGTTTGCCATCACCATCTCAGTGTAATCAATATTTTTTACCACCTTCCGAAGCGTATCTGACTGCATGAAGGAGGTGGCCGCCGAGATCACCGGTGATGCAATCAGAAACACGGTCAGGATCAGGCTCAACACGAGCGCAATCAGAACACCAAATATATTTGCGATTACCTTTAACGCCTTCATATGTTCCTACCCTCTTTCTCTAACCGATCACTTAACGTTGAGATATCCCCACTTGCCATCCCGGCAGACACTGATAAAATTCTCGGACAGCAGACCGATCTCATCGTAGGTCTCGCTGGTCCAGCTGCCGTCAACGGTGTGAAGTGTCATCCCGCTCACAGAAAAGCCATAGGACATATCATCCCATGCAACCACTTCCGCAGTTTTGTACAGATTATTTGCGATCAGGGATGCAGCCGCACCCTCGTAGAGAACCTTATCTCCGGTTGACAACGTCAACGGTGCATAATAATCACCGGTTCCTTTCAGCACAGCCTGCTCGCTCTCTCTGAGTGCGTAAACCTTATCCGGAACATACATCAGATCAATCCCCATATCATACACAAGCTCTGTCAGTTCAAGGTTTCCGTTAACCGCCGTGACTCCTCTGTACACGCTTTCTCCGCTGGGATCATTGCCGCAGATGACAAAGTCAAACTCATCCAGATCCGAATAACCCCACTGCACTTCTGTCATGCCGGGAACCACCATCAGTTCCTGTCCATCTGTGGAATACAACGCGGAGCGATCTGCCCAGTTGAGCACCGCATAGTTGTTTGTCAACAAGGTAACCGTATATTCATCACTGCTGTCAAAGACCACATCACCGTTCGGTTTGATATACTGGTTCCTGTATGTATTTGCGGCAGTATCATACGTCTCAACTCTGAACAGCGTCACCTCATCTCCATCGAATGCCGCGCCGTCAAGCCACTCACACTCATAGGAAAATACCTCCGCCAGGTTTTCATCCAGATAAGTATACGTCCGGCCCTCGCCCACCACGTACTCATCGTAGGATACCACATATCCCGAACCACAGGGCTCAGCATATGAGAAGCCCTCTGCCAGAACCTGTCCCTCCGGCGATAAAATCGCCTGATAAAAACCGGTGGCAACCGAAACACCCTCAAAGTCCGTCATCGTGCTGACCGTAGCGATCATCTGCCCATTGACACCGTTGGTCATAGACCAGAAATTATCCGCCACAATATTGCCCTCGCGATCAATAAACTTCGACTCATTCATGATACTCTGATGATGCGGATCCACAAGCATCACATATCCGGTGCCAAAATCAACCGCAAATCCGTCTATGCTCATGATAATCTCCAGATTCTCGTCGATCCAGTGAGACTGGGTCCCGTCATAGATCACCACAGGGAAATCCACCGAGCTCAGATACCATGCCCTCTGTGCCGGATTCCACTCACAGAAGGTGCCGGAAGAGTATTGTACAGTCATACCCAGCATTCTGGGATCTCCCGGAGGAACCCAGCCGTAACCGACTATATCCGTCACCTTATGGTCCACGGGAAGCAGCTTGTTTCCATCCAGATCGATCACATTGCTGTAGGTGTCATTGGTGTTCAGATCCGTCACCCAGACAACCTCCGCTCTTCCGTTGTAGAAAGACGTGCATACATCTGTGAAATCTCCCGCTCCCCTGTACTGAAGGGGAATGACCTCGTTTCCTGCCGCGTCGATGTAACCATACATCCGGACTGTCTGTGTCCAGGTGCCGCCGTTTCCATCATCGACGGTATCCTGCTGTCTGAGTGCCACCAACGCCCGGCCCTCATGGAAATCCTCCGCATAGTCATACTGATTACTGATCACATTTCCCTCGGTATCAATGAAGAAATACTTCATGTCTCCGTCCACTTCCAGTCCGACTCTGGCAAACCCCTCGCTGAAGGGTGCAGCAAAATCGTACAGAAAAGCAATGCTCTCCTCCATGGCGGTGATCACCGCGTCGGAATCAGGATCATTTCCATCGGTGGAGCCGGTCAGTGATCCCTGACTCTCCTGCTCTGTACTCTGGCTGTCATCTCCCTGATCTTCCGAATCAGGATCAATGTCCAGACCATACTCCTCGCTGATCTCATCCAGCATTTTCCGGATCTCTGCCTTCTGGGCCTCGTCCTCCACCGCTCCGGCACCAAGTACCAGGGTGTCAGCCGCAGCCTGGGGATCACCCAGCGCCAGATATACTTCCGCCAGACCCAGATAAGCTTCCGCATTCTTCGGATCAATGTCGATTGCCGCCTGGAACGCCAGAATCGCCGCCTCATAGTCGCCCTCTCCGTACAGCCGAACGCCCAGATCATACTGATTTTGCCAGGTATCCTTCTTGCCGCACATCATCAGACAGAGTACGACTGCCAGCACAATGATCACTCCGATCACTCCGCCGATGAGATACGGCGATTTCTTTTTGTTTTTTTCCTTTGCTTCCATTTCCCTCTCCCTCAACATAAAATGTTTTATCTATTTTTCACTGTCTTCGTCATAAAACTCAGTCAGTGAATCGTACTCTCTCTTTGCGGTCTCCTCCACAAAACGTGGATAATTGTCCGGAGTCATACCGAACTCCATACCGAAACGAAGCTTCACCGTGGAAGATCGCAGCGATGCATAATTTTTATCGTAATCCTCCTGCGTATAGATGCTCTTCTCCGGACCGCTTATCTTGGCGTCCATGTGATCCGTAAAGCAGATTTCTCTCAACCCGACCGCCTCAGCTGCTGCCACCATCAATTTCGGGTCGGTCCTACAGTCCTCCGAAACCCAAGAATGCATATGAAAATCAAACATATCACACCTCCTGAAATCTTTTCTATCGTAACACGTTATTCCATTTTTTTCAATTCCTCTTCGCAGTGTTTATCACCTATTCTGCATATTCTCCTGCATATTTTCCATCGCCTGTTCATAGACTGAATCGAAGAAGCACGCTCCGTAAGGAGGCTTTATGAAACGATTTTTCTCTCTCATCCTTCTCGTCTGCCTTTGCGCACTGATGGGGGCCTGCAGTGATAATTCCACGGCAGAAAATCGGACTGACCTGGATTTTACGGTGGTGACCAGGGATCAGATCCCAGGGGAACTGCTGCAGATCCTGGAGACCAAGAAGGAAGGAAACTTCGCCCTCACCTACACTGACGGCAGCTGGCTCTACATTGCCATCGGTGCGGGCAAACAGCCCACCGGCGGCTATAGCTATGCAATTCAGGGCCTGTGGCTCGGTGACAATGCCATCCACATCGATGCAGATCTGCTGGGCCCTTCAGCTCAGGAGCAGACCACCAAGGTCCCCTCCTACCCTTATGTGGTGGTAAAGCTGGAGCATCGGGAGGAGCCGGTGGTATTTCAGTGATCTGCTGATGTAAACCGTCAGTCAATAACTGCGTGATTCAACCCTGTATTTTCTATGAATAAGGAGGCTCTATGGATCTGACAACCAAAACCATACATATGGCAACGGTCCGGGGAACTGCGCTCACGCAGATTACCCTGGACGATGATTTTATTGTGCCTGATGTGCAGCCGGACATTGAACGGCTCATTGCCGATCAGGGCAATCTGGTCATCACCGATGTGCGAAAGACACCCGGCAAAGCTGACATCAGCGGTCAGCTGGAATTCCATGTACTCTACCAGGCTCCCGGCGGTCAGCTGGCCAGCCCACTGTCGGATAAGCTGACCTTTTCCGAGCGGATCAATCTTGAAAATCTTGAGGAACGGGATTACCTTCAGGTTCAAGGTGAAATCGAGGATCTGTCGGTGGACATCATCAACTCCCGGAAGATCAGCGTAAAGGCCATCGTCACCCTCACCTTAACCGCTGAAGGCTTGTCCGACGAAGATCTTCCGCTGGAGGTCTACGGCCCTGCCGCAGAGACGATCCGGGAGCCGCTGGAAATCTCCCGCCTGGCTCTCCGCCACAAGGACACCTGCCGCGTCAAGGACGAATTTGACCTTCCCAGCTCACTTCCCGTCATCGGAAACCTCCTCTGGACTCAGGGCGCACTGCGCAGCATAGAGCTGCTCACCGGGGACGGCAGGCTGATGCTGAACGGCGAATTGGAAATTTTCTGTCTCTACAAGGGTGAGGCAGAGCATATCCCGATCCAATGGGTGGAGAAGACAGTGCCGATCCATCAGACCATTGAATTGCCAGCCGTGACCCAGGAAATGATTCCATTTGGCGACATCCGTCTGGGAAGCTGCTCCATCAAGGCAGAAGCCGATTATGACGGCGAGCTCCGGGTCATCACCGCCGAGGCCATCATCGATCTGGATCTGCAGCTCTACGAGGAGGAGCGGTTCTCCATCGTCAGCGACCTCTACTCCCCCGAGCTGGAACTGGTTCCCGAATACCATATCGCCCAGTTGGAAAATATTCTGACCCGCAACAGTGCCAACATTAAAGTAAACGGAAAACTGTCAGTCAAGAGCGACGACCGCATTCTGCAGATCATCCACGCGGACGGCAAGGTCAGCCTGGATGAGCAGCACCCCACCGGAGACGGCATCGCACTGGAGGGCACACTGACGGTCCGTGTCATGTTCCTGACTGCCAACGATTCCATGCCGATCCAGTCCATTACCGGTGTACTGCCCTTCAGCTACACCATCGATGCCGCCGGGATCGATGACAACTGTCTGTACCAGCTGAATCCCTCCGTGGAATTTTTGAATGCCATGATGCTGGGCGGCAGTGACCTGGAGATCAAGGCTGCGATTCGCGCCGACGCTCTGGTGCGCCGCCAGTTCCCCTGTCCGCTGATCATCCGTGTAGAGGAACGCCCCTTTGACGAGAAAAAAATCCATCAACTGCCGGGCATCGTGGGCTATGTGGTCCAGGACGGTGATACCCTCTGGAAGCTGGCCAAGCGATTCCACGCGACGGTGGACTCCATCCGATCGCTGAATCAGCTGACCGGCGATGAGCTGAGGAAGGGGCAGCGGCTGCTGATCATGAAGCAGAGTAAGCTATAGTACGGTTCAAACAGGGGCTGTGAAAAATCGTCCCCGGATTGTTCCGGGGACGATTCGTCATTTCGAGGTGAGGAATTCAAATTATCACACCTGCGGAAGCAGTATTTCCGTTGTAAACGCACCGTCCTCGCTGTTGCGGCTGATGTATCCGTCCAGGCGTTCCACGATCGTGTCTATGCGGACAAGCCCGAATCCGTGTCCGTCGCCCTTGGTGCTGCGGAACCGTTTCCCTTCCTTTTTCATTTTCTTGCCCGCGGTAAAATTGGTAAAGGAAATATAGAGCTGTGTGTTCTTCATATCCATGTATACACGGATCACGCGCTGCGCCTCCGGCAGCTTCACACTGGCCTCAATGGCATTGTCGAACAGATTTCCGATGATACAGCACAGATCAATCTCCGACGATTTCAATTTCACCGGAATATGTGCGTCTGCCACGACCTCAATCCCCTTCGCTTTTGCCAGAGAAATCTTGGAGTTGAGTATCGCATCGGTCATGGGATTGCCGGTCTTGATCACCGTGTCAACGGTGGTGAGATCCTCATCCAAAAGGTCCAGATAGTGCCTGATCGCCTCCCAATCCTCCGATGCCGCATAGGCCTTCATTATTTGGATATGATTGCGGTAGTCATGCCGCCATCCGCGCATCTGCCGATACATATTATCGACCTCCCGATAGTGGGTCTCGATCAATTCGCGCTGATATGAAGCTATCTGTCTGTCAATTTTCTTTGAAAAAAATCCCATCTGTCTCACCTCATATTGATAATGGCCCGGTTCACCCCGTCATACGCTCCTCTGGGCAGGGGAATGGCGGTCCCATCGTTCAGCCTGATCTCCGTCTTTGTCACCCGGGTAATCTGCGCCAAATTGACAATTACAGATCGCCCCGCACGATAGAACCGGTCATCCAGCTCCCTTTCCAATTCTCCCAGGGTCTTTCTCACGGTGAAATCGGACTCGGCGTGGATCGTGACATAGTTTCCCATCACATCCGCATAGCGAATCTGATAGATTGGCACGCGGAGCATCTCACCGCCCACCTCGAAGTGCAGTACTTTCTCATTCTTCGCAAGCTTGTTCGCCGCCCGGTCAAGGACCGAAAACAGCTTTTCCTCCCTGACGGGCTTCATCAGATAGTGAAGCGCCGCCACCTCATACCCTTCGGCTATGTAGTCGGAGTATCCCGTAATAAATATGATCTGAATCGTGTCATTGTCCTTACGCAGCTTCTTCGCCATGGTAACGCCGTCCATCGCCCCCATCTCGATATCGAGAAGCAGAATATCATAATCCTTTTTTTCAGCGTAATGGAACAGAAAGCTTTCTGCAGAAGTGAACGTGTCCGCCTGCACGCCATGGCCGGCGCGGTCCGCCCAGCGCCCCACCAGGTCCGATATATATTGTCTGTCTGCCGCCGAGTCGTCGCAGACCGCTATTCTGTACCTCATATTCTCACCGTCCTTTGATTCCCTTATCATACTTCCTATTCATATTCTTTTCAAGACATAATTTGGAACAATCCCTCCGGCCGACGCGCCACGGATAAGAATCACGCAAAACCGGAATAATTCATATATTATATCAGAAGCGACCATTCGCACCGCAAACCGCTTCCACGCATTGCCTCCTGTTGAAATACACTAATTGTGCGGTGCTTTATATAGATAGGGCTCTGCAGAATGACCTGCCCTCAGCAGTATTTCTGTGCGCGCAACGCGAAAAAAATGAGCCCGCCTACATACACGTAAGCGGACCCTTAACATCAATCCAGGTACCTATCATATTTCTCATTTGTCTCATCCAGAAACACCACCGCGGCAATGCCGGGGCCGGTGTGCGCGCCGATGGCGCAGCCAACCTGCGTCTCCAGAACTCCCTTCACATGGCAAACCTCATTCAGCAGTTCAACCACCCGGTTGTAGGACTCAATATCGTTTCCGCGGACAACGCCCACCACTTGCTTATCCAAATCGGCTCCTTTTTGGCTTGCAATCTCCACAATCCGTCTCAAAGCCTTCTTCCAGCCTCGCACCTTCTCCACCGATTTCAGGGAACCGTTTTCGTCCACCATGATGATCGGCTTGATATCCAGCATGCTTCCGGCCACCATGGAGGTGGCACTCAGGCGCCCGCCCTTGAACAGATAGGTCAGAGTCTGGACAGTCACCGCGTGGACCATGTGATCGCAGTAATACTGCGCCGCCTCAATGATCAGCTCCCTGGAGGCTCCGTTTTTCTGCATCTGCAGCAATTTATGTACCACCAGACCAAAGCCCAGGGATGCACACTTGGAATCAATGATGGTCAGTTCAAACCCGGGGAACTCCTCCAGCAGGTCCTCCTTCGCCAGATTCGCGGCCTGAAAAGTACCGGCAATACCGGTGGAAAAGCAGATGTAGAGCACCTCATCTCCGGCCTCCGCGTAGGGCTTAAAGTTATCGTAGAACATCATCTGACTCACATGGTAAGTCTTAATGTCATGTCCCTCTTTCTGTATCTGATAAAACTCATCGGGAAAGATCGTCTTTCCGTCGAAATAATCCACGCCGTCGATGGTCACCGGGGTCGGGATCACATGAAGACCATATTCCTCCCGGACAGACTTGGGGATATCGGATGCCGAGTCGGTAATAATGCGAAATGCCATATATAAAACCTCCGTTCATTAACTGGAATCAAAAATTACTTTTATTATTTTAACATTTTGGAAGCAAAAGTGCAATCACCTATTGTAAGCATTTTGATAAACTCCATCCGAACTTTCCATTTTCTTCCCAAAACTTACTCAATTTTAGGCTTGTAACCGCCTTTCCCGTAAGGTATAATGTACGTTAAGCATTAAGCAGTGCGTATCCCAGACAAATCGGATGCCGGGAGCTTGCTCACAGGCAGACGTATTTGGTCGAGGATACATAGGGCGCATGCCCGTGACCGAAATGCCCGCAGGGCATGAGGTACGCACTGCTTAATACGCACGCGTATCCCAGACAAATCGGATGCCGGGAGCTTGCTCACAGGCAGACGTATTTGGTC
>JAFTXG010000022.1 GCA_017461725.1 Lachnospiraceae bacterium
TCCAAGAGACCCGTTTACGGGTAGCAAGTAATCAAACGCGTGGCTGGCAGGCCAAACGAAAGACGCATTTATGCGTGGCTAGTAGAGAAGGGCTATGCCCGAAAAAGAAAAACCGCCCGCTATGCGGGCGGATGGTTATTTTTGGAAACATTGTATGATTTAGGTGTCAAAAGTGATTACGGATTGTTTCGCTGCATAGCAGCTCCCACAATCCTGCCCACAATTCGGAATACATGGGCCCCCTGCCCCACTTCTTCCTCATTGTGGGGCGTGTCATAAAGTCCTTCCTCCACCGCCATGCAAGCATGGCGTGAAGTCGGACTTTTGTCACTGTAATCATTGTATTCATAAAGCAAAAACGCTCTGGTCACTATCGCGCGGTAAATGTGAACCACCGGTTGCTCGACAGACGGAGATAAAGCTGGTAAAGTAAAGGTACAAAACAGTTAGGCGCACACAGCAAATTAAACCTGATCAAGTGCGAAGACAAATTATGTGTTCGGCCGGGATGGTCCGCGCCGCGCTTGCGTCTAGTAAACGGTAGAAGGAGGAAACCATGGAAAGAGCGTTCAGATACGATGGGAAGGATATGGATAAGCAGATCCCGGACTATATCAATATGGGAAATGCGGCCAATTACATGAAACGGTATCAGAATCGTTCGGTGACGGAAAATGGTGCGGTGGGATACCGGACCACCCTGCATTCTCTGGTTGATCTGAATTTCATGGTTTCATCTCTCCGAAATCGTGAAGAGGAATTTATCACAAGAGCGTTTATCAAGGCCTATTACGATTCGCCTAAATACGCGGTGAAATGGCTGTTTTTCCTGCGGGATATCCGCGAGGGAATGGGCGAACGCAGAACCTTCCGCGTTTGCATGAAGTATCTGGCAGAGTCCCACCTGGAGATCGCGAAGGCCGTAATGGAGCTGATCCCGGAATACGGCAGATTTGACGATCTGCTAGTGTTTCTGAATACGGGTCTAGAGGATGAGGTCTGTCAGTTGATGAAGGCGCAGCTGGACATGGACCTGCTGGCGATGAGGGAGCAAAAACCGATTTCCCTGCTGGCGAAATGGCTTCCGAGTATTAACACATCCTCGAAGGAAACACGGAAATGCGCACAGCGCCTTGCTGAGAAGTTCGGTATGAACGCCTGCCAATATCGCAAAATGGTGTCCGCACTCCGGGCATACGGCGATGTGGTGGAAGTGAAGATGTCGGCTTCCAGGTGGGGAGAAATCGCCTACGAAACGGTTCCGGCCAAGGCAAACCTGAAATACGACAGGGCGTTCGCAAAGCATGATGAGGAGCGGCGCAGCGAGTATCTTTGGAAGGTGTTCGAAGGAGACGAGCAGTTGAACACAAAGGGCATCATGCCTTATGAGGTGGTCCGCCGGTTCACGAAGAATGCCGGTTACCGATGCGCTTTGAAGGACGATTTGCTTGCGGAGCTGATGTGGCAGCATATTGTCGAGCAGGGCTTCCAAAATGAGTGGGGCTTTGACGACTGTATCGTGGTGGCGGACGGTTCCGGCAGTATGTACGACAATGCAAGCGGCTCCACAAGTGTGACAGCGATTGAGATCTGCAATTCGCTGGCGATTTATTTTGCCGGGCAACTGAAAGGCGTATTTCACAATAAGGCGATCACATTCAGCTCCCGCCCCCAATTCATCGATTTGGAAAAGGGAAACAGTCTGAAGGAAAAGCTGGAGATCATGCTCGCCCACAATGAAATCGCCAATACCAATATTGAGGCGGTGTTCGATATGCTGCTGGACATGGCCGTCAGCAACGCGGTTCCGGCGGAGGAGCTTCCGAAGCAGGTGCTGATCATCTCCGATATGGAGTTTGACGCGGCCAGCGCACCGGACCGCTGGCTCAGCCGGGATGAGGCATGGAACGAATTCACTCCGGCACTGTTTGAGAGCATCGAAAAACGCTACGAGCAGACCGGATATAAACTGCCGCGTCTCATCTTCTGGAATGTATGCGGGCGCACCGATACGATCCCGAAAGTGGACAATGAGCAGGGGATCTGCCTGCTGTCCGGGTTCTCCCAGAATGCGATGAAAATAGCCGCAGACCGAGAGAAAAAAGACCCCTATGATAGCCTGATCCGGGTGTTGGACGGACCGAGGTATGAGGCCGTTGAGAAGGCGATGATGGGGTGGCGGCGTAGAGAGGAAGGGGAAGAGGCAGTAAAAAACGGCATTGATTTGAACATGTAAGAGGCTACATAGAAGTACCGGCGGACGGAGAGGGTTTCTCTTTCGTTTATTCTGTGTAGCCTTTTTCAAATGAAATTTCGGAGCTGTTTTTTTACAGCCCCTCGTCTGCTTAGAAATTGGTGAAATTCAAATAATCATTGAGCGTATCTGGTATAAATGGTATAATAGAATATGAGCGGAGCAACGATTAAGTAATACTTAATTGTTCGTTAAAGGAGAGGTTGTGTGAAAGAGATAATTCAAGAAAAACTTAATGAGATTGAGGTCCGCGAAAACATCCGGATTCTCCACTGCATCGAATCTGGCAGCCGTGCCTGGGGTTTTGCCTCACCGGACAGTGATTACGATGTGCGCTTTATTTATGTGAGACCAAAGGACTTTTATCTGCGTCTGGACAAGACGAGAGATGTGATTGAGTGGCAGTTGGATGACACACTGGATATCAATGGCTGGGATGTGCAGAAAGCATTGACGCTGCTTCACAAGTCCAATCCCACACTGTTTGAGTGGAATTCATCTTCCATCGTGTACCGCACGACGGAGGAGTGGCAGCAGATATCTGCGGTGATCAACCGATACTTCGTCGCGAAGTCCGGACTGTATCATTATCTGAGTACAGCAAAGAGTAACTACCGAGAGTATCTGAGAGGAGAGACAGTGCGACTCAAGAAGTATTTCTATGTGCTGCGGCCTTTGCTGGCGTGCAAGTGGATACTGGCCGAGGGGACACCGCCGCCAATGCTGTTTCGGACGCTGATGGAGAAATACCTCGACCCGGAGATCAGACCGGATGTGGAGCGGCTTTTGGAGCTAAAAATGACCATGCCGGAGATCGGTGAGGGGAAAAGGTTCGATCGGGTGAATGATTATCTAGATCGGAATATTGAGGAGATCGGGAAGATCATCGCGACGCTACCACCGGAAGAGTTCGCGGGGTGGGATGAGTTGAATGAGATGTTTTTGGGGTTGTTGAGATAAGTGAAAATGGTGAGGGATGGCTCCGGCCATCCCTTAACGATCAATAAGGGGGAACGCAATGATTTACATTACAGGGGATACACACGGAAGTTTTGAGCGCTTTGAGAATTTTTGCAGGGAGAATCACACGACCAAAGAGGATATCCTGATCATCCTGGGCGATGCAGGAGTGAATTACTACGGCGGTGTGAGAGATGACATCAAAAAGGAATATCTGGAAGGTCTGCCGATCACGCTGTTCTGCATCCACGGCAATCATGAGCAGCGCCCGTCCACGATCCCGACTTACGCGGAGCAGGAATGGAACGGCGGCATCGTCTATGTGGAGAAGGAATATCCGAGCATCATCTTCGCCAAGGACGGCGAGATCTATGATTTGGATGGCCGGAAGGCCATCGCCATCGGCGGGGCATACAGCATCGACAAGATGTTACGAATCGTTTACGGATATGGCTGGTGGGCGGATGAGCAGCCGTCCGAAGAGATCAAGCAATATGTGGAGAAGCAGTTGAAGGCGCGGGACTGGAAGATTGATGTGGTGCTGTCTCACACGGTGCCGCTGAAATATGAGCCGACGGAGGTGTTCCTGCCGGGAGTCGATCAGAGCCGGGTGGATAAGTCCACGGAGGAATGGCTGGGGAAGATTGAGGAGAGGCTGGAGTATCGGAAGTGGTATTGCGGGCATTATCATACGGAGAAGAAGGTGGGGAAGGTGAGGATGATGTTTGAAACAATTGAGCTTTTCTAATATACTTATTAAACAAGAATGACATAATAGATGTATTTGCCAACAAGGCACTAATTACTGGAATTAAACCCGGTGGTTAGTGTCTTTTGTTATATGGATCGTGCACGAAACCCCCCTTTTTCTTTCGGGAATATATGGGGTGGACCAAAACTGGTCCCTAATATAATCGGGAGGAGACTAAAATAAAAAGGACTAGAATGGGTCCTTGGAGGAGACATGGATAATCAAAAAATAAAGACTGATACAAACAATACAATTGGGAAGAATATTCGTGAAGCTCGTCAGAGAGCCGGAATAGGGCAGACAGAGTTAGTGAGTAGATTACAGCTCTTAGATATTAAAATGACGCGGGAAACGTTAGTGAAGCTTGAGCGCGGAGTACAGCATATTCAGTTAGAACAGCTAAAGGGAATAAAGCAAGTATTAGGGGTATCTTACGAAGAACTTTTAGATTAGTGAAGGAGAAAAGCGATGTTTAGTCCGGGGATAAGCATTGGCGCAGAATTAACAAATGAAGAAATGAGATCACTATTTAAGTGTGGGAATATGGGCGGCATGCGCCGGTCAAAGCAGACTGGTACATTGGTGATCATTTCAGATGATACAAAGGGATTGTATCGTGATGTGTGGAAGAATGGAGTTCTTCATTATACAGGAATGGGAAAAGTTGGAGATCAGGTCCTTGAGGGAAACCAGAATGAAACATTATACTATTCTGATACAAATGGTGTAGAAGTACATTTATTTGAGGTGTTGCAAAAAGCGGTATACACGTATAGAGGTATTGTTAAGTTGGTCGATAAGCCATACAAAAGCACACAACCAGATGATAATGGCAATATGCGTGAGGTATGGATGTTTCCGGTTATGCCAATTTCTGAAATGGCACAGGGGATTTCTCGTGAATTGTCTGAGCAAGAGATTTCCAAGCTGTCGGATAAAGAATTAGCCAGGTATGCATCTGTAAAAAATGTCAATAAGGAACCTAAGACAACTGAAACGGTTGTTTATTATCGTGATCCGTACTTAAAACAACTGGTTAAGCGAATTGCGGATGGAAAATGTCAGTATTGTGGAAATGATGCACCATTTTTGGACAAGGAAGGACAGCCATATCTCGAAGAACATCATGTAGTTAGGCTGGCAGACGGCGGAAAAGATGTTATCGATAATGTAGTGGCTATTTGTCCAAATTGTCACAGGAAAATGCATGTATTAAAGAATGAGACAGACTTAGTTGTTTTAACGTCGATAGCAAGCCACAATAGGCGACAATTAGAAAAATATTTAGGGATTTCAGAGATGTATGAAAGAAAGTATAAAAAGCATGAAAGATGAAATAACAGTACGTGTGGTTGCCGCGATTATTGTTCATGAAGATAGAATTTTAGCAACTCAGCGGGGATATGGTGATTTCAAGGATGGCTGGGAATTTCCTGGTGGAAAAGTCGAGGAGAATGAAACCCCGCAGGAGGCTTTGGTTCGAGAGATCAAAGAGGAACTGGATGCAGAAATCGAAGTCGGAGAATTGTTGGATACGGTAGAGTATGATTATCCGAAATTCCATCTGTCCATGGATTGCTTTATCTGCACGGTGAAATCTGGGGAATTGGTGCTAAAGGAGCATGAGGCCGCGAAATGGCTGACGAAAGAGACGCTGGATAGTGTAGACTGGCTGCCGGCGGATAAAGGTGTGGTGGAGAAGATAAAGGCAGTTTTACGTTGAAATTGAATGTGAAAATCGACATGATTTAGGAAATAGGGACTATGAACAGAAGAAAATTGTTGCGAAAGTATATCAATATTGCATTGGACTTGTTGTACAGGAGAGATGCACATCTGATTAACAATTGTCCAGTGGATATGGTTAAAACAGAACAAAATCACCATGTGGGAGAAAGAGCTATTGTATTTAGATTTGCTCATTATTTACAGAATTTAATAGATGATGATCCTGCGTTTAAAGGCTATCATTTGGATTGCGAATATAATCGCAATGGCAGAGAAAATAAGGCGCTTCCGTCGTTTCCAAATGGAACATTTCCAGATTTGATCATTCATAGGCGTGGAGATAATGAACATAACTTGCTGATTATGGAATTTAAAACGTACTGGAATTCAGATACAGAAAGAGATATCGTGAAAATTAAGGAGTTTAGGGATTCAAACGGAAGGTATAAGTACAAATATGGGGTTTCAGTAGTTATTGGATTAGACGCACCTACATTAACATGGTTGTGAAACAAATAGAACTAATGAAAAGAGGATCATACCATGCAGCTCCCTTACTCCGACCAACTAAATATCCAATATCTTGGCCGCCTGTTCGACAACACTAGCGAGTGTTACAAGCTGTTCTGGTTTAAGGCGATCATGACGAAAATCAATGTCGGAAAGGAGAGTATATTCATGAGACAGAGAAATTTTCTGCTGCGACGAAGCGTGAGAGGATTCTGGAATATCTGCAAAACTGTACAGATAAAGAGGTACTTCGAATTAAGCGTGTGCTGATTGCAAATGTGCCTTACCGCTTGCAAGCGCCGTTTATGCCCGAATTTAAGGGCAAGGCGTGGGACGTTTCGGAGAAAAGGCTGGTAGAGCGGATCAATGAGCAGAAGCGTCTGATGTATTATTTTGTTGCTTTCCATGGTCTGCAGACGGAGATTCGGATGGAGGCTGAGTGGCTGTTGTATCTGCAGAAGAATCACGAGATAATTATGGGATGGATTCAGTTTAATTTGATCCAGTATCTGCAGCGGCGCAATCCTAGTGTGCCTGGAATTTCAGACAAGCTGTATCCGCCTCAGGAGCACAATCTCACAAGGGTGATTAAATACTGGAAAAAAATCATGGAGCTTTGCCCGGTGTACGAAATCTATGACCATCAGGAACTGGATGGCAAGGCACTGTCCATTGATCATTTTGTGCCGTGGTCCTATGTGGCCCACGATGAGTTCTGGAATCTGCATCCTACGACGAAGCAGATCAACAGCAGCAAAAGCAATCGCTTACCGGATTGGGAACGGTATTTTCCGCTGCTTGCCGGGCAGGAATTTCTGTCATATCAGATGATCTGGAGGTATGAGCAGATTCATGATGAATTTGAGAAATGTGCGAGAGAGCATCTGAACAATTGGGAGCTCCAGAGTCGGTTGTATCGGGCCGGGTTGACCGAGCAGGAGTTTAGCGGACAATTGAAGGAAGTCTTGTTGCCGGTGTATGAATCGGCGCGGAATTGTGGGTTTGGAAATTGGGTGTACGCAAATGAATGAGACAATCAAGTATTACAACCAACACGCAGCGGAGTTTTATGCGGGCACAGTGAGTGCCGATATGAGTTATTGCCAAGACAAGTTCTTGGCGTATTTGCCTGCGCAAGGCTGCATTTTGGACGCGGGTTGTGGAAGTGGGCGAGATAGTAAATACTTTATGGAGCGTGGCTACGAGGTCGAAGCATTCGATGCGTCGGTGGAACTGTGCAAGTTGGCGACCAAAACGATCGGGAAAGAAGTACGTTGCATGCGGTTTGAAGAACTGAATGTGGACAGTGAGTTCGATGGGATTTGGGCCAGTGCATCTTTGCTGCATGTTTCCAAGGCAGATTTGCCGGATGTGTTACAGAAGATGCGCCGTGCATTGATATCCGACGGCGTGTTGTACGCTTCATTTAAGTATGGAAGCGCAGAACGTGTCAAGGATAGCCGATTCTTCAACGATTATACAGAAGATGAAGTGCAGGAAGTGTTTGAAAAGGCCGGTTTTAGGTGTGTGGAGTGCTTTGTTACCGCGGATGTGAGAGCAGGGCGAGGGGAAGAAAAGTGGGTAAATGTGATTGGAAAGATAATGTGGGGGTAGAATAGAATGATTGAGAGATTAATACTGGCATACCGAGCAGAGATTTATGAATGGACTGTTCCGAGTATAGTGAAATTCATAAAAGAAAAGTGGAAAGTACTTTTGATTGTACTATTACCTGCAATTGTTATTTTGGGCATCGGTATTTTAGCGATATGTTTTGAATGGAACATCTTAATTTATATTTTGTTGTTATTTGAATTGGTGTATGTTTTTATCGTTGATCGTTATATCGTTAAAAGCCATCAGAAAGGTTTATGTGCTAGAAAAGAACATTTGTTGAAAGTGCGTAAATTGTTAAAAAGCTTTTGCCCAAGTAGAGATATATGTAAAGAACGAGAATTAATGATGATTATAGATCGTTTAACTGAGATAATTGAAAATGGTAATCCTATCAAAAATTTGGGGGAGAGATTCATAAAATTTGTAAAAGGGATAATATTTCCCATAGTTGGATTTTTTGCTGGAATTAGTGCTACACATTTTGGAAATATGGATTTGGATTACATTATAGATCTGGGAATTGGTATTATTGTTTGCTTAGGGGCAGGTTATGTCCTTTGGATTTGCCTTACCAAGGCTGTACATAGTATGGTGTTTAGAGATTATGACGCTGCTTTAGCTTTGCGAGAGGACATAAAAGATATATTGCTATTTTATACAAATAGTGAAGAAAATTTGCAGTAGGAAGCAGGTTGGAAAGGTAAAAAGGAGTGAATCACCAAATGCTTTTTGATATACATTGTCTACCCCTAAAAATCCTTCATACCCCTCGAAAAACCCTTTCCCTCGAGATCACCCCCGACGGTCTCCTTGTCCGCGCCCCACGTCACATGACCCGTGGCCAGATCGACACCTTTCTAGCCGAAAAAAGAAGTTGGATCGAAAAACACTGGCGGATTATGCAGGAGCGCCAGGCCGCCCTGAACCAATTACCGCCTTTCACAATGGAGGAACTCAGAGCGTTGGCGGAGAAGGCATCGGTTGTCATTCCGGAGAGAGTGAAACACTATGCGCCTCTGATCGGTGTCGATTACGGGCGGATCACCATTCGGAATCAGCGCACCCGCTGGGGCAGCTGCTCCGACAAAGGAAACCTCAATTTCAATTGTCTGCTGATGTTGCTGCCGGACGATGTGATTGACAGCGTTGTGGTTCACGAGCTTTGCCACAGAAAACACATGAATCATTCGCCGCAGTTTTATGCGGAAATTGAGAAGGTGTTTCCGGAGTACCAAAGATGCCGGAGATGGCTGAGGGAGAACGGCAGTGTTTATTTGAGCCGTCTTCCGTAGAGCGGGTCTATAGTTGTGATGTTGCCAGGAGTGAGGGCACGGACATTTATGATGAATTTCAGATAAAAACCAGAGGAGTTTCTATGTTAACCTACACCTACCTATCCAAAGGCCGCTTCGGTCTTGTAGAAAAACCAATCCCCACCATCCTTCATGAGCGGGATGCCATTGTCAAGGTCACCCTTGCCAGTATCTGTTCCAGCGATCTGCACATCAAGCATGGCAGCGTTCCGAGAGCGGTCGAGGGCATCACGGTCGGCCATGAGATGGTTGGCATCGTTACGGAGGTCGGCCCGGCGGTGACGCACGTGAAGCCCGGCGACAGAGTGACGGTCAATGTGGAGACCTTCTGTGGCGAATGCTTTTTCTGCAAGCGCGGCTATGTCAATAACTGTACCGACAAAAACGGCGGCTGGGCCCTTGGCTGCCGCATTGACGGCGGTCAGGCGGAATATGTGCGCGTGCCGTTCGCGGATCAGGGGTTGAACAAGATTCCCGACACGGTCAGTGACAGACAGGCTCTGCTGGTCGGCGATGTGCTTGCCACGGGATTCTGGGCGGCGCGAATCTCGGAGATCACCGAGGAGGACACGGTCCTCATTATCGGCGCAGGCCCGACGGGAATCTGCACGCTTCTTTGCGTGATGCTGAAAAATCCTAAACGGATCATTGTCTGCGAAAAGGATGAGAACCGCATCAAGTTTATCCAGGAGCATTATCTGGGCGTGCTTACCGTCACGCCCGACGAGTGTCTCGATGTTGTTCGCCGGAACAGCGATCACGGCGGAGCGGATGTGGTGCTCGAGGTGGCCGGAAGCGATTCCACCTTCCGCCTCGCGTGGGAGTGCGCGCGTCCGAATGGAATCGTCACGGTGGTTGCCCTTTATGACCGGGCGCAGGTGCTGCCGCTGCCGGAGATGTACGGAAAGAACCTGACGTTCAAGACCGGCGGTGTGGACGGATGCGATTGCGAGGAGACGTTGAGGCTGATTGCCGAGGGCAAGATCGATACGGAGCCGCTGATCACGCATACTTATTCGCTTGAGCGGATCGAAGAAGCGTATGAATTGTTTGAGAATAAGCGTGATGGGGTGATAAAAGTCGCGGTAGAGTGTGGAGATTATGATTAAAATGCTTTTTATTTGCTACGGTAACAAAAAACATAGAGTCTTGATATGACAGAAAAAAGCAGCGGGGTCAGAGATGACTTTGCTGCTTTTTAGTGGGGAAAGACGGCTACTATTTCATTGCCAGTTCCGTTTTAGAATCTCGCTTTTAAGATACAAAGTATTCTTTCCGGACGACTTGATTGGATGAAGTTTTCCAGCCTTGGTTAAATAGTCAATATTTTGTCTGCTACAACCCAGAATTTCTGCGGCTTCTGCGACATTCACAACTCGATGTACAACAAAATTCTGAAAGTCAGAAGCAGTTAGAGGAACTTTCGTTCCAATACGATACAATGTAACTGCACTAACGCTTAGATTAACGTCCCATTCGATGCCGTGTCCTCCGGGTTGGAGAGTAATTGCATAAAAGAAATCTTCGTTTTTGAATAGTACTTGAAAAGACGGTGCATTTTTATAGCGATCAATAATACTGCACTTTTTCACGCTTCCGTCACGGAAGAAAACCAAAAGTGAGAAATTATTAAGTGGAACAACATCTTCGATTAGTTTGTTAAATCGTTTTTTGATTTGTTCCGGGAGTTGATTTTCTTCAATTGGGACAAGGTAGTAATCATCTTGTGCGCATCGCCCCATGGACAGCATCAGCAGTCCAAATTCGTCGTATTCTTTTAGATTGTTGTCTTTTAGCACTTGACCAAGGTTTTGGCGATCAGTAGGAACAATACGTTGTTGCACCCATATCTTGCTCCAATAGGAGTTGATAGACGTCTCGCCCTTTTTAATAAAGGATGATAGAAGCAATGGAGTTTCCCAAGGGTCTGCATTTTCAGGAAGTTCAATATAAAATCGTTTTTCAACTTCGTAATATAGCAAGTAAGCAAGATCAATCTGGTTAACGACAGATTCATCTCGAATTGCAAAAATCTTCATATATACACCACCTTTTCCAGATCATCTCCCAAATTTTATCCTGTAGAGTTGGGGAGACGATACCGTCTAAATCATGCATTAAAACTGCTTTATCCGTTTTTTTCAGAGCATTCAACATGGGAGTTTTATCTCTCGGAATCAATTTCAGATTTTCCAGGGTAGACCCAGATCCGATGTAATTGTTGACACGCTTGTCGTCCATAACATCGTACTGAGCTACTGCGGTATCATCCGTGCAACTAAACAATAACGAGAGACCGTGATCGAAGAGCGGTGCTAAGTGGATAGTTTTTTTTCGGCTATTGCGTAACACTTCAATATTGGCTCCGTGTCGGTCTCGATTTAGAATCAGGAAGTCAACCACAAACATCTGATAGAGGTATTCATCCCAACCATTACGGATACAGAAATCTAATACGGATTCATTTTCTATGTGTTCAGCCTCCCAATAAGTGTCGAGCGCAAGTTTGCTTTCTCCTCGTTGTTTGAAATCTTCAGAGGCACATAGGTATACTTCGTGTGATTTTCCATCAATTGTTACATCAGCGTGGATTAGTTGATAGTGTAGATGGGGAATCCCCAGAATGTCCAATAGACGATCCACAATGATTTCATTAACACATTCGTGTCCTATAATACCTTTTAGTTTATCAAAATTAGAAAGTTTGTAATATATTTTCTTTCCGCCCAGCGTAGAGTACGCCTTCAAGAAAGAACCGGCTGTGCCGGAAGAATTGCGGATTTTGGACCATGATAAATATGTCATGTCCTGCTTGTCTCTGATTATTCTGTTCATAGCGCATTCACTCCTTTGTGCTAATTTTACTATTTTACTTGTCATATGTCAAGTGAAAAGAATGTTGCTATTTGCCATATGACAAGTGAATAGGTGGAGAAGAATGGATAATAAAAGCTACATAAGCAGAGAGGAAAAGTGGGTTGATAGTTTGAAAGAAAAACAATATAATATACTCGTGAGTTAGCAACTAGCAGTAAGACGGGACATTGATTAAGAAACACTGAGATCTTTTTGGGGGTGTTAGAATGATTTACATTACTGGGGACACACGGAAGTTTTAACCGCATCGCAGATTTCTGCAGAGAGAATCACACAACCAAAGACGACATCTTGATTATCTTGGGCGATGCGGGAATCAATTTTCAACGTGGATTTGTAGATATCATGAAGAAGGATTTTTTGGCGGAGCTGCCGATCACGCTGCTCTGTATCCATGGCAATCACGAGCAGAGACCGTTCGCGATTCAGACGTATACGGAACAAGAATGGCATGGTGGTGTCGTCTATGTGGAGAATGAATATCCGAGTATCCTCTTCGCCAAGGACGGTGAAATCTATGATCTGGATGGACAAAAGGCCATCGCCATCGGCGGTGCCTACAGCATCGACAAGATGTATCGGATTATGTATGGCTACGGATGGTGGGCGGATGAACAGCCGTCCGATGAGATCAAACGGTATGTGGAGATGCAGTTGGCGGCGAGAGATTGGACGATCGATGTGGTGCTGTCCCACACGGTGCCGTTAAAGTACGAGCCGACGGAGGTGTTCCTGCCGGGCGTGGATCAGAGCCGGGTAGATAAGTCTACGGAGGAATGGCTGGGGAAGATCGAGGAGAGACTGGAGTACCGGAGGTGGTACTGTGGGCATTATCATACGGAGAAGGAAGTGGATAGGGTGAGATTGATGTTTGAGGGGATTGATGTGTTTTAGTTTGATACAAAGGAGGATTAGAAATGATTTTAGATAATTATTGGAAACTTGAACTACGAGTAATCATTTGTGCCTTAAGGATATGGAAAATAGTTCCGCTTGTTTCTTGGTTTGAGCTTCTGCAACATCAAGTAAATAAATGTATTTTATACTCGACAATTATTGTTAGAAAAATAATTGAAGATGAAAAATGGGCAAAAGATGTATGTGATAATAGTAATGGTACTCCTATGCCAGAATTTCCCATTTTGAATGCGGAAATAAATGTTTATGAATATCATTTTGTGGGAGATAAGGATTGGATTGGACCTAAGGTTGTTGTTGATAATTATGATGTAAATAACAATAAAAAAATACAGTTTAAGTTGGAACATGCATGTAATAATATCATTCATTCTTACCTGTGGTCGCTTGTGTTCTCTGAGAAGCACAAAAAGGTAAAGGGGTTTGTAACAGCCTCTGACCGTTTCAAGGATAAGTATATGTATTTGGTATCAATTGATGAGTGGTTGAAAGCCTTAGAGTATTGTATAGAGAATGCAAATATATAGATTTTTATCGAAAACTTCCGCTAGACTTCCTCCCCTTTCTGTGATAGTATCTGTGTCCTGAAAGGAGGAGGTGCCATGTCAATCCTAAGACAACTCTACCAAGGGAATATCTGTCCACAGGAATATACTGCGCCGGACAATGACAGTTACCACGAGGCAATGAGTGAGCTGATTGAGATCTGCGATGAGTTCGAAGCGACGTTGACGGAGCATCAGAAGGTGCTGTTCGAGGCCTTCGAGTTAGCCAGTGCGATGGTGACGGATCTGGAGCAGGAGGATTATTTCTGCAAGGGATTTGTGCTGGGAGCGCAAATCATGCGGGAGATTGAAGAAGGAGTATAACAGAAAAAAGGAAATGTGAATGCAGTGCAGAATGAGTGGCTTCGGTTAAAGGGGCCGCTTGTTCTGCTGTGATGCAGTCGCTTGAATTGAATATATATTGGCGATAAAAGCCGCTGCACAGAGATGACTGAGCGAGATCAGTTGTCGAAGTGGAGCGGCTTTTTTGTGTGCGGCGTTTAAAGTCTCGCTCGCGAGATTTTAAATATAAAAGGCCGACCTCGAGAGAGTCGGCGACAAAAAATACGAAAGGAGATTTTCTGTATGAACGAAAATCAAAACACACTGGCCGTCATCGACGGCGAAACACTGATGGACATGGACTTTCCGGCAACGAAATTCTGTGTCGAAACACTATTACCGCAGGGGATCTGCATGCTGGGCGGCGCACCGAAGGTGGGCAAGTCATGGCTGGTGCTCGACCTCTGTCTGCGGGTCGCAAAGGGAGAACCGCTCTGGGAGATGCCAACTAGACAAGGGACAGTTCTCTATCTCTGTCTGGAGGATTCGATGCGACGAATCAAGGAACGCCTCTGGAAGATCACCGATGAGGCGCCGGACAATATCCACTTTGCCAATGAGGCGAGGACGATCAATGACGGTCTTGCCGATCAGCTTCGGGCCTTTGTGCAGGCGCATCCGGACACGGTGCTGATCGTGATCGACACCTTCCAGATCATCCGTAGCAACAGCCAGGACATCTCCTACGCCAGCGAGTATGAGGAGATGAGACTGCTGAAGAGCATTGCAGACGAGCTGAATCTCACCATCCTTCTGGTGCATCATCTGCGCAAACAATCCGACCGCGATCCACTGAACATGCTGTCCGGTACCACCGGAATCAGCGGTGCATTGGACGCGGTTTTTGTGTTGGAGAAGACTGATCGAGGAAGCGATGGCGCGACACTGAAGTGTACCGGGCGTGATATTCAGGACCGGCATTTGGAACTGAGGCTGTCAAAGGAGAGCTGTGTCTGGTGTCGGATCTCCGACAGCCTCACTGAGCCGACGCTGATGCTGCCGGAACCGATGCGGGAGTTAGTGGAATTCATGAAGCAGAAAACCTATTTCCGCGGAGGCAATACGGAGCTGGTCAATGAGTTCAATGCGTTCTCCGGTCGCTCACTCATCGCCAAAAGTCTGAAGCAGCTGATGAACAATAATCGACGTCAGTTGGAGGAGAATCATGTGACCTTCTATAGCTTCACCGAGAAGCCTAACCGCATGGTGGAGATCATCTACCACGGGCCTGAAACCGATGACGGTAACGCAAGAAACGCAAGTTACGAATAAATTGGTGGTGTCAAAATTTGCGTTGCCTGCGTTACTTGCGTTTCGGAGACCGGACACAGAGAAAAAAGGGTTGTGGGGGACAACCGGAGCGCGACCGTGATTTAGCCGCGTGGGGCCGTATTTGCCCCACGTTGCGATTTTTCAGAGGCAGGCGAGGGTTTGCCCGATGAGATGAAAAAAAGGCCACTTTTGCAAAAAAGTATAAAAAATGGGCAGGGTCGAAAAAAAAGCAGGAGAAAGGAAAGGGGTCGCGGCGCTTCCCCTTTCCCCTCCACAACTGCCGGCAACGCCGACAGAATAAAGGTTTTTCGGGGATGGGAGAGGACGGTGAAAAAGGGGTCGTAAAGGGGAGTGGGTGGTGAAAAAAGGGGTCGTAGGGGGCGGAAAGGCGCATGAAATAAAGAAAATGAGAGGGATCGCGCTCTAAATAGATCAAAACCGTGCGGAGGTAGCACGTGTTTTTGTGGAACATCGATTGATATAGTGCAATGGTATTCAAGAGATAAGTAATTTAGCTGGAGGTTATGATTGCCTTATAGATGGAAGGTAGGAGATTAAGACCGTACTTTTTGAGGTGGGCCGTTAATGAATTTATCTTCCAAATTGAAAATGAATGCAATTTAGAAGAAGAGAGTTTCGCATCTGAATGCGAAACTCTCTTGCTTTAATCGGAAAAAGAATGTATAATAAAGTCAATGTTTGTAGCCGGAGGTCGAATGATATGGCGATTTCATATAACAAGCTCTGGAAATTACTCGTTGACAAAAAAATGAGCAAGGCGGATCTGCGTAAAGCAGCCGGTATTGCCCCAAATACGATGACACGATTACGTCGTGATGAAGAAGTAACTCTTTCTGTTCTTAATAAGATTTGTAAAACGCTGGAAGTCGATATTGGGGACATCATGGAGTTTTTGCCAGAATCTGAAGAACAGAAATAGATTTGACCAGTTTGCCATAAAAGGTGTCTGTAAGTGAGTAGCTATCTCTTGACATTGGTGTGGAGCATAATAGGGTCAATTGTACGCTAAAAATCGGAGGAAAATAGAATGATTACCGTTGATAATCTTAGATTGACTCTGCTTAGCATGGGGTTTGCAGAAAATGGATCTTTATTTGAAAAACATTTTCCTGCTTATAATTGCTTCCTTGCAGTAGATTTTAACCGAGCTAAACTTATCTATCCGGAAGCGATCAAGGGTCGTGATAGAAATGATGGTTTTGATGCGCCGGAAAATTTTGTCGTTTTTGAATGTGTCAATCGTTTGTTAGATAAAGGCTACAGACCAGAAGACATTGAGCTTGAAAAAGAATGGCACCTTGGTCATGATGCAAAAAGTGGTCGTGCAGACATTTGTGTATCGTACAATGGTGAGATGCTTTTTATCATTGAATGCAAGACTGCGGGGCGTGAATTTGATAAAGCATACAAAGATACCTTGAGTGATGGTGGGCAGTTATTTTCTTACTGGCAACAAGAACGTGCGGCCAAATGGCTTGTACTGTACGCCTCTGATTATTCAGAAGGTGCTATCACATATAAGGCACCGACTATCAATTGCTCCGATGATAAAAATATTGAGCAGCTGGCAAAAAAGGATCCTGATATTAAGCTCTACAAAAATGCGTTTACCGCAGAGCAGAAGTTTTTTGTGTGGAAGGACACATATTCTTGTCAGTTCTTCGAGGATCTGATTTTCCACATTGATACCAAAGCATACGAGATCGGAATTCGTCCACTGTTCAAGAAGGATCTGAAAGAGTTTACTCCTGAGGATAAGATCGTCAATCGATTTGAAGAGATTCTTCGGCACAATAATGTCAGTGATAAAGAAAATGCATTTAATCGATTAGTTGCTTTGTTTATTTGCAAACTGGTTGACGAGATAACAAAGGCGGAAGACGATGTTGTCGAATTCCAGTATATGCAGGGTACGGATACCTACGAGTCTCTGCAAGACAGACTGCAAAAACTTCATACTGAAGGCATGGAGAAATTCATGCGCGAAAAAATATTCTATGTGCCCAGCGATTATCCTGAATGGCTCTTTGCAACCTATACTGGACACCAGCGGAAAAAGGCAATTGAGGATTTGAGAAATACTATCCGAGTGCTTAAATTCTATTCCAATAATGACTTTTCATTCAAAGATGTCCACAACGAAGAATTGTTCTATCAGAACGGAAAAATCCTTGTTGAAGTGGTGCAACTTTTTGAACAGTACAGGATTGTATATCCCTCGAAGCATCAGTTCCTTGGTGATTTGTTTGAGCAGTTACTGAGCAAGGGATTCAAACAAAACGAAGGTCAGTTCTTTACTCCCATGCCGATTACCCGTTTTATTTGGGACAGCCTTCCCATTCAAGATACAGTCCACACAGAAAAAGGGTTTAGTTATCCCAAGGTTATAGATTATGCATGTGGAGCGGGTCACTTCCTTACAGAAGCAGTTGAAGCAATTAATACATTTGCAGCAGCTGGAGGAAATAATGAATGGGTCCGTGACCATATTTTCGGAATTGAAAAGGATTATCGCCTTGCAAGAGTTTCGAAAATATCTATGTTTATGAATGGCGCAGGAGAGGCGAATATCGTTTTTGGCGATGGATTGGAAAATCAGTCAGATAAGGGCATCGAAAACGGCGCGTTTGATATTCTTGTTGCAAATCCGCCTTATGCGGTTAAAGAATTTAAGCAGCACTTGCAGCTAAAGAGCAACTCTTTTGAGTTGCTGGACTGTATTGGAGATAATGGTAGTGAAATTGAAGTTTTGTTTATAGAACGAATTGCACAACTCCTAAAACCGAACGGTATTGCTGCAGTTATTCTTCCGTCAAGCATTCTTAGTAATGATTCTGCCAGCTATACTGGGGCTCGGGAGCAAATCTTGCAGAATTTTAAAATTCGAGCAATTGTACAATTGGGGAATAAGACATTTGGAGCTACTGGCACAAATACTGTTGTTCTTTTCCTTGAAAAGTATAATGAGCCCCCGAAGCGTAAAGATTTAATTAGCGATAGTGTTTATGCAATTCTTGCTGGTGAAGAGCTTGTTGATTGGGAAGACAAAGAAATCTTTGCTGGATATACTGCACAGATCGGTATCACTCCAGATACATACGTTTCTTTTGCAAAAGAAGGGCTGACATTGTCCGAGCTTTCTGGAATCGAACATTTTAAGGTATATGTTGATGCTTTTCTGAACGGTGGTGAGCTTGCAAAACTGAGAAAACAAAAAGCATTCGCTAAACTGTCAGAAGAGGAACGAGCCGAGGAAATCAAACGTAGATTTTATGTGTTTGCAAAAGGTGTTGAGCAAGAAAAGGTCTTTTATTTCGCGCTTACTTACTGTCAAAGCACGCTAATTATTTCTGCACCGTCTGATAATGCAACGCAAAAAGAATTTCTCGGATATGATTGGTCGAATCGTAAAGGTGCTGAAGGAATACAGATATTATCGCCTGGAGGCAAGCTATACGATGACGCTAACAGGGCGGCTGAGGGAACTCTCGCCTCTGCAATTAGAAAGACTTACACAGACATAGTTCCAGTATTGAGCGAAGAAAACAGTAGATATGCCGGTGTTGTCAAGACAACTGATATGCTTACTTATTCCAGACTGAATTT
Organism: Lachnospiraceae bacterium; assembly: GCA_017461725.1. Taxonomy (GTDB): domain Bacteria; phylum Bacillota; class Clostridia; order Lachnospirales; family Lachnospiraceae; genus RGIG423. The sequence goes on from JAFTXG010000022.1 coordinate 18,715, forward strand.
TAACAAAGCATTACGGACAACGGCAGAAAAGAAGATTGTTTTAACCAGCAAGTATCCTCTTGACAAAATTGATAATTTGAATGTACTGCTTAAGCGTGGAAAATCACCGACCTATGGTGATTCTTCGATACAAGTTATCAAGTCTGGACAAGCACGTGGTTTTCACGATTTTGATTTTACTAAAAAGTTTTATCTTGCGTCCTCGGTAGAATTGGATGAGCGTAAATTGCAAAAAGGAGATATCCTAATTAATTCTACTGGCGTAGGAACTGCTGGCCGCGTAACAGCATTTAACCTCGATGGCGACTACGTTGTTGACAGTCATATTACAATATTTAGACCCAATGAGCGGATTTTGTCTGAGTATGTACTTTTGGTGTTATCTGTGGGTGTTGGATTCAAAGCCTTAGAGAAGATGGCAGACGGATCGAGTGGCCAGATCGAGTTGGCAATTGACACAATAAAAAACATCAAGCTGCCGGTCCCTCCGATTCCTATTCAACAGCAGATTGTGGATGAATGTGCTATCATCGACGGAAAATATAAGACAACTCGAATGAGCATCGAAGAATACCGGAAGGCAATTGAGGATATTTTCGATGAACTGGAAGTGATTACCAAAAATGGGGGGGACGCTTAGTACTATCGGATAGAGAAAAATTTGCTGTATCTATAGGTAAACGTATTCTTAATAGCGAATTAGTTGCTACCGCAGAAGTTCCTGTTTTTAGTGCTAATGTATTCGAACCGTTTGGATATATCGATAAGCTCCTCATTGACGATTTTTCTCGTGATTCTGTTCTCTGGGGCATTGATGGGGACTGGATGGTTAACTTTTATGAGAAAGAGCAGCCGTTCTATCCTACCGACCATTGTGGCGTTTTAAGAGTCTTAACCGATGAGGTCAATCCTCGGTATATGGCACACATCCTTGAATCGGAGGGTAGAAAAATGAATTTCTCCCGTAGCTACCGTGCGTCGATTGACAGAGTCGAAGGAATAGCGTTTACTGTTCCTAGAATTGAAGTGCAAAACGAAGCAATGGCAAAAGTTCGAGAACTGGGGTACAGAATTGCTGAGGCAGAAAAGACGCTTTGGATATGTCTACTCAAAAAGAGGCCATTCTCAAAAAGTATTTGCAGTAATGATGAAATGAAGCGGCAGGTCAAATGGGTTTGTTTGCCTGCGAAACCTGCCGCTTTCTGAGAAAACTATAAGAATTATTGCAATGGAACAGACAAGCCACGGAGGGATGAGGTGAATTCATGTCGAATAACTTGCAGGATATCCGAGACAAATATTTTCATGATGTAACGTACATAAAAGACTATGTCCAATATCTTGAGAACCATTTTCTTGCTTCACTTCGGATAATTGAAAACCTTGATGTAGTAACGCCTACCTTTTCAGCAAATCCAAGAATTATAAATCTTTGTAATAATAATGCTATTATTCAAGGTGAGATGGTAAGGTATCTGCAAAATCTATGGGAAGAAATGCGTTTGCTGAATGTCAAAGAAAAAGATCCTAATGAGCCTTCCGAAGAAGATCCGACTCCAGAGGGGGACGTGGTATTCTACTTGCTTACTGAAATTCAAAAAGGCGAAACTGATCCGTTGAAGCTATTCAAAAATGCAGAAATACAAATAGAAGCGATGTGCATGGTTAAGGGCGATCAAGAGGGCTTTGAGGGCTACCATTTTTTGTGTGATGATCCCAGTAGAATTCGCGTACTGGTGGATATTGCAATCGAAGAATTTAAGAGAAGAAAGCATAAGTCATTAAACGCAGAAAGTTCATATGTGGGCATGTCTGCCAAGTCATTGGAATTATTTGATCCTTCAAATCAAATTAATTTGTACAAGCAGAATTTTATTCAAGTAATGGCGTATTTTGATAGCTGTATATTTGATATGGTTAGATTTTGTATGAGGCAAGGGTTCTTTGAATGGCTGGCATATTTTGAAAATGCCAGCATCAGAACACACGATATGGCAGCTTGCAGCACATTTGATTCGTTTAAAACGATTCAAATTGAAACAGCTCTTAAAAAATGTTATGTCAAGGACTTGCTGAATATACTGCATAGTAAATTCGCCGGCAGTTCTTGAGTATATCAGCAAGCTGTGGTCTATGCTGATCTGGGGTAACAAAAAATACGTTGTAGACAAGCTAATTACGGATAATGGTTTTGATAATGTAAAAAAGCAGTTGGTTGATCTGCTGTACAGTGATACTGCCATTGAAAAACGATGGGATGCTTTTCTTAAAAATGTAAAAGGACTTGGCCCTGCGACTATTAGCGAGCTGTTGACCTATGTAAACCCACAGGAGTATGTCATTTTCAATAAGACCACTGTTCTGTGTTATGCCTATCTTGATATTCCGGATATGCCTAAGTATAACTACCAGTACACTGGAAAGAAGTACGCAGAAGTTTGTAACATTGCGAAAGAGATTGCGAATCTGTTGGTAGAATCCGGAGAAAAAGATGCTGATTTGCTTGCTGTAGACTATTTCTTGTGGGACGAAATATTGCCTCTTGCAGAGAAAAAGGGATCTGGTGACAAAACGCAAGAAGCCCCCGTTGCGGTAAAGCCAGTAAGTGCAAAAGATACCAAGTCTCTGCACGATGAGATGAAGGAGAAGCTAGTTGCTATTGGTGAATTGCTTAGCTTTGAAAGCCGTGCGGAGGTCCGAATCACCGATGGTGTAGTAGTTGATGCTGTATGGGAAGCCAAGATTGGCAATATGGACAAGGCGATTTATGTTTTTGAGGTCCAGTCCAAGGGATCGATTGATAGCCTAATACTCAACTTGAAAAAGGCACAGAACAATGCTGCCGTTCAAGCAGTTGTTGCGGTTGCTGACGAAGAGCAACTTGCTAAGATTATCAAGGAGAGCAATCGACGAAAAGGATCTCCGAACATGGGATTCCGAAGATGTTTTGGCAGTGTATGATGCCCTCGTCAGAGCTCACGAAGCCATTAATAAACTGGCTTTAGTTCCGGAAAGTTTTTAATTTTGTTAAATCTTTTTTGCTGAATGAAAGATGGATTCTCCCGGCTTAAATATTATCGAAAGTCGTAGGTGCTTATGATAGAAAAACTTATTGAAGAAATAGATAATGCCTTGTTGCATGATTTATATTTTGCGGCCATGTCATTAGCACTTGCATTACCGGATATTTGCGGACGAGCTGAATACCCTAACGCTAATGTTACAACAAGGTATATTTTGTGGTATAACGAGTACATAGGGCAATATGAACAGTGCTCATGCGATGCTTGCCGTAAAGCACAAATGCCCTATTTGAGCGGAGAGGTAATATATAACTTGCGCAATTCCTTTCTACATCAAGGCACTCCTAATATTGATAGTAGTAAAATAAAAGATTCGGCAAATAAACTGGATGAGTTTACCTTGGTTTTTGAAAAGAAAAACGAATTTGATATTTACGTTGATGCTTCGAGTATCATAAGTTCAAACGATGGGGATGTCTCACGCAGATCATATCGTGTAAATGTACGACGTCTATGTCAAATCATCACCCTGAATGCCAAAGGCTATTATCATAAAAATAGGGACAAATTCGATTTTTTTAATTATAAAATCCTTGATTGGGATCGCGATAGTTGCAGCCTATTTGGGACTACAGAGAAAGAAGGGGAAAAATGAAAATTACGTGGAAAAACATCATAGGCATGTTAACAACAGGGGGGCTATTATATTTATTCGAGGGAAGTATATATAATTTTATATTTCCTGAAACATGGGTGAAGTTTTGGATAGTTATACCCGTGTTAGTCTTTGCTATATGTTATTTTCTAAAAAAGTTCGCCAAACCGCTGGATGGGACTTCATATATATTAGAAATTTCTAATTTAGTTGCATTGGTAATTTTGTTTGTTAATGTATTCAATGAAAAGTTTGCATATTGGTTTGCTGCTAACTTTCAGCTAATATCATTCTTTTTAGTGGTTGCTGGAATAGCGGGTTTTATTTTTCTGGGAATAGACCAAAAGGTTAAAACTGATTCTACAAATAAAAAAGACAATAAACTATTCAATTTGTTTTATTTGAATACTTCTAAGGCTCATGAAATTGCGATGTTGATTGATAATAAAATAATCAAAAACATTGAAAGTGAACAGGTATCCTCATATACATCGAAAGCTAATTATACATTTACGCTTGGTAAAAAGGAAAATTTGCTATCCGAAAATGGAGTTTCCATGGAAGAAACATCAAAGCAACGGGTATTTGAAAGTTTTGACGTTAAACAAACAAAATCTATTATGTTACGAAAAATCTATGACGAAATCAGCAAAATTAAGAATTGTAACTTTAATGAAGGTAACTTAGTGCTACTCGAAAACATCCAGCTACAGCAGTTAAATGTTGATGATACTGTTATGATTTTAAATGTGCTACAAGATAGCAAGTTTAAAAATCAACAAAATGATGATATTGAAATAAACCTTAATAAAATGATGGATAAAATGCTTGACGATTTCACAATCGATTATAGCTTTGACTACCAAAGTAAGGATAATGATAAATATAGCTGTATCATCAAATTGCCGTATAAATCAATGAGCAATTTTGAAAATGGCTATCAGCATAATGACCTTCAATTAGGTCGGCTTAGCATTGTTGGTATATATCGTGGTGAGATTGATTTTTCACTTAAAGAAAGTATTTCATCAAAATTTTTAGAATTGATTTCTCAATCATATTATCAACAACAAAAGAGTGAGCCGATTGACGTTGGAATGAAGCTAAGTGACAATTCATCAGAGTCGTCAAAAGTTGACTTTGACTTTGATCATAAGAAATTGACAGGCAAAAGGCATTTAATTGACGTTATAGCCATAATACAAGAAATTAATTTGGAGACTGATAAAGCATGAGTGTAAGTCTATACCTCTATTGTGAGGAAAAACTCTCTTTACTCAAGGATCACCTTAAAGAATATTCTTTTTTTGACATAGCGCATTTCTTAGATGAATGTGAAACGGTTGATGCTGTAAAAATGATAGACGAATCAGACTACAGTAAACTGGTTATAGATATTTCTGATCTAATACAGGATGGAAATTATTATAGGATTTTCACTTCACGTTACATTCGAGCACTTAGCAATTTGAATGATATTGTTTTTTGCATGCGGAGTTCCCTTGTTTCAATATTTGAAACAAGATTTCCTTATTTGTTTTCGGAATTTGATATTAATAGAACCTTTGAAGAAAAAGAGATAGTAGCGAAATTAAGACCAGAGCCCATAACAATTAAGAGATTTGATTTATTTAAGTATAAGCAAATATCTAATTTGGATGAACAAACTAAAAAAACAATAGTTTCTTTTGCCGATATAATTAACGAATGGGACACACTTTCCGTAAAATACAATATTGAAGAAATAGAAAAAACAATTACAGAAAGTGAAATTAAATACATAGATATAACCTCAGTAATAAAAACTCTGAAGTTGAGAAATGATCTGATTTTACAGTTTGAGATTTTATTGCACCGGATTGGAAGAAAATGTACTGTCAAATTTTCTGTCGAGGAATCGCAACTCCAAGCACTAAACGAAATTTTTCCGTTTATATTTGAAACCGCAATTGAACTTGGAGGAAGCAAGAAGCAGGAAGAAAAAGAAACGGATGATACTGCAGAAATTGATGTAAATTTTCTTGAAACTCAAATTGAAGCTATTTGTGAAAAATTAAAAGGTCACAATGACTTTAAAGTTGATTTCAGAAATAATATTCTTAAACATTGTTTCTTAAATCAGATGAATGAACGAAAAATCTTTTCTATTATGCTGTGTGGTGATTCAGGAATTGGCAAAACGGAATTTGCCAAAATAACATCTGAGGTTTTGTTCCCGAATGAGCCACTCATAAAAATCAACTTCGGAAATTATTCTACCGAAGGCGTTCTGAATAGCTTGATAGGTTCTCCATTGGGTTATATAGGCAGTGAAGAAGGTGGTGAGTTAATAAATAAAATTAACACATCAGGTGCAAAATTGATCCTTATTGACGAATTTGAAAAAGCGACACCTAGTGTGTACAATTTTTTCTATGAATTATTGGAGGATGGAATTTTTACCGACCGCCACGGGAATCCCCATGATCTGAACGGGTATATTATAGTTTTTACATCAAATATGTCACAAAAACAGTATCAAAAACATATTCCGGATTCATTAAAGTCACGTTTTGATATGGTTTACTATTTTGTAGATATTCCTATGGATGAAAAGAGGAAATATATTGATGTCACTGCAGCAAAATTGATTGATAAGCTCAATACGAACTTTGATGTCAAAATTTCCAAAGATATGCTTGATGGTCAATTGTATCATTTACTCTCATTGCACAACTTAAGAGATATTAAAAGGAAAATTGAAGATATCGTCTTTGTTGAATTTTTTGAACAATATAAAACTCATAATTCAAGCGATACCATATAAAAATGAAAGATACTGTCAATAGTTATGCGCAAATTCATTTTTAATCTTAACCGCTATGGCTACCACACACCGGTCCGGCCAGGTTCCGTCAAGAGTGCCGTGCACGAAGCTTGCTCTTGACGGGAACTGGGCAGACTGGTACCGTGAAGCCGGCGGTAAGTTCATGACTAAACTGATAGCTAAACGAGTTGACCTGCTATGATTTCCTCTTACCATTTTGGTATGACGTATGCAGTTGCTTTTGACAGCTTCATACCACGCAGTTTCTCCGCAACCTGTTTGGCTTTTGGTCATATGGCAGTTTTATTCTCCTGAGCGTGGATCGATTTCCGCATTTTGGCAGTTTCGTTGAGCTTATGCTTGGGAACAACCGAGAATACATTCCGATAAAAATGAACAACACTTCAGTACATCCGATTAGTCAAGATGCTTATTGAAAACTTCTTTGATTTATCAAACAACTTTTCAATAGAGATATTTGGCGGTCCAGCAGCATTTATAAAAATGTTATATATTTCCAAACTGCATGCACAGCATACACCTCTTGACAAACGCATGTTCGCTATGTATAATCCCTATATAAGCATCCTTTAGGTGGAGTATCTACATGATCCTCCACCTAAAGAAATTGACACCTAATATTGACTGTGCCAGATAGTGCACCCCATTTATCCGCGAAAGAGGACACATTTTGAAGATTATGCTAATTTATGTTTGATTAATCAGCGCTTAAGATAACGGCGTTTACGGTTTGACTTTTCGAAGTCGTTACATATGTATAGGTGAATATCACATTGAAGCGAGATGGCAAGCTCGTCGTTTTGTGATACCTGTATACATATGCGACGGCTTTTTTTGTTTTGCAAAATTACGAAGGAGAAGGCAAAAGAGTACGTTGATAACTGAATATTCAGCAGTTCTTCCACATCCCTCCTGTTGTCGGTGAAAGTCGGCAAGCCACGTGAGCACGCGCAGCCATTCCCAGCCATGGCCGCCGCGTTTGGACTCAGACCTCATGGCGCATCCATGAGGAAGGCGATGACAGGCAGGAGGCATAATGGTACTTTTGTCCAGTCACAGGCCGTGCGTGCTAACAGCCGTCCCCGCCAATGAGGGCAACCCGGTGAGATCCACGGGGAGGTGAAATTCCTATGAGGTCAAATGCATGACCGGATGAACTGTTCCCGGGCGAAAGCCTTATGTCAGGGGGGATCGAGGATAAATACTGACACACGAAAGAAAATGAAAAAAGGGGGTTATTGTGTGAAAACAATACCAATTTGGGAAAAAGCAAATCTTACTTTGGAAGAAGCTGCAGCTTACTCCGGAATCGGAATCAACAAGCTGCGTGAATTGACCAATGAAAAGAATTGCGATTTTGTATTGTGGGTCGGCAACAAACGTTTGATTAAGAGACGAAAGTTTGACTAATATATCGAGCAGGTTTACTCGATCTAAAGATATTATTTTTAATAATCCAATAGCGATCGGAGCCTTGATGTGGTACAATGTCAGTGTCATATCAAGGCTCTTTCCATTGGAGAAAGGAGTATGATATATGTCCACAAGAAGAAAAGATCATAAGGGACGAGTCCTCAAGAGGGGGGAGAGCCAGAGAAATAATTTGACTTACGAATATCGCTATGTTGATTTCGATGGAAAGCGTCGTTCGGTTTATGCACCGACGCTGGTAGAGTTGCGCCGGAAAGAGGAGGAGATCCAGCGGCGGCTCAGCTTCGGCGACAATTACGCTGCCGGAGAGATTACAGCGATGGAGATGGTTGAGTACTACCTGAGTACGAAGCAGGGCGTGCGCCAGAGCACAAAGATTGGGTATCAGTTTGTCCTGGGTGTGTTGAGGAAAGAGGAGTTTGCCACCCGAAAGATCAATACGATCAAGGTGTCGGATGTGAAGAGATATCGAAAAGGAGTATAGCAATGAGTACAAATGATAAAAAAATATTGTCAGAAGAACAGCGTCAAGAATTGCTTGCAAAAATACAAGAATTGAAAAGCGAAATGGCTGATATAGAAGAATATATTGCCCATAGTTATGAAGAATTGGTAGAAGATGAAACAATTGACCCACAGGAAATGTATTTTTCTTCACCAGAAGGCCAGCTAGATATTCTTAGTCAAGAACGACAGGGATTAGAAGAAAAGTTGTTTGAAGATGACTACTGGAGGAAAAATGTAGAGTACACGGAATTATATAAGAAAAAAATACTAGACTATTCTGTAGGAAACATGCTATCAGATATAGAATGTGATATTTCACAAGATGTTTTTAAACGAAAAACAATTGCAAAGACAATTGCAGAAACATTGTGCAAATCAGAAAATCAAGGGCCTTTTAATATAGGTGTATTAGGAAAATGGGGACAAGGCAAGACAACGTTTATTAAGTATGTCAAAGAAAGTATTTCGCAAAACGAGAATGCATCTAGGATTCGAGTAATAGATTATAATGCCTCCGAGTATGATGAGCAAGAGAAAATATGGGCGAATTTAGCAAATCGATTATTTAAGGAGTATGAAAAAAATACATGGTTCTCAAAAATTAAATATTATATATCAAAAGTAAAAAGAGATTCTAAGATATATAAAGAAAAAGTCTTGTTCAATATTCTTATTATTGTAGGAATTTTTATGTTAACTGTTATAAGTAAGGAATTGTTCTCGATTAAAAATATAGTGGGATATTTTGCTGGAGCGTCCGCCGGACTAAGTGCTGGGGTTATAGCAATTAGCAAAATAGTGATACCTTTTTTTCAATCGGCAATATCTTCATCAATACCATTATCCGATAAGATAATAGACAAACTAAAATTACCAAGTTATGTTGATGTATTAGGGAAAAGAGAAGAAATATCAGCTGATTTAGCTGTTTTGTTCGACGTATGGTTAAAAAATGAAAACGATAAAGTTGTTATTTTTGTAGACGAACTAGACAGATGTACGGAAAAGGGGATCGTGGAATTTTTTCAATCAATACAGCTATTGATATCTAATAAGAAGCTTTGCTTTGTGTTTGCGATCGATGCGGGATGCTTGAAAAATGCATTTAAGAAATATAATGGCATTTCTGAAGGGGTGATTGAGGAATATCTAAATTTGTTTTTGGATAAGTATGTGTCGGTAATTGTACCTTTAAATGAAGTGATTGATTATAGCAAATATATTGAGAGCATAGTGAGTCATACAAAGCCTGCTGAAGAAAAATATTGTTTTTCGCAAAGTGAAATAGATACTATAAATAAGTGTATTAATACAATATCAAGCGAATTATTAACACCGAGAAAAGTAAAAAAGATAATTAATATATTGATTTTATTGAAAGAGTATTGTGTTAATAATATTAATAAGGAGTATGCAATTAAGTTTGAGGAGTTACTTACATGGTATATTTTTGCATTTGTATATAGGGAAGAGGCTAAGGTTGTTTTAGCAATGTATAATGATAAAAGAAAATATGCCCCGTTGAAGACGGTTATGAATAGAAGTAATGCTAAAACAATAGAAGAGAATCCGAGGTGTAAAAAATATGTTTCATATATGAAAGATTATGCTATGAGTGATCTTAATTTGTATAATTACATATCTTTGTTTTTTATGCCAGAAGTAAGTTATAGTTAATCTAGAAAAATTAATATGTATAATGGGTGATAGTTGTGTGAAGCCATCCGCTGGCAAGGTATTGACTTGTGGAACCATCGGATAATCAAAGCTTTTAGAGTCAAACTTTGGTAAACCTTGAAAATTAGAATTGCTCGGAAAAGTAGCGAGTCGGGAAGACCTGGTTGCATTTTTGGGGTACACCTGACGGCTCACGTGTCAAACGGTTGCAAGTCCTGAATCTGTCCGGAAGTGGGAAGAATATAGCCGAAAACAAGGGTGTCCATCGTGAGATGGAATCTGAAGGAAACCGGGGAATGAACTAACACATGGGAAAATCTTTGGTCTGATGAACAGAAATTACATACGAGGTTATGTATAAGAGTAAGCTACCTAATAAGTTGAAGCCCAATAACTATATAGAATCATGTGGTAGATGGATGGAAAAGAGTAGTATTCAGAGAGGTCTGTGCGCTACGCTCCGAAAGGAGTAACCATCGCCGAAAGAAGTGCTGAGTGCATAGAAGTCAGCAAAAGTCATAGTAGTGGAAAAAATTATCATAAAGGACTTGGGGCGGTTTTCGGGAACATGAAGTGCGAAGAAATCCGTGTATCATAGGAGTCGGAAGAGATTTTGATTCCAACAGCAGATATTAATTTTAATAATCCAATAGCAATCCGGGCCTTGATGTGGTACAATGTGGGTGTCATATCAAGGCTCTTTCTGTTGGAGAAAGGAGTATGATATATGTCCACAAGAAGAAAAGATCATAAGGGACGAGTCCTCAAGATGGGAGAGAGCCAGAGAAACAATTTGACTTACGAATATCGCTATGTTGATTCCTTAGGAAATCGTCGTTCGGTGTATGCGCCTACGCTGGTCGAGCTGAGGGAGAAAGAGGAGAAGATTCAGCGACAGCTCATGTTCAATGACAATTACGCTGCCGGAGAGATCACGGTGATGGAGATGGTTGAGCACTATCTGAGTACGAAACAGGGTGTGCGCCAGAGTACGAAAGTCGGATATCAGTTTGTGCTGGGTGTGTTGAGGAAAGAGGAATTTGCCACCCGAAAGATCAACACCATCAAGGTGTCAGATGTGAAAAGATGGGTTGTCAAGCTTCACAATGACGGCAGAGGCTACAGCACGATCTGTTCCGTTCGCGGTGTGTTGAAACCGGCCTTTCAGATGGCCAGCGACGAGGATGTGATTCGGAAGAATCCGTTCACATTCAAGCTGACAGATGTGATTCCAAATGATTCTGAACACAGGATCGCACTCACTAAAGAACAGCAGGAGACTTGGCTGAACTTTATCCGGGAGGATGAGACGTACCGTAAGTATTACGACGAGTTCATTGTGCTGCTGCACACCGGGATGAGAGTCAGTGAGTTCTGTGGGCTGACGAAGAAGGATCTGGATTTTGAGAAGCGCAGGATTCATGTGAATAAGCAGCTGATCCGTGCGAAAAGTGTCGGCTACCTTGTGGAGAAGCCGAAGACCAAATCCGGTGACCGATTCATTCTGATGAGCGATCAGGTGTACCAGAGCCTGAAGAATATGCTGGCCAATCGTCCGAAGGTCAAGACAGAGATGATTGTGGATGGTTACAAGGGATTCATCATGCTGGATCAGAACGGAAAGCCGAAGATCGCTCTGCATATCGAGAATGAGATCCGTTGGTCGCTGAAAAAGTACAGTCAGCTTTATCCGGACAAACCACTGCCGCATATCACGCCTCATGTGCTTCGTCATACCTTCTGCACCAATATGGCCTGCGCCGGGATGGATATTTCCTGCCTCCAGTATATGATGGGGCATGCGGATGCGGGAGTCACACTGAACGTGTACACCCATGTACGGTACGAAACAGCGGCTGCGCAGATGGCCAGAATCATCAATTTCGGACTGCCGGCAAGAGATGAAAATGAGCGAAAAATTGTGTAGTTACGCCACAAAAATCGTTTGAGTGATTTTGTTGGCAGCTTACCCCCAACTTACGCCATTTTATGAAAATTTACGCCAAAATACGTAGATTTATGTAGGGAATCGGCCATCGCGAGAGAAAAGTAAAAAACGCAAAAAACCTAATGTTTATAAGGGTTTGTAGGCTTTTGAAAGGATGTATGAATATATGATAAAAATCCTCATGACGTGCCACGGCAATATTTGCCGCAGCACAATGGCCGAGTCTGTTATGACCTACTTGGTGGAGAAACGCCATCTCTCCTCCTTGTTCTACATTAATTCCGCGGCCACCAGCCGCGAGGAGATCGGCAACCCGCCCCACTACGGTACGGTCAGTAAGCTTCGTCAGGTGGGCATTCCTCTGGTGCCCCACCGTGCGAGCCAGATGACCAAAGCCGACTATGAAAATTACGATTACCTGATCGGTATGGACACTGCTAACATCCGCAACATGACCCGCATTGCAGGCGGAGACCCGGACGGGAAGATTTATAAGCTGCTGTCCTTTGCCGGCATTGACCGTGATGTGGCTGATCCCTGGTACACAGGAGATTTCGATACCACCTACCGGGATGTGTTGCAGGGCTGTGAGGCACTGTTGGAGCATTGTCTGGGAAAGCTGTGAGAGTGGAGAGAAGATATAATCGCGCAGCGGTTTACGGCGATTTGAAGAAACTATACGGATGACAAAAAAGACCTGACTGTCACACCCACAGTCAGGTCTTTTAGTGTTCATGTTCGGTCGAAGAAAAGTTGACGGTTCTTTTCTCCGCTCATATCAATAAAATTAAGCCAGCTTGTTAACTGCCAGAGACAGACGGGAGATCTTTCTGGAAGCAGTGTTCTTGTGGTATACACCCTTAGAAGCTGCCTTGTTGATCTCGCTGATAGCCTCTTTCAGTGCTGCCTGTGCAGCTGCCTTATCGCCTGCAGCAACAGCAGCGTCTACTTTCTTAACGTAGGTCTTTACTCTGGACTTGATAGCCTTGTTTCTTGCTGTCTTAGTCTCGATCACTAAAACTCTCTTCTTTGCAGATTTAATGTTAGCCAAATCTGTGCACCTCCAAATAAATTTGTAAATTAATCATTTTATGGTTTGCATTAATGCCGGACACGGACAGTATTTAATGTAAACATACGAAGATAGTCTATCGGATTTCTGCGATTCTGTCAATACATAATTTGAGGAATTTTTGCAAAAAATATTGATATTCAGAGCGGTCGGCGGCGGAGACCTGTTGAACGGTCTTTTCAAAAGTGTTTCCTGACAGAAATTGACCCGAATTAGTCCCTAACCACCCGCGGGCGTTACCACGGGCTGGTCTTAACGGGACAATCGGGAATCAATTTGTGCACGGGAATCCATTTTAATGAGCTGTGGTCAAGTAAATGACTCTGACCGTGAAACATCATGATATGGTTTGCAAAAATAGGGCGAGGACTGATTCGGGCTTCGCCCGTAAGCGATGATAGAACAGCGTTAAATTGAGGAGGTAAGACAATGAATCAGGTGGAGATTCGCACTGACCTGGCCCTGGAGGCCAGGGAGAGCAGCGCCGAGCGCTGTGAGAAGGAGGAAGGGGTCAGCTTTGAGGAGAATTTTGATGAGGCTACCGGGATCCGTGTGACGACGGTCCGAATTTTGGATCGGGACGGCGAGGAGGCCATCGGCAAACCCATGGGGACGTATATCACGCTGGAGGCTGAATCGCTGGAGATGGCGGACGACGATTGCCACCGACAGGTCTCCGAGCAGCTGGCGGAGCATCTGAGGAAGCTGGTACAGAGAGCGATGGGACATGTCGTCCGGGATAAGGAGACTAAAGCAGGTGAAAAACGCACATGTGTAGAGAAGGATGGGGTGGAAAACCAAAGCCCCCGGAGTTTGGAGGAAGAGCGTGACGGGTTTAATTCGGGGAGCTCAGTAAAGAATTCCTCCGCCATCCTCACTGTCGGTCTTGGCAACCGCGCCGTCACCTCAGACTCCCTCGGCCCGCGGGTGGTGGACGAGCTTTGGATCACCGGACATATTGAGGAGGCTTCGCCCCGAATCAGTGGGATCATTCCCGGCGTGATGGCCCAGACCGGCATGGAGTCGGCGCAGATTGTGCGGGGCATTGTGGCGGAGACCAGGCCGCAGCTGGTGATCGCCATTGACGCGCTGGCGGCCCGAAGTGTATCCCGTCTGGGGACGACGATCCAGCTGACGGACACCGGTATTCAGCCCGGCTCCGGCGTGGGCAATCATCGCCACAGTCTGACGAAGGAATCCCTGGGCGTGCCGGTCATTGCCATCGGCGTGCCGACGGTGGTCAGTGCGGCGGCCATTGTCTATGACACGGCCCAGTCATTGTCGGAGGTGCTGCGCCAGTCGGCGCAGATGAAGGAGGCGGCTGACTGGATCGACGATCAGAGTCCTTCGGAGCGGTACCAGCTGATCCGTGAGCTGGTGGAGCCCAGCCTGGGGCAGATGATGGTCACGCCCAAGGATATTGACGAGCGGGTGTCACAGCTGAGCCACACCATCGCCGAGGGGATGAATATTGCGCTGTTGGGGTATGAAGACAGCTTGGATGTATAGCTGAGTGAGCGTGTTGAAGGGCGCAGGCGAAGGATGCAGAAGGTAAAACGTGAGATGTATTGAACCGTTGCATGGCACTGCGGGACACGCCGCACTCATAGGACAAGTCTCTTTCGTATATACTGTAGGGATGATCAAAATGGGCTGAGCTGACCGCAATGGTCAGCCGCCCTTAAGGATATGCCGGTGAGATGGAAACGAAGAGGATATGGAGCAGGCAGACAGGGAAGGGCAAACAGAGCTGCCGGTCATAGAGATTTCAGCCGCAAGAAGGGAAGAGGGCTGTGGATGGTCTTAGTCTGTGTGGGCCTGATGTCCGGCAGCAATGTGGCCCGCCTGACCGGTCAGGTCATCCTGGAGAATGTGGTGCGCAGCGTGATGAACCCTATCTATGGCTTGACCGCCTATGTGGAAACCGGCAGCCGTGATACATTTTGGCAGTATATTTTGAAGGAAATTATGGCAGTTCCGTTGCCGATGATCTCCTATGCGGGCAATGAGGAGGCGCAGGAGACGGCGGTGGTGGATCCGGTGTACGAGCGGTACCGGGCATCGGAGGTATTGTATAACGGCACCGGCTTGCCGCTGTTGTCCGATGGACAGGGCGGCGATGCAGGAAATTACAATGAAAATACGGATGACAATACAGGGACAGATGTTGGGGATTCGATTATAGTCGGCGGAGAAAATCAGATGGGAGAGAATGGCCTGGGGAATAGTGTGTCACAAAATGGCGATAATTCCGGGCAACACAGCGGTAATCCGGGCGCAGACGATTTGGTAACCGGAGAATCGTCGGGCGATGGTCAGCAACTGGGAGAGGAAACCGTCAACGCCCCCGCCGCGAACCGCCTTCCTGCCAACATCCCCGGCAGTCTCTATACCCTTGGCCAGCTGAGTGATTTCGATTATCTGGTTCAGCAGCTCTATTTTGTACATAGTTCGACTACGGTCTATCCGTCTCAGCTGAATGCGGAGCGGCTGCTGGCGAAGGATCTGACCATTGAAAAACAGGAGGGAAAGCCTCAGATACTAATCCACCACACCCATGGCACGGAAGGGTTTGCGGACACCGTTGAGGGTCAGGGCAAGACGATTCTGGAGGTGGGGGATTACTTGACCGAATTGCTGGAGGGCTACGGTTACGAGGTGATCCATGACCGCTCCATCTACCCCTACGACACCGCCTACTCGGAGGCCAATGCCCGGGTGCGGGAGATCCTGGCGCAGAACCCCTCTATCCAGATGGTTATTGACCTGCATCGGGATGCCACCGCCTCCCGGAATCGTTACACGGTGGAACTGGACGGAGAACTCTATGCACCGCTGATGTTTTTTAACGGAATGTGCCAGACTGCCGCTGGTCCCATTGACTACTTGAACAATCCCTATTTGGAGGATAATCTGGCGCTCAGTCTGCAGATGAAGCTGCTGGCGGAGGCCTATTATCCGGGGCTGACCCGCCCCAATTTTCTGAAGGCCTATCAGTACAATCAGCACCTGATGCCGCGCTATACATTGGTGGAGGCCGGCTTCGACACCAACACCTTCGGGGAGGTCTGCCGGTCAATGGTGCCGCTGGCGAAGATACTGGATGCGGTGCTGAGTGATCCGGAGGCGGTGAAGCTGGCGGGAAGTCAGTGACTTTTAAGGAACAGCCCTCTGGTATTTAAGCTTTGATACCGAATGGTTAAACGCCATGGAATATACACTTGCTTTCTGGGGGGACATAGCTCATAATAGTGGTTACAAAGTACATCGACAGCGAATGCGATGAGCCGTCGTCAGGAGGAAATCTGTTCTATGGAAAATACAGCGTTTCAGTTATTAGGAATCGAGAATAAAGAACTTCCTGTTTCAAATCTGCTCTCTTATTATCTGGACCCGGCTCGGAATCGCGCCTGTGGATATGAATTTCTGAACGGATTCTGCCGTTTGGCTGGGATTAGAGAGGTTGCGGAGACAGAACATGTGACGGTGGAGCGGGAGGTCTATCTCCCCTTTGAAGGTGAGCACAATTATATTGATATGTTGATCTGTATCGGAAATGACGGGGAAAAGGCGGAGCGAATCATCTGTATTGAAAATAAGATCAACGCGACAGAGGGGATTCGGCAGACGAAGCGTTATTATGAGGCACTGCAGGCGAAATTTGCTGACTGTAGGGAGAAAGACTATATTTATCTGACGAAGAATAATTCCTCGGTGAATTTATCCTCCCACCATTTCCGCCATATCCGCTATGCCGAACTGGGGCGGTTGCTTGGGGAGGAACCCTTTATTTCCATGCCGCTGGCGAAGGATTTTTACGACTATTATGTTCTCCGAGAGCAGCGATTGTTTACGGATGTGGAGGAGAACGACAGACCATACCTTCCCGGAGATAAGGAGGATTTTCACACACTGATCGATTATCTGGTCTGGAAGATCAATACAACTGAATCATCGGACTTACATAAGAATCTGTTTTGTCTCCACGGGAAGTCCATGCAGTCCGATGACCATTTCTTCCAACTGTCCATGCAGAACTGGGAATTTCCGTTTGATGGAGGGAAGGAAAGCCATCCGATCACGATTCATCTGGAGGGGAATTGTCACGAGATACCGCTTCATATGGAATTGAAACCCTACGAGCCCTACAAAAAGATTGAGGGCAGTTATGGGGAAGTATTTTTGGGGCGGTACAGGGCCCTGCGGGATGAACTGCGCAGCGGACTGAGCTTTCAGAATACGCAGACATATCAGAATGTGCCGATCCGAAGAAATGCGGATCTCACCATTGCGAAGTTTGTGGTTTCTGCAAAGACATACAGGGAGTATTATTGTGCACTTATGGAATTGACAGAGAATATTAACCGTGTTTTGATAAAAAATCCATACCCCGCTACTTGCCTTGACCCGCGAAAAATGCTATGATTAAAGATAAGGCAAAAACGGCCAATTGTCATAGGACATGATTTGGAGGAATAAATGGCAACAGTTGACCAAAGTAAAATCAGAAATTTCAGTATTATCGCCCATATTGACCACGGCAAGTCCACCCTGGCTGACCGCATCATCGAGCACACCGGCCTGCTGACCAGCCGTGAGATGCAGGAGCAGATCCTGGACAATATGGATCTGGAGCGCGAGCGGGGCATCACCATCAAGTCTCAGGCGGTGCGCACCATATATAGGGCCAAGGACGGTGAGGAGTATGTGTTCAATCTCATCGACACCCCCGGCCATGTTGACTTTAACTACGAGGTTTCCCGATCTCTGGCGGCCTGCGACGGCGCGATCCTGGTGGTAGATGCCGCTCAGGGCATTGAGGCGCAGACCCTTGCCAATGTATATCTGGCGTTGGATCACGATCTGGATGTGTTCCCCGTCATCAACAAGATCGACCTGCCCAGCGCGGAGCCCCAGCGCGTCATCGACGAGATTGAGGACGTGATCGGCATTGAGGCGCAGGACGCCCCGCTGATCTCCGCGAAGAACGGGATCAATATTGAGGGTGTTTTGGAGCAGATCGTGGAGAAAATCCCGGCACCCACCGGCGACCCGGATGCTCCCCTGCAGGCGCTGATCTTTGATTCGATCTACGACTCCTATAAGGGTGTTATCGTATTCTGCCGTCTGAAGGAGGGCACGATCCGCAAGGGTACCAGAGCGAAGATGATGGCTACCGGCGCGGTGGCTGACGTGGTCGAGGTGGGATACTTCGGCGCAGGTCAGTTCATTCCCTGCGAGGAACTCTCGGCAGGTATGGTTGGTTACTTTACCGCCAGCATCAAAAATGTAAAAGACACCCGCGTGGGTGATACGGTTACCGACGAGGCAAATCCCTGTGCTGAGCCTCTGCCCGGTTATAAAAAGGTTACCCCCATGGTTTACTGCGGCATGTACCCCGCCGACGGCGCTCGGTATAATGATCTCCGCGACGCGCTGGAGAAGCTTCAACTCAATGACGCTTCCCTCCAGTACGAGCCGGAGACTTCCGTGGCCCTGGGCTTCGGATTCCGCTGCGGATTCCTGGGACTGCTTCACCTGGAGATCATTCAGGAGCGTCTGGAGCGCGAGTACAATCTGGACCTGGTGACCACCGCGCCCAGCGTTATTTACCATGTGTACAAGCTGAATGGGGACATGATTACCCTGACCAATCCCACTAACCTGCCCGACCCGGCGGAGATCGAGCACATGGAGGAGCCCATTGTCTCCGCGGAAATCATGGTGACCACCGAGTACATCGGAGCCATCATGCAGCTCTGTCAGGAGCGCCGAGGTGTCTACATCGGCACCGAATATATGGAAGATACCCGTGTCATGATCCGCTATGACCTGCCTCTCAATGAGATCATCTACGATTTCTTCGACGCGCTGAAGTCACGCTCCAGAGGATACGCATCCTTCGATTATCAGATGAAGGGCTACGAGCCTTCCCGCATGGTGAAGCTGGATATCCTCATCAACCGCGAGGAAGTGGATGCCTTGTCCTTCATTGTCCATGCCGACAGTGCCTACGAGCGCGGCCGCAAGATGTGCGAAAAGCTGAAGGAGGAGATCCCGAGACATCTGTTTGAGATCCCCATCCAGGCGGCTGTGGGCAGCAAGATCATTGCCCGCGAGACCGTGAAGGCGGTGCGAAAGGACGTGTTGGCTAAGTGCTACGGCGGTGATATCAGCCGTAAGCGTAAGCTGCTGGAGAAGCAGAAAGAAGGAAAGAAGCGTATGCGCCAGATCGGCAATGTAGAGGTGCCTCAGAAGGCATTCATGAGCGTGCTGAAGCTGGACGACGGGAAATAGCCCGAAAGTGCGAATATGCCGGATGTGAAAGCTCGAAAACCGACGCGGCTGGTTTCCAAGAAGTTGAAAAGATAGATAAAAAGATAAAGAAAAATGAAGAACCAAGGAGTACTCTCCCATGAAAAGAAAACCCCTCGAATTATATATCCACATCCCTTTCTGTAAGAAAAAGTGCAATTACTGTGATTTCCTGTCCGCCCCGGCCAGCAAGCCCAGACGTCAGGAGTATATGCAGGCGCTGATGGCTGAGATCATGATCTGGAGCGGCGCTGCTTACGACGGACATGAAGTGAAGTCCATCTTCATCGGCGGCGGCACCCCCTCCATTCTGGAGCCGGAGCAGATCGGCACGCTGATGCGCATGATCAACATCTATTTCAATGTGAGCAAGTCCGCGGAGATCACCATCGAGTGCAATCCCGGCATGGTCAATAAGGACAAGCTGATGGCTTACCGCGCGGAGGGGATTAACCGCTTAAGCATCGGCCTTCAGTCTGCCAACGACAGTGAGCTGGCAGTGCTTGGCCGCATCCACACTTGGGCGGATTTTGTGGCGACCTACAATCTGGCCCGCGAGTGCGGTTTCACCAATATTAATGTGGATCTGATGTCCGCACTGCCAGGACAGACGCTGGAGTCCTGGACCGACACCTTAAAGAAGGTGGCTGAGCTGAATCCCGAGCATATCTCTGCTTACAGCCTGATCATTGAGGAGGGTACCCCCTTCTTTGCAAGATACGGCGAGCTGGAAAACACAGACATACAGCCCTGCGGAAAGCCCGCTGTGGAGGATAAGGCAGCGGAAGCTGTCACGGAAAATGCAGACGGTACCATCAGCGCGGAGGGTGCAAAGCTGATTACCGTGACTGACGAGATGGCCGCATGGCCCGATCTGCCCGACGAGGAGACCGAGCGCGCAATGTACGCGGCGACACAGGAGATCCTTGCCGCATACGGCTACAACCGCTATGAGATTTCCAACTATGCAAAGAAAAACAAGGAGTGCAGCCACAATGTGGGCTACTGGACCGGCGTTGACTATATCGGTCTGGGCCTGGGCGCATCCTCGCTGTTTGAGAACGCCAGATTCTCCAATCTGCGCGACATTGAGATCTACAAGGAGGCAGCCGACAAGGCTCAGCTTCCCACCGACTGGGAGACCGTTTGCCACCTGAAGGTGGAGAGCAAGATCGAGGAGTTCATGTTCCTCGGCCTGCGCATGATGCGCGGTGTCAGCCGCAAGGAGTTTGAGCGCCGCTTCAAGCAGCCCATGGACGCCGTGTACGGAGAGGTGATCGCCAAATATAAGGAGATGGGCCTTCTGGAGGAGGTTGACGGTTGGGTGCGTCTGACCGCGAAGGGCATCGATGTGAGCAATGTGGTGCTGTCCGAGTTCCTGCTGGATGTGGTGTACGACGAGCCCGTTCCGGAGGAGGATGATTTCGACGTGGAGGGCGCGCTGACGAAAGCGTATGAGGAGATGGCGGCAGAAGCAGGGGAGATTCCTGCGGACGAGACCGAAAAAGAGTAATCCTTTTACAGAAATAAAGAATAGGGAAAAGATCCGGTATAGAGGTGCCGGGTCTTTTTTGTGGGCAGAATGGTAAATGTTACAAAAGATTAAAAATTATTACATCTCCGTCACAAGGATTGACGGACTGCATTTTATTCTGATAAACTGGAAATAAAGAGAGGTTTTGTTGGGAAGCAAAGGGGTCTCATGATGGCTGTGAGATACGAGGAGGCAGAAGATGAGGGGAAAAAGTAAAAATAGTTACATAATAATTGCGATCATACTCTTGATGTTGGTTTGTTGTACATCCTGCGGGGGAAAAGACACGGAACCGCTGTCCGATAAACTGTGGACAGAGATGCAGGCGTCTTGGCTGGATGAGTACAAAGTGAAGATTCCCTGGGATGGTGAAACCGGATACTATGGAACTTATCAGGATGATGTGGTGGTCTACATTGACGTGGGGCCGCTGGCCATGATCACGGAGATCACGGTGGCTGGAGTGAAATTCAGCTGGCCCAGTTCCTTTGTCATACGGGTTTACAGTGAGGGAGAGTTTTCCAATCTTGAGACGGCCTATGAAAAAGGACTGCTGACGCAGGAAGATGTCAGCAGTATTGCAGATAAGCATGAGGACTATTTGTATGCTTGCACGAATTGGGAGCGAACTGAATAAAGGTTAAAGAGAAAGACAACCGGGGCCTGTTTTGGACTTCGGTTGTTGCTATTTTTTTCTTGATTTTAGAATCACTTTATAATCTCTTAAGAACTTTTTTGCGAAAACTAATTGACAAATCACCTGTAGAATGGTATTCTATCCACAGATGTTAGCACTCTACCACATTGAGTGCTAACAAACCAAAAGGAGGATGGCGAGATGCAGCTGGATGAGCGCAAACAGAAGATTCTGGACGCGATTATTCGAAATTATCAGGAAACCGGCGAGCCCGTAGGTTCCAGGACGATTTCCAAGTACACCGATCTTAAACTCAGCTCGGCCACCATCCGAAATGAGATGTCTGACCTGGAGGAGATGGGACTGATCGTTCAGCCTCACACCTCAGCGGGCAGGATTCCCACCGACACCGGCTATCGTCTCTATGTGGACCGCCTGATGAACGCTCAGCGCCAGGAGGTGACTGAGGCGAAGGAGTTTCTGGTACAGCGGGTTGACCGGCTGGAGCAGATGCTTAAACAGATGGCGAAGCTTCTGGCGGTGAACACCAACTATGCGACGATGATCTCCGGCCCCCGCTACGGCGGAGCAAAGCTGAAATTTATTCAGCTTTCCCGGATGGAGGGCAGTAAGCTGTTGGCGGTCGTGGTTGCCGAGAGCAACGTGATTAAAAACACCGTGATGGATGTGGAGACCGAGATCACCGATGAGGGACTTCTCTCACTGAATCTGCTTTTGAATAATAATCTCTGCGGACTGACTCTGGATGAGATCAATTTGGGGATCATTTCGCGGATAAAAGAGCAGTCCGAGGGACATGATGATATCGTGGAAAAGGTTCTCGGTGCAGTGGCTGACGCGATCCGCGGCGACGATGAGACCCACATCTACACCAGCGGTACCACAAACATTTTCAAGTACCCCGAGCTTGCAGGCGGCGAGAAAGCCAGCCAGATCCTGGCGGCCTTCGAGGAGAAAAAGCAGCTGACCAACCTGCTGACCGATCATCTGGACAGCGAGGAAAATCAGGGCATTCAGGTGTACATCGGTGAGGAGACTTCCGTACAGAGCATGAAGGACTGCAGCGTTGTCACGGCGACCTACGAGCTGTCTGACGGAGTGAAGGGAAGTATCGGTATCGTCGGTCCGAAGCGTATGGATTACGAAAAGGTGGTATCCACTCTCCAGACGCTGATGGCCCAGATGGACCTGATCTATCGGAAACCGGACGAGGAAAACTGATGGAGTTTCACATCGGAACTGCGGTGAGCGGCTCCGGTGTTGACAGAAAGGATAGATGAAATGGCAGAACAGAATTTAAACGAAGAGCTCGACGAGACTCTGGAGCAGACCGAAGAGGTGGCTGAGGAGGCGACCACTGAGGAAGAGGTCCCTGAGGTCGAGGCCGTGGAGGAAGACGAGGCTGAGGCTCCCGGAGACGGAGAGGCAGAGAAAGCCGAGAAAAAGAGCTTCTTCAAAAAGAAAGAGAAAAAAGATAAGCGGGATACTCAGATCGAGGAGCTTACCGACCGGGTAAAGCGCCAGATGGCTGAGTTTGACAACTACAGAAAGCGCACCGAGCGCGAGAAGGCAGCCATGTTTGATCTTGGCTCCAGAAACGTGATTGAGAAGATGCTTCCGGTGGTGGATAACTTTGAGAGAGGTCTGGCATCCATTCCTGAGGCTGACAAGGAATCCCCTGTGGCCACCGGCATGGAGATGATCTACAAGCAGCTGATGACCACGCTGGCTGATCTGGGCGTTAAGCCCATCGAGGCCGTTGGCCAGCCCTTTGACCCCAACTTCCACAATGCAGTGATGCACATCGACGATGATAGCTTTGGCGAGAATGTGGTGGCTGAGGAGTTCCAGAAGGGTTATATGCACCACGACAGCGTAATCCGCTGCAGCATGGTGAAGGTCGCAAACTGACGAGTGGCGGCTGACCGCAGTCGATAGGGGACTGTGGCGCTAAGGCAATAACGCAGGACAGAAAATTCTGCGATTGCATAAATAGTAAATGTAACTGATTGTTCTAAGAGATAAATTCAGGAGGAAATAAAATGAGCAAGATTATTGGTATTGACTTGGGAACCACAAATTCCTGTGTAGCCGTAATGGAAGGTGGAAAGCCCGTTGTTATCGCAAACACCGAGGGTGTTCGTACCACCCCTTCCGTAGTAGCATTCACAAAGACCGGAGAGCGTCTGGTTGGTGAGCCTGCAAAGCGTCAGGCAGTGACCAACTCCGAGAAGACCATCTCCTCCATCAAGCGTCACATGGGTACCGACTATAAGGTGACCATCGATGACAAAAAGTACTCCCCTCAGGAGATCTCCGCGATGATCCTTCAGAAGCTGAAGGCAGATGCTGAGAGCTATCTGGGTGAGAAGGTGGATGCAGCAGTTATCACCGTTCCCGCGTATTTCAACGACGCACAGCGTCAGGCGACCAAGGATGCAGGTAAGATCGCAGGCCTTGAGGTTAAGCGTATCATCAACGAGCCCACCGCAGCTGCACTGGCTTACGGTCTGGACAATGAAGGCGAGCAGAAGATCCTGGTTTACGACCTGGGCGGCGGTACCTTCGACGTTTCCATCATCGAGATTGGTGACGGCGTTATCGAGGTTCTGGCAACCAACGGAGATACCTTCCTGGGCGGCGATGACTTCGACAACAAGCTGACCAACTACATGTTAAACGAGTTCAAGCGTCTGGAGGGCGTGGATCTGTCCAAGGATAAGATGGCTCTTCAGCGATTCAAGGAAGCAGCAGAGAAGGCAAAGAAGGAGCTGTCCTCCGCTACTACCACCAATATCAACCTGCCCTTCATCACTGCTACCAGTGAGGGACCTAAGCACTTTGATATGAACCTGACCCGTGCAAAGTTCAATGAGCTGACCCACGATCTGGTTGAGCGCACCGCTATCCCCGTGCAGAACGCACTGCGCGATGCAGGTCTGACCGCTTCCGAGATCGATAAGGTCCTGCTGGTTGGTGGTTCCACCCGTATCCCCGCTGTACAGGATAAGGTACGTCAGCTGACCGGCAAGGAGCCCAACAAGAGTCTGAACCCCGACGAGTGTGTAGCACTTGGTGCTTCCATCCAGGGCGGTAAGCTGGCAGGCGATGCCGGCGCAGGCGATATCCTTCTGCTGGATGTTACTCCCCTGTCTCTGTCCATCGAGACCATGGGCGGTATCGCAACCAGACTGATCGAGCGCAACACCACCATTCCTACCCGTCACAGCCAGATCTTCTCCACCGCTGCTGACAACCAGACCGCTGTGGACATCAATGTACTGCAGGGTGAGCGTCAGTTTGCCCGTGACAACAAGAGCCTTGGCCAGTTCAGACTGGATGGAATCCCCCCTGCAAGAAGAGGTGTTCCTCAGATCGAGGTTACCTTCGATATCGATGCAAACGGTATCGTAAACGTATCCGCTAAGGATCTGGGCACCGGCAAGGAGCAGCACATCACCATCACCGCAGGCTCCAATATGTCCGACGCAGACATCGAGAAGGCAGTGAAGGAAGCTGCTGAGTTCGAGGCGCAGGATAAGAAGCGCAAGGAAGGCATTGATGCGAGAAACGAGGCTGATTCCATGGTATTCCAGGTTGAGAATGCACTGAAGGATCACGGCGACAAGATCGATGCAGGCGCACGCAGCCAGGTTGAGGCTGACCTCGCTTCCCTGAAGGCAGTTGTGGATGCGACCGCTAACATGGAGATCAGCGATTCCCAGCTTGACGAGCTGAAGGCTGGCAAGGAGAAGCTGATGAACAGTGCACAGCAGCTGTTCGCAAAGATGTATGAGCAGGCTCAGGGCGCACAGGGTGGCGCTGACTACAGCCAGGCTAACTACGGACAGTCCGCAGGTCCCGACGATGACGTTGTGGATGCAGACTACAAGGAAGTATAATTCGCGATGAAAGCTCCGGACGGCACCCGTGATGAGGGCATACTGATATGCACCGCTTCCCGGGTATCGCCGGCAGACACATTTTGATTAAGTTCAGCCATGACATATAGATGAGAAAGATCTGTTTGTATGAATGAGTACATTGTACGAGGCATGAGTTGAGCATAGGATTATAAATAAAAGCCCATCTCACAGCCAAAACTGTGAGGTGGGCATACTGCGTAAATGTGGGGAGACGTTTTTCACCTTCTCACTGGAGGAAAACAGGCCAAAGTGGCAGCAGTTGACGGAGAGAATGCTGCCGGGAGGAGAGTTATGGCAGAAGCAAAGAGAGACTATTACGAGGTGCTCGGTGTGCCCAGGACTGCCACAGATGCAGACTTGAAGAAGGCATACCGCGTACTTGCGAAGAAATATCATCCGGATACCAACCAGGGAAATCCGGAGGCTGAGGCCAAGTTTAAGGAGGCTTCGGAGGCATATGCGGTGCTGAGTGATGCGGAGAAGCGCAAGCAGTATGACCAGTTCGGCCATGCGGCATTTGAGCAGGGCGGCGGTGGCGGCGCTGGCGGATTCGATTTCAGCGGATTCGATTTCGGCGGCGACATCTTTGGCGATATTTTCGGCGATCTGTTCGGCGGCGGCCGCAGAAGCCAGGCAAACTACAACGGACCTATGAAGGGGGCAAATATTCACACCACCCTGAGAATCACCTTTGAGGAGGCAGTGTTCGGCTGCGAAAAGGAGATCGAGATCACGTCCAAGGATGAGTGCGAGACCTGTCACGGAACCGGAGCGAAGCCCGGAACTGAGCCCGAGACCTGTTCGCGCTGCGGCGGCAAGGGCCAGGTGGTATTTACCCAGCAGTCCATGTTCGGTATGGTGAGAAATGTTCAGGCCTGCCCCGACTGTGGCGGTACCGGAAAGATCATCAAGGAAAAATGTCCCAAGTGCTACGGTACCGGATTTACCAGCTCCAGAAAGAAGATCCAGGTTACCGTTCCCGCAGGTATTGACAATGGTCAGACCCTCCGCGTCTCCGGAAAGGGCGAGGAAGGTACCAAGGGCGGCGGCAGAGGCGATCTGCTGGTTCAGGTGATCGTGTCCAGCCATCCCAAGTTCAACCGTCAGGACAATAATATCTACACCGAGGAGTACATTTCCTTTGTGACTGCGGCGCTGGGCGGAACGATCCGCATCAAGACTGTGGACGGCGAGGTGGAGTACGAGGTCAAAGCCGGAACTCAGACCGACACCCGTATCCGTCTCCGCGGCAAGGGCGTGCCCTATCTGAGAAACAAGCAGACCAGAGGCGACCACTATGTGACCCTGATCGTGCAGGTGCCCGAGCGTCTGAACAAGGAGCAGAGAGAGGCGCTGCAGGCCTTCGACGATGCGATGAAGGGGATAAAGCCGGACGGAGATAAGCCCAAAAAGAAGGGGATTTTTAAGTAGACGCCCCGCCGGCGAAAGGAAGTGGCGGCCACGTGCAAAAGTAATATAATTCTGCAGTTTCCTACGCAGACACGTTGATTTGCGCGAAAACAATGAGCCGTGCAAAAGAGGACGCAAGGCGAACTGTGAAGCTTGCTTCAAACGGTACGACGTTGCGACCGATTTTATAGGGCGAATGCCCGCGAACGAACGACTGGAAGTCGTGAGTCGGCACGGTGGAATATAGCTCAGCCTGCAAAAATCTGCCTATCGTCTGCTTTAGGAAAACTGAGAATTGGTTTTCGTAAATGGACGCGGCCGAAATAAAGTGATGAGTGGCGGTGCGGCTAAAGGAAAGATGTTAGGAGAATAACTACCATGCAATGGAATCGTTTTACCATAGATACAACCACTGAAGCAGTGGATCTCATCAGCAGCATGCTCGACGAGCTCGGTGTGGAAGGCATTGAGATCGAGGACCATGTTCCCCTCACGGAGAGTGAGACCAAGGGCATGTTTATTGATATTTTGCCTGACCTGGGTCCTGATGACGGCAAGGCGAAGGTTTCCTTCTACCTGGACGTGGATGTTGATCCCGAGGAGCTGCTTGCGCAGGTGCGCGAGGGCCTGGAGGAGCTGAAGCTGTTTGTGAATATCGGCGAGGGCACGATCACCGAGAGCCAGACCGAGGATAAGGACTGGATGAATAACTGGAAAGAGTATTTTAAGCCCTTTACCGTTGACGATATTTTGATCAAGCCCACCTGGGAGACCGTACCCGAGGAGCACAAGGATAAGCTGATGATCCAGATTGATCCCGGCACCGCATTTGGCACCGGTACCCATGAGACCACTCAGCTCTGCATCCGTCAGATCCGCAAGTGGCTGAAGGACGGGGATACGGTTCTCGATGTGGGAACCGGAAGTGGTATTCTGGCCATTGCGGCGCTGAAGCTGGGCGCGAAGTATGCATTCGGTACCGATCTGGATGAGAATGCTATCGTGGCCGCTGCAGAGAACGCAGAGGTGAACGGCATCACCGCGGATCAGTTCAAGGTGATCGCCGGAAATATCATTGACGACGAGGCGGTGCAGGCGGAGACCGGTATGGAGTGCTACGATGTGGCGGTGGCAAACATTCTGGCACCGGTCATCATCATGCTCCAGGGTGAGATCGCACAGCACATCAAACACGGCGGCATGTTCATCACCTCCGGTATCATCAATACCTGGGAGGAGAGAGTGCTGGAGGCATTTGCAGGAAACGATGACTTTGAGGTGGTGGATGTGGCTCACCAGGGTGAGTGGGTTGCGATCACCGCACGCCGCAAATAATGTCGCGTGATAGATTGATGTTACAAATATAGTGGTGTGTGGGCTTGAACGGACAATATCGGTTGAGCGCCACACATCGGAGGAATTTGTTATGTATCAGTTTTTCGTGGAGCCGGAGAGAATCGGCTCAGAGCAGGCGACCATCATCGGCCCCGATGTGAATCATATCCGCAATGTGCTGCGGATGAAGCCGGGCGAGGCGGTTCGCATCAGCGACGGAAGGGGTTCCTGCTACGACGGTGTCATTGACACGCTGCTTGGCGATGAGATCGTTGTGCGGCTGTCGGGAGAAAAAATCGAGAGCACGGAGCTTCCCGTGGAGACCGTGCTCTTTCAGGGTTTGCCCAAGAGCGATAAGATGGAGCTGATTATCCAGAAAAACACAGAGCTGGGTGTCAGTGCCATTGTTCCGGTGTCCACCAGCCGGGCTGTAGTCAAGCTGGATGAGAAGAAGGCGGACAGTAAGGTGAAGCGGTGGAACGGCATTGCCGAGGCGGCTGCGAAGCAGTCCAAGCGCACCCTGATTCCGGAGGTTCGCTCCGTCATGAGTTTTAAACAGGCGCTTATCGAAGCGTCTGCTTTTGACGTTAAATTGATGCCTTACGAGAATGCTGAGGGCATGGCTTTTACCCGCAAATGTATCGGCGAGATCAAGCCGGGAGCCAAAGTGGCGATTTTTATCGGCCCGGAGGGCGGCTTTTCCGAGGAGGAGGTCGAGGCGGCCAGTGCGGCCGGATTTGTGCCGATCACGCTGGGACGGCGGATTCTTCGGACGGAGACTGCCGGGATGAGTGTGTTGTCGATGATCGGCTATGTGCTGGAACCGTGAGGTAGTACAGACATTGTGGGAAGGAAAAATGCAGATTGACTCGGGCAGAGAGAACTGATGAATGGAACAGACCGATTCGGATAGACGGATGCGGACAGTGAGGGCTTAAAACGGACGCAGACGGACGCAGAAAGATCAAGCCTGAGATCAGGCAAGTGAGGATATACTATGGAAGCATATTTGGATAATTCCGCGACGACGAGGGTTCTGGACTCTGTCAAGGAAATCATGATCAAAACCATGACTGAGGATTTTGGCAATCCATCCTCCCTCCACAAAAAGGGAGTGGACGCGGAGCACTATGTGAAGGCTGCCCGGGAGGAAATCGCAAAGACTTTGAAGGCAAAGCCTGCCGAGATTATTTTTACCTCCGGCGGCACCGAGTCAAACAACATGGCCATCATCGGAACTGCGCTGGCAAACCGGCGCAGAGGAAAACACATTATCACTTCCACCATTGAGCATGCTTCCGTGTACAATGTCTTCGGATTTTTGGAGGAGGAAGGCTTCCGCGTCTCCTATGTGCCGGTGGACGAGCACGGACATCTGAGGCTGGATGAGCTGGAGAAGGTGCTGGACGATGAGACCATCCTGGTGTCGGTGATGTATGTGAACAATGAAATCGGCTCAGTGAATCCCGTGGGAGAGATTGCCAAGCTGGTGAGAGCAAAAGCTCCTCGCGCACTGGTTCATGTGGATGCGATCCAGGCCTACGGCAAATTTCGCATCAACCCGAAACAGTTGGGGATTGATCTGCTGAGCGTCAGCGCCCACAAGATTCACGGCCCTAAGGGCATCGGTTTCCTCTACATAAAGGAGGGTACCAAGATCCGCCCGATCCTGTTTGGTGGCGGTCAGCAGAAAGGCATGCGCTCCGGGACGGACAATGTGCCGGGAGCGGCAGGGCTGGGTGTTGCAGCCAGAGAAATGTATAATGACTTTGACAAAAAGACAGATTATCTGTATCATATAAAGGAAATGTTTATCGAAAAGCTGGGCACTATTGAGGGAACCCGGGTCAACGGACTGACGGGCCGGGACAGTGCGCCCCATGTGGTCAGTGTCAGCTTTGACGGAGTGCGAAGCGAGGTATTGCTCCACGCGCTGGAGGACAAGGGCGTTTACGTTTCCTCCGGCTCGGCCTGCTCATCCAACCATCCGGCGGTGAGCGGAACACTGAAGGGCATCGGTGTGGAGAAGGAGTATCTGGACGCGACTCTGCGATTCAGCTTCAGTATCTTCACCACGGAGGCGGAGATCGAATATTGTATACAATGCTTAAGCGAGTTGTTGCCGATGTTGAGACGATACCGCAGGATGTAGGTGGATTGCATGGAGTCAAAAGACAGCACGGTTAGATGATGCCACAGAAGCTGGATAACCGGTGGTCGACAGCTTTATCAGTCAGATGATGAGTTGGTAACCGTCAGGTAAAATCAGACGGACATAACTTACCGCCCATGGCGGAGGAAAGAGGAAAATATGGTTCAGGTATTTTTGATCAAATACGCGGAGATCGCCATCAAGGGAAAGAACCGCTATCTGTTTGAGGATGCGCTGGTGCGCCAGATGCGCAGAGCGCTGTATAAGATTGACGGACAGTTCAAGGTGTTCAAGGAGTCCGGACGCGTCTATGTGAAGGCGGAGGGACACTTTGATTACGATGAGACCGTGGACTGCCTGCAGAAAATTTTTGGTATCGTGGCGATCTGCCCCATCGTGCAGAAGTCAAAGATGAATTTTGAGGAGTTGAAAAAGGAAGTTCTAGCCCATATCGACAGCGAATACCCGGACAAGAATTTTACCTTCAAGGTGTTCTGCCGCCGTGTGGACAAGTCCTTCCCCATGGAGTCAAATGATGTGAATGCAGCGCTGGGTGAGGCGATCCTGGAGGCATTCCCCGAGACTAAGGTGGATGTCCATGATCCGGAGGTAAAGATCAATGTGGAACTTCGCCCCACCTTAGTGAATATTTATTCCAAATCCCTTCCCGGACAGGGCGGAATGCCCGCAGGTACCTCCGGCAAGGCGACCCTGCTTCTGTCCGGCGGAATCGACAGTCCTGTTGCAGGCTACATGATCGCAAAGCGCGGTGTGACCCTGGATGCGGTATATTTCCATGCACCGCCCTACACCAGCGAGCGCGCCAAGGAGAAGGTCGTGGATCTGGCGAAGCTGGTGGCAGTGTACACCGGCCCCATCCGTCTCCATGTGATCAATTTTACGGAGATTCAGCTGTATATTTACGATCAGTGTCCCCACGATGAGCTGACCATTATCATGCGCCGCTACATGATGCGGATCGCAGAGATGATCGCCAAAGAGTCCGACAGTCTGGGCCTGATTACCGGTGAGAGCCTCGGACAGGTGGCGTCCCAGACCATCCAGAGTCTGGCGGTGACCAACGAGGTCTGCACTCTGCCCGTATATCGCCCGCTGATCGCCTTTGATAAGGACGACATCGTAAAGGTCGCAAAGAAGATCAATACCTTCGAGACCTCCATCCTTCCCTACGAGGACTGCTGTACCATTTTCGTGGCAAAGCATCCCGTGACCAAGCCCATCGTGAAAGCCATCGCCAAGTCAGAGCTGAATCTGGCGGAGAAGATCGATGAGATGGTGGCAAGGGCGCTGGAGACCAGAGAGATTATCGATGTGGAAGCGTAAGCCGGGAAAGTCTTGGACGGAATCTTTCACAGCAAAGATGATTTAATGTGATAATCGTGTACAAAATAGCGTGGCCAAAGTCATGCTATTTTGCTTTTACGGAGCTCAGAATGTTGGTCAACATCTGTCCCGAATTTCATGTGAAATCTCAATGCGAGAATTTGGGGAACGTTTGTAACGAATTTCACTTTTTCGTGTATAACCAATAGAACAAAGCCAAAGGAGGTGTGGGAATCGTGCTGGAAACATTCTACCGAGAGAATTACCGGATTGTCTACGGATATCTGCTGTCGCTCTGCGCGGATCCCGACCTTGCGGAGGACTTGGCAGCGGAGACGTTCTGCAAAGCAATGGAACACATTAAGCATTACGATCCGAAGTATAAGGCTTCCACCTGGCTTTGCACCATCGGACGGAATCTGTTTTACAACGAATGCCGGAGAAAAAAACGGTTTGTGAGTCTGGATGAGGCGACCTGGATTGCCACCCCGTCAGCGGAAACAATCCATCTGCAGAAAGCTGAAGCGGAACAGATACTGAAGCTGTTGGACACTGTCTCGCCTGAACAGAAGCAGGTGTTTATCATGCGTCTGGAGGGGATGAACTTTCAGGAGATCGGCCTTGCCCTTGGCAGAAGCGAAAACTGGGCGCGGGTCAATTTCTTTCGGACCAAGAGCCGGATACGGTCAGAAATGGAGGGAGAAGCATGAAGTGTGAGATTATTCGCGATTTATTGCCGCTGTATGCGGACGGATTGACCTCTGCGGAGAGCAATCAGCTGATCGAAGAGCATATCCAGGCCTGCGCGGAGTGCGCTGCTTTGGCGAAGAGCATGTGTGCGCCCTTGGAGACGGAGTTTATGCCGAGTCAGGACGCATATGACTGTGTGGAGGCGATTTATCGGCAGAAGCGCAGGACAAAAATCAGAACCGTTGTGGCCTGCGTGCTGACGGCAGCGATCGTGTTTGGCGGTTATTGGTATTATACGAAGACCCATTATCGTTCAATCGGATGGACGGAGGCTGAACTCAGTCAGGAAGAAATTTTGGAGCAGCTTCCGGAGCTTGCGCTGACTGATGCTGAGCTTGCGCTGGGAAGGACCATTTTTGGTACACCTGAGCTGCAGGAATATCTGAAAATGGAATCAAAGGAATATATGGCGATTCCCTATGAGCAGATGGAGAAATATCTGGTCGGTGTGATTCCGGGAGATGCCAGCGTCAGCGAGATTGGTTTGTTTCAGCGGATGCTATATATTGACTATTTTTACGCGGACATGCGCACGATGCTGGGATATGTTGACGGTGACCTGACGGGGTATGTGGATCGAATCAGAAAATATATGAGCGTTATATCGGAGGACAGAGACGTGGAGGCGGTTTACAGCGTGAATTACGATGTTGCCACCGGCGATGCTGATTACAAAAAGAGTGAACCGGAAACCCACTGGTATGACTTCCTGTTTGAGTGAGCAAATCATTGTCGCTTTGTCACTCGGCACATATTCTCTGATTGACAATTTTCTTTCACAACGGTAAACTATTGTCGTTACCGTTGGTATCTCTGCGGTAAACTGACCGGATTTCGGCACCGATGTTTTGAAAGTCAGGAGGAAGTTTTATGAGAGCAGCACTGCACAATCTAGGCTGCAAGGTAAATGCATACGAGACTGAGGCTATGCAGCAGCTTCTGGAGGCTGCGGGTTATGAGATCGTCCCCTTCGAGGAGACGGCGGATGTCTATGTGATTAATACCTGCAGCGTGACCAATATAGCTGACCGCAAGTCCAGACAGATGCTTCACCGCGCAAAGACCATGAACCCCGATGCGGTGGTGGTGGCGGCCGGCTGCTATGTTCAGGCGGCGGGCGAGGCGCTTTTGGAAGATGCGGCTGTGGATCTGATTATCGGAAATAATCAGAAAAATGAGCTGGTGGGTATTCTGGAGCACTATTTTGCGGACCAAAACGCCAATGAGGCTCTTCTTGATATCGCAAAGACGAACGAATACGAGAGTCTGTCCATTTCGAGGACGGCTGAGCACACCAGAGCCTTTATTAAGGTCCAGGACGGCTGCAATCAGTTCTGCAGCTACTGTATCATTCCCTACACCAGAGGGCGCGTCCGCAGCAGAGGCCTGGTTGATGTGGTGGGCGAGGTGAAAGCGCTGGCGGCAGCCGGATACCGGGAGGTGGTCCTGACCGGCATTCATTTGAGCTCCTACGGAGTAGATATCAAGGAGGAAAAAGCTCCGCACCTTCTGGAATTGATCAAGGCTGTCCATGAGATCGACGGGATTGACCGGGTGCGCCTCGGCTCGCTGGAGCCCAGGATTGTCACCGAGGAATTTGTCAGTGAGCTCTCAAAACTGAAAAAAGTCTGCCCCCATTTCCATCTCTCCCTGCAGAGCGGCTGCGATGCCACCCTGAAGCGGATGAACCGCCGCTACACCACGGCGGAATTCAAAGCGGGCTGTGATATTCTCCGCAAGTATTATGACGATCCTGCCATCACCACCGACGTGATCGCCGGATTCGCCGGGGAGACCGGGGAAGAGTTCGCACAGACGCTCGATTTTGTGCGGGAGATCGGTTTCTACGAGATGCACGTGTTCAAATATTCAGTGCGCAAAGGCACCCGTGCGGCGACCATGCCGAACCAGGTGCCGGAGAAGGTGAAGACTGAGCGGAGTCATCGCCTCATTGAGCTGGGTGAGCAGATGTCGGAGGCATATAGGCAGCGGAAGCTGGGAAAAGAGACCTCTCTTTTGCTGGAGGAGCCACTGGAGATTGACGGTGTCAGCTATATGACCGGTTGTACACCCGAGTATATCAAGGGAGCTGTCGTGACCGAAAAGGGAGCGGGAGAACTGGTTTATGGCCGGTTTGAGCGTTTTTTGAAGGATGATTTGTTGATTTTTGTCGAAAAATGAGAAGAAAGTGGAGGGAAGCATCATTTTCGGGCTTCTCTTCATACAACTTTAAGAAATTAAAGTGACAGATTTGAAGAAAACCGCTTGCCGAATTACGCATTATGGGGTAAAATGGTATTACCAGAAATAAGGACGTGATGAAAATGGTTGAGATACACAGGACACAATTTGTGCATAATGAGGTGGAAAATCACAGTCAGGTCAGCAGTATTCTCGCGAGAGTATACGCGGCATTGAAGAAAAAGGGGTATAATCCGATCAATCAGGTGGTTGGTTACATTATGTCCGGAGATCCCACTTACATTACCAGCTATGATAATGCGCGCAGTCTGATCATGAAGGTTGAGCGTGATGAGTTGCTGGAAGAGTTAATGCGGTACTATATCGAAAACAAGCTGGAAGGGTGACCACATGCGTATCATGGGACTGGATCTGGGGTCCAAAACAGTAGGTGTAGCAGTCAGTGACCCGCTCGGGATCACCGCACAGGGTGTGGAGATCATTCGTCGGGAGAGCGAGGACAAGCTTCGCCGTACTTTAGCGCGGATTGAAACGCTCGCGAAGGAGTATCAGGTGGAGAAATTTGTGCTGGGATATCCTAAGCACATGGATAACACAATCGGAGAACGTGCACAGAAATCGGAGGCCTTTAAAGAGAAGCTCGAGCGACGGACAGGGCTTCCGGTTATTTTATGGGACGAGCGTCTGACCACAGTGGCGGCGGACAGTGCGATGGATGAGGCAGGCTTATCCCGAGAGAAGAAGAAAGAGTATGTGGATATGATTGCCGCATCGCTGATTCTCCAGGGATATCTGGATTCTCTGGCATTTGCACGCAAAACGATTGAATCGACTGACGAAAAACGGGAAGACTGAAACTGATAAGAGGTTTATTATGGACGAAATGATTATTTTGACCTCGGAAAACGGGGACGAAATTAAATTTTATGTAATTGAAGAGACGAGAATTGGCGGCATCAATTATTTACTGGTGTCTGATTCGGAGACAGAGGACGGCGACGCATACATTCTCAAGGACACATCCGGCAGCGAGGACAGTGATGCGCTGTATGAGATTGTGGAGGATGAGGAGGAACTCTCCTATCTGTCAAAGATTTTTAATGAATTGCTGGATGAAGAGGATATTGAGCTTATTCCGTAGATCCTGTAGACCGGACGGACAGTGTGTAAATAAAGGCTGCCTCATGAAAACGGAGGTGCGTTAATTGAATAATGAAACAGTATCCAAGCTGCAGATCATTCCTCTCGGAGGATTGGAGCAGATTGGAATGAATATCACTGCCTTCAAATACGAAGACAGTATTGTTGTGGTGGACTGTGGTCTGAGCTTTCCCACCGATGATATGTTGGGAATAGACCTGGTCATTCCGGATATCACTTATCTGGAAAATCATCTGGATATGATCAAGGGTATCGTGATCACTCACGGTCATGAGGATCATATCGGTGCATTGCCTTATATTCTGCAGAGAATTTCTGTCCCTGTGTACGCAACGAAGCTTACCATGGGCATTATTGAAAATAAATTAAAAGAGCATAATCTGACCAAGTCAACGAAGCGCAAAGTGGTGAAGTACGGGCAGACTGTCAATCTGGGCTGTTTCCGCGTGGAGTTTATCCGAACCAACCACAGTATTGTGGATGCTGCCGCGCTGGCGATCTTCTCACCGGCCGGAGTGGTGGTTCACACCGGAGATTTTAAGGTGGACTATACGCCTGTGTTTGGCGATGCCATCGATCTGGCGCGGTTTGCGGAGTTGGGCAAAAAAGGTGTCCTCGCGCTGATGAGCGACAGTACCAACGCGATCCGGGATGGTTTTACCATGTCCGAAAAGACCGTGGGTAAGACCTTTGATAACTTATTTGCTGAGAATGCTGACCGACGGATCATTGTTGCCACCTTTGCATCAAATGTTGACCGTGTGCAGCAGATTGTAAATTCCGCCAGCCGTCAGGGCCGCAAAATCGTGGTGGAGGGCCGCAGCATGGTCAATATTATCACGACGGCCAGCGAGCTTGGCTATATTACTATTCCCGAAAATACGCTGATCGATATCGAGCAGCTAAAGAATTATCCCCCTGAGCAGACGGTGCTGATCACCACCGGCAGCCAGGGAGAG
This sequence comes from Lachnospiraceae bacterium, assembly GCA_017461725.1. Classification (GTDB taxonomy): domain Bacteria; phylum Bacillota; class Clostridia; order Lachnospirales; family Lachnospiraceae; genus RGIG423. The sequence continues at coordinate 55,601 of JAFTXG010000022.1, forward strand.
ACGATGGCTGCATTGTCCCGTATGGCGGCAGATATTCATCGCAAGGTATCGATCAATAAAAATGATACGATTATCCTGAGCTCTACGCCCATTCCCGGAAATGAGAAGGCAGTGGCGAAGGTCATCAATGAACTTGCGGCAAAGGGAGCAAAGGTGATTAATCAGGATACCCATGTGTCCGGCCATGCATGCCGCGAGGAGTTAAAGCTGATTTATTCGCTGGTGCGTCCCAGGTATGCGATTCCGGTTCACGGCGAGTATCGTCACCTGCAGGCAAATGCGGAGATCGCGGCAGCCATGGGTATTCCCGAGGAAAATATTTTCCTGATGAACTGCGGCGATGTGCTGGAGTTCAGCGAGGAGAGTGCGGCAGTTGTGGGGCATGTGCAGACCGGAGGCATTCTGGTGGATGGTCTCGGTGTCGGCGATGTGGGAAATATTGTGCTCAGAGACCGACAGACACTGGCGAAGGATGGTATCATTATTGTGGTGATGACTATCAACCGCTATAGCTGCACGCTGCTTGCGGGTCCTGACATCGTGTCCAGAGGGTTCGTCTATGTGAGAGAGTCCGAGGATCTGATGGAGGAGTCCCATTCTGTTGTGGCGAATGCTGTTGATGTTTGTCTTTCTCAGGGCGTATGCGACTGGGGCAAGATCAAAACGGTTGTCCGCGACAATCTCAGCGACTTCTTATGGAAGAAGATGAAGCGCAGACCGATGATCCTGCCGATTATCATGGAGGTTGACCTGTAGGCAGTTTATGGATGCTTACGGTGTAACGATTGGAGGTTCCATGGCGCAGAAGACAAAAAGAAAAGGTAAGAAAAAGACATCTGATCATGATATGTTCGGCAAAGTGATGACTGCGGTGATCTCTGTACTTTTTTTGATCATTGTGGTTGTGGCGATGGCGTTGATGACTCAGCAGCTTTACCGATTCGGGTATGATCTTTTTGGTGAGCAGCCGGGAACCGGTGTGGAGATTGAGGTGGAGTTTGAGGTCGCGGAGGGTGAGTCGGCCATGACCACCGCAAAGCGGCTGAAGGACAAAAACCTGATTTCCAGCGAGCTCATTTTCATCATACAGAAAATGCTTTATGAAAAGGAAATCATTGCAGGTACACATGTGCTGAACAGTAATATGACGACACTGCAGGTGCTTGACGAGCTGTCGACGCCGACGGGGAGAGCAAATGATTATTGATGAACGAACAATAACGTATATTAATTCCCTGGAAAATGGTGATAGCCCGCTGCTGCGGGCCATCGCCAAAGAAGCCAGGGATTCTTTTGTACCGATCATCCGAAAGGAGACGGCCAGCTTTTTGAAGACACTGGTGGAGATGAAACGTCCCATGCGGATCCTGGAGGTGGGGACGGCTGTGGGCTACTCGGCACTTCTGATGGCGGAGCATATGCCGGAGGGCTGTCACATCACCACTATTGAGAAATACGAGAAGCGTATTCCCATCGCAAAGGAAAATTTTCGGCGAGCAGGCATGGAAGACCGGATCACACTGCTCGAGGGCGATGCCATGGAGCTGCTGCAGAGTCTTACCGGGACCTACGATCTGATTTTTATGGATGCGGCTAAGGGGCAGTACATTCACTGGCTGCCCGAGGTGATGAGGCTCCTGGCTGTTGGCGGGACACTGATTTCGGACAATGTGCTGCAGGATGGCGATCTCATCGAGTCCCGTTTTGCGGTGACCAGAAGAAACCGTACCATTCATGCGCGAATGCGTGAGTATCTGTATGAATTGAAGCATCGGGACGATCTGCAGACAGCCATCATTCCCATCGGTGACGGCGTGACGGTCAGCGTAAAGCTGGTTGGCCGATAGGTACCCGTGGAAGGACTTAAGGGAAGTGTGTGCGGAAAATGGCCGTATCCGGATGGAGAGACGGCAAAAGGCGGGCAGTGATCGAAAAAGAGCTGACAGAAAAAGCGGAGAAATAGTTCGGAAGACAGATAAAAGAGGAACAGGTTATGAAAGACAGACAGGCGAGACTGCCGGAGCTTTTGATTCCGGCCAGTTGTCTTGAGGTATTAAAGGTGGCGGTGCTCTACGGAGCGGACGCTGTATATATCGGAGGAGAGGCCTTCGGGTTGAGAGCCAAGGCGAAAAACTTTTCGCTGCAGGATATGAAGGAGGGGGTGGAGTTTGCCCACAGTCACGGAGTGAAGGTCTATGTGACGGCAAACATTCTGGCCCACAATGATGACCTTGACGGAGTCAGAACCTATTTTGAGGAGCTGAAGACTGTTGTGAAGCCGGATGCGCTGATCATCTCCGACCCTGCGGTGTTCACCATCGCGAAGGAAGTGGTACCGGAGGTCGAGATCCATATCAGCACGCAGGCAAATAACACTAATTATGGGACCTTTAATTTCTGGCACAGCCTGGGCGCGAAACGTGTGGTGACGGCCAGAGAGCTGTCCTTAAAGGAAATCAGGGAGATCCGCGATCGGATTCCCGATGATATGGAGATCGAGTCCTTTGTTCATGGAGCCATGTGCATCTCCTATTCCGGCAGATGTCTGCTCAGCAGTTTTATGGCGGGGCGAGATGCCAACCGGGGTGCCTGCACCCACCCCTGCCGCTGGAAATATTCGGTGGTGGAGGAATCCAGACCCGGCGAGTACATGCCGGTCTACGAGAATGAGCGCGGTACCTACATTTTTAACTCCAAGGATCTCTGCATGATCGAGCATCTGCCCGATCTGATGGCAGCCGGCGTTGACAGTCTGAAGGTGGAGGGCCGGATGAAGACGGCACTCTATGTGGCTTCCGTTGCCCGCACCTACCGAAAGGCTCTTGATGATTTATCTGTCTCCATGGAGCAGTACGAGCAGAACATGGAGTGGTACAAGGCGGAGATCGGCAAGTGCACCACCAGAAAGTTTACCACCGGATTTTTTTACGGAAAGCCGGATTCGGATACACAGATCTACGACAATAATACCTACACTCAGGACTATATTTATCTGGGCATCGCCGGAGATCTGGATGATGCGGGACGCTTTGCGCTGGAGCAGAGAAATAAATTTTCTGTGGGCGAGGAGATCGAGATCATGAAGCCGGATGGACGAAATATCACCGTCACGGTGGAGGGCATCTGGGCTGCAGACGGTACTGCTCAGGAGAGTGCCCCTCATCCCAAACAGGAGCTGTGGGTGCGATTGAGCGAGCAGCCGGAGAAGTATGATATTCTGCGCCGCAGAGCATGATGGATAAGTGAGGGATGCAAATGTTTCTTACGGTTATGATATTATGTCTGGCTTATTATGTTCTCATGATCGGTTACACGGGGACTGTGGTGTCTTTCTCTGGGTTCTGGCTGGTGATCGGAGCGATATCCGGGCTGATTCATGTAGGCCTTAGAGGGTTTGGCAGGGAGGCCTTGATCCAAAAGGTAACACTGCCGGTGGTCGTCAGCTTTTGGACCACAGTGGGTCTGGTGGCCGTTCTTGCCGTCATCGTGGGTGTTTCCGTTATCAGCGGTATGTTTGCCCGGTCAGATCCCAAGGACTTGGACTATGTGATCGTGCTGGGGACCCGGGTGGATGGAGACGAGCCGTCCAACTCCCTGAAATATCGGCTTGACAAGGCTATAGAATATCTGGAGGAGGATCAGGATCTGCTGGTCATTGTGAGTGGTGGTCAGAGCAAAGGCGCTGATCTGACGGAGGCCTATGCCATGACCAGTTATCTGATCGATGCAGGCATTTCGCCCGAGCGGATCACCCTGGAAAATATGGCGATGAGCACGAGGGAAAATCTGATTTTCTCCGATAAAGCCATCAAGGACCCGGAGGCCAGAGTCGGCGTCATTACCAACAGCTTTCATGTTTACCGGGCGATGGCACTGGCGGATAAGCTTGGATTTGACAATTATACCGGGATCGCTGCGCCCTCAGACAAGCTCTTGCTGCCAAATGATCTGGTGAGAGAGTTTTTTGCCATTATCAAAGAAAAAATATTGGGATATCTGTGAAAGGCCTGAATAGGCCTTTCCTTTTTATCCGATACTGATAGCTGTGGAAGAACGTTTTTGACCGAAGAAAGTGCGGGAGAGCGTTTCTGACTGATCTGTATGGATAGAAAGGAGAAGGACACAACATGCCTAAAAAAGAAAATATTCCGGATCTGAACAATCTTTCCGAGGAGGAAAAAATAAAGCTGGAGATCGCCGAGGAGATCGGCGTGTTTGACAAGGTAATGGCCACCGGCTGGCGGTCATTATCGGCAAAGGAATCGGGAAGAATCGGTGGTCTTCTGGCGAGGCGAAGAAAAAATGAGCAGAAGACCGGGGAGCAGAAGTAAGCGGTAAAAATGATGGTCGGTGAGACGAGAACGATGTGAAGTGATCGGGTAATGACCGGTGAAGCGAACAATGCAGGATGATTGAAGAGGGCGCATATAATAAGCCGGTCAAATGATCGGAGAAACGGAAGATAAGATTATGGGAAATGTAGAGAAAAAGGTGAAAAATAGCAAGGCCGGCTCCCATAAGGCTGTGGATGTGGTGGTCATCGGCGCTTCCATACTGGACATTCCGGCAGGGCCGGTGGATGCTTCGGTATTCGGCAGCGGATCCCATCCGGTGGATGCGATCCGGATGTATACCGGAGGTGACGCGCTGAATGAGAGCATCATTCTGGCCAGATTGGGAAAGCGTGTACACCTGATCAGTCGGGTCGGGGATGACACCGCCGGACGATTTATTCTGGAGCAGTGCCGTCGTGAGGGGATCGATACTGCCGGGGTAAAGCAGGTTCCCGGCCTTGATACAGGCATCAATCTGGTACTGATCAGTTCGGACGGAGAGCGAAGCTTTGTCACAGCCTCCGGTGGAAGTCTGCGAAAACAGGATCCGGCAGATGTGGTGATCAGCGAGCTGCCGGGGGGAAAAATCCTGATGCTGGCCAGCATTTTTGTTTACCCGATGTTCACGGTGAGAGAGATGGAGCGGATATTCAGGGAGGCTGGCGAGGCTGGATATCTGGTCTGCGCAGATATGACCAAGTGCAAAAACGGCGAGACGCTCGCTGATATACAGCCTGCCCTTCGTTATGTGGATTTTATTTTTCCGAATCTGGAGGAGGCACAGAGAGTCAGTGGACTCACTGATCCGGATCAAATCGCCGAGGCCTTTATAGCCGCCGGAGTGGGGACCATTGTGCTCAAGCTGGGCGGCGAAGGGTGCCTGATCCGTACCAACCCGGAGAAACGATCAGAAAACGTATTTTATCAGAACTATGGTGAGGAGAGCAGACTGGAGATCCCGGCAGTTCCGGGGATAAAGCCGGTGGATACCACCGGGGCCGGAGACACCTTCGCAGCGGCGTTCCTGAGCAGCCTGCTGGAGCATAAGTCTCTGGCAGACTGCGGAAAGGCAGCCAACGCAGCCGCCAGCGTAACGATCAGCGCATTCGGTGCCACGACGGCACTGAAATGCAGAGAACAGATAGAGGAGAGATTGTCATGAATGAATTGAAGCTGAACAGAGTGTACAGACATTTTAAAGGAAATTATTATCTGACCGTGGATGTGGCCCTTCACTCGGAGACAGGAGAGGAGTATGTGATCTACCGGAAGTTATATGGAGATGGAGGGCTTTGGATCAGACCGCTCGCCATGTTTCTGGAGGAAGTGGACCACGAAAAATATCCGGAGGTCACGCAGAAGTATCGTTTTGAATTGCAGGAAATGGAACATCCCTTTGCATTATAGCATCCCTGCAACGGGGATAATCGTTCTTAGTCTACCGGATACACACCGAACTCATAGCCCATATCCCGCACTCCGTCGATAAAGTCAGCCAAAATCTCCGCATTTGTTTGGGAAACAGCGTGGAGCAGATAGATGGCGCCTGGATGGAGCTCACTGAGACAATGATTCAGTGCCGTGGCCGGATCGGGCTGATTTTCCCGATAAAAGTCATTGTGGGTGACTGTCCAAAACACACTGCGGTAGCCCAGAGATGATACCAGATCCAGCGACAGATCACTGTAGATGCCCGATGGAAATCGGAACAGCTTCATCTCGTAGCCAAACTGATCCAGTACCAGACGGTGAAGGGTCATAATGTCTTCCTCCTGTTCGTCGAGAGGCAGGGAAGGCATGCCGTTGCTCGGATGTGCGCAGGTGTGATTTCCCAGAATGTGTCCCTCATCGAGCATGCGCTGTACCAGTTCCGGCTGGGAATCCACAAAGCCTTTGGTCAGGAAAAATACACAGGTTACGCTCTTTTCCCTCAGTATATCCAGAATCAGGGGAGTGTAACCGTTTTCGTACCCCTCATCCAGCGTCAGATAGACCAGATTGCTTTCCGTATCCATGATAAAATCGGCCTGATGGCTCCAGTTGCGGATATACCAGTTGATCAGCCCCGGGATATTTTTTTCGTCCCGGGTATTGCGATCATAGCCGTAATAAATCGTGTCATTGGAAAGAACGGGAGAGACCGTAGTCAAATAATCGCTGGCCGCATAGACTGTCTTTCCATTGTAAATAAGGCGGCTCCATTCTTCGTGATAGCCGGTGCGGACCAATTTTCTTTCCGGCGCAAGCATGACCAGAACATCCGCATCGGTGGAAGGCTCAGTGCGGATGTTTAAATTCGCGGTGGTATAGACGGTCTCAGTTCTCGGCTCGAAAGAATAGTTGGAAAGAGCGGAATCCTCGGCGGACGCAGGTTCCGTGGAGTGGTCAGACGGCGTGGGACCCGGCACGACATCCGAACCTTCCGTGGAAGGCTCAGAAGGTGATGCAATAGAGGTGTCCGGAGCGGCCCCCGGAGTAGGGGCAGAACTCTCCTCGCTGCTGTCTGCCGGATATTGCTCAGCACTGCTTTCCGCATCGGTGGAAGGCTGGCTTTCTCCGCCCGGTTCTGTGCAGCCTGTGCAGGATATGGTCAAAGTAAGAAAAATAAGAATGATCGAAATCAGCTTTTTCATCTGTATAGCCCCCATTACAAATATAAAATCCCCTCTCTAATCATAGAACGAAAATGGAATTAAGTCAAGTCAATGAAATGTTAAAAAAGAATTTATTATACGCGTTGTATATAAGACAAATCTGCAGCTATGTGTAATACAATCAGTGATCCCGCTGAAAGATTACCACGCCGGCGATGGCAATGGCCATTCCAAGGAGTTTTCGCCAGGAAAAGTCAGCCTTATCCGCACCGAATAGGCCGAACAGCTCGATCAGGTAGGAGACGGACAGCTGGGCAATCACGATCAATAGGGTGGCACTGGCCGGTCCCAGATCGCCCATGCTCTTTACCACGGTCATGGTGATAAAGGCACCGATCACACCGCCCAGCAAAAGATATTTCGGCTGAACCTGAGTGATGGCGGTCACACTTTCCCTTCCGGTCATAAACCAGGCGATGACACAGACCAGAAAGGCCGTCAGCTGGACCATTCCCGTGGCCACCCAGAGACTGGTCTGCTTGGTCACACCGGTATTGAACACTCCCTGTATACTCATCAGCGCGCCGGAAATCAGCGCGGTCAACATTCCGATCATAGATTACCTCCGATTGACGATGGATTTTCTGCCCTGTGCAGACAGATTTTCCGATTTTTCTGGTACTTTTAATATGAAAGAAACCTTCCGGGATTATTCCTGATGTATAAAAATTCATGTTTTCAGGTAGAAATGCATAAAAATATGCAAATATGCAGAGTGAAATGCATAAAAATTCCGTTTTTTTATAAAATTTCAGGTTAGTACTTGCTTTTTATGCAGGGTTGATGTATATTTATGAGCAGCGGCAGATGAAGAAGGTTCATCGGTAAAAAAGAAGAAAATATTTGGAGGATTAAGATAATGAAAGAAAAAGTAATTTTAGCATATTCCGGCGGTCTGGACACCACAGTACTGATCCCCTGGTTGAAGGAGAACTATGACTATGAGGTTATCTGCGTATGTATCGACGTGGGCCAGGGAAATGAGCTGGACGGACTGGAGGAGCGCGCAAAGTACACCGGCGCTTCCAAGCTGTACATCGAGCACGTTGTGGATGAGTTCTGCGACGAGTACATCCTGCCCTGTATCAAGGCTGATGCTGTTTACGAGAACAAGTACCTCTTAGGCACCGCGATGGCACGTCCGCTGATCGCAAAGATTCTGGTTGACATCGCTAAGAAAGAGGGCGCAGTTGCTATCTGCCACGGCGCTACCGGTAAGGGAAATGACCAGGTACGTTTCGAGCTGGGTATCAAGGCGCTGGCTCCTGAACTGAAGATCATCGCTCCCTGGCGAATCTGGAACATTCAGTCCCGTGAGGAGGAGCTGGAGTACTGTGCAGCCAGAGGCATTGAGCTGCCCTTCAAGGCAAACAACAGCTACAGCCGTGACCGCAACATCTGGCACATCAGCCACGAAGGTCTGGAGCTGGAGGACCCCGCAAACGCACCTCAGTATGACCACATGCTGGTGCTGGGCGTGACCCCCGAGAAGGCTCCCGATGAGCCCGAGGAGATTTCCATCTCCTTCGAGGCAGGTAAGCCGGTGGCCCTGAACGGCGAGAAGATGAAGCTGTCCGAGATCATCGAGAAGCTGAACATCCTGGGCGGCAAGCACGGTATCGGTATCTGCGATATCGTTGAGAACCGTATGGTAGGCATGAAGTCCCGCGGTGTATACGAGACTCCCGGCGGAACCATTCTGATGGAAGCACACATGCAGCTGGAGGAGCTGATCTACGATAAGGAGACCATGAACGCAAAGAAGAATATGGCAAACATGTTCGGCGATATGGTTTACTCCGCAAAGTGGTTCACCCCTCTGAGAGAGGCTTGCCAGGCATTCATTGAGTCCGTAAATACCTACGTGACCGGCGAGTGCAAGATGAAGCTCTACAAGGGCAACATCATCAAGATGGGCACCACCGCTCCCTACTCCATGTACAATGAGAGCATCGCATCCTTCACCACCGGTGATCTGTATGACCACCACGATGCGGAAGGCTTCATCAACCTGTATGGACTGTCCAGCAAGGTGAGAGCCATGAAGATGGCCGATGTGGCAAAGAAAGCTGAGTAATAGAAAAACGTTGAACGCCGGGAGATCAGCTCCCGGCGTTTTTGATGTATTTACAACTCCACAGTGAACAAAACCGCACCTCTGTTATACCTGCTGTACCGTTTGGTGGTGATGATATACAGCTTTCCGTCACTTTCCACCGCCGAAGGGTAATCACAGGCAATGATTCCGTTCATGTCTGTATTCTCTTTGTCGAAGAGCACGAGATAGGATTCAAAATGGATACTGTCCTTTGCCGTGAAATATACAACCAGCTTTGAGCGGTCGCGCCGGTGAGTGTTGGCCACCAAATAATTCCTGCCGTCTGACAGCGTTCCGCCATATATTTTCGAACTGATATAAGGGATATCATGGGCATGTGCATCGCTCCAGGTTTCGCCAAAATCAGTTGAAATATATACCAGCGGCACCTGTCGCTGATCATTTCTGCAGAACATATAGAGAATATCCTCATTGCAGATCACGGAAAGCTCAGGGTGAACCAGGATCTTTCCATCCGGCAGATTGCCGTTTTCCACTATCTTTACCAAGCGCCACTCGGTATCTATCTTTCCGCTGTCGGAGATCATGACTGCCGGGGTGTTGGGGAATCCATCCAGCTCACCTACCCGCCCGGGGAGCATCAGCTTTCCGTTGGGCAGAGTAACCACATTGGTATTCAGTTTAAACGGGATGGGCCGTGACCACAACAATTCAAACTTATCCGTGTCCTCATTCAACACATACAAATCCAGTGAGTGCATGTGATCGGGAGCCACCATTTCGTTCATGAACATATACAGCTTGTCATCGCATATGCCGTAAACAGGAGGACAGTATAATATCTTTTCGGATTTATCATCCGCAAGCGTCTCCACCGCTGTCCAGGTCTGACCGTGGTCATAGGATCGCATTCCGCGGATGGGCGTATAGCCCCTCAGTTCGATTCGGGGACAATTATACCAGGAGGCATATAGTACCCCGTGGTATTCGATGATTGCCGATTCATGCAGAAAGTGAAACTGTTCGTCCGGTTCCTGGAGAGTAGCGGTCGTCAGAATCTCCTTCGGCAGCTGAACCGGTGGTTTTTCGAAGAAACAGACAGACTCCAGATCAGCGGCAAGAAGCATGTCTTCATAATGGTAAAAGTCATGAAAACAAGTATCCTTGTTCCTGGTTCTGAATGCGGCGGGAGCTGTTCCGGTGTACTTGGTAAAAAGTTCTGTAAAATAACTTACATTATTAAAACCGCAATCGGTTGCGACATCGGCAATCTTCTCACCAGTCTGCACCAGTTTACGCATAGCCAGTTCGATGCGCTTTTGATTTCTGAATGTACTGAGTGACATACCTGTCTGCTCCTTAAAAAAGTGACAGATATAATAATAGCTCACATTCAGCTTCGCTGCGATCTCATTGATGCTGATGTCTTCATTGAGATGTTCGGTAATGAAATTCTTGATCTCTTCAACGAAAGCCTTTTCCTGCTTCGTATAGGTATTTTTTCCCTGGCGGATCAATTCGATAATCAAAGTCAGTATTAGAATATCGCTTCTGTTTTTCCGTTCGAATTCCTGTATCAGCGCGTCCAGCTTTTCCGGATCAATACTGCATCTCACCATACAGTCAAAGCCGAAAAGGCTGAATATTTCCGGAATGATTGCGGTCGGCTCGGCGTTTTTTATGAAAAAAACTGCCAGGTTTTCGCTTGTCATTTTTTCGTATTTTTCATTCATAAAGTAACACCTCCAACAGTAATCGGTTAATGTTATGTTACTATAAATCAGGTTCAGCATCTATAACCAGATTGCGCAGTTTACTGTTCTTCTTGTAATTTGGAAGTTGATTCCCGAAAATGGTGAGACAATTGAATGTAGCCGTTTTGTGTTGAATCGTAAAATACCAGGTTGCGATTTCGCATGCTGTGTTGTAAAATAAATGAGGAAGCCCTTGACTTTCTGGAAGTACCTAAGGATGAATGGGAGAAGTATTTGAATGAACATCACTGACCGTCAGGATACCATTTTAAAGATCATCAGCGAGCGAAGCTACGTCTCGGTGAATGATCTGGCGAAGATTACGTTCACTTCGCCTTCCAGCATACGCAGGGATCTGACCAGCCTGCAGAATAAGGGGCTGGTGGAGCGCTCTCACGGCGGTGTCACCCTTCCCGCCCCCGCAAAAGGTGTTGCCAGTCTTCCTGACCGGATGAAAAATAACATTCCGGCCAAGCGGCTGATCGCGAAAAAGGCATCGGCACTGCTGAAGGACGGACAGAATATTCTGCTGGATGGCTCCAGCACGGTCAGCTTTCTGCTGCCCTACATCGCGAAGCTGGAGTCGGCTACCCTGTTCACCAACAATATCTCTACCGTGTTGAGAGCCATAGAGTTGGGGATCGATACGCACTGTATCGGCGGTCGTTCGGTGAACGGCTCCGCTGCGCTCTCCGGCACTGAGGCCTACCGCGCAGTATCCGCTCTCAAGCCGGACATTCTGTTCTTTTCCTCCCAGAGTCTGGATGAGAACGGGATCATCTCGGATTCCACCGAGGAGGAGAATTATCTGCGGATGCTGATGCTGAACTCGGCGAAGCAGACCGTGTTCCTTTGTGACAGTGAGAAATTTAACCGCCGTTCGGTTTACACCCTGACCGATCTGAACAATGTGGATGTGGCAGTGTTTGACCGGGAGTTTGTGGGATTAAAACACAGTGGATGTGAAAATACAATAATGATGTAAATGTGTAAGAGACTACACAAAATAAACCCGAGAAACACGCTCTCGCAGTGGGCTTCTCTTTCGTTTATTCTGTGTAGTCTCTTTCAATTGAAATTATGTAACCGTTTTTATAGTCCTACCCGCAACGTCATTCCGCGATACATCTGCGCAGCCGCATGAGTGTGACGCGGTTTCGCACGCAGGGAGAGTATTCGATCAGCAGGGGCAATTTGTCCTCGCTGACCTGAATATCCTCCAGACTGGATTTGACGCCGAGGGAGTGATACAAGCTTCGGAGCTCTGCCGTGTCCGGCAGGGCTTTTATGATGTCCGCGATCTGGGCAAAGGACTCATTCAGCTTTTGTCCGGTGATTCCCTCCGCGCAGTTTTTGCTGTTCTCCTTCATGATCTCCTCGGCCAGAGCTTTTCCGAAGATGGCGACGATGGCGTCCTCATTGTGGGGAGCGTAGTCCTGCCAGGAGAGGTCAGCCTCTGCGATGCGGTGGTACTCTTCCAGTGCGATCAGCGTGCCCACGCCCACCTTCTCACCGTGGAGGGCATCGGAGGATACGCCTAAGCCCTCCGGCTTCATCTCGATCAGATGGGAGATATGGTGCTCTGCGCCCGAAGCGGGGCGGGAGTTGCCCATCATCTGCATAGCCAGGCCGGACAGGAGCAGACCGTACATCAGCTTTTCGTAGGCGGATTCGTCGCCGTTGACGATGCCCTCGGCACTGACTACTACGGCGTTGGTGGCTTCCTCCGTCATGGTTGCGATGCGCTCACAGTAAAATTCACCGGTCAGCAGGTGGCCGATCCGCCAGTCGGTGAGGGCCACATATTTGCCGATCATATCGCCGAAACCGGATCTGGCCAGGAAGAGGGGAGCCTGTTTGATCACATCCAGATCGGCAATCACCAGTTTGGGTGCAACTGCGGTCAATGTCCGTTTGCAGCCCTTCCAGGTCATTGCGGCCACGGAGGAGCAGAAACCGTCCACGCTGGCTGCGGTGGGGCAGGAGACAAACTGTGCATGCTGCTCGTAGGCGCAGTAGCGGGTGATGTCGTGGATGGTGCCGGAGCCGATGGCGATGAGGATCTCTGCCTCGGCGGGAAGCTGTGCCTGGAGCAGTTCCACACCGTGTTCGTCGGCGTGGAGTCCGTCGGGACTCAGTACGATCTCCCGGTCCACAAAAGGGTGTTTGCCTGCGGTTGCCACGTAGGTGTTTTCGTCGTACACGGCGACCGTCATGCCGGTGAGACCGTATTCAGTCAAATAATTGTTAAGACGATTGAGACAGCCGCTCTCCACCACGGAAAAGACTGTCTCCATGGAGTGCTCCCGTCCGCAGGAGCAGAGTCCGCTGTATTTCTGTGCATCGATGATCATAATTTATCCTTTCTGCCCGTAATACGCGCCCGGGCCGTGCTTGCGGAAATAGTGTTTGTCGGCCAGTGCCTGCTGGAACTCGGCGCGGTCATTCAGCTTCAGCGTGTGCCATGCCATCATGGCGACTTCCTCCAGAACGATGGCGCTTTCCACCGATTTGTCCGCGTTCTTTCCCCAGGTGAAGGGGCCGTGGGAATTGACCAGAACCGCCGGGACGTCCATAGGGTTCACGTCTGCAAAGGTCTCGCAGATGACCTTTCCGGTCTCTTTCTCGTACTCGCCTGAAATCTCCGCCTCAGTCATCTTTCTGGTGCAGGGGATGTCACCGTAGAAGGTGTCCGCGTGGGTGGTCCCCAGTGCGGGAATGGAATAACCTGCCTGCGAAAAAATGGTGGCCCACCGGGAATGCGTGTGGGTGATGCCGCCGATCTCCGGGAATGCCTTGTAAAGCTCCAGGTGCGTCGGGAGATCCGAGGAGGGATTCCATTTGCCCTCCACCACCTTTCCGTCCAGATCGACAATGACCATATCATCGGGGGTCATGGAGTCATAGGGGATACCTGAGGGTTTGATCACCACAAGCCCCTGCTCCCGGTCGATCTCGGAGACATTGCCCCAGGTGAGGGTAATCAGTCCGCTTGTCTTTAAGCGGATGTTGGCCTTACAGACCTTTTCTTTTTTGTTCTCCAGCATGGGAAATATTGTCCTTTCTCTCATTTGATAAAGCATGCTCTTATGATTTGATTATATTTGGATGATTGAAAACGTGCAATAGATGGCGGGGAAACAGGAAAATGAGCATAAAAATGGAGTGAAATGAGCAACTTGGAATCGAATGTGCGTTTGCATTGACTTTTGACGGATAGCCGCTTATACTGCATGAGTCTGATGAGTATACAAAAGATAAGACGCTTCGGTGTGACGGCTCCTGTGTCAGATGGATGTGGAGACCGGGATGCCGGAGCGTTTAGTGTTTATCCCTTCCAAATATTAACAAATTATGACATTCTGAAAAACACTTGCACACTGACATATAATTCGTTAAAATAGGATCAGGCGTGAAAAGTATATGGTATCTCTTTTGGAGGTATGGTATACATGAAAAGAGTTTTGATATGTCTGATCATGTGGTTGACTGCCTTTTTGATGACATCCTGCGCAGATGATTCTGTCCTCATTTTGGACGGTGAGCCGAAGGGAGGATCGTTTGAGGGTGATGAGACGGAGGTGGATTACGAGGATGGCAGGCAGGGGACCTCGAGAGAGGAAAGTGTTGAACCGACCGTTATGGTCCATATCTGCGGCTGCGTGGTCAGCCCGGGGGTTTATGGGGTGCCGGAGGGCAGCCGGGTGTATGAGGTGATCGAGCTGGCAGGAGGTTTTGCTCCGGGAGCAGCGGAGAGCTATCTCAATTTGGCGGAGACTGTCGCAGACGGTCAGAAGCTGGTGATTCCGTCCTTAGATGAGGTGGAGGCGGATCAGTATGGACAGATCAGCGCTGGTGATGAAGGCGGCTTGATCAATATTAACACGGCAGATAAGGAATTGCTGATGACACTTCCCGGCATCGGGGAGGCGAAGGCGCTGGCGATCATTGCCTGGCGCACAGAACACGGCGATTTTCAGACGACAGAAGAGATTATGCAGGTATCAGGCATTAAGGAAGCTGCATATGAAAAAATAAAGCTGCTGATCACCGCAGAGTGATCGTCGGCAAGGGAGGATATGATGGCTAAGAGAGTACTGGTAGTTGATGATGAGAAATTGATCGTGAAGGGGATTCAGTTCAGTCTGATTCAGGATGGATATGAGGTGGATTGTGCTTACGATGGTATCGAGGCGATGGAGCTGGCAAAGGCGAAGGAGTACGACGTGATCCTGCTGGATCTGATGCTGCCGGGGCTCGACGGCCTGACGGTGTGCCAGCAGGTGCGCAGCTTCTCTGATGTGCCGATTATTATGCTGACGGCGAAGGACGGCGACATGGATAAAATTCTGGGCTTGGATAACGGTGCTGATGACTATATTACCAAGCCGTTTAATATTCTTGAGGTCAAGGCCCGCATCAAGGCGATTCTGCGCCGAAACGGAAAGGGCGGCGGTGTCAATACCATGAGAGTGAAGGATATTGTTCTCGACCGCGAGAGCCGCAGAGCTTTCCTTTCGGACAACGAGATCAGTCTGACGACTAAGGAGTTTGATTTGCTTGAACTGCTTCTGACAAACCCGGGAAAGGTGTACAGCAGAGAAAAGCTGCTGAATATTGTCTGGGGATATGAGTATCCCGGTGATGTGCGCACGGTGGATGTTCATGTGCGAAGACTGAGAGAGAAGGTTGAGGCAAATCCGGCAGACCCCGAGTATGTATACACCAAATGGGGCGTGGGATATTACTTTAAGGGCTGATCGGCAGTGGTCCATGTGCGGTCGGCCGGGCTGCACCGATGCGGCGAGATATAAAGGAGCGATAAAATGGAAGGAGAGGGCAGGATGGAATCGGAAACACCAAAAGCGAAAAAATTCAAAATTAAGAAAAGTCTTCAGGCCTGCCTGTTTGTTCTGTTTATTCTGATCGGACTGGTTCCCATGCTGGTGGTTAATGGATTGACTGAAAGGACGACATATCAGGCACTGATTAATGAACATACTGCGGAGGTACAGAGCCAGTGTGTTATGATGGCAAATCAGCTGACCAAGGGAAATTACCTGGGAAATCTGGGCGATTCCGCGGTGGAGGCTGAGCTGGAGATGCTGGCCGGTGTCTATGATGCGCGTATTTTGGTTATCAACAGCAATTATGTGGTGGTGAAGGATACGTTTGCACTGGCGGAGGGGCGGACCAGTATTTCCGATACGGTTTTTGCCTGCTTTGCCGGAACTTCTACCATAGAGACGGATGACGAAAATGACTATATTGTATTCACCCGGCCGATCTACAATGTGGACGGTTCGGTGATCAATGGCGTGCTGCTGATGTCCGTGTCCATCGGGCAGATCCAGGAGACCGTGGATTCGCTGGGGTGGAAGACGCAGCTGTTGGAGCTGATGTGGATTATCATTTTGGTGATCATCGCGGCGGTGCTGTCCCGTGTAATGGTGATTCCGCTGTATAAGCTGGCGGTGACCTTTAACCATATGGCCATCGGAGATGTGGCTCCGGAGATGGCCACAGTGTCGGTTGATGATTACCAGGAGACCGCACTGATCTCCGAGGCGTACAATAAAACCGCGAACCGGCTCCGTATTCTGGATGAGTCCAGACAGGAGTTTGTCTCCAATGTGTCCCATGAGCTGAAAACTCCTCTGGCATCCATCCGTGTGCTGGCAGATTCCCTGCTTTCGGCGGATAATGTTCCGGCGGAGCTGTACCGGGAGTTTATGGAGGACATTTCTGCCAGTGTGGACAGAGAACAGCAGATTATCGACGATCTGCTCACACTGGTAAAGATCGATCGCACCAGCGGGGAACTGAATATCACACAGGAAAATGTAAATGATCTGATTGAGAGTACCATGAAGGAGCTGCTCCCCATTGCTGAGCAAAAAAATGTGGAGCTGGTTCTGGAAAGCTTCCGGCCGGTGGTGGCGGAGATCGACCGGCTGAAGATGTCGCTGGCGATTTCCAATCTGATCGAAAATGCGATCAAGTATAACAATGAGGGTGGATGGGTTCGTGTTTCACTGAATGCGGATCACAAGTTCTTCTATATTAAGGTTGCGGACAATGGTATCGGAATCCCTGAGGAGTGTCAGGAGCATGTGTTTTCCCGATTCTACCGTGTGGATAAGGCCAGAAGCCGTGAGACCGGAGGCACCGGTCTGGGGTTGGCGATTACGCAGAGTGTGATCATGTCCCACCACGGGGCGATTCGTCTGCAAAGCAAGGAAAATGTGGGATCCACGTTTACGGTGCGCGTACCGCTGATGTATATTTCATAGGAGGTGGAGAGATGCAAACGGCACGAAAATTTGTAATGGTCTTTGCGGCCCTCTGCCTGCTGATATGCTTGTGGGGCTGCAGCACAGGACCCTCTGAAGTGGTTGATGACGATACGTATGTGCTTTACTACACCACGAGCAATCGGCTCGCCCTGACGACGGAGAATCATGAGGTAAAGGGCTCATCGGTGCAGGAGATGGGATTTAATATGCTGTCGCAGATGCAGACACCGGAGACGGTGGGAAATTATTCGCTGTTTTCCATCAGCGGTCTGGTGAACCGTGTTGCGCAGGAGGGAGATAACCTGATCAGTGTTTATATGACGGAGAATTATAAACAGCTCAGTGTCTCCGATGAGGTATTACTGCGGGCGGGGATTGTCAAGGCGCTGATTCAGCTGGATGGGATCGAATATGTGTCCATCTATGTCAATGAGCAGCCTCTGACCGATTCGCTGGGAAATGCAGTGGGCATCATGTCGGCTAATTCGTTCCTGGATTCCAAAGGTGAGAATCTGAGTAACTATCAGCAGGTGACGCTGACGGTCTATTACGGAGATGAGACCGGCAGCAGGCTGGTTGAGACAGAGCGTGAGTCTACCATCAGCAGCAGTTTTTCTGTGGAGCGGCAGGTGGTAAATGCGCTGCTTGAGGGACCGGAGGACAGCGGTTTGCTGCCGACGATGCCCAGCGGGACAGGCTTGATCGGTGTCTCGGTAAAGGATAAGATCTGCTACGTAAATTTCGATAAGAACTTCCTGACCGGGGACCTGGCGGCAAATCCCTATGTGACAATCTATTCACTGGTCAATTCGTTGACCGAGTTGTCAAATATCAGTAAAGTGCAGATCATGGTCGATGGTGATTCGTCGGCCAAGTTCAGAGAGATTATTCCGCTGAATGCGCCCTTTGAGCGAAATCTGGACTACAATGTGACTGGAGGTAGAACAAAATAAAAAGACCGTTATGTTGGCTGGCGGGAGCGTTTGTACTTGGAGAGGTGCTGTGCCTGAGCCAATGGTCGATAGGGGTGGTATTGCCGATTGGAGCGGCAGTACTCCTTGGATTGTGGAAAATGATGATTGACCGACAGTGTTGGCTCTGGCTGGCACTGCCGGTTTTCTTTTTCTGCGGATATGGGTGCTGTGGGCATACAGTGGACCGGCAGGCGGCGGAGAAGGAACTCTGCTCACGAGGGGCTGATGTGATAGCGGTGCCGGAGTGTTCTGGCGAGGCAGAGCCGGAGAAAAGTGAGGCAAAAAAGAATAATCTGACTGAAGTACAGAATGTCACCGCAGAAGGTCGTGTTGTAAAGATGACCCAGCGGGAGATGCGCAGGGAATTTCTGTTGGAGGATGTCATCTTGATGTTTGGGGGGGCAGCGTCAGGGAAAAACACAGAAAAATCAGAGCTTTGCGCCGAAGGTGACGATGGTGTTGCTGCGGCGGGGGTCGAAATCGGGAGAGTGTTGATTTATCTGCCGGTTACCTTTCCGGCTATCGAGGGGGATCGCATTCGGGTTGTCGGGATACTTCAGCTCTTTGAGCACCCCACAAACCCGGGACAGTTTGATTACGCTGCGTATCAGGCATCTCTGGGCGTGAACCTTTTGCTGAACGGCAGCAGCGGACAGATCATCGTGAAGGGAGAGCGACCGGCAGACGGCTGGTTGGGAAGCTTGAGACGTTATCTGGCGGATGTGTTGGTCCGGACCGGCGGCGAGAGCGGAGGAACCATGGCCGCGCTTGTGCTGGGAGATAAGACCTGGCTGCCGGATGAGCGGTATCAGCTTTATCTGGACAGCGGTATCGGGCATATTCTGACATTGAGTGGCCTGCATCTCTCTCTCTTTGGCGTGGGGCTTTACCGTGTTTTGCGCAAACGGCTGACTCTTCCTCAGTGGCCGGCGGCTGTGTTGATGGCGATAGGGATCTGTGCCTATGTCAGTCTGATCGGAGGAGGGATATCAGCATCCAGAGCGGCGATCGCGCTGATCGTCAGTCTGCTGGGAGGATGTCTGGGGAAAACCTACGATTCACTGTCGGCAGCTGCCCTGGGAATGATCATGGTCTTATTCGAATATCCGCTTCAGATTGCCAGACCGTCCTTCTGGCTGTCCTTTGGAGCAGTGTTTGCCATGGGCGGATTTCTTCCGGCACTGAGCCAGTGGATGAAACCAAAGGGAATGTGCGGGAAATGGTTGAAGCTGTTATTGCCTCCGCTGGTGATCCAGCTGGCATTGATGCCGGTGACGGCAGTTAATCAATACACATTGCAGACCTACAGTGTGCTGCTGAATCTCATCGTAGTGCCCATGATGGGACCGCTGCTGGGGGGAAGTATCGCGGTACTGATGGTTGGGATGGTTCATCCGCAGCTGGCAGGGCTCCTGGCGGTTCCGGTGAATCTGGCATTTAATTTAATCGACCGGCTCTGCCGTTTCAGTTTGGAGCTGCTGGGGAGTGTAGTGGCGGTGGGCCGTCCGTCCACGGGAAGTCTGCTCATCTATGGAGTGATTCTTGGCGGCTTTATTGTTTATCTGTACAGGCGGAATCGACTGGACTGGGAGGCGATGGAGACAGCAGAGTATACCGAGGAGCCAGTTGGTGCGGAAACAAGTGGCAGCGAAAATGAAGGAACAGTTAACGGTTTGAGGGCGGTTGTGCCAAGAACAATGGCAGTACAGAGTCGAAAGTCCGATTTGCGAAATAAGAGTCGACGAAGTGGTCGAAAATGTGGAAAACGGTGGGCGGTACTGCTGATCACAGCGACAGTATTGTCTGCGGTGCTGGCACTGGATCTGGGCGGACGTCAGCTTTCCATCACGTTTCTTGATGTGGGGCAGGGGGACTGTATTGTTATCGAGACGCCCAATGGAACCTCCATTATGGTGGATGGAGGCAGTACCTCCGAGAGCAGGGTGGGAGAATACCGCATTCGTCCCTATCTGGAGTGGGCAGGCATTGACCGACTGGATTATGTGATCGTGACACATCTGGATGAGGATCATGTCAACGGGGTGGAGGAACTGTTGGAAGATGGTTTTCCCATAGGAACAGTTTTGATTTCGGCGGCAACGACGGATAGAGGAGAAGTGGAGGAGTTGTACACGATTGTGGATAAAAATCGAACTGAAATGGTGGAAATATCGTTTGGAGATCGGCTATTATGTGGAAAAGTGGAGATTGAGTGCGTTTCGCCACAGAGGGAAGGCATTCCCGCTTCGGAAAATGAGGCATCGGTGGTGCTGCGGCTGACCTATGGTGATTTTTCCTGCCTTCTGACTGGGGACATCGAAGGAAAGGGAGAGGAGATACTGGAGGAACACCTCGCTGTACAGTCGGAAAGCAGCAAATCGGAGGTCACATTACTGAAGGTGGCCCATCACGGGTCGAAATACTCTACTTCCGAGTCTTTTTTAAAGCTGACCGACCCGGTGGCTGCGGTAATTTCCTGTGGGGCCGATAATTCCTATGGTCATCCCCATGAGGAGCTGCTGGGGAGACTGGAGGATGCAGGGTGCGATATTTATTGTACGGCGGACTGCGGGGCGGTGTTGGTGAAAACCGATGGGAAAAGGTGGAGCATCGTGGGGTACCGCGCTGACTGATGGGATGAAGTGGAGTCATCAGGGGAAACTTGGAGGACAGTGGGACATGGTGGTGGATCACGGTGTATTGTGGAGAATAATGGGGAAACGGTTGATATTAAGGAGGCGGGTGTGATATAGTATATTTCAGAATACCGATGATAGCGTACAAGAGGAGAAAACCATGCGCAATATACTTAACCTGAACGAAGACTGGACATTTTTAAAAGGAGTGACCGAAATCTCGTCCATCCCCGGAACCGGCGAGCTGGTCAGTCTGCCCCACACCTGGAACGATCTGGACGGTCAGGACGGCGGTAACGATTATTTTCGCGGTGCCTGCAGCTATGTCAGAAAATTCGGCAAAGATGAGCTTCCGGCGGCGGAGCGGTATTATCTGGAGATCCGCGGAGCTAACTCCTCCGCAGATGTATATGTGAACGGTAAACATCTGGCCCATCATGACGGCGGATATTCCACCTGGAGAGTGGAGCTGACAGAGATACTTGCGTCAACCGAGGCGCCGGAGGCAGAGCAGACGCGGCCGAGTGCCGGAGAAAAATCTGAGACAGGGCAGAACGATGAGTTTGTTCTGTCTGTCGTGGTGGATAATGCGCCCAACGACGCGGTCTATCCCCAGACGGCAGACTTCACCTTCTACGGCGGACTGTACCGTGACGTGAGACTGATCGCAGTTCCGAAGACACACTTTGATCTGGATTATTTCGGCGGCGAGGGACTGAAGATCACTCCGGTGATGGACGGTGATGATGCCAACGTGGAGGTAGAGGTATTTGTATCTGATCTTCAGAGAGGAGATCAGATTGTGTATACGGTGTTTGACGCGGAAGGAAATCGGGTTGCGGAGGCGAGCTCTGACAGTGGAGTGTCAGAGGAAATGGCTGATCACTGTTCTGACATCGGAGGGGCAGTGGAAGCGGTGAGCAAAGCCGGCGAAAACAGTGTGTCCAATCGTGACGGTGTGAGCACAGCGATGGTTAATTTTACCATCAAAAATGCCCACCGCTGGGATGGCCGCAGAGACCCTTATCTGTATTCCGTCAAAGCGGCGATCATCCGTGGCGAGGAGGCGATCGACAGTGTTTCTGCGCGCTTTGGCTGCAGAAGCTTTGTGATTGATCCGGAGCGGGGATTCATCTTAAACGGCAGGGAGTACCCACTCCACGGTGTTTCCCGCCATCAGGACCGCTTGGGGATCGGAAATGCGCTCCTTCCTGAGCACCACCGTGAGGACATGGACCTGATCTGCGAGGTGGGTGCCAATACCATCCGTCTGGCTCATTACCAGCACGACCAGTATTTCTACGACCTCTGTGATGAGCGGGGTATGATCATCTGGGCTGAGATCCCCTACATCTCCAATCATCTGTCCGCGGCTAACGACAATGCAGTCTCCCAGATGAAGGAGCTGATTGTCCAGAATTACAATCATCCTTCCATCGTTGTCTGGGGGCTCTCCAACGAGATCACCATGGGCGGCGCGAAGGACCCCGATCTGCTTCGCATGCATTATCTTCTCAACGATCTGGTCCACCACATGGATAAGACCCGCCCTACGGTTATGGCCTGCCTGTCCATGTGCGGCATCGACGAGGAGTATGTACATATCCCCGATGTGGTCTCCTACAATCATTACTTTGGCTGGTATGGCGGTGACACCTCCATGAACGGCCCTTGGTTTGACAAGTTCCACGCCAAGTACCCGAACAAGGCCATCGGTGTCAGCGAGTACGGCTGCGAGGCGTTGAACTGGCACACATCAACCCCCACCCAGGGTGATTACACCGAGGAGTATCAGGCTTATTATCACGAGGAGCTGATCAAGCAGCTGTTCACCCGCCCCTACATTTGGGCGACCCACGTGTGGAATATGTTTGACTTCGGCGCAGATGCCAGAGCCGAGGGTGGCGAGAACGGACAGAACCATAAGGGTCTGGTTACCATGGACAGAAAGTATAAGAAGGATTCCTTCTACGCCTACAAGGCGTGGCTGTCCGACGAGCCCTTTGTCCACCTCTGCGGCAAGCGCTACATTGACCGGGTGGAGGAGGTGACCAAGGTGACCGTCTACTCCAATCTGCCGGAGGTGGAGCTGTTTGCTAATGGTGTCAGCGTGGGCAGGCAGACGGCTGAGGATCATTTCTTCTACTTCAATGTAAAGAACGAGGGTGAGACTACCCTGACTGCTGTTGCCGGAGAGCACCGCGACGAGGGTGTGATCCGCAAGGTGGACGCCATGAACGAGGACTACATCCTGAAAGAGAAGGGCGCTGTTCTCAACTGGTTTGATATCACCGCGCCGGAGGGACGATTCTCTCTCAATGATAAGTTGGGCGATATCATGGGCACGTTCGGCGGCAAGCTATGGTTTTTGCGCCTGGGGCTGCTGCTGAAGAAAAAGATGAGCGAGCGGGATGCAGCCAACAAAAAGCTGGCGGAAGGCAAAGCACAGTCAGAAGGTAAGGACAGCGCAGCGAAAAAGAGCGGCGGATTCAGCAATATGACCATCTCCAAAGACATGATCCAGATGATGGGAGGATTTACCGTGATTCGACTGACCGGAATGGTGGGCATGATCAATATCAGCTTCACCAAGGGAGAACTGCTGAAGCTGAACGCACAGCTTAACCGGATCAGAAAACCCGGAAAATGAGTCGGAAGATCAAATGGAAAAATTACGTTTATGAAATATAAGGAGCAGCTGATTATGGAAAAAAACACAAACCGGAATGTGGAGCAGACGCAAGAACTGCAAAATAGAAAAGCGAAAAAGAGACAGCTGGGAAAGAAAGGTAAGATCATTTTGGCTGTATCCGGTCTGGTGGTCATCCTTTTGGCTGTTGTGGGCTTTGGTCTGTGGAAAAACAAGGAGAGTTTCGAATTTGCGGTCAAATTTGGCGCGGAGTATAAAAATGCCAGTGGCGTAAGCTTTACCGATCCGACCCACCAGTTAGCCACAAAGGAGCGGGTGGTGGGTACCGTATCCTACGCGGAAAATGGAAACTATATATACGCTGACGGACTTCCCAGAACCTTCTCCGCTCTGGTCAAGCTGGAGGAGGGCGCGAGAGGAGGAGTCATCTATGGTAACAATATCGGTGCTATGGGCTCCTATCTGGCGGATCTGGATTTTGTGAATTTCCAGATCACTGCCGACGGATACCCACAGCTGTTTTTACGTGACAGCAATTCTTACACGGGAACAGCCACCCTGCCCATCGATGTCCGCGGTAAGGACTGGGTGCTGATCACCGCGGTTTACGACGACGATCGGCAGCAGGTGGACTGGTATCTGAACGGTGAGCTGGCGGCTGCCGGAGACAGCTATCGTTATGATTTCTATTACACCTCTAAAATTAACAGTGAGAAATGGAACACCCTTCCGGTAATCAATTCTTATGTCGGCGTGTATGATCTGTTGAATACACCGCCCTACCAGGCAATGAAGGTTGGCGGTGACTATACCTTCACGCTGGACCTGGGTACAAAAACCAGTACATACAACGAAAATTATTTTACCGGGGAGATTGCCTACATCAGCTCGTGGACCACGGTCCGCACTGCGGAGGAGATCAGGTTCGAGGCTAAGGCACTGCAGGCCGATGCAACGGACGTTCCCACCGAACAGAACGGCCTGCTTACCAGCTGGAGTTTCTCCGGGGACGGAGATATTTTGAGCACCATCTATGAGGATCAGTCCGGCAGAGGATACGACGTGATTCCCTACTGTGAGCTGGTCAGCGATCTGGACGAACAGTATCTGTCCGAACAGAATATCAGTACAGAGATCGCGGAGGGCGATTACCGCATCGTGGTGATTCCCGACATTCAGAATATCAACCGTGATGTGTCCGGCTGCGATTCGGCTCTGCTGGATGAGTATGTCCAGTGGATCGTGGATCATAAAGAGGAATACAATATCGTCGGCTATCTGTGCATGGGTGACCTGACCCAAAACAGTGAGATTAACGGGGAAGGACTCATTTCTGATCAGGGCAAGATCAAGGCCGAATGGGAGCGGGCAGCCTCTGTATTCGAGAAACTGGATGAAGCCGGTATCCCGGGACTTCCTATGCGCGGAAATCACGATAGAAGCGCCCTGTTCAATCAGTATTTCCCGGCAGACGAGTGGTCTGAGAAGGAATATTTCGGTGGTCTTTATGAGGAGGACTACTTTGACGTCTGCTACTGGTATATGGATGCCGGTGAGCGGGAGTATCTGGTGTTCAGCCTTGGATGGTCTGTGGGCAGCTTTGCAGCCCAGAATTACGAGGGCCTTGGAAATACATCAAATATGAGCGAGATGGGTGTAAACGAGATGAAGTCCGTTCTCTACAATGAGGATGTGATCCGTTGGGTAAACGAGGTGATCGATGCGCACCCGGAGCATCATGTGATCATTACCAGTCACAATGGCCTCAACTGGGAGGGAAATCTGTCCACTGACAGCGGAAGTGACGTGTTCTGGGAGCAGGTGCTCAGCGAGCACGACAATGTGGTCATGGCCTTCAGCGGACATCACCACAATGCGGACATCGCCTACAACTATTATGAGCGGGGCGACGGAGAGATGTTCCCCTATATGCTGATGGATGGTCAGGCAACGGATCAGTACGAGGGAGCCAAGGGCTTTATGGGCATCATCACCTTAAATAATGACAGTAATGATGCCTTTGTCAACTGGTATTCCGTGCGGGATGAGTCCCTGTACCGGGAGAAAAATCAGTTTGAGATCGTGGTGCCGCACTGAGACCTTTCCCTCTGCTTGTTATTTGTGTATACCGCGGAAGAAATTATTGCCATGGAAGATAATGTGCGTAAAAACTGGCGGGAGGGAAGAATCGCACGCGCCAAACAGATTATTGAGCATTGGGATGATATTCTTAGAATTGCAGAGGAAGCTCTCAGTGCAGCTGAAATAGAAGATATACCTGTCCGCGCGACATTCGTGATAAGGATTTTGGCGCTCGTTGATTGCAAAACATCTTTTCTTTGGAATTGACTGGAAATATACTGAGAGGTATGATATAGTAAAACCAAAGACAGCAATACTGTCACAAATAGAGGAGAACAACATGGGAAACGCATATGAAACAATCTTAGAGCACAAAATTGTTGCAATTCTTCGCGGTTTTTCCGCCGAGGACGTTGTGGAGATGGCCAAGGCTTATGTGGCCAACGGTATCCACTGCATCGAGGTCACCTTTGATCAGGCCAGCGCAGAGAAGCGTCTGGAGACCGCAAAGACCATCAGAGCCATCAAGGAGGCACTGGGCGATCAGGTCTGCGTGGGCGCAGGTACCGTTATGACCGTGGAGCAGGTACAGATGGCTGCTGAGGCGGGTGCAGAGTACATGATCTCCCCCAACGTGGATGAGGAGGTTATCAAGGAGACCAAGCGTCTGGGCAAGCTGTCCATTCCCGGTGCGATGACTCCCACCGAGGTTGCCGCTGCCTACAAGATGGGCGCAGATATCATCAAGCTGTTCCCTGCAAACGAGCTGGGGCTGAGCTATATCAAGGCGATCAAGGCTCCTTTAAAGCATATTCCACTGATGGCGACCGGCGGTGTACGTCCTTCCAATGCGGCTGATTATATCAAGGCAGGAAGTGCAACCATCGGTGTGGGTGGAAATCTGGTCAATAAAGAGTGGGTTGCAGCAGGCGAGTTTGACAAGATCGGCAATGCGGCGAAGGAGTTCGTGGAGGCGATCAAAGACTGCTGAGCATAAAACATCGGTGCCCAGTGGTGAGACGGAGATACCTCGAAGATTGATGTCATGGGAAAAGAGGCCTTTGCACATCAACGGTATGAAAAAGATTAGGAATGTGGCGGTCATTTCGGATCGGATGTTAACCGGTCTGCAGTGGCCGCCTCTTGACTTCTACAAATATATGTGTTATCCTATATTTACTTCAAAACGGCGGTCTGCCGTATATACATTCACGCCCATCAAGGGTTCTCATTTCGGCACCTCACGATTCGAGGCGATATCCGATATGAATATTAAAAATGAAGAGCAAAGAGCCGGTTATGTGACCTACGCCGGAAGGTAATTTATGCGCCTGAACCATACCTGAAATGCGCTGTTTAAGCAGGAGGGTGTGTTTGCATATCCATTATTTAGGGATTGGGTTACAGGCTGCAGATTTTGATGGTCGCAAGTACATACAGGAGGTAAATTATGCAAAAAACTAAGTTGCAGGAGTATTTTCCCATGCTGAAAAGCAGAGAGGAGATACGGAAAAACATCGACGAAAGAGAAAATCTCACCAGGGTGTTTTATTCCTGGGAGAAGAAACGGCAGGAGGAGTTTTTGGATTTTTGTTCCGGAGCTAAAGGAGTGAAGATGCTCTATGATGCCTTTGCGAAGGCGATTCTGGATCCGGAGAAGTATCCGGAGCGGCTCAATGAGATATTGTCACTTTTGCTGGGAACCGAAGTTAAGATCATTAAGATTCTTCCAAATGAAGGAATGCGGATCGCGGCGGAAAATTCGTTGCTGGTCATGGATATCGTGGTGAAACTGAAAGATGGCAGTATCGCCAATGTGGAGATCCAGAAGATCGGCTACGCATTTCCGGGACAGCGGTGCGCCTGCTATTCGGCAGATCTTCTGCTTCGCCAGTATAAGACGGTCAAAGCAGCACTGGATGAGGAGGAACGTTTTTCCTACCGGTATATAAAAAATGTATATACCATTGTCTTTCTGGAAAAGAGCGGAAAGTTATTTGCAGCACATCCGGAGCAGTACCTGCATTATTTTGAGCAGGGCAGCGATACGGGATTAAAACTGGATCTTTTACAAAAATATATCTTTGTACCTATTGACATTTACTTAAAGAAAAAGGAAAATAGAGACATCAGTAACCGTCTGAACGCATGGCTGCTTTTTCTGGGGAGCGACGATCCGGCAGATATCATCCGATTGATTGAGAAGCATCCGGACTTTAAGGCCATGTATCAGCAGATTTATACGCTCTGCGAGAATTTGGAGGATATGATGGGTCTATTTTCGGAAGAATTGGCGATCTTGGATCGCAACACAGTAAGGTACATGATGGATGAGATGCAGGATGAGATCGATAAGCAGAAGGCTGAACTGGCGGAGGTAAACAGCGAGCTGGAGCAGAAGAGCAACGAGCTGGAGCAGAAGAGCAACGAGCTGGAGCAGAAGAGCAATGAGTTGGAACAGAAGAGCAACGAGCTGGAGCAGAAGAGCAATGAGTTGGAGCAGAAGAATAACGAGCTTCGGGCCGCATTGCTTCGGATTGCGCAGCTGGAGGCAGAGCGCTCATCGGTGAGGTGATGATTTTGTTGACCTATGCTGTTTAGGAATGACCAGGGCTCTTGTCTTGACAGGAAAAGCGGTGGTTGAGTAGATTCAACCATCGCTTGCTTGTTTTTTCTGTGAAGTTCTGGTATTTTGTTTATAATGCGGCTTAATGAGTTAGGGGGGAGGCTGGGGTGTTGGATCACGTTCAGCCGAGGGGATTATAAACGAGGAGACGACAGGGGAGGAGTATGTTTGACATAGCTAAAGTTGCGAAGCACATCAGAGAACTTCGTATTTCAAAAAATATGACCCAAATGAATCTGGCCGATGAGCTGGGTGTCAGCTATCAGGCCGTGTCCAACTGGGAGCGGGGAAATTCCATGCCGGATATCTCTAAGCTTGAGGATTTGTCGCGGATATTCTCCTGCACCATCGATGAGCTGTTGGGCGCATCCAGGGAGACGGAGGCTGTGAAAAAGGTGGTTCTCCAGGAGACACACAAGCTGAAGCTGAAGGATGTGGCGTTGGTGTCACCGGTGTTGAATCCGGAGCAGTCAGAGCAGCTGGCGGAGGCCATTGGGATTGGCGAGCAGGGAGAAGGACTTCAGGAACTGGTCGAGCTGGCTCCTTTTCTGTCGGAGAAGGCCATTGACCGGATGCTGAAGCAGTGTCCGGCCAAGAGTAGCCTGGGAAAGAACAGTGCAGTGGCCGGTCTGGCACCCTTTCTCGGTGAGAAATCCATGAATGAATTGGCGGAATCTGTGATTGAGGCGGAAAACTGGAAGGTGTTGACCGCCATTGCGCCCTTTGTGTCCAACTGGACGCTGCGAAAGGCGGCGGCAGTCATGGTGGAAAAGGGCAGGCTGAAGGAGTTGGAGAGCATTGCCCCTTATATGTAAGTATTGCCGGGAGGCATGGTGCTGAGTGGAAAGACGGCCGCTAAGTATTGTTTTTCGCGGAAGAAAACAGTTGTGTGTATAAACGGCGATATGCTATACTTGAGACAGTGACGAAATCGGATGAGACGGAGCGGGAGCGTGTTTTTCGGGTTTATTTCCGCCAACTCCCCCTTCCATATAAATGTGACAGCCCGTCTAATATAATTAAAATTAAGGTGATTACAGACCATGCAGAGACTAAATCAGGATATCAAACAGCATACCTTCCAGCGAGTGTACTGCCTCTTTGGCGAGGAGGAGTACTTAAAGCGAAACTATAAAAACCGACTCATTGAGGCCATCGCCGGCGATGACACCATGAATGTCAACCGTTTCTCGGAGAAGGAGGCGGAGATTCCCGCGATTATCGAGGCGGCGGAGACCATGCCCTTCTTTGCCGAATATCGTCTGGTAGTCGTTGAGAACAGCGGTCTGTTCAAGCGTGAGGCAGACCGGCTGGTGGAGTATCTGGACAGTGTGCCGGAGACCACGGTCATGATTTTTGTGGAGAGCCAGATGGACAAGCGAAGCCGTCTGTACAAAAAAGTCAATTCAGTGGGCTGTGCGGTGGAGATGACTAAGCAGACCGAGAAGGAACTGCAGACATGGATCCTTCGCATTCTGAAACAGGAGGGAAAGCAGATCTCCGGGCGCGCCATGGAGCTGTTTCTGGAGATGGCCGGCGACGGCATGGAAAATATCCGGATGGAGCTGGAAAAGCTGATCAGTTATGTGGGAGATCGGGATGGTATCCTGCCCGAGGATGTGCAGGCTATCTGTACGCCCCAGATCAGCGGACAGATTTTCGATATGATCGGAGCGGTGGCGGCCAGACGGCAGCAGGAGGCGCTGAGACTCTATTATGATCTGCTGACTATGAAGGAGCCGCCCATGCGTATCCTGTTTTTGATCGCCCGCCAGTTCAATCAGCTCTTGCAGGTGAAGGAAGCGGCGGCGAAGACCAGGGATAAGGCGGCCATTGCCAAGGCCTGCGGACTGAATCCTTATGTGGCGGGGAAGATGCTGAGCCAGGCATCTAATTTCAGCCGGGAGATATTATTGTCCTACCTGCAGCTGTGTGTGCAGACCGAGGAGGATGTGAAGACCGGACGTCTGACAGACCGTCTGGCGGTGGAGCTGCTGATTGTGCAGTTCAGCCAGAGAAAGTGATTTTTAGGGGGAAACATGAGAGAGGTAATAAAATTATTCCGCCCGTTTGTGAAAGGCATGCTGCTGATCGCACTGCTCAATGCGGTGTCGACGCTGTGCAGTCTGTTCATGCCCTACCTGATGAGCGGAATTGTCAATGACGGTATTGCAGGGAAAAATCTGGAGACCATCTATCGGCTGGGCGGGCTGATGCTTGTTCTGGCGGTGGTCGGTCTGGTGACCGCGCTGCTGAATACCTGGGTCAATTCCAAGGTGGCCAGCGATTTCACTTATGCTCTGCAAAATGAAATGTTACAGAAGATCAACAGTCTGACCTTCGAGGAGTATTCCTCCATCGGAACCTCCAGTCTGCTGACCCGCACCACCGACGATGTGATGACCCTGCAGGAGGTGGCGGCCAGTCTTGCCTATGCGGTGGTGTCTATCCCGATCATGGTCATCGGCGGTATCGTAATGACCTTTTCCCAGGATTGGACCATCGCGTTGTTAATGTTTATTGTAGTGCCAGTTGCGCTGATTTTTGTGAGCTGGCTGGCGAAGAAGATGGATAAGCTGTGGGATATTGCGGATAAGCGGATGGACGACCAGAATCGGATGATGAGAGAGCGTCTGTCAGGACTGCGTGTGATCCGCGCTTTTGACCGCGAGGCGTTCGAGCACGGGCGGGTGGCCGGTGCCACCACGGAGATGACCGGAAGCCTGATCAAGTCCAATGTACTGTCAGGATTTATTGACCCGGTATGTATGTTCTTATTAAATATAGTGACGGTGATGATCCTCTATGTGGGATCGCGGCGGATTGCGGCGGGTGCACTGCTCACCGCGGGAGATCTGGTTGCGGCAGTGCAGTATATTGCCCTGATCACCAACGGTCTTCTGGCTCTGTCCTGGACGATTGCGTGGATCCCTCATGTGCGCGTCAGTATGCGACGGATCAACGAGGTCCTCAGGATGGAGGGTGTCCGGCAGGACGGTTGGGGTGAAAAGCTTGGCGGTTCGGTGAGCCTGTCCCATGTGAGCTTTACTTACCCCGACTCCGAGGTGGAGTCTCTCCACGATGTGTCCATGGATATCCGGGAGGGTGAGCAGGTGGCGATCATCGGAGGCACCGGCAGCGGCAAGAGCACGGTGACCAAGCTGTTGATGGCGTTTTACCGTCCGGACAACGGAAAGGTGACGCTGGATGGGCGCGATTATCGGGAGGTCAGCCGTGAGACGGTGCGCGATAACCTGTCGGTTGCCCTGCAGAAGAACATGATCTTCGAGGGAACCGCAGGGGAAAATATCCGCATGGGCAGACCCTCAGCCACCGACGAGGAAGTGATGGAGGCGGCGGATATCGCCCACATCGGTGGATTTATCCGCGAACAGAAGGAGGGGCTTGATTACCGTCTGGCCCAGTTGGGCACCAATATCAGCGGCGGCCAGAAGCAGCGGTTCGGCATTGCCAGGACCATTATTAAGCCTGCTTCCATTTACATATTTGACGATAGCTTTTCGGCGCTGGACTATCTGACCGAGAGCAGACTGCGCCGTGCCCTCAATCAGTATCTGGCCGGAAAGACCCAGATCATCATCACCCAGAGAGCGGCAACAGCCATGCGCTGTGACCGGATTTACGTGATGGAGCAGGGCGAGGTGGTCGGCTCCGGCACCCACGAGGAATTAATGCGGAACTGTCAGGTTTATCAGGAGATCTATCACTCTCAGTTGGGAGGTGATGAGGCGTGAAAATAGCGGAAGAAAAAATGATGGAAAAAGATGAAAGTACGTCCGCTGAAACTGCAGTGCGTGCGCATAAAATGAAAAAAACGAAGGAAAAGAGCAAGTCGGAGAAAAAACAGGCCGGCAACGGAAAAACGCTCATCCGCCTGATCAAGGATATGAAGGTAATCTACGGGTGGCTGGTGTTTGCAGCGTTTATCAGTCTGCTTTCCGTGGCCTGTTCACTGGCAACACCGGAGATTTTGGGCGAGCTTACCGATAAAATCTACGACATCTGGGAAGGTGTCAGCCGCTATGCGGACAGCGACATCCCCAAATGGTGTGCGCTCCTTGCCATAGTGTACGTGGGGGCATCCCTGACCGGAACTGTCAAAATGATGCTGATGAACTATGTGGTGTCCGGCTTTTTTACCAAGGGCATGCGCATCCGCATCAGTGAGAAGATTGGTCATCTGCCGGTGTCTTACATTGATCACACCCCCAACGGTGAGATTATCGCCAAGATGGATCACGATGTGTCCATCATGGGCGGTACTGTACACAATTTTCTGGATATCATCATCAGCGGCGTGATGAAGCTGGGCGGTATCACGGTGATTTTGTTTGCCATGAACTGGACGATGGCAGTGATCGTGATCATTCTGGTGCCGTTCTCGCTGGTGTTGTCGTCCTGGCTGGCATCCTACAGTGAGAAATATTATAATGAGTCCAGAAAAATCAACGGAAACATTTATGCGCTGGTGGAGGAAAATTTTACCGGATTTGACACGGTAAAGGCCTTTAATCTGGAAAAAATGAAAAATGATCAGATGAGGGAGCTGTGTGGCAAGTACCGGGAGAAGGCGAGACAGGGATATTTTTATTCCGGCATCGTGCAGCCCATCATTGCGCTGACTAATAACATTGCCTACATTATTATCTGTATCCTCGGTGGTGTGCTGGCCGTGGACGGGGAGTTAAGTGTCGGTGAGATTGTGGCCTTTGTGCTCTATGCAAAGCAGCTGGCCGGCCCGCTGGAGAGCATCGCCAACGGCATGAGTATGATGCAGAGCACCTTCGCCTCGGCGAAGCGCGTCTATGAGCTGCTTGATCTGGAGGAGATGGAAGAGATTAAGACGGAGACCATGCCAGCCGGAAAGGGTGAGGTAGTCTTTGACCATGTTTCCTTCTCCTACGACCCGGAGAAGCCGCTGATCCGCGACCTGACCTTTACCGTCAAGCCGGGACAGAAGGCGGCCATCGTCGGTCCCACCGGCGGCGGAAAGACTACCATTGTGAACCTGCTGATGGGCTTCTATCCGATCCAGGAGGGGCATATCTACATCGACGGTGTGGATATCGCCGGTCTGGATCTGGCCGATCTGCGCAGTCAGTTTGCTATGGTGCTGCAGGATACCTGGCTGTTCGGCGGCACGGTCTATGAAAATATTGCCTACGGCAATGAAGGCGCCAGCCGCGAGGCGGTGGAGCAGGCGGCCAGGATGGCTCACATCCACCGGTTTATCCAGTCGTTGCCTAAGGGCTACGACACCGTGATTAACGAGGAGACCACCAACATCAGTGGAGGTCAGAAGCAGCTGATGACCATTGCCAGAGCTTACCTTGCCAACCGCAAGATGCTGATCCTGGACGAGGCGACCAGCAACGTGGATACCCGCACTGAGCTGCTGATCCAGGATACCATGGATGATCTGATGAAGGGACGCACCAGCTTTGTCATCGCCCATCGTCTGTCCACCATTGTCAATGCGGACATGATCCTGGTGGTCAATGACGGGCAGATCGTGGAGCAGGGAACTCACGAGGAACTGATGAAACGGAATGGATTCTACACGGAAATCTACAACAGTCAGTATGAGCTGCTGAAATAATTTTCCGAACAGTGAGATCTGTATTCTGAAACGAAAGTAAGGTTGTATATGAAAACAGTGTCCATTAATGTGATGAATTTGTGTGTACCGTGCGCAAATCGCTGCCGCTATTGCCTTCTGTCCTATGACGGAAGGCTTTCCGGCGTTGATTATAAGCGCAGTGAAGACTATGCAAAACGATTTTCTGCGTGGATCAGAGAGAATCGCCCGGATCTCAGCTTTTTGTTTGGGTTTGGTTATTCCATGGATCATCCACAGTTGCTGGGGACCATAGATTTTTTGAACAGCATCGATTCTCCGACCGGACAGTTTCTGCAGTTCGATGGAATGAGATTCCGGGATGAGCAGGAACTTGATGAATTGCTTCGGGGGATTCAGCGCCACGGAGTAAGGCTGATTGATCTGACCTTTTACGGTACCCGGGAATATCATGACCGGTTTGCGGCGCGCAAAGGTGACTATGAGTATATGATGACCATACTGAAACGGGCCAATCAAATCGGCCTTGATGTGAAGGTCGGGATCGCGTTGAGTCATGAGAACATCGGGCAGATTGATGAACTGATGGATGAAGTGGAAACATACAGGCTCGAACGTATATTCTGTTTTGTGCCTCATGCAGAGGGGAGGGGCGTATCGCTGAATAAGGTACGGTTTTCCCAGGACGATTATGAGCAGCTGAGCGAACGGGCGAAGGAGCATTTCGACACGAATCGCTATAAGCCAGAGTTCAGGTGGGTGAAGCTTATTGAAAAGCTGAGCACTGAAATGCTGAAACGTGACAGGACGCAGAGCGGAGACCGGTCAACAGAGCATGAGCTGACAAAGATCAGGGAACTGCTGCGGCTGGAAAAGCGTGTGCTGACGGTGGTGCTGACGGCGGAGAATGTGGACCGGTTTGAGCAGATGAGCTTTGCGGATACCATCAGTTATCTGGAGAAGCTGGATGACGATTATTACCGGATGATGCCCACGCTGGAGGAGTTGATGGATCTTTACGGAGATCCGGAAGGGGATAAATATTACAGCTTGCGCGATCTGTATTTGAATTACCAGAGACGCTACATCAGAGAAAACAATCTGCAAATTTATGATATCAATGATGAGCGGCAGTGTTTCAGCAGGCGATTTTGATGGCTGGATGGAGACGGGTTTGCAGAATGAGTGATGGAGGTAAATTACCATGGAGCTTTGGGATGCTTACACAAGAGACGGAAAACTGACGGACAAGGTGCTGGTCCGGGGGACACCGATCCCGGAGGGCCTGTATCATATGACTTGCGAGGTGTTGGTGCGCCATGTGGATGGCACTTATCTTTGTATGAAACGCGCGGACACCAAGCACCTGTATCCCGGTTACTATGAGGCCACCTCCGGTGGAGCGGCTCAGCGCGGCGAGGATAAGTGGCAGTGTATCAAACGTGAACTGCGGGAGGAGACCGGCATCATCTGTGATGAGTTCGAGCAGGTGGGACACAATATCAGCCATGACACGATTTACTATGAGTTCGCCTGCACGGTCGACTGTGACAAAGACGCGGTTACGCTGCAGGAGGGCGAGACCACAGCCTACAGGTGGATGACCGAGGAGGAGTTTATCGCGTTTATCAACTCCGATCAGGCCATTGACCGGCAGCGGGCGCGGTTTGCGGACTATTTCGTGAAGCTGGGGTATATATTGGAGTGACCGTCATGCAAAAAAATGGCGGGCTGCTTAGTGCAGTGATCTGAGGGCAAAAACCGATCCAAAAGGACAATGGTTTTTGCCTTTTTTGTTAACCGTATCATTTTGTGCATGTTTTGTTCAAGGATTGATATGGACGGCGCGGAATGTGGAAAATATAATCAGACTCATAACGGCTAAATAAGAAAGAAAAGCGGTGGGAGGAGTCAGTCATGGCAGTGAATTCTGGTTTGATGAAGAGAGAGATTTTGAGGAATTGTTTTGATGAGGAATTGAAAAAACTGTACGGTGATGATGTTTCTGTGGAAGGGCAGCGGAAACGATACATCAGCGCACTGGAGTCCTTTGAGAGACTTTATGGGGAAAAAAGTGTGGAAATCTACAGTGCGCCGGGAAGAACGGAGGTCGGGGGTAATCATACTGATCACCAGAATGGAAAAGTGTTGGCGGCGGCTGTGGATCTGGATGCGATTGCAGTGGTGGCAAGGCGAACAGACAATCTTATCCGTATCAAGTCAGAGGGATACCAGTCGCTGGAGGTTGATCTAAAGGATATCGAACCCTGCGAGAGAGAGATCGGGACAACCAATGCGCTGGTCAGAGGAATGGCCAACGGGATGAAAAAGCGCGGATATCAGATCGGCGGATTTGAGGCGTACATCACCAGCGATGTGCTGACCGGTTCCGGGCTCTCCTCCTCCGCGGCATATGAGGTGTTGATCGGAAATATTCTCTCAGGTCTGTATAATCAGAGTGAGGTGGATCCGATCACCATTGCTCAGATTGGCCAGGAGGCGGAAAATCAGTATTTTGGCAAGCCCTGCGGTCTGATGGACCAGATGGCCTGTTCTGTGGGCGGACTGATCTTTATTGATTTTGCAAAGGCAGGCAATCCGGTCATTAAAAAGGTAAGTGTGGACTTTAACCGATTCGGGCACAGTCTGTGTATCGTGGACACGAAAGGTTCCCATGCGGATCTGACCGATGAGTATGCTTCCATTCCCAAGGAAATGAAAAAGGTGGCAGCGTATTTTGGCAAAGAATTGTTATGTCAGATAGCACGGGAGGATTTTTACCGGCAGATTCCCAGCATTCGAAAGGCTTGCGGTGACCGGGCAGTGCTGCGAGCAATGCACTGGTTTGCGGAAAATGACAGGGTTGACGGTCAGACAGAAGCACTGGAAAAGGGTGACTTTGATGAATTTAAAGGACTGATCAAAGCGTCCGGAGATTCCTCCTACAAATACCTTCAAAATGTTTTTGCAATGAAGAATGTGGAGGAGCAGAGCATCTCCCTTGCACTGGCCCTCAGCGATCAGGTGCTGCGGGGCAAGGGTGCCAGCAGAGTTCACGGCGGCGGATTCGCCGGAACGATTCAAGCGTTTGTTCCGATGGATATGGTGGCGGAATATAAAACGTATATGGAAGCGGTTTTCGGAAATGGTTCCTGTCATGTGCTGCGTATTCGTCAGGATGGCGGAATCAGAGTGATGTAAAATAAAGCTTGTGAGGTGGAAGATGAATTTACAGGAAGAAATTGTAAAACTGACTGAATACGGTGTGCGAAAGAGACTGATCCATGAGACTGACCGCGTATATACGATCAATCGTTATCTGGAGCTGTTTGGGCTGGACTCGCTTGAGGTCGGAGAGCGGAGGATGGAGGAGCTTTGCCGCACAGAGATTGATCTGCATCAGGTGCTGAAAAATCTTACGGATCAGGCCTTTGTGCTGGGATTGCTGGAAAACGATGGGATTACCCAGCGGGATCTGTTTGACACAAAGCTGATGGGCATTCTGACACCCAGACCCAGCGAGGTGATCGGACAGTTCGAACAGTGTTATGGAGAAAGTCCGGAGAATGCCACCGAATTTTTCTACGGATTCAGCCTGAATACCAACTATATTCGGGCAGATCGTATCAAAAAAGACCGTAGATGGAAGGTATCCAGTCCTTACGGTGAGATCGACATTACCATCAATCTGTCGAAGCCGGAAAAGGATCCGAAGGCGATCGCCGCTGCGCGGAATATGACCGGCAGTCAGTATCCGGCTTGCCAGCTGTGTATCGAGAATGAGGGATATGCCGGAAGAGTGAACCATCCGGCCAGACAGAATCACCGTATCATTCCTCTTGAAATTCAAGGAAAACGCTGGGGATTTCAGTACTCTCCCTATGTCTACTACAATGAGCACTGTATTGTTCTCAGCGCAAAGCACGAGCCGATGAAGATTGATCGGGCGACTTTTGAAAAGCTCTTTGATTTCGTAGATCAGTTCCCTCACTATTTTCTGGGGTCCAACGCGGATTTGCCCATTGTGGGCGGCTCTATTCTGAGTCATGACCATTTCCAGGGCGGTCACTATACCTTTGCCATGGAACGGGCACAGATTGAGAAGATGTTTGCGATTCCCGGATTCACGGATGTGGAGGCGGGCATCGTTCACTGGCCCTTATCGGTGATTCGTCTTCGCGGAAAAAACAAGAGCAGTGTCATTGATCTGGCGGACCATATTCTGGACAAGTGGAGAGGATATACCGACGAGGAGGCATTTATTTTTGCGGAGACTGACGGGGAACCTCACAATACCATCACCCCCATTGCCAGAAAAAAGGGCGAGGTGTATGAACTTGACCTGACACTGCGCAATAATATCACCACAGAAGAGCATCCGTTGGGCGTGTATCATCCCCATGCAGAGTATCACCACATCAAGAAAGAGAATATCGGTCTGATTGAGGTCATGGGACTGGCGGTGCTGCCGGCCAGACTCAATCGGGAGATGGAGCTGCTGGCAGAGTGTCTGGTGGGAAAGGCATCCATGGAAGCTTTCCCCGAGCTGGAAAAACACAGGGAATGGACTGCGAAAATCACAGAGAAGTATGGGCATATCTGCTCAGAAAATGTGGATGAGATTCTGCAGGAAGAGATCGGAGCAGTTTTTGTGAAGGTGCTGGAGGATGCCGGTGTGTACAAGTGCAATCCGAAGGGACGGGAGTACTTTGCCCGGTTTATGCAGTCACTA
The DNA here is from genome assembly GCA_017461725.1 of Lachnospiraceae bacterium. GTDB lineage: Bacteria > Bacillota > Clostridia > Lachnospirales > Lachnospiraceae > RGIG423. The sequence continues at coordinate 93,997 of JAFTXG010000022.1, forward strand.
TAGGAAAAGCGGTGATAAGCCGCATCCCACTCCGTCCCCACGGATATGAGAGAATGTCAGGATTGTATGCGGTCCGTCTGAAGCTGTTTTCGGAAGTCAGAGGGTGACATTCCGCTCTGCTTTTTAAAGATGCGGCTGAAATAGAGGGGATTATCATACCCGACAATATTGGCAATTTCTGTCACATTGTAGTTGGTGGACTCCAACAGCGTCTGCGCATTGGAGATTCGCAGGGAGAGAATATACTGGGCGGGAGTCGATTCGGTATACTCCTTAAAATTGCGGATAAACCAGCTGACGCTCATATGGTGCGATGCGGCATACTCCTCGATGCTGATGGACTTGTGATAGTTTTCATGAAAATATCGGACCGCAGTGTCGATTTCTTCCATGAGAAGGGGATTTTTACCCTTGGGTTTTGTGTTGATTATGCGATGGAGCATGATCAAAAGCTGCTGGAGATAATTTACCAGCAGTTCCTCATAGTCATCCTTGCAGAGCTTCAGTTCCTGAATCATCTGTATGAAAATGCGTTTGTATTCCAGTGCTGTACCTGTATGGATCAGATGTACATCGTCGGCGATGCCATATTTGCGAAGGATATTTTTGACATTGCTTCCGGTGAAATGCACCCAGTATACCTCGGTGCGGTCGACACCGTAATAATAGTAGCGCTGTTCTTCCTTGGGGCGGTAGAGGACCATGGATCCGGCCGGAACGATGTGCTCTACGCCGTTAAAATAGAAATGCGCTTTCCCGGACGCGACATATAGGATTTGGTAGTCGATCCGCCCGCGGGGGCGGTGTGTGGGCAGCTTGGGTTTGGTGAACAGACGAAAAGTGCCGCAGCTGGTGACAAAAAGAGGATGGGTCTTGTCCTTGAAATCCAGAAGCTTATTATGCCAGTAAGCGGAATCGGTGTACATAAAATACCTCCTCAAAGAACCGTTTTGTGTATGAAAGAAAAGATTTGTTGGTTTAAGTGTATCATTTTGTGCATGTTTTGTCCAATACAATTTATAGCTTTTTCAGCATAGAGATTATATAATGGCCATGCAAGATTGGATCGGCAGATAACTGGTTTCAACGGGAACGAACAAGGCTATGAACCATGAGGAGAACGGGAAATGGAAGAAAAAAGATATTTGAAGTGGTATAACAAGGTTGGTTACGGTTCGGGCGACATCGCGGGAAATGTGGTATATGCATTTCTCACATCGTTCGTCATGATCTATCTGACCAACACTGTGGGGTTAAATCCCGGCATTGTGGGGACATTGATCGCAGTGTCAAAGCTGTTTGACGGCGTGACTGACGTTTTCTTTGGAACAATGATCGATAAGACGCAGACTCGTATGGGCAAGGCGCGTCCCTGGATGCTTTATGGTTACATCGGCTGTGCAGTTACGCTGGCGGGAATTTTCGCCATTCCGGCGGAGATGGGAGAGTTTGCCCAATACGCGTGGTTTTTCATCGCATACACATTACTGAATGCGGTTTTTTACACGGCCAACAACATTGCGTACTCGGCACTGACCTCGCTGGTGACCAGGAACAGTAAAGAGCGCGTGCAGATGGGCTCCTACCGTTTTATCTTTGCGTTTTCCACCAGTCTGCTGATTCAGTGGGTCACTCTGGATCTGGTGGATGGACTCGGCGGCGGAGCTGTGGGCTGGAGGAATGTTGCGATCATCTATGCGGTCATTGGTCTGATTGTAAACACCATCTCAACTCTGTCCGTAAAGGAATTGTCAGCGGAAGAACGGAATGATAATGAGCAGGGCGACGCGACGGAAAAATATGGTCTCATCGAGGCCGTAAAACTGCTGTTTTCCAATAAATTTTATGTCATGATTTGTTTAACCTATATTTTGCAGCAGATTTATTCCGCAATGCTGGGCATGGGGCTCTACTACATGATCTATGTGTTGGAGAATCAGGATCTGTTTAAGGTGTTTTCCTGGGCGATCAATATCCCGCTGATCATCGCATTGCTGATCACCCCTGCACTGGTATCCAGATGGGGAGGGATGTACAGGCTTAATCTGGTCGGATATGCCATCGGAACCGTTGGCCGCGGACTGGTAGTGTGGGCAGCATATATGGGCAATGTGCCGCTGATGCTGGCGTTTACTGCGGCTGCTGCCTTCGGCATGGGGCCCTGGCAGGGCGATATGAACGCAGTGATCGCAGCCTGCTCCGAATATACATACTTGACAAAGAACAAGCGTGTGGACGGAACTATGTACTCCTGTACTTCTCTGGGGGTGAAGCTTGGCGGCGGACTGGGAACCGCCATCACCGGCTGGCTGCTGGAATTTTCCGGATTTGAGGAGACGTTGGCGGTACAGACTGATTCCTGTATTCAGATGCTGCATATCATGTATCTGTGGATTCCGATGGCGATTTGTCTGGTCATTACCTTGATTATGTCGAGGATGAATGTGGAAAAGGCCAATGCGGAAATAAAAGCGGCAAGATAGTAAGGGTGTCAGTGGGAGAAAAAAGATTGAGTGTGTCGATGAGGGTAAATACCGGACAAATTTCGTTCGGTGTTTATCCTCTTTGTGACATTCCGGCATTTCCTTTCATAAAGTTTACCTAAATTTAATCCGCGAATTCATTGACTTTCCGTTTGATCCTGTTTATAACAGAGATAGCAGCAGATAATTAACATAACCGAAACAATTCAAAATATGTAGATATGATCAGTTGTGACAGAGAAATGGAGAGCGTATGAGCACAGCAGAAAAAACGATCCGTGACAGGCTCTTTGCCTTGCAGGATCTGGGCTACCGCGATTTTCAAAGCAAACTGATGCCCACCATCGACAAGGAGACGGTGATCGGTGTCCGTACACCGGAGCTTCGCAGGCTGGCGAAGGAGCTTCGCGGTACCGCTGAGGCGGCTGAGTTTTTGAGGTCCCTTCCCCACCAATACTATGAGGAGAATAATCTCCACGCCTTTTTGCTGGAGAGTATCCGGGATTATGATGCCTGCGTGAAAGAAATCAACCGTTTTCTGCCCTATGTGGACAATTGGGCGACCTGCGATACCATGTCACCGAAGGTGTTGGGAAAACACCTGCCGGAGTTGCTCGGTGAGATCTATGGTTGGCTGGAGTCCGGGGAGACCTACACGGTCCGCTACGGCGTCGGTATGCTGATGCGTTACTTTCTGGACGAGGCGTTCAGCCCCGAATATCCGAAACGCGTTGCCGGGATCGTGTCGGAGGAGTATTATATCCGAATGATGGTCGCATGGTATTTTGCCACTGGGCTGGCGAAGCAGTACGATCAGATACTGCCCTATATTGAGGAAGGACGGCTGGAGCCGTGGACTCACAATAAAACCATTCAAAAGGCCGTGGAGAGCTATCGAATCACGCCGGAGCAGAAGGCCTATCTGAAAACGCTGAAGAAACAGCTGATAGTTTGTTTGGAAAAAAGAGAGGAAAAATGATGCATAAGATTAAGATAACCTGCGATTCGACCTGTGATCTGACCGCAGAACTTTATGAGAAGTACGATGTGGAGGTTCTTCCCCTGGGTGTCTCGCTGGGAGACGAGTTTTATCACGACGGCGTGGATGTGACGGCAAAGAGTATTTTCGAATTTGTGGAGAAGAACAGTGTGCTGCCAAAGACTGCCGCTGTCTCCGTCGGTGAGTATGAGGATGTGTTCCGCAAATACGTGGATCAGGGCTATTCGGTGATCCACATCAACATTTCCAGTGAGCTCTCCGCCTGCCACCAGAATGCCCGCCTGGCGGCGGAGGAGGTCGGCAATGTTTATCCAATCGACAGCCGCAATCTCTCCACCGGGTCCGGTCTGCTGGTGATCGCGGCGGCAGAGCTGGTGAGTGAGGGATATTCTGTGGAAGAAATCGTGGAGCAGTTAAATGAGATGAGCGCTCGCGTGGATGCCAGTTTTGTACTCCAGACCCTGGAGTATCTGAAAAAAGGCGGTCGGTGCTCCAGCCTGGTGGCACTGGGCGCAAATGTGCTGCAGCTTCGCCCGGAGATCGAGGTGGTTGATGGCGGCATGAAGGTGGGAAAGAAGTACCGCGGAAAGATGGAGCGCTCCATCGCTGATTACGTGAAGGGCCGCCTGGAGGGACGCGAGGACATTCAGCTGGACAGGATATTTGTGACCCATTCCTACGTGCCGAAGGAGATTGTGGAGAGTGTGGTTGCGTTGGTAAAGGAACTGCATCCCTTTGCGGAGGTTCTGGAGACCACAGCGGGATGTACCATCTCCAGTCACTGCGGCCCCAACTGTCTGGGTGTACTGTTTTTTCGGAAATGACTGTAGATAATATGTGCTGCCGGGGCATGAAATGTAGGTGCTTGGTTTGTGCTTGTTGAGTGTTTGGAGACCGATTTGAGAGGAACGGTCCGAACAGTTGTCTGAGAGAAAGTCAGGTAAACAGGGAGGTCTCAGGATGAACTATGATGTGGTGATCGTCGGTGCCTGTACCGCGGGTACATATTTTTCAAATTTGCTGGGAATGGCGGGACTGAAGGTTCTCGTGATCGACAGGGACACGGAGGAAAATCTGAGCAAGCGGCTGGATATCGTGCATTTCACTGCCGATTCCTATGCGCAGTTTGGCGTGGAGCCGGCGAAGCCGGGAGATGAGGACTATGTCCGCACCTTTGAGGTCTGCTACTCCAAATCGGCGTTGAATCAGCATCTGAAAACCAACTATCTGAAGGTGGATGTGCTGCATCTGCCTCTGTTCATCAAAAAACTGCGCAAAAGAGCCGTGGAAAATCAGGTGGAGTTCCGGTTCGGCGTATGCTTCGATGAGCTTCTCTACGATGATCATAGGCGTATCTGCGGAATCCGGACCACAGACGGTGAGGAGATCTATGCCCGTCTGGTGGTGGATGCCTCCGGCATCAGCGCGGTTGTCCGCAGAAAGCTGGACGATCCCTACGTGGAGAATTTTGAGACCGGACCGAGAGATAAATTTTATGTGCTGTTAAAGTATGTGGAGCTTTTGGATAAGAGCATCAAGATCGAGGCCAGCACCGGATGGCCCTATTACAAAGGCTGGATCGCACCCCAGCATCACGAGGGCGGAGCTATCGTGGGAGTAGGTGCTAACCTGTCCTTCGATTACGCCAGAAAGTGTATGGCGAAATTCGAGAATGCCATTCCGCTTCCGGAGTATCGTCTCCAGTACGAGGAGGCTGCCTGCACGCCCTACCGCAGACCGCCATTCTCCTTTGTGACGGACGGCTTTCTGGTGATCGGAGATGCGGCCTGTCTGACCAAGCCCATCAACGGTGAGGGCATTCCCTCTGCTTGGGTACAGTGCACGCCGGCTGCTCAGGTAGTGATCGAAGCAATGGCGGACGGGAAATATCCGACCAGAGAGGCCCTGTGGAAGATCAATACCCTATATCAGCGCGGGGAGGGCGCGGCCTACGCCAACGAGCGGGCCATGCTGATCGGCGCTGTAGATATGTCCCCCAGGGACAATGACTACATGTTCAGTCAGGGAATCGTGTTCCGCTCCGATGACGAGCCGGGGCCGGATAATCTGGTGGTTGCCCTGTTAAAGGGTGTGCTGAAGGGTGAATTTTCCCTGGCAGCCTTTGCGGCACTGGTGAAGGCTGTGTTAAAGGGCATGATGCTGGAGAAACACTATAAAAATTATCCGGAGGCTCCGGAGGGATATCCCGCGTGGGAGAGGAAAGCGCTGAAGCTTTGGGCGAAGGCCGGTTCCATGGCTGACACTGTGAAGGATGCCTGAGGGGAGTTGAGAAAGAAAATGGGGATAATGGGATGGAACACAGAATCACTGAGAAAACCCTGCTTCTTGACAAAAGGGGTCATCTGATCGAAAAAGGATATGCCACGAAAATGAATTTTATCTACAACCGGGAGCAGGTGAAGCGATTCCCGCTGAAGCTGAAGGAGTGGAATTTCTATCAGTTTATCAAGAATCACTACTCATTGCAGCTGACCCTGGGACACGTGTCCTATATGTGCTCGGTGTCGGCCACGCTGATCGATCTTCTCACCGGGAAAAAGTGGAATTTCGGTACTATGAAGCCGCTGTTTGTTCCTGAACTGGATCGCGACCCGGAGCGGGAGAGCGTGCTTGAGTTCAGAGATAAGGATGTTTATCTGGCATTTAGCGTAACCAAGAACCAGAGACTTCTGACGGTTAAGGGAGCAAATAAGGAATTTAAGCAGGTGGATATTCATCTGGCAGTGGACTTTGATCCGGAGAACGAGAAGATGGTCATCGCCACGCCCTTCCATAAGCCTACTCAATTTTATCTCAATTATAAGGAAAATTACTATCACGGAACCGGAACAGTACAGTTTGGCGATATGGTAGTGGATTTTGACGGCTGTACCGGTTTGATCGATTGGGGCAGAGGGGTCTGGCCCTATTCCCACCAGTGGTTCTGGGGCAATCTGTCCTCCCACATTGACGGAGTGCCCTTCGGATTTAACATCGGCTGGGGCTTCGGTGATCTGAGCCATGCCACCGAGAATATGTATTTTTATGATAAGAAAGCCTACAAGGTAGGAGAACTTGTGGTGAAGCGGGACGAGAGCGATGATATGAAGCCCTGGAGCCTTAACGATGGGGACGGGAAAATGCGGATGACATTCACGCCTCTCTATGATAATTACACTGAGAATAAGTATGTGGTGGTGGATACCCACTGCAATCAGGTTTACGGATATTTCGACGGTGTGATCGAGACAGACCGGGGATATAAGGAATTTCACCATGTGCTGGCCTTTATCGAGCATGCGGTAAACCATTGGTGACTATGGATGGCCGGAAAGCTGACGAAGAAAGAGGAGAGGGAACGCCGCAGATAACAGGAGCGGCGGACTAATGGAGAGTACTGGCGATTTGAATAAAAATCAATGGAAAAATTTATGAAAAATAGATGAGAAAAGACTTGACAGAACGGTTAGGCAGTGCTATCCTTTACTTGGTTAGGCGTAGCTAATTGCTGTTTTAAGCAGGAGGATATCATGAACTTAACAGATGCACAGGTAGGAGTAGAGTATATTATTAAAGACATTCAGACCGATGATGAGGAGTTGGATGGATTTCTGTTTACTCTTGGCTGCTACAGCGGAGAGCCCATCACCGTGATTTCCCACAAGAAAGGCGGATGTGTGGTTTCCATCAAGGATGGTCGGTATAACATCGATAATCAGCTGGCAGCGGCGATTCTGATATAATGGTACAGTGGGATAAACGTCAGGTTTTCGGGTTGACATGAAAGACATGGCGTTGAGACTTGTAACATTATTATAAATGGATATACTGTGGTGAGGATTCACCACATATATTTTAAATGAGAGTTAGGCTCACCTACCTTGCCGATTGGCTATAAGGAAAATGAACGTAGTTAAAGAGGAGGATCACAAATGAGAATTGCGTTAGCAGGTAATCCCAACAGCGGAAAGACCACCATGTACAATGCACTCACCGGAAAGAATGAGCGTGTTGGTAACTGGGCAGGTGTTACCGTAGACAAAAGAATCGCACCGATCAAGAAGAATTACGGTGACGGCGCGGAGGAGCTTCTGGCAGTAGACCTTCCCGGAGCATACTCCATGTCTCCCTTCACTTCCGAGGAGAGCATCACCAGTGGTTATGTAAAAAATGAAAATCCCGATGTTATCATCAACATCGTGGATGCCACCAACTTAAGCCGAAGCCTGTTCTTCACCACTCAGCTTTTAGAGCTGGGTATCCCCGTAGTAGTGGCACTGAACAAGAGCGATATCAACGTTAAAAAGGAAAACAAAATTGATGCAGAGGCACTGTCCAAAAAGCTGGGCTGCCCCGTGGTAAACACTGTTTCCACTTCCTCCGGTGACAAGGGTCTGGAAGAGGTTGTGAAGGTGGCTGTTTCCCTCAAGGGCAAGGAGCAGAAGGCCCCTTATGTACAGGCAGATATCGATCTGACGGACAAAAAGGCAGTTGAGGCTGAGGACAGAAAGCGCTATGCGTTTGTAAACAAGATCGTTGACGAGGTTGAGACCCGTAAGATCCTGACCAAGGATAAGAACAGCCAGGATAAGATCGATGATATTCTGACCAACAAGTGGCTCGGTATTCCGATCTTCGCAGTTGTGATGTTCCTCGTATTTGATATTTCCCAGTCCACCGTTGGCCCTTGGCTGGCAGATACTCTGGTAGGCTGGATCGAGGCGTTCCAGGGCTGGGTAGGAGGAATGCTTGAGAATGCAAATCCTTTCCTTTACGCTCTGCTGGTTGACGGTATCATCGGCGGTGTGGGTGCCGTTGTCGGCTTCCTGCCTCTGGTTATGGTAATGTACTTCCTGATCGCACTCCTTGAGGACTGCGGTTACATGGCTCGTGCTACCGTTGTTCTGGACCCCATCTTTAAGAGAGTAGGTCTTTCCGGTAAGTCCGTTATCCCCATGGTTATCGGAACCGGCTGTGCGATCCCCGGCGTTATGGCTTGCCGTACCATCCGTAACGAGCGTGAGCGCCGCGCTACCGCGATGCTGACACCTTTCATGCCCTGCGGTGCAAAGCTTCCCGTTATCGCACTGTTCGCAGGCGCGTTCTTCGCAGATGCTTCCTGGGTTGGTACGCTGATGTACTTTGTTGGTATCGTTCTGATCCTGCTGGGTGCGCTGCTGGTAAACAAGATCACCGGACACAAGTACAGAAAGTCCTTCTTCATCATGGAGCTGCCTGAGTATAAGCTGCCTTCTCTGAAGCGCGCATTTATCTCCATGTGCAGCCGCGGTTGGGCATACATTGTTAAGGCCGGAACCGTTATTCTGGTCTGCAACACCGTAGTACAGATTATGCAGAGCTTCACCTGGAATCTGCAGCTGGTGGAGGAAGGCATGGAGAATACCTCCATTCTGGCTTCCATCGCATCTCCTGTAGCAGTTATTCTGGTTCCCATCGTTGGCATCGCTGCTTGGCAGCTGGCGACAGCGGCAGTTACCGGCTTCATCGCAAAGGAGAACGTTGTCGGTACTCTGGCAGTTTGCTACGGTCTGACCAGCTTCATCGATACTGACGAGCTGGCGCTGGTTGGCGGAGCTAACGAGGTTGCGATGGCGATGCAGCTGACTAAGGTTGCAGCACTGGCTTACCTGATGTTCAACCTGTTCACCCCTCCCTGCTTCGCAGCGTTGGGTGCAATGAACTCTGAGATGCAGGATAAGAAGTGGCTGTGGGGCGGTATCGCACTTCAGCTGTGCACCGGTTATGCGATCGGCTTCCTGGTATACCAGATTGGAACGCTGGTAGTTGAGGGAACCCTGGGTGCCGGCTTCGTTCCCGGTCTCATCGCAGTGGCTGCTATGGTAGGCGTTCTGGTTTACCTGATCAACAAGGCAAACAAGGGTCTGAATGCGGAGTACGCATTGAAGAAATAATTGACCTGATTTGATACATAAGGAGTTATCGGCATGGATGATCTGATTCTTGTGGCAGTGCTCGTCCTCATCATCGGGGCGGCGGTTGTCTACATCATCAAAGAGAAAAAGCGCGGAGTAAAGTGCATTGGCTGTCCGGCGGCTGCGGAGTGTGCAAGCCGTAACAGCGGTGCAGTGTCTGCCTGCAGTGGATGCGGCGGATGCGGCGCGGGCGAGAGCAAGTGCTCAGGAAACTGTGCCGGTTGCCATGCAGGTAAAGAATGAAAGCTTAAATAAAACGTAAAGCGGAACTGCCAAAATGGCAGGGAAGCAAATAAGAAAGGGTCGCTCGGGAGAGCGGCCCTTTTGTGACAAAAGGATATACAGTTTTGCTGTCCGACCATGAAATCCGGTGAGGAGGATCAGAGCGGATCACTCAGCATCCTCTGATGATATTTGTTGCGCAGGAAATCGATCATCCGATTCCACTCAGAGGGGTCAATGAAGGGATTCTCTGTTTCAGTCTGTCTCTCCAGCTTTCCGAAGGTGTCATTCTGTGCGGGATGATTGCCCAGAACCACATCCACCTCCAGGCCATACAGCCGGTTGAGACTGTCGATGAAAGCCTTACGCCATACGTTGCCCAGGTTATGTTTTTTGGTATATTCGCTGGTCAGGGTGTTCATGCCGATACCTCCGTGCATCGCGGCTTTAAGGCCTCCGGGCAGCTCGAACACATAGGCCATGGTTCCGGGAGTGTGGCCTGCAGCGCAGTATGCGGTCATCTTCACATTGCCGAAGGTCAGCACATCGCCTGGATTGATCGCCACATCCACGTCAAAATAGGTATCGTAGGGCGGCTCGTAGGGTATATCCAGATCCCCACACCAGTTCAGCTCGGCCTTGGTGGTCAAAAATTCCAGATCAGCGGCAGGCATATAAGTCTTGCAGCCATATTTTTCCACCAGATAGCGGGTGGCACCGAAGTGGTCGATATGAGCGTGGGAGTGAACGATCCAGCGGATTTCCCGGGGATCAAATCCCAGCTCGCGGATGGACTCAAACAGCAGATAAGCCGTCTGGGAGTAAGTGGTGTCCAGAAGCAGAAGTCCCTCTCCGGTGTCAAACAGGTGAGCGGATACGGACTTATTGCCAACATAGTAAACATTATCTACAAGTTTAAAGGGTGCTATGTCGTATTCCCAGGGTGCGCGGGATACATAATTGGGTGCTGGAAGCATAGGGCGACCGTCCTTTCTGTGAGTGGAGTTTGGGGCATGAATAATACCCAAGTTTATTATAAAAAGAGTGTGACGGATAGTCAATAGAATATCGTTCGGGGAAGTATCCTTTGCGTTCAAAAATGGTAGAGATAAGGCAGTCAGGTCGGTTTTTCTTTGCATTTTTTCGGAAATGTGATATAGTTTTTCATATAAAGAATAGATGTGCGTCATTGACAGACAGCGAGGTACAGAAATGAAAAAAAGCAGCAGTGATCTGACAACAGGAAGCGTAGCCAAACAGCTTCTGATGTTTGCGCTCCCCATTCTCCTGGGGCAGATATTTCAGAATCTTTATAACAGTGTGGATGCCATCGTTGTGGGCAGAAGCGTGGGAAAGACGGCACTTGCTGCCGTTTCCGCCAGCACGGATATCACCCATCTGATCGTCGGATTTTTTACGGGCCTTTCCACCGGTGCCGGTATTCTGTTCGCGCGGGCGTTTGGTGCGAAGGATTATCAAAAGCTGCACAGGGCCATCCATACCTCGGTCACCTTTTCGGTGATTATCGGTGTGATTATGGCGGCGGTGGGCATTCTGATCACGCCCTTTCTTTTGAAACTTGTGGCCTGCCCGGATGATGTGTTTCAGGAGGCAAACGCATATCTGCGGATATATTTTATCGGTATTCTCTTTACTGCCATCTATAATATCGGAGCAGGCGTGCTCCGATCGGTGGGGGATTCCAGAAACCCGTTTATCTATCTGGTGATTGCCAGCTTCGTCAATATCGTGATGGATATTCTGCTGGTAGTTGTATTTCCTCTTGGTGTTCAGGGGGCTGCCATCGCCACCATCATTTCTCAGCTGCTGTCTGTCCTTCTGGTGTTCAGGCGTCTGTTAAAGACAGATGACGTCTATCGCCTGTATTTGAAAGATATGCATATTGATGCCAAGCTGCTGTTGGAAATACTGGATCTGGGAATCCCTGCAGCGATTCAGGCCAGCCTGATCTCGATTTCAAATATGTTCGTCTCACGCTATATCAACAGCTTTGGCTCTGATGCCATGGCCGGCATCGGCGCGGCGAAAAAGATCGACAAGTTCGTGGGCATGGTGGCTCAGTCCGTCGGACAGGCCATCGCCACATTTATCGGTCAGAACTTTGGTGCGAACCGCTTGGACCGCGCGTTCAAGAGTATCCGTGTGGCGATCATATTCAATTTCAGCTATATTCTGCTGATCGGTTCGGTTATCTACAGTAATGCTGAAGTTTTTGTGCGTATCTTTACGACGGATGAGAGTGCCATCCTGTTCGGCATCGATATGATACACACGATGATGCCCCTTTACTTTATGCAGTCGCTGAATCAGATTTTCGCCAATACTGTCCGGGGCTTCGGAAAGTCCCGCGTCGTCATGCTGTGCTCCATTTTTGGCATGATCGTCTGCCGTCAGATTTTCCTGGCTGTTTCCATGCATATCGACTGGAATGTGCGGAACATTTATTATGGCTACCCGTTTGGCTGGACCTGTGCGGCGCTCTTTGTGTTCCTGTATTACTATTTTGTGATTCATCGGAAGTATTGGAGGCAGGCGAAGGAAGCAGCTGGAAAACGTATATGATGATAATCTCTTATTAGAGGCGAGTCCTGCCTTAAGCGGAAGTTGTAAAAGCGATGGGATTGCTTGTAAAGTGATCCCACAGTGTGATGCTTACGCATAGTCGAAAAGAATACTAATCCTGAACTACAAGAAGAGTACAGAACATTTGTTCACAATGTGTCTGTACTTTTCTTTTGTTGTGTGCTATACTGATTCCAGTATGTTTTGGACCATTCAGTGTTATCCTGTCCATAGGGTATACACGAACTTTTTTGCTACGGAAAACGGAGGTATTTCTGATGGATCACTTCGAATTACACGCTCCTTTTCAGCCCACCGGCGACCAGCCCCAGGCCATCGAAAAACTGGTGGCAGGCTTCAAGGAAGGCAATCAATTCCAGACTTTATTGGGTGTTACCGGCTCCGGAAAGACCTTTACCATGGCCAATGTGATCCAGGCTCTGAACAAGCCCACACTGGTCATTGCCCACAATAAAACCCTGGCGGCACAGTTATATGGTGAGTTTCGGGAGATGTTTCCGAATAACGCAGTGGAATACTTTGTATCCTACTACGACTACTACCAGCCCGAGGCCTACGTCCCTTCCACCGATACTTACATTGAGAAGGACTCAGCCATCAACGACGAGATTGATAAACTCCGGCACTCTGCCACCGCGGCACTGTCCGAGCGTCGTGACGTGATCATTATTTCCTCCGTGTCCTGTATCTACGGTCTGGGCAGCCCCATTGATTATCAAAAAATGGTGGTCTCTCTGCGCCCCGGCATGATCCGTGACCGGGATGATATTATTCATCAGCTGGTGGATATTCAGTATGTGCGCAGTGATATGGATTTTCGGCGCGGCTCTTTCCGGGTGCGCGGTGATGTGCTGGATATTTTTCCGGTGGTTTCCGGGCAGAATGCGGTGCGTGTGGAGTTTTTCGGCGATGAGATTGACCGGATCACCGAGTTTGACACGCTGACTGAGGAGACCATCTGCCGACTGGAGCACGTGGCGATCTTCCCGGCCTCCCACTATGTGGTGGACAATGAGCAGATGAAGCGGGCGGCGAAGGCGATTCAGGCGGAGGCCAAGGAGCGGGTGGCCTGGTTTAAGCAGAATGATAAATTGCTGGAGGCTCAGCGTATCGCTGAGCGGACAAATTACGATGTGGAGATGATGATGGAGACCGGATTCTGCTCCGGTATTGAGAACTATTCCAGACATCTGACCGGTCTGGCTCCGGGACAGCCACCTCACACGCTGATCGACTATTTCCCGGATGATTTTCTGATGATCATCGACGAGTCCCATATCACGGTGCCGCAGATCCGCGGCATGTATGCGGGCGACCGCTCCAGAAAGACTACGCTGGTGGATTACGGTTTTCGTCTGCCGTCGGCATTGGATAATCGTCCATTGAATTTTGGTGAGTTTGAGGAGAAAATTGACCAGCTGTTGTTCGTGTCCGCGACACCCTCCGACTACGAGGCCGAGCACGAGCTGTTGAAGGCGGAGCAGCTGATCCGCCCCACCGGCCTGCTGGACCCGGAGATCGAGGTGCGTCCGGTCTATGGGCAGGTGGATGATCTGATCGCACAGGTAAACAAGGAAGTTGCAAAGAAAAATAAAGTGCTGGTGACCACGCTGACCAAGCGGATGGCGGAGGATCTGACTACCTACATGAAGGAGGCGGGCATCCGGGTAAAGTACCTGCACTCGGATATTGATACACTGGAGCGAAGCGAGATTATTCGTGATATGCGTCTGGACCTCTTTGACGTGCTGGTGGGTATCAACCTGCTGAGAGAGGGCCTGGATATCCCAGAGATCGGTCTGGTGGCAATCCTTGACGCGGATAAGGAGGGTTTCCTTCGTTCGGAGACCTCGCTGATCCAGACCATCGGCCGTGCCGCGCGAAATGCGGAGGGGCATGTCATCATGTACGCGGATACGGTTACCGAGTCCATGGCGCGGGCGATTTACGAGACGAATCGCCGCCGGGAGATTCAGAAGGAGTACAATGAAGAACACGGCATCACGCCGGAGACCATCAAAAAAGCAGTTCGGGATCTGATCTCCATCTCAAAGGCTGATGAGGGCGGAAAGAAGAAGGGCACGGCACGTCTGGATAAGGATCCTGAGTCCATGAATGCCAAGGAATTGAAGGCAGCCATCAAGCAGGTTATGAAGAAGATGAATCAGGCTGCGGCGGAGCTGGATTTCGAGCAGGCGGCTGTGCTGCGTGATCAGATGATTGAGCTGAAAAAGATGCTGCTGGAGATGGAAGCGTAGCTGCAGGTGTTCCTGGCGGACAATTGGGAAAGGAAAAAGTAACAGCAAATGAATGAGCAGAAAAATCGGTTGAATCAGCGGGAGCAGTTAAAACGGCAAAACAGATTTGATCGACAAAGTCAGGTAAATGAATACACTGCATCTCAGAACTTCTGGCAGAAAGCTGAGTGCCATGCCCACATGGTGCTGGACGGTGTGGACTTTCGGGCAGCGCTGGCCAGACATGAGCGGGAACCGGAGGAGGCATTTATTCGAGGGACACTGGCCGCTTATCGGGATGCGGGGATCACTTACATCCGGGACGGAGGGGACAATGAATGGACCTCTGTGCGGGCCAGGGAACTGGCAGAAGAGTATGGAATCGAGTACAGGACACCGATTTTTGCCATTCACAAAAACGGATTTTATGGTAAAATAGTGGGAAAGTGTTTTGACACCATTGCAGAGTATCGTCAGCTGATCGGCGAAGTGAAGCGATCAGGGGGAGATTTCGTCAAGGTAATGCTGGGCGGTATCCTGGATTTCGGTCACTACCCGGTGATCACCGGCGGTGGGCTGCCCGGTACATGGATGAAGGAGATGGTTCACATTGCCCATGAGGAGGGCTTTTCTGTGATGGCCCATGTGAATGGCGAGCAGGCTGTCCGCGAGGCGCTGGAGGCAGGGATCGACAGTCTGGAGCACGGCTTTTTACAGACGGAAGAGACGTTGCGATTGTTAGCGGAGACCGGAGCTGTGTGGGTTCCCACCCTTGCGCCGGTGATGAATCAGATCGGCGACGGACGGTTTCCCAATGAGGTGCTGACTGCTTATGGAGAGGGTCAGATGCACAATATCCGTCGGGCGATGGAGCTGGGAGTGAAGCTGGCCGCGGGCAGCGATGCGGGGGCGTACCGGGTGATGCACGCGGATGGATTCAGGGATGAACTGAAGTGGATGTTTGCAGCGTGCGGGGATGGGCTATTCAGTGACGGGAAAGAGCGAATGTGTGGAGACATATATAGCGCGTTGCAAAAGCCGAACCTGGAAAAGCAAAACCTGGAAAAGCAAAGCCTGGAAACGACAGACATGGAGAAGCTGAAACAGATACTTCAGTCAGGTGCTGAGGAGATCGCTGTCAGATTCAGATGCACTTAGCCGAAGGCTGGTGGGTTAAACGGATTCAGCAGTGATTAATTTGTGGATATATTAAATGGGAATCGAGGTCTGCTGACGCAGATATTGTGATAGAAGAAAGGAGTTACCATGGGACAGGCAGAGACATTCAGAGAGGATTTGGAGGCCCTGTTGTCATTGGCGGTAGCCAGTGACTTTCGCCTGAACAAACGACAGGTGGAGGATGTATTTAAAAATTATACGTTATCTTCGGACCAAATGGAGATGATTTATCAATATCTCGAAAAAAATCATATCATTGTGGAGAATGATGAAAAAACAGAGCCGACAAAAAATCGCAATCGGCAGGTTCATTCAGCGGCTGATTCCGCAAATAAAAAAGAGGCAGGACCGTTGGATCCCGCACAGCCTGAAGCGTCCGAGGAGGATGAGGAAGATTCTGCATATTACAAGATGTATATGGCCGACCTGAGGGGCCTTCCGCCTTTCAGCAAAAAAAGGGAAGCGGAACAGCTTGCAAAATATCTGGCGGGAGATACTTCGGTAGGGCAGGAGCTGATCGAGGGCAGACTGCGCTTTGCAGCGAAGACTGCTGCGCTCTATCGCGGACAGGGTGTTCTTCTCATGGATCTGATTCAGGAGGCTAATATGGCGCTGATCATGGCAGTCAGCCGATATGAGGGAGGCTCATTCGAGGAACTGATCCTGACCGAGATTCAGAGCGCTATTGAGGCGGCACTGGAGGAGGCCGGCAGTGCCGAGGATGTGGGCACTTATCTGGCTTCCCAGGTCAATTCCCTGATGATCGTCACTGCACGCCTTGCGGAGGAACTGGGGCGCGAAGCGACACTGGCAGAACTGGCAGAGCGTATGCACATGCCCGAGGATAGCGTGAAGGAGCTGGTGAAGATTGCCATGGATGCCATGACCCTTCAGGAGGATGAGCAGATATCTCCGGAGCTGTCCTGACATTGTCCTTGATGCTGGGCGCTTATTCGGAACAGTGCGGTCAAGCCTATGGGGATGGCGCGGTTGTTTTGCGGGACTTATCCGGCCGGCAGAGTATATTTTCGTAAAATAGTCCCAGCGCAAACCAGCAGGGCGCATAGTCCAGACGCACCAGCCCATTGATATTCAGCGGAGCATGACTGTAGTCCCAGGGGCAGCGGTCCGCTTTTTTAAGCAGGTATCCAGAGCTGTACTCGGCGAGAAAAATCATGGCCATGTAGATCAGACCGCGGGACATGGGATTGGGATTGCGGCGGCGAAGCTTCCTGGAGTAAGGCTTCAGCAGCGCGGCCATGCCGTAGATGGGAAACATATACAGTGAGGAGTGTCCCATCAGCCGCTTGTCGTGATTGTGTATTCGGTTGTGCAGGCTGGTCCATATCAGTTCAGCTCCCCAGCCGATGAAGCCGCATTGAATAAAGTCTTTGATCATCATAATCCATAGTATGGGTAATATGGCATGCTGTAATACATGGAAACTGTGGTAATTTCAGGAAGAAAAGCAATAAACTGGAAATTGGTAAATGAAACAAAACGGAGAAATATATTGATTATCAGGAGTGTATGATGTTGAAGAAAGCGATTTTATTTGACCTGGACGGCACCTTGTTGCCCATGAATACAAACGAGTTTGTCAGAGCTTATTTCGGCCTGCTTGGAAAGCAGATGATCGCTCACGGATATGATCCTGAAAAGTTCAAAAAAGGTATGTGGGGAGGTGTCGAGGCCTCCATCAGAAACGATGGCTCCATGCTCAATGAAGAGCGATTCTGGAGTGTGATGAATCATGTGATGGAAAAGGATTGCCGGGAGGATGCGGAGATTTTTGAGGAATTCTATCGCAATGAGTACCATCAGGCAAAGACGGTCTGCGGATTCAATCCACTGGCAGCCGAAGCGGTAAAACTGGCCCGTGAGAAGGCGGAAAAAGTCATTCTTGCCACCAGTCCGCTGTACCCGGCTATCGCTATTGAGGGCAGACTTTCCTGGGCTGGGCTCAAAATGGAGGACTTTGATCTGGTGACGACATACGATACAGAGCGCTTCTGCAAACCTAATCCGGCCTATTATGCGGATATTATTGCGCGGTTCGGATATGAACCTGCGGAGTGTGTGATGATCGGAAACGATGAAAAAGAAGATATGTGGGGAGCGGAAAAGGCCGGAATCCAGGGATATCTGGTGACGGACGATTTGATCCCCAGCGAGGATCATCCTCATACCGGTCTCCGTGGCACGTTTGCGGAGCTGTTGGAGTGGCTGAAGCAAATGTCCGCCGAATAAGCCGGACGAACCTGTTTAAATGTGGGCAGATTCATGCTGGAAGAGAGCCGGGGGATAAATCAGGAAAAGCAATCAAAGAAGCAATCAAAGAAGCAATCAAAGAAGCAATCAAAGAAGTAATCAAAGAAGTAATCAAAGAAGAGATTAAAGAAGTAATTAAAGAAGTGGGATATAAATATGTATAACAAATTAACCAAAGCAGATATTGAAAAGATCCGAGCGGAGATCGAGCATCGCAAGCTGGTGGTCCGCAAGGAGGCCATCGAGGCGGTGAAGGAAGCCAGAGCTCAGGGCGATTTGAGTGAAAATTTTGAATACTATGCAGCCAAAAGGGACAAAAATAAAAATGAGAGCCGCATCCGCTATCTGGAGCGGATCATCAAGACCGCGACCATCGTGGAGAGTGACAACGCGGAGGATGAGATTGGCCTGAATACCACCGTGGAGCTTTACTTTGAGGAGGACGATGAGACGGAGATGGTTACCGTGGTGACGACTGCCCAGGAGGACTCATTGAAGGGGCGGATCAGCATCGAATCACCCATGGGCAGGGCGCTTCTTAAGCATAAGGTCGGAGATAGGGTCTGGATACAGGTAAATAAAGATTTCAGGTACCCTGTGATCGTTAGGTCACTTCGACAAAATGAGTCGGTGGAGGGCTACAAGATCTGACTGTATTTAGGAAGTGGAAGCTTCGTCCTGTGGTTTGCTGATTGGAAAAATTGAAAAAATGACAAAATTGATAAAATCTGGGGGACTTGCCTTGACATGGTTTAGGTCAATGTGTTATATTAATATAACATGATGCGTACTCCGACAATCTTTGAGTATGCAACTATGAGGGAGTAGTTAGTATCGATCCCGGTACGGTTTGGGGTCGGTATACAGTAAAGTCGTCATCACGGCCATACTGGTCCGGCTTTGCTGCGTCTGCAGAGTCTCTGCAGAGTGTAATGAGACTCATGTATGGTTTTGCTGTACCTGGTCTCCTGCGAAGATTATATTCAGGTCCGGCAAACGCCGGGCCTTTCATGTTTTATGGAAAAACGGCAGACCCTGCAGGAGTACAGGACACGTCTGCAGTTGCAGACATTATCGTCGGCACCTCCCAGTGCCGGCCGCACCATCAAGAAAGTGAGGAACAAAGAAACATGACAGGATTGTCAACCCAGGAAGCTAACGCTCGCCTGGAAAAGTACGGAAAAAACAAGCTTGTTGAAGCGAAAAAAGATGGTCTCTTTAAGCGCTTCCTGAAGCAGCTGGCAGACCCGATGATCATCGTTCTGCTGTGTGCAGCAGCACTGTCCGCAGTGACTGCAGCATTTGAGAATGAGTCCTTCGCAGATGTATTCATCATTCTCGGTGTAGTTATTCTGAACTCTGTTCTCGGTGTAGTACAGGAGAGCAAGGCAGAGGCAGCCATCGAGGCACTGAAGGAAATGACCGCAGCCATGACCAAGGTATGGCGTGACGGACATCTGATCACCATCAAGAGCGAGGATCTGGTCGTTGGTGATATTATCGCACTGGAGGCAGGTGACGCAGTTCCCGCCGATGCACAGATTCTGGAGTGTGCGTCCATGAAGGTAGAGGAGGCAGCGCTGACCGGAGAGTCTGTACCTGTTCTGAAGCAGGTTGAGCCTCCCGTATCCGAGGATGGAAAAGAGATCCCTCTGGGCGATCGTAAGAATATGCTCTACATGGGAAGCTCCGTTGTATACGGCCGTGGTACCGCAGAGGTTACCGCTACCGGTATGGACACTGAGATGGGCCGCATTGCAGAGGCTCTTGCTCAGGCGGAGGAGGAGGTTACCCCTCTTCAGAGAAAGTTAAATGAGCTCAGTAAGATTCTGACCGTACTGGTACTGGTAATCAGTGTACTGGTATTTGGTCTTGGCGTATTTAAGGCTGGTACTCTGGATGTACACGTTGCCCTGGATTCCTTCATGGTAGCGATCAGCCTTGCGGTTGCTGCTATCCCCGAGGGTCTGGCAGCCGTTGTAACCATCGTTCTTTCCATGGGTGTTACCCGTATGTCCAAGCAGCGCGCGGTTATCCGTAAGCTGACTGCCGTAGAGACTCTGGGATGTACTCAGGTTATCTGTTCCGATAAGACCGGTACCCTGACCCAGAACAAGATGACTGTTGTTGAGCAGTACAGCTCCGATGAGAAGTTGCTGGCTCGCGCAATGGCACTCTGCTCCGACGCTGAGATCGACGAGAAGGGTGAGATTATCGGTGAGCCCACCGAGGCTGCGCTGGTTGCTTATGCAAACAAGATCGGTCTTTCCAAGCTGGATATGAAGAAAGAGTACCCCCGTGTAGGTGAGGCTCCCTTTGATTCCATGCGTAAGATGATGAGTACCCTCCATCCCGAGGACAGCCATGTGGTTCAGTACACCAAGGGTGCGCCCGATGAGCTGCTTCGTCGTTGTACCAAGCTGTTCACTGAGGACGGTGTTCGCGAGATGACTGACGCCGACAGAGAGCAGATCCTGGCTGCAAACGGTGCGATGGCTGACAAGGCACTGCGTGTTCTGGCAGGCGCATACCGCATCTGGGGTGAGCTTCCCGCTGACCTGAGCCCCGAGTATCTGGAGCAGGATATGGTATTTATCGGTCTGCAGGGCATGATCGACCCCATCCGTCCCGAGGTTAAGCTGGCGGTTGAGGAGTGTAACCGTGCAGGTATCCGCGTCGTAATGATCACCGGTGACCATAAGGACACCGCGATCGCAATCGCAAGAGAGTTGGGTATCCTGAATCAGAATGGTCAGGAGCGTCTGGCGATCACCGGAACTCAGCTCAATGAGATTTCCGATGAGGAGCTGGACCAGACCATCGACCGTTACGCAGTATTTGCCCGCGTACAGCCTGAGCATAAAGTTCGTATCGTAAAGGCTTGGAAGGCTAAGGGCATGATCACCGCGATGACCGGTGACGGCGTTAACGATGCTCCCAGTATCAAGTCTGCAGACATCGGTGTTGGTATGGGTATCACCGGTACCGACGTAACCAAGAACGTTGCAGATATGATCCTTGCTGATGATAACTTTGCAACCATCGTAAGTGCGGTAGACGAGGGACGTAAGATTTACGCAAACATCCGTAAGTCCATCCAGTTCCTGCTGTCCTCCAACTTGAGTGAGGTTATCTCCATCTTTGTTGCAACTCTGCTTGGCTTCACTATTTTGAAGCCTGCACACCTGTTGTGGATCAACCTGATCACCGATAGTCTTCCCGCACTGGCACTTGGTATGGAGAAGGGTGAGAAGGATGCGATGAACCAGCCTCCCCGTGATTCCAAGGAAGGTATCTTCGCCGGCGGCGTAGCAATCGACGTATTCTACCAGGGTGCACTGGTATCTGTTCTGACTATCGCAGCTTATGTGATCGGTCACTACATCGAGTCCGGTGTTTGGGAGTTCGTTGACAGTGCAGACGGTATGACCATGGCATTCCTGACCATGTCCATGGCTGAGATCTTCCAGTCCTTCAACATGCGTTCCAGAAGAGGTTCTCTGTTCAAGATGACCAACCAGAATGTGTACCTGTGGGGTGCTGGTATCCTGGCTCTGGTACTGACCACCGTAGTTATCTACGTACCTTTCCTGGCAAAGGCATTCGAGTTTGAGCACATCTCCATCATGGAGTACTTTGTAGCTCTGGGACTGGCATTCCTGATCATTCCTCTGGTTGAGGTTGGAAAGGCGATCGCGAGAGCGCTGACTAAGAAGTAATATTTGTATAAAATAATTAAAATCTCCTGTTCTGATCATTATGGTCGGGGCAGGAGATTTTTATAGGGAATTAGTCAGCACCTGATTGGGATAAAGGGAAAATCTGACTGACAGTTGATTGCCAAAAACTGACACTTTGCAGAACTTGCCTGACACCTTGCGAATCTTGTCGAAAACTTCTTGACAGAGCATAGGCGTTATGATATACTGTTTTACAAGAAAAGGGAGTAATTACATCACGAAAGTGATGCGGCAGTTCCGACAGCACGGCGAAAGCCCGGAACATGTGAATCCATTTAACATCCGGATTATAATGAGACTTTTATTGTGGAGACCCCACAGTAAAAGTCTTTTTTGCTTAATCGGGGAGGTCGAACTTTCTGATTATGAGTGATCCTGATGGCGGATGCATGAGCAGTACCGAAAAGAAACCCCTGCAGGGCGGGCTGATCTCGTTTGCGGAACCGGTGATGTGTGATCCTTTTTCCAAAAACTACATAATATTTATTACAAACAAGGAGGTACATGGTATGTGTGAAAAGGCTTTATTGGGCAGTGTTGGTTTGTCACCGTTGCTGATCGTGATCCTGGTGATCGTGGCAGCGGCAGT
Organism: Lachnospiraceae bacterium; assembly: GCA_017461725.1. Classification (GTDB taxonomy): domain Bacteria; phylum Bacillota; class Clostridia; order Lachnospirales; family Lachnospiraceae; genus RGIG423. The sequence continues at coordinate 116,276 of JAFTXG010000022.1, forward strand.
TGCGCTGATGGTGGCAGGTTATCTGAAGGCTCCGCCGGACACGGCATATGTGATTTCCGGTCTTGGCAAGAAGCGTATCCTTATCGGTAAGGCGGGCTGGAGAGTTCCCTTCTTTGAGCGAGTAGATAAACTGTCCCTTCGGGTAATGCAGGTGGATGTAAAGACTTCCGACGCAGTCCCCACAAACGAATTTATCAACGTTTCCGTTGACGGTGTGGCGAACATCAAGATTTCCTCCGAGCCGGATCTTCTGGAGCGCGCAGCGGAGACCCTCCTGGGGATGCGCCGCGATGAGATGATCTGTCTCGTGACTCAGGTGCTGGAAGGTAACATGCGAGAGATCGTAGGTTCCGTAGGCTTAAAGGAGATGGTTCAGGACCGCCAGGGTGTTGCGAAGAAGATCACTGAGAACGTGGTTCCCGATATGGAGAAGCTGGGTATTGAGGTGGTAAACTTCAACATTCAGAACTTCAAAGACGGTGCTGGCACCATTGAGAACATGGGTATTGACAATGTTGAGCAGATCCGCAAGAATGCTCAGATCGCAAAGGCAAATGCCCAGAGAGATATCGCCATCGCCACCGCACAGGCTCAGCAGGAGGCGAATGCAGTTAAGGTTGAGTCCGAAAAGATGATCGCAGAGCAGAATGCGGAGCTGGTTGTTCAGCAGTCTGAGATGAAGGTCAAGGCGGATAACAAGAGGGCGGAGGCTGATGCAGCTTACTCCATTCAGCAGGAAACCCAGCGTAAGACCATCGAGATCACCAAGGCGAATGCGGACATTGCCCGCAGAGAGAAGGAGGCCGAGATGGCTGAGCGCGAGATCGCCATCAAGGAGCGCAAGCTGGATGCCGAGATTCGCAAGCAGGCTGACGCGATGAAGTATAAGGTGGAAAAGGAAGCGGAGGCTGATCTGATCCGCCGTCAGAAAGAGGCAGAGGCAAAGACCTACGAAGCCATCAAGGAGGCAGAGGCCCGCAAGGCAGAGGCAGAGGCACTCCGCTTCGCCATGGAGCAGGAGGCAGAGGGTATCCGCGCCAAGGGTCTGGCTGAGGCAGAGGCCATTGAGAAGAAGGCTGAGGCTCAGAAGAAGATGGGCGAGGCTTCCGTCCTTGAGATGTACTTAAATGCACTGCCCGAGGTGGTGAAGAACGCAGCTGCTCCTCTGGCACAGACCGACCGCATCGTAATGTACGGCGACGGCAATTCCACCAAGATGGTGAAGGATGTGATGAACAGCGCAAGCCAGATTATGGAGGGCGTGAAGGAGTCCACCGGAATCGATCTGGCCGGTGTGCTGGCCGGTTTCGCAGGCGGAAACGCGCTGAAAGAGGTTGCGGCGACCGACGAGAAATGATCGGCAGCCCAGTCGTATAGGGAAGGCTGATTGGGGCCGGCCAGGTGCTGGCCCCTTTTTCGTACCCAAAATGATGCCGTGCGTTTATCTTAAAATTTTCTTAATCAATTTGCTACTTGGTTTTTAAAGTTATAATCAGTAAAATAGATATTGTAAACAGAGGGGGAACATGATGTATAATATTTTGATTTGTGATGATGAACCTGATATTGTGTCAGCCTTGAAGATTTATCTCTCCGGCGACGAGTATAACACCTTCACCGCCGGCAACGGCAGGGAAGTGTTGCAGATCCTTGACCGGGAGGACATCCATCTGGTGCTCATGGATATCATGATGCCGGAGATGGATGGTATTTCTGCGCTGGTGAAGCTGAGGGAGAAGTACAATGTGCCGGTGATTCTGCTGACCGCGAAGAGCGAGGACACGGACAAGATCCTGGGGTTGAACGTGGGCGCAGATGACTATATCACCAAGCCCTTTAACCCGGTGGAGGTGCTGGCACGGGTGCGGTCACAGGTGAGACGCTACACTCAGCTGGGCAGCAAGCCGGAGGCAAAGGAGAGCGTTTACCGAGTGGGGAATCTGGAGCTGGATGACCGGACCAAGACCGTCTTACGTGATGGAGATCAGGTGAATCTGACCCCGACAGAGTACGAGATTCTCAAGCTGTTTATGCAGCACCCGGGACAGGTGTTCTCCCCCAAGGAGATCTACCGGATCGTGTGGAGTGACAGTCCCTACGGTGCGGAGAACACGGTGGCGGTACATATTCGTCACTTGAGAGAAAAGCTGGAGTACAATCCGGCGGAGCCCAGATATTTAAAGGTTGTCTGGGGACAGGGATACAAGATTGATGGGAGGGGTTAGTCAATGACAAAATTGACCCATAGTTTGGGGGCAAAGATCAGTGCAATTGTTTTATGGTGTGTGGCTATGCTGGGAGGAATCGGCGGAACGCTGGCGATCATTGCGCTGGAATCCATGGGATTTTATGACGGTGATTCAAACATCTACTGGCAGTTCGGCTACGAGGTTGCGGGGAATTATTTTTCCTATTATCCGTGGGGAGAGTATCCGGGATTGCCTTATGAGCCGATCTATCCGAAGTTCTTCGATTTTTGCTACGCATTTTGCGATGTGTTGATCGTGGTAACGATCGTGTCGGCTATCGCGGCAATCTTTCTGCTGATTTTCCTGATGTGCAGTGCAGGGCGCCAGATGGGAGAGAAGGAGGCGGTGCGCAACGGCATCGACAAAATCCCGCTGGACATTTTCGCTGCGGTCATGGCCTTCGTGGTTTTTGTGCTTCTTCATGTCACCGAGGAGACGTTCTGGTTGGCCGGACCCATGGGATGTGTTGTGCTTGCCTGTGTATGGGTCATTATTTATTCTTTGTTGCTGTTGTGGTGTCTGATGACATTGGCTACCCGGTTCAAGACCGGAACCCTGTGGACGAATTCCATTATCTATATCGTGCTGCGTTTTGTCTGCCGGGTCATCGCGTCTGTGTGGCACGGGTTGGTGGATATCTGCAGAAATATTCCGATCCTGTGGAAGACGATTTTGCTGATCGTGATGGTCTCTTTTGTGGAAATTTTCATCATGGCACAGATATGGTATGTAGAGCAGCTGCTCCCGTTCTGGATCATTGAGAAGGTTATCATGATTCCGGTGGTTCTGCTGGCCGTGGTCTATATGAAGCGGCTGCAGGCCGGAGGAAAGAAGCTGGCTGAGGGAGAGCTGGATTATCACGTGGATACCAGACGGATGTACTGGGATTTCAAAAAACACGGTGAGAATCTCAACAGTATCAGCGAGGGAATGGCCAAGGCGGTGGACGAGAAGATGAAGAGCGAACGGTTCAAGACCGAGCTGATCACCAACGTGTCCCACGACATTAAGACACCTCTGACCTCCATTATAAACTATGTGGATCTGATCAAGAAGGAAGAGCCCGAGAGCGAAACGATGGCGGAATACATTGATGTGCTGGACCGCCAGTCCAAGCGGCTGAAAAAGTTGATCGAGGATCTGGTGGAGGCATCCAAGGCCTCCACAGGAAATATACAGGTGGATATGCAGCCCACCTCTGTGGGAGTGGTGCTGACCCAGGCAGCCGGTGAGTACGAGGATCGGATGAATGAAAAACAGCTGGAGATGATCCTCAACCAGCCGCAGGACGATATCTACATCATGGCCGACGGCAGACTGCTGTGGAGAGTATTCGACAACCTGCTCAGCAATATCTGTAAGTACGCTCAGAGCGGAACCAGGGTCTATCTGAATCTGGACAAGATATCCGACAAGGCAGTGATCACGTTCCGAAATATTTCCGCCTATCCGCTGAATATGACCAGCGAGGAACTGATGGAGCGATTCACCAGAGGCGACAGCTCCCGACATACGGAGGGGAGCGGTCTGGGATTGTCCATCGCAAAGAGCCTGACTGATCTGCAGAAGGGAGATATGGATATCTACACCGACGGAGATCTGTTCAAGGTGGTGCTCACCTTTGGGCAGATAGATGGCGGAATGGTGTGAGAAGGGGGACAACTATGGAACTTCGGTGTGAACCCGGCCAGCACTTATCCGAGGCCGAGCGGGCGGTAGTTGATTATATCAATAAACAGCGTTACATCATCAGTTTGCTCTCAATCTCCGACATTGCGGAGGGAGCTTTTGTCTCCAACGCAACGGTTTCGCGGGCGATTCGAAAATGTGGTTTTTCCTCCCTGTCGGAAATGAAGTTTCGGTTGACGGAGGATGCGAAGGAGAATAAGCAGACCTATGAGATGAATAAAATTCTGTCCATGTCCTACACAGAGTGCATGGAGACGATCAAACGGATTGATATACCCTCCATCATCGAGATTGTGAGATTGTTGAGGGGTGCATCTGTGGTCTATCTGCTGGCGAACGGTGTGACAGCTTTGCTGGCCAACGAGTTTGCGGTACAGCTTCAGTGCCAGAAAATCAATGTCTGCGTGATATCTGATTCTCAGATGATGAAAAAGATGGATTTGTTGGCGACGGAGAAGGATGTGATCTTTATCCTTTCTCTGCAAAATTCTACGCCGGAGCTGGCGGTGGGGGCGAAGCTGGGCAGAAAGAAGGGTGCTAAGGTAGTGACTTGCTGCTGCACCACGGGAACCGCCCTGGATGAATTGTCGGATCTGGTGGTTTACGGATACACTCAGAGCATCTATTCCAACGAGGTCTACGGCTGTGCGTCGCGGTTGGGACTGATGATCATTACGAGAACGATTGCAGAATATATGATGGCCGGATCAGAGCAGGAAGGGTAAGCTTTTCGCTGAATATGTGCATGAAAAAAGACCACTGTGCTGTGCGATGTTTGCGCAGAAAGTGGTCTTTTTGAGTCGATTTGGCTATCCTCTGGTTTTGCCGCCGCCGATGGCAATGGTCACACCGTGAATATAGCTTGAACGGTCACTGGCCAGAAAGGCTGCGGTGTTTGCGACCTCGGAAAGTTTTCCGTCACGGCCAAGAGGGATAGAGCTGGTTTTTGTATAGCCTTCGCGCAGTTGATCCACGGTAATTCCCCGGGTATACGCGAGGGCTTTTTCGTATGCAGGGGAGCGCAGGGCGGTGGCTTCCATGATGCCGGGAGCCATGCCGACCACGCGGATACCTTTTCGGCCCAGCTCCTTTGCCCAGGAACGGGTCAGAGAGTTGAGGGCATTTTTTGATGCAGAGTATACACTCTGGCCCTCAGAACCTTCTGGTGCGCCTTCGGAGGACATATTAATGATCACGCCTTTGCCCTGGCGGATCATTTGACGGGCAGCTGCCTGTGCGCACAGGAACACACCCTTCAGATTGACATTCATCACTTTATCCCAAATCGTTTCATCCAGCTCATACTGATTTCCCTCATCTACCAGCAGACCGGGAAGGTTAATGCCGGCGTTGTTGACGATCACATCCACGGCACCGTAGGTATTTACGACCTGCGCGATCATCGCGTCGACACTGGCTTTGCAGGTGACATCAGTCACGATATACTGGAACTGCCCCTCCTTCGCGTCAAACTGAGGTGGGGTGGGATTGATATCGCAGACAGTAACATTTGCACCGTCTGCCAGAAATTCCTTTGCAATAGCGTATCCGATACCGGAGGCACCGCCGGTTACCACTACCGATCGGCCCTCGAGGCCGAGCCATGAACTGCTCATTTCAGAATCTCCTTTTCCGCCAAGTTCAGCATATTGGAACCCTTGCCGTAGCTGTTCTCAAAATCAGAGATGAACACGTCTACTGCGGAGGTCACACATGCATTTTTTAAGAAGTTTTCAATGATATCCGGTGCCAGCGTGGCTGCACCCACTCCGTACTCGCAGAGCTCCTGCACCTGCTGGGAGTTTTTGAAGCTGGCAGCCAGGATCTGTGTTTTGAAGCCGCCGTTTACGAAGATGTCGTGCATCTTTTTTGCGGCGAGAACGCCGTCCGCGCCCAGATTGTCAATGCGGTTCACATAGGGTGCCGCGTAATCTGCACCGGCCTTTGCGGACCAGAAAGCCTGCATGGGGGTGTAGATGGCGGTGGCGGTCACACCGTAGCCCTCCTGGGAGAGAATGCGCATGGCCTTGATACCTTCGGGAACAGCAGGGACCTTGATGAACGTATTTTTGCCCAGGATCTCGACGATCTTGCGGCCTTCCTTCACCATATCCTCAGCGACCCGGGAAATCACCTGAGCGTGGAGCTGAGCGTCGGGGCCGATAAACTCACGGATATCGCAGAGCACATCGTAGGGCATCCTGCCGCTCTTGGTCAGGATGGAGGGGTTGGTGGTCACGCCGTCCACGGGATAGTAGTCGTAGAGGGCTTTGATCTTATCAATATTTGCGTCATCGATGAGAATTTTCATGATGTGGGCTCCTTTTCTTTCCTTTACTCCCGTTTCACCGTAACGATGACCTTACCCATGCGGCTGTACTGAGGGTTTGCGAACTCCTCGATGGTCTCCTCCATGGTCAGATCCTTGCAGATGATTTTATCCGCTTTCAGAGCACCGTTGTTCAGGATGTTGATGGCGCGCTGAGTGGTGAAGGGGTTGACGAAGGAGGTCTTGATGGTCAGCTCCTTCAGGAACGCGTCGTACAGGTTGATAGGCAGCTCATCTGCCGCATCGCTGACACCGAACATCACCACGGTCGCACCCTTGTCGGCGACGGCCAGAGCGGTCTTCTGTGCGGGGCGAATGCCAACACACTCGATGACGCGCTTGATGTGGAGCTTTTCCGCCAGCGTGTTTACCGTCTCCTGATCAGCGGGGGATACGAAATAGGTAGCACCCAGCTCCATAGCCAGCTCACGCTTTGCCTCGTTGGTCTCCAGGACAACGATCTCGCCGGCTCCGGCATTTTTGATCAGCTGCAGCATGATGGTTCCGATGGCACCCATGCCGACCAGGGCAACAGCATCGCCGGGCTGAACAGCCAGCAGATCCATGCCGTGAACGCAGCAGGCCACTGGCTCAGCCAGTGCCGCGGTATGTAAATCCAGAGAGTCGGGCAGATGATAAACGCTCTCCTCGGGGGAAACCACATATTCACACATACCCTTGACAACGCCCCGGGCATTCTCACAGAAGGAGGGCATGCCCTGCTGGCAGTAGTAGCACTTTCCGCAGCTCCAGTTGGGGTCAACGGTGACGCGGTCACCGGCCTTGAAACCGGTCACCCCCTCGCCGACAGCCTCAACGATGCCGGAGATCTCATGTCCCAAGGGGACGGGATAGTGGATCGCGTGAGTGTTTTTCTTACCTGCAACCTTGTGGAAATCGCTGCCGCAGATACCGCAGTAGGAAACGGCTACCTTCACGGTGCCGGGTTTAAGCTCGGGGGTGGGAAAATCGGTCAGGCGTACATCGCCGGGGCCATAGAGAACAACAGCTTTCATGGTAGATCCTCCTGTGTAATGTGAATTTGTGAATGGTTTTCGGACTTGGTGCATCGGGTGCACCCATTGGTTACAGTATAGCACAGATTAGTGGAAAATGTTTACGAATTCATTTCGTTTACGAGAAAATATTTTCGCTGGCGCTTCTTTCCGTCAGCGGTTTTTCTTTTCTTGGGCATCCCTTCTTGTGTTGGGCAAGTGGCGGTTCCTTTCTCGAATTAATGAAGAAACACTTCTCGAAAATCTTTCGTCAATCTCGAATTTCTTTTGTATACAGTTTTCCTTTGGCTATTTATAATAAAAGTACACGGTACGTACTGGAAAATGTGTTTTATTAAACCATAAGGAGGAAAGAAAGATGAAGAAAATGTTAAATCGTGCAATGGCTCTGTTGCAGGCACTGGCCATGGTTCTGTCTTTGGCTGCCTGCGGTGCGCCCACAGGCTCTGAGACGAAGGCTCCTGAAACCAAGGCACCGGACAAGGCGACCGAGGCCGGAGGACAGGAGACGAAAGCGTCCGATGATGTGGAGGAGTTCAACATTTTTGCTCCGTATGATGAGACAGTTAAGCTCACCTTTGCGAGAACTGAGTCTACCGATGGATATCCTGAAGGCCAGAGCATGTATGACAATGTATTTATTGATTTCGTTAAGGATTATCTGAATGTTGAGATTGAGTATGAGATTACAAGAAACAGCCAGGATGATTATCTCCAAGCACTGAACATGGCGATTACCGGCGGAGAACTTCCGGATTCGATTTTCCTTTGCGGAAGCGTAGTGGATACCCTTGCAACCGTTAACGAGCTGATCGCTGAGGATATGGTTTGCGATATCACCGAAGTGTATGAAAAGTACGCAAGTGATGAAATCAAGGAAATTTACAACAGTTACGGTGAAAATTGTCACAGTATCGTGACTGTTGACGGAAAGCTGATGGGTCTGCAGCAGAATCTGAACACCTCCGATGTCCGTAATATGGTTCATATTCGCCAGGACTGGCTGGATAAGCTGGGCATTAAGCTGGACGAGGATGGAGATAATCTGATCACCCTTGAGGAGCTGGAGACTGTTTTGAACGAGTTTGTTGCAAAGGATCCCGGAAACAGCGGAAATCCTGTCGGTATGTTTGTAGCTAACTTCAATGCAAAGAGTGCCAACTACAGTGCAAATCTGGTTTCCAACGTATTTGGTGCTCGCATCATGTACTGGTATCAGGATGAAAACGGCAACGCTGTCGACGGAAGCGTTTCTCATGAGGTAAAGGATGCTCTGGGTTGGTTTGTCGATATGTACGATAAGGGCCTGATCGATCCTCAGATCGGTATCACCAACATGGATGCAGGTATGGCAATGATGGCAAACGGACGTTGTGGAGTAGCGTTTGGAAACAATACGATGTCCAACTGGTTCTTCCAGGATACCTATGTGGCATTCCCCGAGGCTGACTTCTCCGCATACGGACTGGACAACGGTACCGGAGTGATGATCAATCCCAGCTTCGACAGTGTTACCAAGTATGTGATGATCAGCAAGGATTGTGAAAATCCTGAGGCTCTGATGAAGGTTATCAGTCTGGTTTATACCTTGGCACGAAATGAGGAGTTCCGCGAGTCCATCAAGGACGAGTACCCCGAGGTTTATGAGGCAGCTTGTCAGTCCGGCTTTGCTTCTCTTTACAATCCTACCGGAATGAACCTTTCCAACGCAAATGATACCTTCACTGCTTACTTCATGTATGACGACTGGAAAAACGGTAAGATTACGGATGAAGAGTACAAAGCATATGATGAGGAAGAGTATAACGTAGCGGTCAAGGTTAAGAACGGAGAGGCGATGGAGCCCTCAGAGCGAATCATCGCTGACTGGTGCTTCGAGGCATTAGGAAAATGCTATGAGATGAAGACCAGCGGTAAAGCTCAGCTGCTGAAACACCTGGGTGTTACCACCACACCGACCATGGACACCAACTATGCTGATATGAAGGCTTGTATCGCTGAGTGGTGGATCAAGATCATTACCGGAGAGGTTTCTCTGGATGACGGCTTTGATTTGTTCGTGGAAGAGTACAATGCTCTCGGCGGTGAGGATGTTTTGAAGGAAGTCGAAGAGATGTACCTTAATTAATGGAATACAGTGTTGTCCGATTACCGAATACGGATCTAAGATAGTGGAAGGAGGAGGTTTTCCTCCTTCCACGGTCATTTTGATTAGGAGTCGATATGAAAAAGACAAAATATGAAAAACAGGTCAGAGCAAAAAAGTCATACAAGACCAGTCAGCGCTATTATCATCTTATGTTGCTGCCCGGAATGATCTTTTTGGTTCTGTTTCACTACATACCCATCGGCGGTATCGTTATGGCCTTCCAGAATTTCGTCCCTTCCAAGGGACTGTTTCGGTCTGATTGGGTGGGACTCAAGAATTTCGAGAGACTGCTCATCAAAAAAGATATTCAGGAGTTGCTGCGCAATACTCTGGTCATCTCCATCGGCAAGATTCTTGTGGTTATGGTTGTGGCGGTGTTATTTGCCATACTGCTGAATGAAATCAGGCATATGAGATTGAAAAAAGGGGTGCAGACCATCGTATATCTGCCCCATTTCCTTTCCTGGGCAGTCCTTGCCCCCATCGTATATAATCTTCTGGGTATGGACGGAATGGTCAATGATGTACTGAACGCGTTGGGACTGGAGAGTGTTAATTTCCTGGGAAGCAATAAAACTTTTCAGGGAACGGTCATCGGAACTTATGTGTGGAAAGAGTTTGGTTATGCCTCGATCGTCTATTTGGCGGCGATCACCGGTGTGGACCCGGGACTCCACGAGGCAGCCGCTATCGACGGTGCTTCCTGGTGGAGAAGGGTGTGGCATGTGACGCTTCCTGCCATGCTGCCGATTATCGTCTTGATGCTGGCAATCAATGTGGGAAATATACTCAGTGCCGGTTTTGATCAGGTGTACAACCTGTATAATATCAGGGTTTATGAGACCGGAGACATTCTGGATACCTATGTTTTCCGTGTGGGTCTGGAAGGCCGTCAGTACAGTCTTGGTACGGCTGTGGATCTGGTGAAATCTGTTGTCGGCCTGGTGTTGATGCTCAGTGTCAATGGCCTGTCAAAGAAGATATTGCATCGGAGCGTTTTCTGAGAAAGAGGAGAGTATTGTATGATTGAAAATAAAAGCTTGGCTTCGCGGATTAGAATAGTCTTAACCTATATCATCATTATTCTGGCAGGACTCCTGTGCCTTTTTCCTCTTTGGAATGTGGTAGCGATTTCGTTCAGTTCCAGCTGGGCTGTTGTGGCAGATAAAGTTACCTGGTACCCCATTGACTTTACGCTGGTTTCCTATAAGGAGCTGTTTAAAGATAACCAGTTCTGGAGATCCTTCGGAATTTCGGTTACCCGTGTAGTACTTTCACTGGTGATCAATATGATCATAATGGTTTTGATGGCATACCCACTGTCAAAGACAGAAGATGAGTTTCGCGGCAGAAACATCTATATGGGTCTGCTGATCATAGCGATGCTGTTCAACGGAGGAACCATTCCCACCTATCTGGTGGTTAAACAGTATGGGCTGCTCAATTCGGTTTGGGCATTGGTTCTGACCGGTGCTGTACCCATTTTCAATACGATCATGGTGAAGAACTTTTTTGTGGGAATTCCCAAATCTCTGGAGGAGGCAGCGATCATTGACGGAGCAAATCCGCTGCAGGTGTTGGTTCGGATATTTATTCCCTGTTCCAAACCTGTTCTGGCAACCGTGGCGCTGTTCAGTATTGTAGGTAACTGGAATGACTATTTTAAGGGCTTGATTTACATGCCCAAGTTAAAAAATCTTCCGCTCATGTCCTACATCCGGGATATTGTGATCAATCTCCAGCAGCTGGCAGAAAGCGGAGCGTCTGCGGAGGAGCTGGCCAGTGCGGCGCAGATTTCCAGCGATGCGCTGAATTCGGCGAAGATCGTGGTAGCGGTGGTTCCGCTGTTAATTATTTACCCGCTGCTGCAGAAATATCTGATCACCGGTATTACCATCGGCTCAGTCAAGGAGTAGTGGTGATATCCGAGAACCCTTGTTTAGGGATGGTCAGGGTCGCTACGGTCCCCTTGTCCATCTCGCTGCTGTAGCTTAAACCGTATTGTTTTCCGTACTGCAGCTGTGCCCTGGTGTGGACGTTGCCGATGCCGTAGCCGTCGGAATTACAGGTCAGTATTCGGGCTAGCTGTGATTCGGGAATACCGGGACCATTGTCTGAAATCTGGAAAATCAGTGCGTTTTCGGAAGAACGTATGGAGATCGCCAGGCATCCGCGCTCGGCGGTGGTTTTGCAGTCAATGCCGTGCTTGAGGGCATTTTCCACCAGTGGCTGCAGCATCAGATTGATCATGGAGCAGGACAGGGCCTCCTCATCGATATCATAGACCACATCAAAGGAATCAGAGTGCATCATCAGCTGAATATTGATGTAGGAGCGGACATTTTCCAGTTCGTCCTGAACGGAAATCAGATCCTTTCCTTTGTTCAGTGAGGTGCGGTAGAAGGTGGACAGATATCGGGTCACCTGTCCGATCTCGTGCTGCCCGGCCAGAATCGCCTTACTGTTGATCAGGGAAAGGGAGTTGTAGAAAAAGTGGGGGTTTATCTGTGCCTGTAATGATTTCAATTCCAGCTTTGTCTGCAGGATCTTCGCGTTCAGGGTCTCATTAATCAGGTGATTCAGTTCATGTACCATGTGCTCAAAGGTCTGCAGCAACTGACCGACCTCGTCGGAGGAATGGTAGGACACAGTGACCTTATAGTTTCCCTGTTCCACCTGTCGCATATTGTCAGACAGCTTTTCCAGCGGACGGACGATCATGCTGGAGAGCCAGGAACTGAGCAAAAGGACAAGGAGAAGACATATAAAGATAATGACAACGATGGTTGAGGTGATGACCTGTATGGGCTCTGTGATTGTGCTGACGGGACGATAGATGCAGAGTGTCCAGTCATTGTTCAATGTGGGAACGGTCTCAATAATATAGGATGCCAGTTCCCTGGTATGGAGTTGTGCATTGATTAGCTGTTCAGCAGACAGTGGATCATTCTGCATGTCTGCGGTGCTATAGTTGTATATCTGTTGCCCTTGCCCGTCAATCAGTATTACGCCGTAGGATTCGGTGTAGAGAGAGGACAGGCTGGCGAAAACCTGATCGTAATTTAGGGTAACGACGATCAGAGAGGTCTGGTCGGCAGGGATGTCATAAAAGCGATTGACCAGAGACAGGGTATGTTCATCGAAGGAATAAAGCCAGATCGGGCGTTGGGTGCTACAGGCATCCGCATACCAGCTGAGATGACTGATTTCGCTGAGTGGTTCCAGCTTGGTTTTTCGGGGATAGATGTTTAAATCCGAATAAATGGTGATCTCACTGATATCGGGGTACAGATATTGCAAGGTAGTCGTAAACGGTTCCAACGATTTGGTGTACGCCACATACATTTCGTAGTTTGTGGTGTACTTGCCATTTAAGATTTTTAGGACATCGTTATTCCAGATAATATAGTTGGCAATGTTGTCATACTCACTCAGTCGGGAAGAAATTCTGAGATTTTCCTGCAGCAAAGAGTCGCGAAGAACCGTTTTTTCCCGATCAATCAACAGATCTCGGACCTGATTGTAGCAAAAGAAGCCGAGGATGATGGTGGGCAGAAAACTGGTCAGCAGACAAATGATGAAAATCTTTTTCTGGAATTTTAAATTTTTGAAACGTTCCAGCATATCCTTATTCATTCCCTTCTGATGATTTGTAATTCTGGGTGCGGAATCGGTCCGGTGTCATGCCGAAGTCTGTGGCGAAGCTTTTGCAGAAATAGGAAAGGTTGGAGTAGCCGACGCGCTGAGAAATATCCTTGACGGACAGATCCGTATTGAGCAGCAGATCTCTGGCTTTTTCCATTCGCACATTTTTGATGTATTTGTTAAGACCGTAACCGTTTTGTTCGATAAACAGAGCGCTGAGATACTGAGGAGACAGATACACCGTTTTCGCTAGAATATCTAAGCTTAAGTCGTTTGGATAATGATTATGGATGTATTGCTTTACCTGCTGCAGTGCATGCCTGGGTGAATCCTGTTCATGTTCAAAAATGGCGGTCAGCTCGTCGGTCAGTCGGAGCAAGAGGGATTCAATCGGTGCCATGTGGACAGAGATGGAGATCGTTTTTGCGTATTCGTCAAATTTCTGCTGGGTGTCCTCTGGAAATCCGTCCAGCAGCAGTTTCAGCACGTTGGTGCAGATAAAACGACAGTAGATCTGGGAATGCATGCGGCTCCGCAAGGAATCAATCAGGAGAGTAATGTGCTGCTTCAGGCGCACTGCATCTTTAAATTGGATGTCCATATGCAGCTGCTTCATGAGTGCGTCGCTGTTCTCTGGGGGGAGGGCTGAAAGTGCAGGCCGCGGGTCGTGAGAGTCAATCAGTATGTTCTGAAAGAAATTCTCCGTGAGTGTTCTTTCTGCTTCCTCGTAGGCCAGAGGAATATCTTCCGGTGCAGAAAATGATTTGCTGATGGCAATGCGGCAGCGGGAATGAAGATTATTCTGAATGTGGAGCATAAGCTTGTCGGCAAGAGACTGATACCAGGATAAAGGATGTCGAGGTCCGTCAAACAGGATCAGGCTCTGCGAAGGGTTAAGGTTAATGTAGTAGCAGTGGTTTGACAGAAATTTATTCAGATCGTTCGGAAACAAAAAGCGATCTGTACTGTCCTGATCGGTACCGAAATAGTCCTGTTCCATCTGGAGCAGAATCAGACGATGACAGTCATAGACAAAGGAGAAGTCCAGCTGAGGGTAGCGTAATTTAAGGCTGTCGATACTGGTTTTGTTTATGATCTTATACAGAATATGATTCTGTGTGATATCAAAGCTGATTTTCTTTTCCTGATTCAGCTTTTCGTGGGTTTGAATATTGCCCAGAACGTTTAAGATTGTGTTTTGGAACTCATCCGGGTCGATGGGTTTTAAGATATAATTAATCGCATGTAAAGACAGTGCTTTTTTTACATAGTCGAAATCGTTATGTCCGCTGAAAAAAATTAACTGGATATCGGGATATAGTTTTTGGGCTTCGGCGGCCAGAGTCAGCCCGTCTACGAATGGCATAAGGACATCGGTCAGCAGAATATCAAATTTCTTTTTCCGAAGCAGTTCCAGCGCGATTTTTCCGTTGGCAGCTTCACTGAGTTCAAGGGGAAAATTATTTTGGGTCAACAAATGACGGATGACGTTGCGCTCGACAGCCTCATCGTCGACAAAAAGAATCTGGTACATAAATGATCTCCTCCGAAAAATGATTTCATGGCCGGTCAATTAAGTTCATTTTAATGTAGTTCGACATAAAAAGTAAAGGGAATTTTATCCATATGAAAAGAATCACGAAATTCTTTTGTGGCAGATAGAAAATTTGTTGTGTAAAAAAATATAACAGTGCGCTGATGGGGCGGAAGAATTTTCATGATTACAAGAGCAAAAAACAGAGTGGAGGGCAAGACAATGCGAAAAATCGGAATTCATTTGCATGCAAAGAGCGGATTGAAATTAGAGGAGTATATTCGGACAATAAAGGAACTGGGGTTTGAGACGGTTTTTTCCGGTGTACAAGCACGCGAAGAAATGTGGAAAAACGCGGAGTTGTTAAATAAGGCAGGGATAAGCTATGACACATTGCATGCGCCGTTTGGGCATATCAATGATATCTGGTATGCCGGTGACGGCGGTATGGAAATGTACAGAGAGCTGACTGACTGTATTGATGTTTGCTGCGAGGTGGGAGCGCCGATTGCGGTCGTACACCTCTCTTCAGGAGTTCAGGCACCGCCGCCCACCGATATCGGACGCGGTCGGTTTATCGACTTGGTGGATTACGCTGCGGGGAAGGGGATCACGGTTGCTTTTGAAAACCAGCGAAAGCTTGGGAATATTGCATGGGCTTTTGAGGAGTTCAAAGAAGCGGAAAATGTGGGATTTTGCTGGGATTGCGGGCATGAAGCGTGTTTCACTCCCGGACGAGAGTACATGCCACTGTTTGGAGATCGTTTGGTGTGCACACATATCCATGATAACAACAGGGATTACGACGAGGATATTCATATTCTACCCTTCGATGGAAAAATTGATTTTGCGCATACGGCAAGTCAGATTCGTGAGAGCGGATTTAAAGGCGCACTCATGTTGGAAGTGAATGGAAACGGTGAATATTATCGGGAGATGTCCTGCGAAGCTTTTCTGATACGGGCAGCGGAGGCGATAAAGCAGTTAAGGGATATGGTGGATGGTTTGTAATAGAGGAGACTGTCGGTAAAGCGTTTGATTGACCGGTATGCGAATAAGGGAATTCGAGAAAAAGGCTGTCGGAACACCCGACAGCCTCTCTATTGTTTCAATGTAGATTAGTAAGCCACACCCTCTGCCACCATCGCAGTCGCAACCTTCAAAAATCCTGCGCAGTTAGCGCCGACCATCAGGTTACCCTCGCAGCCTGCCTCAACGGAGGCGTCGTAGCTTGCGTGGAAGATGTTCTTCATGATGCCCTGAAGCTTCTCGTCAACCTCCTCGAAGGACCAGGACAGACGCTCGGAGTTCTGGCTCATCTCCAGGCCGGATACGGAAACGCCGCCGGCGTTGCAGGCCTTGGAAGGTCCGTAGAGAACGCCTGCGTCGAGGAATACGGCGATACCCTCGGGGGTGGTGGGCATGTTGGCACCCTCGCACATTACCTTACAGCCGTTGGCAACCAGGATCTTTGCGGACTCCTCGTTGATCTCGTTCTGGGTAGCGCAGGGGAGTGCGATATCGCAGGGAACGGTCCACACGCCGGAGCAGCCTTCGGTGTATGTAGCCTCGGGATGGGTGGCCACGTACTCTTTGATACGTCCGCGGCGAACTTCCTTGATCTCCTTGACTGCCGCCAGATCGATGCCGTTGGGGTCATATACATAGCCGTTGGAATCGCTCATGGTCACTACCTTGCCGCCCAGCTGAGTAGCCTTCTCACATGCGTAGGTTGCTACGTTACCGGAACCGGAGATGACAACGGTCTTTCCCTCAAAGCTGTCGTTTTTCATGCATTTCAGTGCTTCCTGTACGAAGTAGCACAGGCCGTAGCCGGTAGCCTCGGTACGTGCCAGAGAGCCGCCGAAGGTCAGGCCCTTGCCGGTGAGCACACCGCCCTGGAAGCTGTTGGTAATCCGCTTGTACTGGCCGTACATGAAGCCGACCTCGCGGGCGCCTACGCCGATATCGCCGGCGGGAACGTCCACGAACTGGCCGATGTGACGGTACAGCTCAGTCATCAGGCTCTGGCAGAAGCGCATTACCTCGCCCTCACTCTTGCCCTTGGGATCGAAGTCGGAACCGCCCTTGCCGCCGCCCATGGGCAGGGTGGTCAGACTGTTCTTGAAGGTCTGCTCAAAGCCCAGGAACTTGATGACGGACAGGTTTACGGAAGGGTGGAAGCGCATGCCGCCCTTGTAGGGGCCGATGGCACTGTTGTACTGTACACGGTAACCGCGGTTTACCTGAACCTTGCCCTGGTCATCCACCCAGGGAACACGGAAGATAATGATGCGCTCGGGCTCAACCATGCGCTCGATGATACCGTATTTTTCGTACTCGGGGTGACGGTCAACCAGGGGCTGGATGGATTCCAGAACCTCGGCCACTGCCTGTAAGAACTCGGGCTGCTCAGCGTTGCGGGCTGCCAGACCGTCATAAACATTTTTCAGATAAGTATTGGTAAGCATAATCGGTCATCTCCTTGATGTTTGATTGAATATAAACGGTATTATACAAAAAAGAAAATCAGAGAGCAATACTTTTTTTTGAAATAGAGAGAAAAACCGTAAAATTTTCAGTAAAATGGATTTAATTGCAGGAGAAATTGTAGAAAATACCGAAGGGATATGAACCATACAGAGAGAGGAAAAGGAGATGCCGGGATTGAGGCAGAAAATACCGGCATGGGATAGAAAGCGGAAAGGGCCGAAACAGACGCAGCGGTGGATTCACAACTTGAAAAATACGGTACACTTATATATAATAGAATGCAGAGAGACGATGAACGGGAAGCAAAGCGATTGAGCGCTGCTTGCCGGTGAAGAGACGGGAGTAAAATTTATGACAGGAACTTGTGTGATCGTAGGTGCAGGAAATATAGCGGAATCAGAAGTGATCGTAAATCCGGAGGATTACGTGATCGGTGCCGACGGCGGCATGGACTATCTGAAGAGACATGGCATTCGGGCGGACATGGCGCTGGGAGATTTTGACTCTCTGGGCTATGTGCCGGAGCACCATAATCTGGTGGTCCATCCGGTGATGAAGGACGACACGGATATGATGCTGGCAGTGAAAGCGGGGCTGGCGCGGGGGTATCGGAAGTTCCGGCTGTACGGGGGCTTAGGCGGACGGCTGGACCATACCCTGGCGAATCTGCAGACCTTGATTTGCCTGGCGGAGCAGGGGGCGGAGGCCCAGCTGATCGGCGAGGGTGTGCGGATCACAGCCATCCACAATGGAAAAATCAGTTTCGATGCGTCACACGAGGGGATTATTTCAGTGTTTTGCCTCAGCGGTAAGGCTGAGGGTGTGTGGATCAGAGGGCTCAAATATCCGGTGGAGGATGTGGAACTGACCTCAGATCGGCCTCTGGGTGTGAGCAACGAGTTTGTGGGAGTGGAGAGCGAGATCGGCGTGAGGGCAGGCACATTGATTATTTTGTGGAACTGCTGATAGGTTCCGATGTTGCCGGACGGTTATTTTTCTGTACCTTTATGACAGAACACCGCTCATCGTGAGTGCAGAATCCTGCTCATTGCGCGTCTATGACTTGCAATCTAAATTATTCTGTGTTATAGTTATAACATGTGAGAAGTATGTGTATAAGCCCGTGATATGGTCGGGCGTTTCTACCAACCGCCGGAAATGGTTGACTACAGTACGTTTTGTAGTCGACCATATTTTTAAGTCTGGAGGGTAATGGTATGAAGTATGATGTGATTATTATCGGTGCTGGTCCCGGAGGTATTTTCTCTGCGTACGAGCTGATTCAGAGAAAGCCGGAGCTGAAGGTGGCAGTGTTCGAGGCCGGACATGCGCTGGAGAAGCGGCATTGTCCCATCGACGGCGAGAAGATAAAGTCCTGTATCGGCTGCAAGAGCTGTTCCATCATGAGCGGCTTTGGCGGTGCAGGTGCTTTTTCAGACGGCAAATACAATATTACCAACGATTTCGGCGGCACCCTGTACGAGTACATCGGAAAGCGTCAGGCACTGGATCTGATGCGCTATGTGGATCAGATCAATATGCGTTACGGCGGCGAGGGGACCAAGCTCTACTCCACCGCAGGCACGAAATTCAAAAAAGAGTGTATTCAGCATGATCTTCATCTGCTGGACGCTTCCGTGCGTCATCTGGGCACGGATATCAACTATATTGTGCTGGAAAATCTTTACGCTGATTTGCGGGATAAGGTGGAGTTTTTCTTTGACACCCCCGTGGAATCGGTGAAGATGACCGACGGCGGCTATGAGGTTATCTGCAAAGATCAGACTTACGTCTGCGAGAAGTGTATTATCTCTGTCGGCCGCAGCGGCAGCAAGTGGATGGAGCGCGTCTGTAAGGAACTTCGGATCCCGACCAAGTCCAACCGCGTGGATATCGGTGTCCGCGTGGAGCTGCCGGCGGAAGTGTTCTCCCATCTGACCGATGAGCTGTACGAGAGCAAGATCGTCTACCGCACCCAGAAATACGGCGACAGAGTGCGCACCTTCTGTATGAATCCCAAGGGAGCGGTGGTAAATGAAAACACCAACGGTATCATCACCGTGAACGGACACAGCTACGAGGACCCTGCCAAGCAGACGGAGAACACTAACTTTGCGCTGCTGGTGGCGAAGCACTTCTCCGAGCCCTTCAAGGACTCCAATGGCTACGGTGAGTCCATCGCCCGTCTGAGCAATATGCTGGGCGGCGGTGTGATCGTTCAGCGGTTTGGCGACCTGATCAGAGGCCGTCGGTCCACGCCGAACCGCATCGAGGAGGCGTTTATCACGCCCACGCTGAAAGCGACACCCGGTGATCTGAGTCTGGTCCTTCCCAAGCGCATCCTGGACGGAATCATCGAGATGATCTACGCGCTGGATAAGGTGGCACCCGGAACCGCCAACGATGATACCCTGCTCTACGGCGTGGAGGTCAAATTCTACAACATGGAAGTGGAGGTCACCGACAAGCTGGAATCCTGCTACAAGGGGCTGTATATCATCGGAGACGGCAGCGGGATCACACACTCCCTGTCCCATGCCTCCGCCAGCGGAGTATATGTAGCTAGAAATATAGCTGAGAGTCGGTAAATAATAAGGGGCTGGTTTTACAAAATTGTAAACCAGCCCTTTTGCACTCACCCCAAAAAGCACAGTACCGACACCACATGCAGCAGGCTGCCCAGCACGCAGAAGATGTGGAAGACGGAGTGCATGTATTTTTTCTTATGCCCCACGCCGTAGAAGATCGCTCCGACGGAGTAGGCGATGCCGCCGGCCAGCATGAATCGGGTGCCGGTCACACCCATGGTCTGTACCATCAGAGAAGGGGAGGACAGTCCGATGATGCACCAGCCCATGCCCAGATAGAGAAACATGGAGATGTGGCGGTAGCGCTTTAAGTCGATGGCATTCAACGTGATGCCGATGATGGCCAGCGCCCACACGATGGAGAAGACCAGCCAGCCTTTGGCGGCCATTCCCAGTCGGATCATCTGAAAGCACACCGGCGAGTAGGTGCCGGCAATCAGCAGGTAGATGGTGCAGTGGTCGATGATCTGAAAGATTTTTTTTGCGGTTCCGGGTCTCAGCCCGTGATAGATGCTGGACATGGTGTACAGCAGGATCATGGACAGACTGAAGATGATGCCGCCCAGAACACCGTAGGGATTTCGGTAGATAATGGAGACACACAGGCAAAGTGCCAGTGCCACAAGGCCAAGGGCGCTGCCGGTAATGTGGCTGATCATATGGAATAATTCCTCCCCTCTGGTATAGTTGGGGAGTTTTCTCTCTGCAAGCGGGATTCGTTTCATGTTATAACCTCCTGAAAATGTTTTGATCGATTATATTAATGAGTTTTTGAAAACCTTTAATCTAGTATCAAATACTATATTATATGATTTTTTGTAGCAAGTCAATACATAAAAGAGATAAAAAAGTCTGGTTTGTGAAATGAGTTATAGACAAATGAGTTGTTTTATGATAGACTTAATTTAGATAAGCGTACAGTCGGTGGAGAGTATCCTCATTTGCCGACTGCAGGAGGAAGGCAGATGAAGTATGATAGTCAGCAGATCACCTCTGTGATCGGAGAGTGGCGCAGGCAGATGGCGGGATATCAGCTCCCAGAGTGGGAGGAATTTCCTTCGCTGGAGCTTTATATGGATCAGGTGACGATTTTGGTGAATCAGTATCTGGCCACTTTTGACGTGGATAAGACGTTGGAAAATGCGGTCACCCCGGCGATGATCAATAATTATGTTAAGATGAAGATTGTTCCTGCACCGGTAAAAAAGCGTTACACAAAAATTCATCTGGCGTACCTGGTGATGGTCTGCACACTGAAGCAGACCCTGAGTATGGAGATGATCCGCAAGCTGTTGCCTGTGGATCTGGCCGAGGATGAATTGCGCAGCACTTACCGGATCTTTGTGTGTAATCAGAAAAAGACCTTCGAGATGCTTCTGGAGCTGCTGGACAAAAGACCGATGCTGGCATTGACTGGCAGCGAGGAGGGAGAGGTACGCGATATCGTGCTTCAGTCGGCCATTTTCTCTAATTTATCCCGGACATTGACCCGAATGCTGCTGACTTTGCCGGAAAACGAAGAAAAATAGCGAGAAGCTATTGACAAATCGATTTCTTTTGTTAAGATTCCTAGGTGACTAGGAATCTTTTTGCATCAAGAGGGCCTTTGGCAGCTGCTTGGCGGGATTAGGTTCCCGGCATTTGGGAGAAGATAGAGGATGTAGCTGTATTCAGGAGGAAAATATGGATAAGTCCAGAAACGGAGTACATCTGGTCCGGGAAATCGCGATAACGGCAAATCTGTTTCGGCGGGTGACCGACCGGATCATTGAGCAGAGGGTGGGGATGACCGCAGCACAGGCAAACACTCTGCATTATATTATGAACCGATCCAGAGAGGGAGCGGTGTATCAGAAGGATATCGAGCAGTGCTTTGGGCTTCGCAGTCCGTCGGTGACCGGCATGTTAAAGCAGCTGGAGGCGAAGGGGCTGATTCGGCGGGAGACGGAGAGCGGCGATGCCCGGTTAAAGCGAATTGTCCTGACGGAAGCGGCGAAAGGGATTGAGGAGCAGATCCACAGCTGTATTTTCGGCATGGAGGACGCAATCAGCGATTGCTTGACCGTGGAAGAGCGCCGGAGTCTGCAGACGATTCTGGGGAAAATAAATGAAGAGATCAATCGAAAAGACAGAGAGGAGTAACTGTATGGCAGAAGAAAACATGACGACAACACCGAGAGAAAATAAGATGGGTACCATGCCTGTCAATAAACTGCTGATCACGATGGCGGCACCCATGATGCTGTCCATGCTGATTCAGGCGCTGTACAATATTGTGGACAGCATTTACGTCGCGCAGATTGAGGAGTATGCGCTGACGGCAGTCTCTCTCGCATTTCCGATGCAGAATATTATGATTTCCGTCGGCGTCGGCATCGGCGTCGGTGTCAATGCATGGCTGTCCAAGCATCTGGGCGAAAAGCAGCCGGAGAAGGCTAATCAGGTGGCGCTTCACGGAATGTTTTTGGAAGTGCTTGCCTATATTTTATTTGTGATTGTCGGTCTGGTGGGCATCGATGCATTTATGCGCGGTCAGACAGACATCCCGGAGATTATCGCGTATGGGGATACCTACCTGAGGATCTGCGTGTTTGCGTCCTTCGGTGTTTTTATTCAGATTGGCTGCGAGCGACTGCTGATGGCTACCGGACGCACGGTATACACGATGATTATTCAGGGAGCAGGCGCAGTGATCAATATCGTGCTCGACCCGATTTTGATCTTTGGCTGGTTCGGTCTGCCCGCTATGGGCATTGCCGGCGCAGCTTGGGCGACGGTCATCGGACAGATCGCCGGTGCTGTTCTGGGACTGATTTTTAATATGAAATGGAATCCTGATGTCCGACTGAATTACAGGGGATTTAAGGTGGAGCTGGATGTGGTAAAGCGGATACTTTCGCTGGGTATTCCCTCCATCATCATGTCCTCCATCGGTTCAGTCATGACCTTCCTGATGAATAAGATCCTGATGGGCTTTTCCTCCACCGCCACCACCGTGTTTGGCGTGTATTTCAAGCTGCAGAGTTTTGCGTTTATGCCCGTATTCGGTATGAACAATGCGATGGTGCCGATTTTGGGATACAACTATGGTGCAAAACGAAAAGACAGAATGATGCAGACCATCAAGACGGCCATGTTTTATGCAGTGGGTATTATGCTGGTTTGTCTCGCCGTGTTCCAATTACTCCCGGACAAGCTGCTTTTGCTGTTCAATGCGTCCGATCATATGCTTGAGATCGGAGTTCCCGCATTGAGATTGATTTCCCTGAGCTATATTTTTGCGGGGATCTGTGTGGTATCCGGCTCTGTTTTCCAGGCGCTGGGAAATGGCTTCTACAGTATGATGGTGTCCGTGGCCAGACAGCTGCTGATCCTGGTGCCCGTGGCGTGGCTTCTTTCTCTCACCGGAAATCTGGATCTGGTATGGCTGTCGTTCCCCATCGCGGAGCTTGCCAGCATCGGGACCAGCGCATTCTTTCTGCGCAAAATTTACAAGCAGAAAATTTCTGCGCTGTAGAAGTTCCTCTGCGATTAGATACGAATTTCATTTTTTACATCTGTATCTGTAATAAATTTGTAAAAATTGCCCCCTTGTCAGCAAGGGGGCAGTCATGTATAATACAGTTATCAGCTGATGAAGCTGATCCGGGAGACATCACCTGTTTATTTTGAACCTACAAATTCGACCTACGGGATTCCTATATTGTCATGCGGATGTCAGGCCTCATTTAATCAGTGGAAGGCAGAAGCAGTGACTGCGGTTACCCACCTAGCTGATGCTAGGCGTCAAAATGCAGGCTTGTCCCTCGGTACATATGACTCCTATTTGGGGAAAAAGGCCTCCGCAGCTGTTGCTGGTGGGGGTCTTTTTATTCCTGTCACGGACGCTGCCGGTGTATGTGGAGGACATGCCTGGATGAAATGTGTCACAGGCAGCGGTCGAATTGGGAACAGCGGGTTTGCGATACGGGGCATATTTGTCAAAATCAACACATAAGGTGAAAAGAATGCTCGGACAAAACGGGCGGAAAGTACAGATGGTGATGACCGGAAAGGAGCGGAATGGAGGAGAGACGGAGAAAAAATCCATGGATATGGGTGCTTGGAGCATTGATTATTCTGCTGATCGCGGTCATGTTTGCGGTGCGCCCCAAAAAGGAGGAGGGCGTGACGGTGGCAGTGGCGGCCAGGGAGCTGGCCCTTTTGCTGGAAGAAAGAGAGCGCATTGAGTCGGTGGAGGAGAGCCGTTTTCCGGTGGGAGAGCGGGAGAACTGGTATGTGCCCTACATGGACTACTTATATTATTATGGGCTGCTCAACGGACAGATGACGGTGCCGACAGCTAAGTCCGCTGCCGATGTGTTGACGATGGAGATGCTGAAATTTATGGCGGACAATCTGGGGATATGGCAGGAACCCTCCATTTGGCAGGAGCAACAGGTGACGCCGGAAATGTGGACCTCGTTTCTTCTGGAAGTCCGTGATCGGTTCAGTAAAGAGAGTGTGCAGACGGCAGAGGTTTCGGTCTATGGCACAGCGGCAAATATCAGTGATGTGGAGGCCTGGCATGTGGTGACCGAACAGGGAGAGTATACCTTCGGCGGTTTTTCTATGGATACATATCTGGATTGCAGTGTGGAAGTGTGGGTAAGAGGCCGGGAGATCATCCGGGTGCAGGAAGTGGTAAGCCGCGAAGTAAGCTACACGAATATGCTGGTAAAGGGAGCAAAGGAAGAACGGCTGACGGTGTTTTTTGCAGGATTTGGCCGGGAGTTTACCTTGTCGGAGCCGGTGGAGCTGTATCCGGGACAGATCATCGACCTGTGTCTGCAGGATGGTGAACTGAAAGCAGTCCGCCGGAAAAATGATCTGTTGGACAGCAGAATCATTGCCGTGACCGAAGAGGGCGCGGAGCTGGAGGGCTACGGTCTGATTCCTTTTTCTGATGATCTCAGGGTCTATCAGACCTACGGGAATATTGCCCAGAAATATACCTCCGATATGATTATCGGCTATGATATTTATGATGTGGTAGTGGCAGAAGGGGAAATCTGTGCGGTGCTGATCAATCAGAGTCCCGATGCGAAGACGATACGTGTTCTTTTGACTGAGGACAGCGGCGCGGTGAAGCACCACGATTCGGTCACGGTGACCTCTCGTTCCGGGTTTACGGCTTCTGTGGGAACGGAGATGGTTGTATTCCGGGCGGGGGAGACCGCAGTGGTGGATGAACGGGGAGTGAGCAGACTGGAAACCGCTGCGGATGGAGATGGTGCCGAAAATAACCGGGACAGTGAAGCTCAGTCGGACGTGCTGGCCAAACTTGATGACGGCCAGCGTATCGTCATTGAGGCCGACAGCGGTGAACTGACGGTGACCTCGCTGACCCGGAGCTTTGGAAACCCCACTTACCCGGGCAAACTGGAACTTCTGTATCAGGACGGCGGATTTTATCTGATCAATGAGACCACAGTGGAGGATTATCTCTGTTATGTGGTTCCGGCGGAGATGCCGGTGGATTATCACATCGAGGCGCTGAAAGCCCAGGCAATCTGCGCGCGCGGTTATGCGGTCAATCAGATCGCATCCACCCGGTACCGGGATATCGGTGCCCATGTGGACGACACAGTGAATTATCAGGTCTATAATTATGTGGCATCCGCCGAGAGCACTACTCAGGCGGTGCGGGAGACCTACGGCGAGGTGCTGACCCGTGACGGTGACATCGTGACGACCTATTATTTTTCCACCTCCTGCGGTTACACCTCCGATCTGGCTCTGTGGGGAGAAGATCCGACGAAATCCCCCCATCTGACGTCGAAAAGACTGTCCGGAGTGGAGCCGGAGGAGGATATTCAGAATGAGGAGGTGTTCAGAACCTTTATCATGAACACTGAACTGAATGACTATGAGATCGCCTACGGCTGGTATCGCTGGCATGCCTCTGCCACCCTGGAGGAGCTGACGATCAGCGTCAATAAGCGTCTTGCTGATTTAAGCTCGGCCTTGAAAAGCCGGGTATTGACGAAACAGCGGGACGGTTCCTGGAAGGAGGGGGCTGTCTCGGTGGGGGTGATCGAGGGCATCGAGGTGATTGAGCGCGGAGCCGGCGGTGTGGTATCGGTGGTGGAGATTATCGGAAGTCAGGCCACCGTCAGACTGCTTTTGCAGAGCGCGGTGAGAGAGGTGCTGGGAAACCACAGCTATCAGTATCACCGGATGAACGGCGATGTGATCACCAACTGGGCGAATCTGCCCAGCGCCTACTTCTGCCTGGAGCCGGTGTACTCGGACGGTACATTGACCGGATACACTTTTTACGGGGGAGGCAGCGGACACGGCGTGGGTATGAGTCAGAACTGTGCCAATGCGCTGGGGCAGTCCGGCGTGGCGGCGGAGGCCATGGTTACCTTTTTCTATGACGGGACTGAGATCACCCAGCTGTATGAATAATCCGCGTTGCTCCGGAAAGGGAAGAGTATTGGCGGAAGACAGGGATATTGCGATATCGGAAGTTTGCTCAATTTCGATGCGTTTGATTTAGAGGAAAGTCACAAAGTTTCGTGAACCACGGGAATTATCTTGACAAAGAAAGTGGTTTTCGCTAAAGTTATCAATTAGAAGTGTTACTGTCAAATCAGGCATGAGTTCTCTTTTGAGAGTTCATGCCTTTTCTGTACGGCGGAAACCGGGCGATACAGGGAAATGTGTATCAGTGATCGGCGTTTTCCGGCGTTTGGAGATGGCAGATGAAAAGGGCGAAAAGGAGAACGGGTATGTTTGGATTTTTCAGGAAAAACAGGGAAGTAAAACCCGCGGTAGACCAAAATCAGCTGGTGGCTGTGGCGGATGGAAAGGTGATCCGGATGGAGGACGTGAATGATCCGGTATTTTCTGAGAAAATGATGGGGGATGGCGTGGCAGTTGTGCCCACCGGAACCACTGTGGTGGCACCCTGTGCGGGAACCGTGACCATGATTGCTGACACCGGCCATGCATTCGGTATGGAGTGCGATAACGGTCTGGAGTTGTTGGTACATATTGGGATTGATACCGTGAGCCTGGGCGGAAAGGGCTTTACGGTAGTTGGCAAGGCAGGAGAGCATGTGGAGGCAGGCGCACCCATGATCGAGTTTGATCCCGAGGTGATCAGAACGGCAGGTCTTGATATGACCACCCCGATCATCATTCTGGAGGACGGCGGAAAGTCCATTGAGATGAGCTATCCGGAAGCGGCGAAGGCCGGAGAGACCGTTGTGATGGAGTGCAGATAAACGCGCAGGATAGACGAGGGAAATGTCATTGATTTGATAAGCGGTTTGATAATAATACGGATAGGAAAGAGGAGTATCTTATGAAACAGAAAATCACCAACGCACTGGAAAAATTCTCCAAGGCGATGCTGTCCCCATTAACTTATATTGCGGCAGCCGGTATGATCTTAGTTCTGGGTGCAGTGTTGACCAGCAGTGAACTGCAGAAGCTGATTCCGGTGTTGACTGATCCCGTTATTTCCCTGATCGGTAAGCTGATTTACGAGGGCGTGATGATCATTATCAACAACCTGAGCGTGTTCTTCTGCGTGGGCATCGCTGCGGTGATGGCGAAGAAGGATAAGCATCAGGCGTCCATGATCGCCCTGATGTCCTACCTGATCTTCTTAAAATCCAGCAATGTGACTTTGACTCAGATGGGCATGCTGGCAGCACCGGATCCGCTGGTTGGTCTCTATGGAACCGGCCAGGCAAACACACTGGGTATGCAGGTCATGGATATGAGTGTGTTCGGCGGCATCATCCTCGGTCTGCTGTGCGGTGGAGTTTATAACAGGACCCGCGATAAGCGGTTCAAGGGCTATGTGACCCAGATATTTTCCGGCGTTCGCTGGTCCTTCACCATCATGGTGTTTGTGGCGATCCTCATGGGCGTGGCCTCCTGCTATGTGTGGCCCCCTGTACAGGGCGTGATCGACAGCCTGACCGGGCTGATCAAGGAGAGCGGAAACTTCGGTCTGTTCCTCTATGGATTCCTGGAGCGTTTCCTGATTCCCACCGGGCTTCACCATCTGGTGTACACACCGTTCCAGTTTTCCGCGCTGGGCAACAGTCTGACGGTGGGCGAGACCACCTATGCCGGCTCCTATATCGTTATGATGATCGAGCTTCAGGCGGGTATGCCCTTCTCTGAGGGTATTGTCTGGATGTACACCGGTTTCACCAAGACCTTCGGTTATTTCGGTATCGTGGCGGCATTCATCTTCTGCGCGCGCAAGGAAAACCGGGCAAAGACCGCAGCTACTCTGATCCCCCTGGCACTGACGGCATCTTTGGCATCCATCACCGAGCCCATCGACTTTTTGTTCTGCTTTGCAGCGCCCCTTCTCTGGGTGGTACACGCATGCATCGCCGGTCTGTTCATCGTTCTGCTGAACGTGTTCGGTGTTACCGGATTCACGACCAACCTGATGGGTTCTGTACTGATGAATCTGACCGCAGGCGTGGAGCGGACAAATTATCCCGTACTGTATCTGCTGGCGCTGATCGAGATCGTGGTGTACTTCCTGGTTTTCACCTTCCTGATCAGGAAATTTAACTTAAAGACCCCCGGCCGTGAGGCGGATGCGGTTGAGGAGGCACCGGAAAAACCTGCGTCCACCGCGGACAAGGCGGATAAGGCTGATCATCAGGAAGTCAAGACAGAGAATAAATCCCAGAGCGCACCGGGAAAGAAGCAGGCTGCGTTGACCACAGAGCTGCTTCAGTGTATCATTGAGGGGCTCGGCGGAAAAGATAACATCAACACCGTGGACAACTGTTTCACCCGTCTGAGAGTCAATGTGAAGGATGCGTCTCTGGTAAAGGATGATATTATCAACAAGACGCCAAACAGCGGTATCGTGAAGAAGGATACTGATATTCAGATTATTTACGGATTGCAGGTGCCTGAGATCAAAAAGGCAGTGGAGGAATTATTATGATTTATACGATTGTTGGCGGAGGAAGCACGTTTACTCCCGGCATTGTAAAATCCATCGCACTCAGAAAGGACGAGCTGGAGGTGGAGGAGATCCGCCTGTTCGATCTGGACCGGGAGCGCCAGGACAAGGTAGCCGTCGTGGTGAAGTGGATTCTGGACGAGGAGTTAGACAGTGGCATCCGTCTTACGGTCACCTACGATGAGGAGAGTGCGTACCGTGACGCGGACTTTGTGTTCGCGCAGATGCGCGTGGGCAAATATGCGCTGCGCGAGATGGACGAGAAGATCCCGCTGCGCCACGGCTGTGTGGGGCAGGAGACCTGCGGCTGCGGCGGTCTGGCCTATGGCATGCGCACCATCTTCCCCATGATCAAGGTGCTGGACGATGTGGCGAAGTACGCAAAGCCCGGTCACTGGATCCTGAACTATTCCAACCCGGCCTCCATCGTCTCTGAGGCTTGCCGGATGCTTCGCCCCGACGCGCGGATTATCAATATCTGTGATATGCCCATCGCGATCATCGATGTGGTGGCAGCGGCGCTGGAGATTAAGGATAAGGAAAACATTGTCTACGATTATTATGGACTGAATCATTTTGGCTGGTTTACCGGGATCGAGTACAGGGGTGAGGACATCATGCCCCGGCTGCGCGATTATATCATGGAGCACAAAATCCTTCTGCCCGACGCTTACCTGAAAGATAAGATCGCCCTGGGAGCGGGGACCAGTGACACCCACCGGAACCGCCATGCGAAGGGCAGCTGGTATTACGTTTGGAAGGGCATCTACGAGATTATGTCCAATTTCCCGGACACCCTGCCGAACACTTATCTGAACTACTATCTGCAGCAGAAGGAGTTTGTGGAGCATTCCGACGTGGAGCGCACCCGCGCCAACGAGGTCATGGAGACCCGTGAGAAGAACCTGTTTGACGGTATCGACAAGTACCTGAGGACCGGTGTGGTGGATGAAAATGTATTTTATGCCGGAAGCCACGGCGACTGGATCGCTGATCTGGCGGTGGCATTGA
This sequence comes from Lachnospiraceae bacterium, assembly GCA_017461725.1. Taxonomy (GTDB): domain Bacteria; phylum Bacillota; class Clostridia; order Lachnospirales; family Lachnospiraceae; genus RGIG423. The sequence continues at coordinate 145,974 of JAFTXG010000022.1, forward strand.
AAAATGACACCAAGGCCCGTTTCCTGGTCATCACCGAGAACCGGGGCGCGATCCCCAACATGCCTTACGATGCCATGGTGGAGGTTCCCGCCTATATCGGAAAGAAGGGACCTGAGGTCATTGCGCAGAATAAGATCCCGCTGTTCCAGCAGGGACTGATGATGCAGCAGTTAAACTCCGAGAAGCTGCTGGTAGAGGGCTGTATCGAGGGCTCCTATCAGAAGGTGCTGGAGGCATTCACGCTGAATAAGACCGTGCCCAGCATGAACGTGGCGAAGGCAATTCTGGATGATATGATCGAGGCCAACGAAGGATATTGGCCGGAATTGCGATAAAAGCACAATGTAGTAAAATGAAGAAGAGACTCCGGTTTTGAGTGGAACCGGGGTCTCTCTTATATTGTTGTCGAATGAAATAGTCCGTCGGATTCAAATTTGGGGGCTGTATAAATTGTGGATAAACGCAAATTGTCGTTGTTTTTCTTCTTGTTTGATGTTATACTATAAACTAGTTTATTGTGTGCTGTAATATGAGACATATGCCGCACATAAACCGAAGGAATCATAATCGCTGGATGATCGACAGGAGGACCCTTATGACAAAAGAACAGAAATCCACATTATATGTATTCCTGGCCGCTGTGTTGTTTTCCATCGGCGGTCTGTGCGTGAAGGTGATCCCCTGGTCTGCGCTGACCATCAACGGCGTGCGCAGTCTGATTTCGGTGCTGATCCTGCTGGTCTATCTGAAAAAGACGAACCACAAGATTGTGTTCAATAAAGGGGTTGCGCTGGGAGCCATCAGCATGGCCGGAACTACTACACTTTTTTGCCTGGCGAACAAGTTGACCACGGCGGCAAACACGATCATTCTGCAGTTTACCGCACCGATATTTATCATTCTGTTTATGTGGCTGTTTTTCCATGAAAAGCCGAAAAAGCTGGACATCTCCACCTGCTGTATCGTGCTGGTGGGCATCATCTGTTTCTTCGTGGACTCACTGTCCGCGGGAAATACGCTGGGAAATGCATTGGCGCTCCTTTCCGGAGTGACCTATGCCGGAGTATTCATGATGAATACCTTCCCCGGCGCGGACTCCATGTCATCAATCCTGCTGGGGCAGGCCGTGTGTGCGGTGACACAGACACCGTTCATCTTTGCGGAGACAGAGTTTACGGTACCGGCGTTCGCGGCGATCCTCGCCCTTGGCGTATTTCAGCTGGCGCTGGCCTACATCTTCATGTCCAAGGGACTGGAGCATACACCTGCGGTGACCGCGTCCCTGACGGCAGCCATCGAGCCCATCCTAAATCCGATCCTGGTGGCGATCTTCTATGGCGAGATGATCTCATCACTGTCCTTTGTGGGAGCAGTCATCGTCGTTGTGGGGGTAATAGCATATAACGTGCTTAAGCTACGAGCAGTGCACCGACAAGATTGATAAGTCCGACGTGAGCTTGCTCACAGGCGGGCTTAGTCAAGCTGGGAGGTATACGGCGACAGCCGTGCAGCGAGATGGAGCGGAGCGGAATCGAGCTGAGCACTGCGAGGGAAGCGAGCAAGTCGTGAGGAACAGGCGACAGCAGTGCACCGATACCAAATGTTTTTGGGAGGTATGAGTATGGAGAATGAGCGTGATTTGATTGAGCGCCTTGAGCGGATCGAGGCGAAGGAAAACCAGCGTCTTTTGCTGGGAAAGATCCAGCTTGCCCTGGTGGCAGTGCTGGTGATCGGTATTGCCGTGGTGCTGTGTATCGTTCTGCCCAGGGCAAACGACCTCTACATGCAGACCACAGCAGCGGTGACTCAGGCCCAGAACATCATGGCGGAGACAGAAGGGGTGCTGACGGAGATTGACTGGGAGAAATTTAAGGAGATCGACTTCAGCAAATTTAATGAGGTGGATTTCAGCAAGTTCAATGATCTGGATATCGAGGGATTGAACACGGCAATCAATAATCTGAACGAGGCGGTAAAGGCGGTGCAGGAGAAGGCCGCCGAGACACAGAAAGTGTTCGAGTCAATCAGCCAGTGGTTCGGTCAGCTTTTCGGAAATTGATTTTAAGTCGGTAAGAAAAGATAACAGAGGGTAAAATACATTTGCCCCGGCATCTTAAAAATGATATACAAGGAAAAGAAGGAGTTTTAAGTTTTATGATCAGTGCAAATGGTGTAACATTACGAATCGGAAAGAAGGCTTTGTTTGAGGATGTAAACATTAAGTTTACCGAGGGCAACTGCTATGGTCTCATCGGTGCCAACGGCGCAGGAAAGTCCACTTTCCTGAAAATATTGTCCGGTCAGCTGGAGCCCAGCAAGGGAGACGTGGTGATCACTCCCGGTCAGCGTCTCTCCTTCCTGCAGCAGGACCACTTTAAGTATGACGAGTATCCGGTGCTGGATACGGTCATCATGGGTAATCCTCGTCTTTTGGAGGTTATGCATGAGAAGGATGCGATCTACATGAAGGAGGACTTCACCGAGGCTGACGGTATCCGTGCCGCCGAGTTGGAGGAGGAGTTTGCCAACATGAACGGCTGGGAGGCTGAGTCTGACGCCGCGTCCCTGTTAAACGGTCTGGGCATCGGTACCGAGCTTCATTATTCCCTGATGAAGGATCTGAACGGTAACGAGAAGGTGAAGGTACTGCTGGCGCAGGCCCTGTTCGGAAACCCCGACATCCTGCTGCTCGATGAGCCCACCAACCACCTCGACCTGGATGCGATCGCATGGCTGGAGGAGTTCCTCATCAACTTTGACAACACCGTTATCGTGGTTTCCCACGACCGTTACTTCCTGAATAAGGTATGTACCCACACTGCAGATATCGACTATGCGAAGATTCAGCTGTACGCAGGTAACTACGACTTCTGGTACGAGTCCAGCCAGCTGATGGTCAAGCAGATGAAGGAAGCAAACAAGAAGAAAGAGGAGAAGATCAAGGAGCTGCAGGAGTTTATTCAGCGATTCTCCGCAAACGCTTCCAAGTCCAAGCAGGCTACTTCCCGTAAGCGTGCGCTGGAGAAGATCCAGCTGGATGAGATCCGTCCCTCCAGCAGAAAATATCCCTATATTGATTTCCGCCCCGAGCGCGAGATCGGTAACGAGGTGCTGACTGTTGAGCATCTGTCCAAGACCATCGACGGTGTGAAGGTGCTGGACGATGTATCCTTTATCCTGGGACACAATGACAAGGTCGCTTTCGTAGGCTCCAACGAGCTGGCGAAGACCACCCTGTTCCAGATCTTGGCTGGTGAGATGGAGCCCGACGAGGGATCCTACAAGTGGGGCGTGACCACCTCCCAGGCATATTTTGCTAAAGATAATACCGAGATTTTTGACAGCGATCTGACCATCACCGACTGGCTGACCCAGTTCTCCGTGATCAAGGACGCCACCTATGTGCGCGGTTTCCTGGGACGTATGCTGTTCGCCGGCGATGACGGCATGAAGCGCCTGCGTGTGCTCTCCGGTGGTGAGAAGGTGCGCTGCCAGCTGTCCATGATGATGATCAAGGCTGCTAACTGTCTGATCTTTGACGAGCCCACCAACCATCTGGACATGGAGTCCATCACCGCGCTGAACAACGGACTGATCAAGTTCCCCGGCGTGATCCTGTTCTCCTGCCACGACCATCAGTTTGTGCAGACCACCGCAAACCGTATTATGGAGTTCACTCCCGACGGTCTGATTGACAAGATCACCACCTACGACGAGTATCTGGCGAGCGACGTGATGGCGAGAAAGCGCCAGGGCGTTGCGAAGGCAGCTCCCGTTGAAGTGATCTCTGAGGATGACGAATAAAAATCTGGACGGCAACCATGGCGGAGCAATCATTTTTAATAGATCTTGAATAATGTCAAAAGTCCGGGAATCCGCACAAATAAAGGTTTCCTGAGAGATGGAAAGTCTCTGTGATAATGGTTTGACAATATTTGAAGATTATCTAAAAAGTATAGAGCTAACTGATTTTTGTTTGGGAAAGTCAGTTGGCTCTTTTTATGTTTTTTCAAAAGTAAAAACCTGGAAAAATACCAGATGAAAAAAGATGAGGGACTGAAACGCCTAAATGTTTTTGTAAAGTGATTCAAGATTATCTTGCAGTTTTCTATTGGAAACAATATAATATATACAAAATGAAGATACATAAAAAAGATAAACACTCAAGAAAACAGCAGATAAGAAAGGTTTGTCTATGGGATTCTTTTCAAATCTTTTCAGAAAGAAAAATCGTACAATTAGTAATGCTCAAAAGAAAAGTAATACTGATAACCCAGAATGTAAGCGGCTTCTTGATCTGAAAGCATATATGGATGCAATGCTAAATGCAAACAATTATATAGCAAAAAGTGAGTACAAAGATACGTTGCTGGAGTCAAGGAAAACAATAGAATACTTTGAGGTACTAAAAAGCAGTGGTTTATTAAACACGTTTTGTGAAAATAACTGCATGGACATTCGAGTTATTGAAACTATTTTTACCTACTATGAAAATTTTGAAACTTTGGTTGATCAACATAATGAGGCGTATATTCAATATGCGATGAATCACGAGAAAGAATATTTGGACAATATTCTTCGGGAAGTTGATCCACAAATTAGGTTAGATGAAGATCAGCGTCGGGTTGTATTAACGGATGAAGACTATTGTCTGGTAATCGCCGGTGCTGGAGCAGGAAAGACAACAACTGTTGCAGCTAAAGTGAAATATTTAGTTGAAAAGAAAGGGGTAGCCCCGTCACAGATTTTAGTGGTGTCTTTCACTAATAAAGCGGTACGAGAACTCCGCGATAAGTTGAATAAAGATTTGGCTATTGAATGCCCGATTGCAACGTTTCATTCAACTGGTAATGCGATTCTGAGAAAACATAATCCAGAAAAATTGAATATTGTTGATTCTTCAAAGTTATATTATGTACTTCAGGATTACTTCAAAAACTCTATATTGAAAAATGAAAGACTTGTAAATAACTTAATTATGTTTTTTGCATCTTATTTTGATGCGCCTTTTGAGGGGAAGGATCTTAATGATTTCTTTAATAAAGTTGCAAAAGCGAATTTCTCAACACTGAGGAGTGACCTTGATGAATATAAAAAGCAAATTGTTGATATTCGTACTAAGAAAACGGTCACAATTCAAAATGAAGTGATGAGATCACATCAGGAAGTCGAAATCGCTAATTTTTTGTATTTGAATAATATTGAATACGAATATGAGCCGATATATCAATACAATATTCTTTTATCAAGAAAGCCGTACACACCCGATTTTATCATTCGACAGGATGACAAAGTTGCCTATATAGAACATTTTGGAATCACACAAGATGGAAAAAATGATCGTTTCAGCGATGATCAGCTTGCTGCATATAAAAAGGCAATTAACGACAAAGTGAGTTTGCATAGACGGCATGGAACTGTTTTGATATATACATTTTCACAATATTCTGACAGAAGAACTTTGCTTGAACATTTGCAAGAGGAGCTTGAGAAGAAAGGTTTTGAACTTCGCCCTCGTTCAAACAAGGAAGTTATGGAGAAGTTAATTTCTGCTGAAGAAAACCGTTATATTAGGAAATTGGTTAATTTGATTTGTCGTTTTATTTCAAATTTCAAGACAAATGGATATTCTTCTGAGGAATTTAATCGTATGTATCATGCTACACAGAATGTGCGTACAAGACTTTTCTTGGATATTTGTCATGACTGTTATTTGGAATATGATCGTTATCTCAAGGAAAATAACGCAGTTGATTTCGAAGATATGATCAATGAATCTGCCAGAGTTTTGCGAGAAGTAAAAGAAATGAAGCAAAAGCTTGATTTCAAATATGTGATCGTGGATGAATATCAGGATATTTCACGGCAACGATTTGATCTGGTCACTGCATTATCTGATGTAACAGATGCAAAAATTATTGCGGTGGGTGATGATTGGCAATCGATTTATGCGTTTAGTGGTTCTGATATAACCTTGTTTACGAAGTTTGCTGAGAAAATGGGATATGCGAAACTTTTAAAGATAGTCAATACATATCGAAATTCCCAGGAAGTAATTGACATTGCTGGTAACTTCATTCAAAAAAACGAAGCTCAAATAGCGAAGGATTTAAAATCGCCGAAACATATTGTTGATCCAGTAATTATATACACTTATGATGCCACCTTAAAAAGAAAGGATGCAGACAGAAGAAGTGGTGTGAATTATGAACTTGCTCATGCGGTTGAAGTAGCATTGGAGCAGATTATGGAGTTTAATCAGCTGGAAGGAAAAGATGAAAATGGATCGATTCTTTTGTTGGGAAGATTTGGATTTGATGGGGATCAGTTAGAACGCTCCGGATTATTTGAATATGTTGATCGGGGAAACAAAATTAAAAGTGTAAAATATCCTGAATTGAATATTTCGTTTATGACAGCTCATGCCTCAAAGGGGCTGGGGTATGACAATGTAATTGTTGTAAATGGAAAAAATGAGACATATGGTTTTCCTTCAAAAATTGAGGATGATCCGGTTCTTTCACTTGTAATTAAAGGAGATCGCTCTATTGATTATGCGGAGGAACGCCGGTTGTTTTATGTTGCAATGACAAGAACAAAAAATCGTGTTTATTTCATTGCTCCAGAGCAAAATCCATCGGAATTTTTGCTCGAAATTAAGCGAGATTATAAGAATGTTAAGCTCTGCGGAAATTGGAATGAAGATTTACCACAAAATAGTATCGCGAAAAAGACTTGCCCTGTATGTGGTTATCCGCTTCAATTTCGATATAAAAATGCATACGGTTTACGGCTATTTATCTGTACAAACGAGCCGGAAGTATGCAGTTTCATGACAAATGAGTATAGCGCAGGGAAACTTTCTATCCTAAAGTGCGATCAATGTAGAGATGGCTATCTCATTGTAAAGCCGGGAAAGGACAGCGGTTTCTTTTTAGGGTGCACAAATTACAAAAAAGATGGTACTGGATGTGGAAAAGTCATTTGGAAGCAGCAGTATTATGATATGATGAAGCTTTCACCGGAACCAGCACCGGAAAAGGTATTTCCGTCTGGGTTAAGGAAATCGACACAGGCTGAAACTGAAGCAAAGAAAGATGTACAGAGAGAAGAGATTCCGGTTATAAAGAAGGCAAGTGTGAAGGCTGTGGAATATGAAGAAAATGATTTAAACGAGATTATTTATACGATATTGCAGGGCCTTTTACATATTAGTGGAACACGATATTACGGTATTACTGTATTGATCGATGTGCTACGAGGTGCTAACAGCAAACGCATTTTTGACGCTAAGTTGAATACACTTCCGGAATACGGTAAACTTGCGCAGCTTCGCCGTGATGATTTGCATACTATTATTGAATGGATGATCGAGAACCATTTTATACTTAAGACAAAAGGGCAGTATCCGGTGTTGCACCCTACTTATGAAGGAATGCACTATAACGAGGTCATTACTCCAAATAAGCTAAAAAAACTACAGGAGCGATTACTTTCGTAGTAATGTACTTGATTTTAAACTGGTTGATGAGTATAATAAAAAGACAAAGCGTACGGAACGACAAATCTATTTGATAAGATTGATTTGACGAAGTCCCGAAATCGCAGAGATTTTGGTATGGGATTTTATACGACGATTCTTGAAGAACAGTCAAAAGAGTGGGGATACCGATCGCTGATGATAATACCATGGAGACAGTACAGTTGTATATCTCAGGTATTTTGACAGCAAATGAGGCGGTGGAGCGTTTACGGTATAATCGAGTGAATAATCAGGTTTCATTTCATACGGAGAAAGCGCTGAAAAGTCTGTCATTTGTAAGGAGAGTGGCGTATGGGCAGTAAGATATATGAATTCAACGGAAAAGATATTACGATGAATGTTTGTATCCAAATTCGAGCTGTGGTGGATATTATTCAGGAACAGTTAAAGGTATCTTTTGAAGATGCGATGCTGCTGTTTTATCAGTCAGAAACCTATGTTACACTGCAGCAGACGGAAAATGGTCTGTGGGCGGAAGCAGCAGAGTATATCTATGATCGGTTCGCAGAGGAAAAGGCGATTGCCTAAAAGGGTTTAACACGAGAATACAACTATCGAGTTTAAATGAGGAAAAAGTTATGAAAAAGATGATTTCCTGGAATGTTAACGGCCTTCGCGCCTGCATGGGCAAGGGCTTTGCGGAGTTTTTTGGTGAGGTGGATGCGGATATCTTCTGCATTCAGGAGAGTAAGCTCCAGGCAGGACAGATCGATTTTGCCCCGGAGGGGTATCACGCGTACTGGAATTATGCCGAGAAAAAGGGCTATTCCGGCACGGCGATCTTCACGAAGGAGGAGCCCATCAGCGTGTCCTACGGTCTGGGCATCGAGGAGCATGACCACGAGGGGCGTGTGATCACGTGTGAGTTTCCTGAGTACTATGTGGTCACCTGCTATACGCCAAACTCTCAGGATGGACTGGCCAGATTACCCTACCGCATGACCTGGGAGGACGCTTTCCGGGCATACTTAAAGGGGCTGGAGAAGTCCAAACCGGTGATTTTCTGCGGAGATCTTAATGTGGCGCACAAGGAGATTGACCTGAAAAATCCCAAGACTAACCGCAAAAATGCGGGATTTACCGATGAGGAGAGAGGAAAATTTTCCGATCTTCTGGCGGCTGGCTTTGTGGATACCTTCCGTCATTTCTATCCGGACATGGAAAATATCTATTCCTGGTGGTCCTACCGTTTTAAGGCCAGGGAGAAGAATGCTGGTTGGCGTATCGACTATTTCTGTGTGTCGGAGAGCCTGAAGGACAGGCTGGTGGATGCGAAGATCCACACGGATGTGTTTGGTTCCGATCACTGCCCGGTGGAGCTGGTGATCGGATAGAGGAGTTGAGTATTTCATCAAATGTTTGCATTGTGACGGCTTAGAGACTGCATTCTGCTGGTTTCTAGCTTTGTGTTGTGACGGTTTCCGGAAGTTTGTGTACGGATACTTTCAGTTATGTCGGGGTGAGTTGAATGGCTGAGACAAAAAGTTGGGTGACAACGGGGAAGTTTACAGGGATAAGCGGTGATACATTGAAAGTGATCGCCATGGTCACCATGTTCATCGATCATTTTGCTCATGTGTTTATCAGTCCCTACAGTGATTTGTATCTGATTTTGCGGGGAATTGGCCGTCTGGCCTTTCCCCTCTATTGCTTTTTGCTGGTGGAGGGTTTCCTCCACACAAAGAACTATAACCGCTATGTACTGCGGATGGCACTGTTTGCGCTGATCGCGGAGATTCCCTTCGACCTGGCGCTTTACGGCGTGCCCATATACTGGGGATATCAGAGTGTGATGCTCACCCTGCTGATCGGACTGATCGGGCTGGGTGCATATCGTTGGTGTGTGAATCGTCAGCTGCCGATCTACGGCATACTGGTGGCGGTCGCGGCGATCTTGGCCGGCTGGCTGACCCGGTGCGATTACGGTGCCGAGGGCGTGTTGCTGATTTTTATCTTCTATTTATTCAGCTATTCGCCGACGAGAAGAGCGGTAGGCCTCGGTGTCTGGGCCGTGATGTTCGGTGGTCTTGAGGTCTGGGGCGCGTGCGCGGTCCTTCCGATAGCGCTGTACAGCGGAGCGCGCGGAAAGGGCGGAAGATGGTTTAAGTGGTTTGGATATGCATTCTACCCGCTGCATCTGTTTTTGCTGTGGTTAGTGAAGATAATGTGAAACGCTTCTGGCTGACGGTCTAGTACTGTGGGTCAGGAGCTTTTATTTTACAAAAGGACCACGGTGCGGAGGAAACATTTTGAAAAACCGTGAAAAATCGCTCATAGGACATTATTTATAGTATGATTGATTTGATTTTGTAACCGTTCCCCTCCAAGCGGTGCTTATTTAAGTGAAGGCCTTTGTGTGCCGCCGTTGCGTGCATGTGAATCGGCGGTATCGATCAAAAGAAGCGAAAGGAGAGATACGCTATGGAGGATCACAATATCGTTGAGCTATATCTGAACCGTGATGAAACCGCGATCAGCCAAACCTCCGAGAAATTCGGCAAGCGTCTGCGTACTCTGGCTTACGGCATCGTCGGTGACCGGCAGATCGCCGAGGAGTGCGAGAACGACACTTACATGGAAGCGTGGAATGCCATTCCGCCCCATGAGCCGCGGAATTACTTATATGCCTTTCTGGCCCGGATTACCCGCCACATTTCACTGAATCGCTGTCGTGAGCGCAGCCGGTTAAAGCGAAGTGCATTCATCTGCGAATTGACTGCGGAGATGGAGCAGTGCATTCCGGCCCCGGATGATGTGGAGTGCCGCATCGACGATATGGCTTTGCGCGAAGCACTCAACGGATTTTTAAGCATGCTGAAGGAAGAAAAGCGAAACATTTTTCTTCGTCGGTACTGGTATCTGGATTCCATCGCGGACATCTCCAAACGGTTTGGGGTGTCGGAGAGCAAGGTAAAGACTACGCTTTTTCGATGCCGGGGTCAGCTTCGGGAATACCTTGAGAAGGAGGGATATACAATATGAGGGGAAATGAGTTGCTGGATAAAATGGAACTGGTGGATGACGCCTATGTGGAGGCGGCGGGAAACGTATCGGCAGCTGCCGTGCCCAAAAAGAAGAAAGCAGGCTGGATAAAATGGGTCGCAGTGGCGGCTTGTGTTTCGCTGGTGGTTCTTGCTGGCTTTGCAGGAGCTTCCCGGTTCCGATCCCAAAATCCGCAGACCATTATCGGCGGGATATTGCGGGAATACAAAAATGCCGGTGTGATGGATAGTGAGACAGCCATTATTTGGCCCTGGGAATATCAAACTATCTCCGAACAGTACACCGTGCTGGAGCTTAATGGAAAAAGTTTTAATTCCGGCGGCAGAGAGATAAATGAATCACTTTTGGGAGAAAGCATCGGAATTGGCGAGGTGGTTGGATATGATATCTACACAGATAAAGAATATCGGATGTCAGCAGAGGTGCGCCGGATAAGCGGTATTTCTGAGCAGCTGATGGTGGCCGTCAAGCTGGGCGATGAGTTCTGTGTGTTCAAGTACCACGAGTATGATCCGCCCACAACCTTCGGGGAGGTGCTGGACAACTACAGTCTGCCGGAGACGCTCCGCTTTGAACGGTTTACGGTTTACGAGGGCCATACGGACCAGGGACATTACCGTCTGAAGGACGATGGGGGTATCTGGGAGATTCTGAATACCTGCCGCGATGCCAAATTCGTTGGGGACGATGCATGGGGATATGATGAAGGAAAGTACATTAGCTTCACCTCCACCTCGGAGGCGCTGGGCGTGTACAAAAAGGTGTTCTACGTGACCGCTGACGGCTATGTGAAAACGAATATCTTTGAATGGGGATATATCTTCGAGATCGGAGAGGAAGCCGCTGACCAGATTATCACCTACGCGAAGGAAAACAGTGAGGAGGCGCAGAGCGAGCCCTACACCTACACACTGGCGGGCACGCTCACTGAGATCGTTGACGGCTACATTCTGATCGATGACTCCGTGCTGTGCACTGACCCGGAGGACGGAATGGTATTCCGTGTTCCGACCGACGATCTGCGGATCAGCCGCTGCATTGATTTTGGCGGAATCGGTGTGGGAGACATCGTGGTAGTCTATTTTAACGGCAGCATTGATGTGGACGCAGGAAATGTGGTGGAAGGAGCCTATTCGCTGTCCGAGGGAATCCTGGCAGACGGAGGTGTGGCGGTGCCGGAGTGAGTAGTGCGCTTAAGCTATTATGGCAAAGCTAAAATTCAATAAAGGAGATATTGCAAAATAGCCGCAATATATTGGCGAACAACTTGCAAAAAAATAGCTGAAACTTTTCTGGAGGGAAGATCCCGCCCGAAAAAACGAAAGAGAAACCCTCTCCGGCCGCCGGTACTTAGTGAATCCAAGCCGATAGGCGATGGATGAACTTAGTATCCGCTGCGAGACGGAGCGGAGCGAGAGCGCGTTTCTCGGGTTTGTTTCGGGCAGGATCTTTCTTTGATAAAATCCAGCTATTTTTCAAAAACCTCTTGACAAGGTGGTTTACATGCTGTAAACTACAGGTAAGTTTACAAGATGTAAACCACGAAGGAGGGAATGAAATGAGTGATAAGACACTGGGGGCAGTGGAGGCCAGATTTGCGGACCTGATCTGGCAGAGGGAGCCGATTCCATCGGGTGAGCTGGTTCGTCTGTGCGAGCAGGAGCTGAATTGGAAAAAGTCCACCACCTACACGGTGCTGAGGCGCCTGTGTGAGCGGGAGATTTTCCAAAATGCAGACGGCGTGGTGACTTCGCTGATTTCCAAACAGGATTTCTACGCACAGAAAAGTGAGAGCTTTGTGGAGGAGCATTTCTCTGGATCGCTGCCGGCCTTTTTTGCCGCATTTACCGCGCGCAAAAAGCTGAGTGCCAAGGAGATCGCCGAGCTGGAGCTGCTGATCGAGCGCAGCAGGGAGGAGGAAGCATGATGTGGGGATCATTGTTTCAGAGTGTGTTGAGGATGAGCCTGATGGCAGGTGTGGCCATCGCAGTGGTTCTGGTTGCACGGCTTTTGCTGCGCCGCGCGCCGAAGATCTTTTCCTATGCGCTGTGGGCTATCGTACTGTTCAGACTGTGTTGTCCGGTTGCGATCACCTCATCTTTGTCTCTGTTCGGCGTGTTGGAGCAGGTCCTGCCGGAGATGAAGACAGAGCAGGAATATTTACCTGGACCCGGTGCTGATCCGGAGTCGGAGATCATGAATGATCAGGCGGGAAATCCCACTGTGGGCATGCCGAATACCGATCCGGTCCAGGGGGCGGCACCGGAGATCGGATCGGTGCAGCAGGCTGGGACTGTACAGGGGCAGGAGGGACGTTTCCCTGCTCAGACCGGAAACAGTCAGCCCCAGCCTGGAAATCAGTTGACTCAGTCCGAAAATAATCAGCCTCAGAGTGGTGTTCCGGTTATCGGTGATAATACTTCGGCAAATGTCACCGGCATCGGTGCCGCATGGTCGGCTGAAAACTGGATGGACACAGCGTCCTGGATCTGGGCCGGCGGTATGTTGGCTATGGCGGTGTACAGTCTGGTTTCTGGGCTGAGTGTCCGCCGCAGACTGGTGGGCGCAGTACCGCTCCGTGACAATATTTATGTGTGTGATTACCTCGAGACACCCTTCGTCATGGGTGTGTTCAGGCCCCGCATTTACCTCTGCTCCACATTGAAGGAGCACGAGATGGAATACATTATTCTCCATGAACAGCATCACATTCGCCGGTTCGACCATGTGATCAAGCTGTTGGCCTTCGCAGTCCTCTGTGTGCACTGGTTCAATCCGCTGGTGTGGGTGGCATTTATCCTTGCGGGCAAGGACATGGAGATGAGCTGTGACGAGGCAGTGGTCAAGCGGATGGGCGAGCGTATCCGCTGGGATTACTCCAAGTCGCTGCTGGTGTTGGCTACCGGCCATCAAAGCATCGCCGGTGCTCCGCTGGCCTTCGGAGAGGGCAGCACCAAGGGGCGCATCCACAATCTGTTAAAGAAGAAAAAGGCCGGAAAGTGGCTGGCCGGTGTGGCTGCGGTGGTTCTGGTGGTGGCAGGTGTCCTGCTGCTGACCGATCCGGTGGGCTCCACGGCAGGAGACCCGTCGGGGGACGTTGTGAGCGGACGGTTTGATGCGGACAATGACGATGATCAGGAGCCCGGTCAGACACAGGCGGATGATCAACAGTCTGGAGGCGCGCAGGAAAATGATTCTGCGCAGGCCGGAAGCGATGTACAGCCTGAGGTGGATGCTGTCGCCAACCGTCTGGACGACATCGAGGGTGAAAAGACCCTAAAACAGAAGATGACCGATATCCTCTGGCAGCGGATGGTGTCCATGGTGCTTTCACTGGCGCCCTCAGACCGTGATGATTGGCTGTCTTACTGGAGCGGCGACAATCAGGTGGATATGATCCTTGGTAATTTCGATGAAGAGGACCATCTGGTGTATACGGAGGGGAAGGACAATCCGTGGGGGCGTCACTATCAGGTGAATGCATTCTATGATCAGGATAAGGCATACAATACCAGCTGGTATTGGCTGGAACATTACCATGATCTCAGTCTTGCAGAACTCTGCGAGGGAGCAGACGGATATCTGGCTTACAGCTACAGTCACCACGGGGCTTACTCTTATTCGGAAGATATATTGAATAAGCACCGCAGCGAAGGCCTTCTGGAGGTCACCGGATCGCTGAAGCGGGTCATTTACCCGGCAGGCGAGAGCTTCCTCAACCAGCGCGAGATCGAGGGCGAGTACATTGACCTGTGGAATGCGGTGATGGGAGCGGTCAGTGAACTTTATTTGGAGGAGCTGGGCAGTATCCCGGAGCGGATGGCGGGAAAAGCCTATCTGATGAGCTTTGATCCGGAAAATCTGACTGCTGAGTTCTGGATCTGTCTTGAAGGAAAGCAGACCTTGTACATGACTGCCAACTATACCTGGGAGGGCTGTGAAGCGACTTATCGTTATGCAGGTGACAAATCCCTCTTCGATATCGGATATGTGTATGGATTTGATGAGACTTATGTCTTCCCCGGCGGATGGAACGAGGAAAATATCAGTCAGTCCGCATGGCTCGGCCTGGAGTTTGACCTGACCACAGAGCGGCTGGCAGACTGATTGGTTACCGTGGACCGGATCGCTGAGCGGATCATGACCGGGCGGCTGATCGGCTTTGGGCGGTTTGATTAAGTCCCTTGCGGAACAAAATAAAGTGTGCTATACTACCGTCGTCGGACTGATCTGTCCGCGGCGGTAGTTTTTTGGGACATTTGGCACGCGAATATTGTGTGATGTTTCCGATGGTGTATATTGACAGATTGATCCGCATAATCTATGTGTATAAACATGACAGGCAGGGCACGGCGTGCGCTGCCCAAAACGAGGTTGAGAAGATGAAACTGATCGTAGGACTGGGAAATCCCACAAGAGAATATGCCGGCACCCGCCACAATGTGGGCTTCGGCGTGATCGACGAGCTGGCGGAGAAGGAGCGCATCTCCGTTGATACGAAAAAGCACAAGGCGCTGATCGGAAAAGGAATTATCGGAGGAGAAAAGGTCATATTGGCCAAGCCTCAGACATATATGAATCTCAGCGGGGAGAGTGTCCGCGAGATCATGGATTACTATCATATTGAGCTGGAGGACATCCTGATCATCTTTGATGATGTCAGTCTGGATGTGGGTCAGCTGCGCATCCGCGCCAAGGGCAGCGCAGGCGGACACAACGGCGTGAAGAGCATCATTGCCCACGCCGGCAGCAATGAGATTGCCCGGATCAAGGTGGGCGTGGGCGAGAAGCCTGCCCGGATGGATCTGGCCGACTATGTGCTGGGCAAATTTCACGGCGAGGATCTGGAGAAGATCCGCGAGGGTATCGAGGACGCGGCCAAGGCGGTGAAGGTCATCCTGGAGGAAGGTCTTCAACCGGCGATGAATAAGTACAATCAGTCGAAGAAGAATGCGTAGGCAGATAACCAAAACCGGGGCAATCGAAACTGAGTGCTGAACAGAAAAGTAATCAAAGTAAGATGACTTGTGGCAGCAAAAATCAGTGATGGAAATAAAAAGCAAGGAACAGGAGCAGACTATGGCATCATTTGCGAGTCCCTTAAACGAGTTAAATGAATATCGGATCCTGGAGGAGGACTTTCAAAAGCAGAGAGGTCCTCTGTCCGTCAGCGGTTGTATGGACTCCCAGAAGGTCCATCTGATGCACGAGCTGGCGAAGGGCAAGGGTGTCGCGCTGGTGGTCACTTACAGCGAGGCCCGCAGCCGGGAGATCTACGAGGATTTTCAGAATTTCCGCAGGGATGTTCTGTTGTATCCGGCCAGGGATCTGCTGTTTTATCAGGCGGATATCCAGGGCAATCTGCTGACCCGACAGAGGGCGGTGGTGCTGAAGGCCCTGTTCGAGGGCGAGGCTGGTGTGGTGGTCACCACGGTGGACGCCTGCATGGAACGCCTGGTGCCCATGAACGCCTGGAAGGAGCGCAGGCTTTGGGTCGAGGAGGGCGCGGAGCTTGACGTGGAGGAACTGCGGAATGAGCTGGTGTTGAACGGCTATGAGCGGGTGATCCAGGTGGAGCAGCCCGGGCAGTTCTGTATCCGCGGCGGTATCGTGGATGTGTACCCGCTGACGGAGGAAAATCCGGTCCGCATTGAGCTGTGGGACACGGAGATCGATTCCATCCGGACCTTTGACGTGGAGAGTCAGCGGTCCATTGAGCGGGTGGAGGGGCTCTATCTCTACCCTGCGTCGGAGATGTTTTTTACCGGGGAACAGCTGGAAAAAGGCATTGAGAGAATCAGAACGTCCGCCGAGCAGCAGAGCAAAGCCCTGAACAGGCAGGGAAAAGGCGAGGCTTCATTGAAGATCCGCAAGCAGGCGGAGGCGGCCATCGAGGCCATCGAGGAGAACTGGCGGATCACCGGTCTGGACAGCTATCGCACCTGTTTTTATGAAGACACCCAGACATTGATGGAGTATTTCCCGGAAAATACTGCTGTTTTTGTGGATGAGCCCGTCCGCGTCATCGAGAAGGCGGAGGTCACTCACACCGAGTTTGCCGAGAGCATGGCCCAGCGTCTGGAGAAGGGATATATGATCCCGGAACAGGCTGAGATTATGACAGAGCTGCCGGAGGTCTTTGTCCGGATGCAGACCGGACGCAGTGTATTTCTGTCCGGCATTGAGCAGAAGATGAGCGGGCTGACGGCGGCCAGATCCTACAGCCTGACGGTGAAAAATGCCAACACCTATCAGAACGGGTTTGATCTGCTGATCCAGGATCTGAAGCGGTGGAAAAAGAACGGCTTCCGAATCGTTTTATTGTGCCCGTCCCGCACCAGAGCGGAGCGAATGGCCAGAGAGCTGCAGGAGTACGAGCTGCTGTCCTATTACACGGAGGACGAGGATAAGGAGGTACAGCCCGGGGAAATCTGCGTCATGTACGGCAATCTCCACCGGGGCTTTGAGTACCCGCTGATTAAGTTTGTGGTTATCGCCGAGAGTGATCTCTTCGGAAAAGAACGAAAAAAGAGAAAACGCAAAAAGTATGGCAAGGACGGCTCCGGTCAGAAGATCAAGGATTTCACCGACCTGAATATCGGGGACTATGTGATCCATGAAAATCACGGTCTGGGCATCTACCGCGGTATCGAGAAGATCGAAGTTGACCATATCATCAAGGATTACATTAAGGTAGAATACAAAAACGGCGGCAATCTTTACCTGCCGGTCACCCAGCTGGATGTACTCCAGAAGTACGCCGGCGCGGACATCAAAAAGCCCAAGCTGAACACCCTGGGCGGCACCGACTGGGAGAAGACCAGGACCAGGGTAAAGAAGGCCGTGGAGAACATTGCCAGGGATCTGGTTGAGCTATATGCGGCCAGACAGGAGCAGGAAGGCTTCCAGTACGGCGAGGACACCGTGTGGCAGCGGGAGTTCGAGGAATTATTCCCCTATGAGCCCACGGAGGATCAGGAGCACGCCATCAGCGCTGTGAAGGCGGACATGGAGAGCAATAAGATCATGGACCGTCTGATCTGCGGCGATGTGGGTTACGGCAAGACGGAGATCGCCATCCGGGCGGCCTTCAAGGCAGTTCAGGAGGGCAAGCAGGTGGTCTATCTGGTACCCACCACGATCCTTGCCCAGCAGCACTACAACACGTTCACCCAGCGAATGATGGAGTTCCCGGTGCGGGTGGATATGATGTCCCGCTTCAAGAGTGCGGCGGAGCAGCGAAAGACCCTGGAGGATCTGCGGAAAGGTATCGTGGACATTGTCATTGGAACCCACCGCGTCCTGTCTGACGATGTGAAATTCAAGGATCTGGGCCTGCTGATCATCGACGAGGAGCAGCGCTTCGGTGTGGCTCACAAGGAAAAAATCAAGAAGCTGAAGACCAACGTGGATGTGCTGACGCTGACGGCGACGCCTATTCCCAGAACACTGCACATGAGTCTGGTGGGTATCCGTGACATGAGTATCCTGCAGGAGCCGCCCATGGACCGCATGGCCATCCAGACCTACGTTATGGAGTACAACGAGGAGATGGTCCGGGAGGCCATCGAGCGGGAGATGATGCGGGGCGGTCAGGTCTTCTATGTATATAATAAGGTAAGCTCCATCGATGAGATCACCGCCCGGATCGCGAAACTGGTGCCGGGGGCAAATGTGGTGTTCGCCCACGGGCAGATGAAGGAGCGCCAGCTGGAAAATATCATGGTGGATTTCATCAACGGCGACATTGACGTGCTGGTGTCCACCACCATCATTGAGACCGGTTTGGACATTCCGAATGTGAATACCATCATTATCCACGAGGCGGAGAATTTCGGCCTGTCTCAGCTTTACCAGCTGCGGGGCCGTGTGGGCCGTTCCAGCCGCAACGCCTACGCCTTTATGATGTATAAGCCTAACCACCTGTTGAGGGAGGAGGCGGAGAAGCGTCTCTCGGCGATCCGCGAGTTTACGGAGCTGGGCAGCGGCGTGCGCATCGCCATGAAGGACCTGGAGATCCGCGGTGCCGGAAACGTGCTGGGCGCGGAGCAGAGCGGTCACATGGAGGCGGTGGGCTACGAGCTGTACTGTAAGATGCTGAACGAATCGGTCCGCATGCTGAAGGGTGAGCCTGTGCAGGAGAGCTTTGAGACTGCAGTGGAGATGGATATGGATGCCTACATTCCGGGCAGTTACATCCGAAATGAGGCCCAGAAGCTGGATGTGTACAAGCGAATCGCCCTGATCGAGACCGAGGAGGAGTTTGGCGATATGCAGGATGAGCTGACCGACCGCTTCGGTGATCTGCCAAAACCGGTGGAAAATCTGCTGTGGGCAGCCCTCTTAAAGGCCATGGGCCATGAGGCGGGCGTGACGGAGGTGCGGGCAAACCGGGCGGAGATCCGGCTGACCATGAACCCGAAAGCGCCCATCGACACGGCAAAGATCCCCGGCCTGATCGGCGAATACCAGGGGGCGCTTAAGCTGGTTCCGGGAGAGAGGCCTTATTTCCTGTTTGTTGACCGGAAAAAGCAGATGAAGGAGGTGCAGGGGATGCTGGAGACGGTAAAAGAGCTGGTCGGGAAGGTGAAAACCCTTCGGGCTGAGCCGGGCTGATGGGAGCCGGACCCTGCGAATAACCATTTGGGAAGGTCATTCGCAGCGCGTTGCGGAAAAGTTCAGCGTTTGGACACAAAATAAATCGAAGAAAACAGTTGATAGAAATCGAAAAAAGTACTATAATAGGGTAAGTTGTTGTCAGATTGACAGCAGATGAACGCAAGTTGGAGGAAACTGAGATGAAAAAACGTATTGCAGCATTTATTCTGGCGGTGTTGATGGCAGCGTCAGTGATGGGAGGATGTGCAGCCGGAAAGGTGGACGCGTCCAAATATGCAACTACCGTGATCGCTACTTTTGACGGAAATCCTATCTATATGGATGAGCTGAACTACTATGTTCGCACCACACAGTATGCAAATGAGAAGGCAGGCTTTCTGGAGTCCTACGGCATCAGCAGATGGACTGACGAGGTGAACTTCTACAATATTGTCGTATATGTTCCCGGTGAACCCCTCCGCGAGGACTGTATGTCTATGGTTCGTCAGATCTACGTTATGGCGAATGAGGCGGAGAAGGCAGGCATCTCCCTGTCGGTGGAGGAGACTGCAAATATTAACGCAGCGGTAAATGAGTTCCTGGCAGGCGATGAGGCCCTGGTGGCGGCGGTCAATCTGTCCGCAGACCGCCTGAATGAGATCTACACCCGAAACGCACTGGCAAACAAGATGTATGCTAAGTACAGCGAGGGTATCGACACTACTGTGACCGACGAGGAGGCACTTCAGTACGATGTGAGCTATCTGGCGATCGGACCTGCTACCATTACGAATCTGGAGATCGCAGATCTCACCCCCGAAAAGCTGGCAAATGAGATCGCTGACGCGGTAAATGGCGGAGAGACGCTGGAAAAGGCACTGGAGGGTTACAGCGACCTTAAGGGCACTGCGGTTACCATGGGAAATGGTGACTACAGCAACATGTTCGGTCCTGCCGCTGAGGCGCTGGAGGTTGGCAAGGCAGCCGCTGTGGAGAGCAGCAGCAACGAGGATACCTTCTACGTGGTAGTCCGTGACAGCGATTACAACGAGGAGGCCACCGCGAGCAAGAAGGCTGAACTGGAGGCAGAGAAGATCTCCACCGCATTCGCTGAGGATTATCCCGAGTGGGAGGCAGCATATGTATTCGAGCCCGATCACAAGAAGATCGAGGGTCTGGTGGTAGATGAGCCCATCTATGATAAGGCGGCGGACGCTGAGGGCTGATCAGAGCACCTTAAGGGCTGATTGAAATTGTAAATCATACATTGACAAAAGAGTCGCGGCTGAAGGGCAGTGGCTCTTTTTGATTATACGGGAGGAAATATGCGATTTCTGCACACATCAGATTTACATATCGGAAAGAGAGTAAACGGGTTTTCCATGCTGGAGGATCAGCGGGAGATTCTGAGACAGATCGCCGCGCTGGCGGTCAGCGAGGGCTGTGGGGGCATTCTTCTGGCCGGGGATATCTATGACAGACCGTCGCCGGGCGCGGAGGCAGTTGCGCTGTTTGATGAGTTTCTGTGTCGCCTGGCCTCAGCGGGGATCAGGGTATTTGCCATCAGTGGAAATCATGACTCCCCGGAGCGGGTGGCCTATCTGGGGGAGCTTTTGGAGAAAAGCGGTGTGACGGTCAGCCGAAAGTTTGACGGCACGCTGCAGAAGGTGGCCCTGGAGGACGAGCACGGCAGACTGAATATCTACCTGCTTCCCTATGTGAAGGCATCCATCGTGCGCCGCTTTTTCCCGGAGCAGGAGATCGAGACCTGTGAGGACGCCATCCGCGCAATTCTGGAGAGGGAGCCTCTGGAGCTGGGAGCGCGAAATATTCTGGTTTGTCATCAGTTTATCACCGGCGCTGAGCCGGGAGGTTCGGAGGAGCTGACTGTGGGCGGTCTGGACAATATTTCTGCCGATCTGCTGGATTGTTTTGATTATGTGGCGCTGGGGCACATCCACGGGGCGCAGAAAATCAAGCGGGAGACCCTGCGCTACAGCGGTTCTCCGTTAAAATATTCCTTCTCTGAGGCGAACCATGTGAAATCGGTGGTGATCGTGGATTGTAATGAGATGGGCTGCGTGGAAGTGAAAAAAGTGCCGCTTGCCCTCCCCCGCGATATGCGGGAGGTGAAGGGAACCATGGAGGAATTGCTGGCCCATCCCCGGACAGCGGATTATGTGCGGGTGGTGCTGACCGACGAGGAGGTTCTGCCGGATGCCCGATTCGCCTTGCTGCTGAATTTTCCGAACATGATGCGGTTTGCGGTGGAGAACAGCCGGACAAAGACAGAGCTGGAGATTGCGCCCCTGGATCTGGCGGAGGAGAAAACACCGATTGAGCTGTTTAAGGAGTTTTACTGTATGCAGAACGGCGGTGTGGAGCCGGATGAACGGAGGATGTCCATCGTGAAAGCGATTCTGGAGGATCTGCAGGAGGAAGATAAATGAAGCCATTGACACTGGAATTATGCGGATTTGGACCTTACGCAGAGAAAACGACCATTGATTTTGCCCGGTTTGAGGGCAGTGGTATATACCTGATCACGGGAGATACGGGAGCCGGAAAGACCACGCTGTTTGACGGCATTTCCTTCGCCCTTTACGGGGAGGCCAGCGGAGGCAGCAAGCGCCGCCAGGGAAAGGGCTTCCGCTCGGATTTCGCCTCGGAAAAGACCCCTACCTACGTGGAGTTTGCCTTCTCCCATCTGGGCAGGCACTATCTGATCCGCCGCAGTCCCGAGTATGAGCGCCCCGCCAAGCGGGGGAAGGGCATGACGACCCAGGCGCCGACTGCCGAGATGAGCTGTCGGGAGGAGGGCTGGCTCCTGACCAGAAACGATGAGGTAAACAAAAAGGTGCAGGAACTGGTGGGGCTGACCCGGGAGCAGTTTGCCCAGACCATGATGATCGCCCAGGGTGACTTTCTGAAGATTCTGAGCGCGTCCAGCAGCGAGCGCAAGGCGCTGTTCCAGCAGATTTTCGGGACGAAGATTTATGAGGATATTCAGGAGAGCCTAAAAGCGCGCAGTCTGGAGTGCGAAAAACAGCAGCGGGAGAGGAAAGATCGGCTGCTGAGCGCGATGCGGCGGGCCAGGCTTGCAGAGCACGCTGGGGACGCAGAGCCCTGCCAGGGCGTGAAAGATACCCAGATACGCAGACAGAGTGAATCAGGCGGACAGGCTGCGGATCTGGATAAGCTCAGATCGCTTCGGGACGACGAGCGGCAGGCGGAAGTGTTTGTGACTGTTCTGGATGAATATGTCAGGGCGGAAAAAGAGGAGAGAAAGCTGCTGATTCGGCAGAAGCAAATGAACGGAAAACAGTTGGATCAGCTGACCGCCGATATCGCCGGAGGAAAACAGCTCAATCTGGATTTTGAACGGCTGAGGCAGTGTCATAGCCGTATGGAGCTGCTGGAAAAACGGCAGATGGAGATTGACGGCTACAGTGATCTGCTTGAGCGGGATGGTCGTGCGCTGGCGGTGAAGGAATACTGGCAGAGCAGCAGATTGGCCGAAGAGCGGGCGGTCAGGAGCCGCCGGGAGCTTGCGCAGACGGAAGAACGGTGTCTTCAGGAGCAGAAAACGCTGGCTGTGCTGGAGGCGAGAGAACAGACGGCGGCAGAGCTGGAAGGCGAGAACCGGTGTCTGGCGGAGGAGAATAGTAAGCTGTCCGGGGTGATTCCGGTGGCGGCAGCACTGGAGACCTGTGAGGAGGATCTGACTGCGGCCCGCAACAGGCTGGTGAGACTGGAAAAAGAGGCCGTGGAGGCCAGAGGGCGTTATCAGGAGCTGCGGAATCGCTTTTTCCGCGGACAGGCCGGTTTGCTGAGCCAGTCCCTCAAGGACGGTCAGCCCTGCCCGGTCTGCGGTTCGCTCCATCACCCTTCACCGGCGCTGACAGAGGCGGACATCCCTGACCGCGAGGACGTGGAAACCGCGGAGGCGGCATCCGGGGAGAAGGATAATGCCCTGAAGGAGCAATCGGAGAGGGCTGCAGGCCTGATGGAAAAGGCGCGCCAGCTGAGACGTCAGATCGAGGCCGCCGCGCCGGACGGTGCCTCGGATCAGGATACATGGAAAAAACGGCTGGAGGCCAATCAAAAGCGGATCGATGAAAATGCAGCGCAGATTCGACAGATCAGGGAGGCAAAAAAGACGGCAGAGCAGCGATACCAGACGCTTTCCGGTCGGCTGACAGCCCTGCGGGAGTCGGCAGAGGCAGAAAGGAGAGAGGCATCGGCCTCGAGAGCCCTGTTTGAACGTGAGCGTGACAGCCGGGGCTTTGCCACCGACGAGGCATTCCAGACTGCACTGCTCACCGAAGAGAGGCGCAGAAAACTGACGGAGAATGTCAGGATCCATCGGGAAAGCGTATCCGGCACGGGAGCGCTGATCCGGGATCTGGAGGAAAAACTGAAAAACACTTCGCCGGTGGATGTGGAGGAGCTGACCCGGCAGAAAAAGGATCTGGATAAACAGCGGAATCTGTTGGAGGAGCAGGTGCGAAGGCTGGAAAATCGGATCGATATCAATCAGGACATTGGAAAAGAAATCCGAACGTTACTGGAGGAGACGGCTAAAATCAGCGAGGAATGGACGGTGCTCTCGGACTTGGCCAACACGGTCAGCGGACAGCTCAGCGGAAAGACCAAGCTGAGTCTGGAAACCTACGTGCAGCAGTATTATTTCCGTCAGGTGATCGCGGCGGCGAACCAGCGGCTGGTCAGTCTGACCGATGGACTTTACACATTGCGCTGCAAGGAGGAGGCCAGAGATAAGCGCTCCCAGTCGGGACTGGATCTGGATGTGCTGGACCGCAATACGGGACAGTGGAGGGACATCTCCACCCTGTCCGGCGGAGAATCCTTTATGGCTGCCCTGTCCATGGCTCTGGGGCTCTCCGATGTGGTGCAGAGCCGCAGCGGAGGGATTCGGCTGGAGGCGATGTTCATCGATGAGGGTTTCGGCTCTCTCGACGAGACGGCCCTGAAGCAGGCGGTGGATATGCTGGCCCGTCTGGCTGACGGCAGCAGACTGATCGGAGTCATCTCCCATGTCAGCGAGCTGAAAATGCGGATTGATCAGAAACTGGTGATCCGAAAAGGTCCCAGAGGCAGCTATATCGAAGAAGATAACTGAATAATTCTGTCACGTTCAGACAAAATAGTTTTATAAAAGGTAACTATCAGTTAGAGTCTATCTATGAGTGTGTTATCGGATAGGACTGGTTCTTGTAAACTAATCTATATACAAGAACAGGGCGGTGACAGGCAATGAGAATGTTAGATTACGCATCGGAAATAAGGGCATACCGAAAAAGACATGAGATGACACAGGAAGCATTGGCAGAGATTCTCGGCGTTCAGGCTAAGTATGTCAGCCTCTTGGAGAACGCGCACAGAAGACCGGGGACCAAGCTTCAGAAGAAGATGGAAGAACTGATCACAGCCGATGAGCTGGAGGGAAGCTGCGAGCGGGCAGAGATGCCGATCACCAAGGAGGAAATCGAGGTGCAGATGAGGATATTCCGCAGACTGTGCAAGTTTCCGCCGGTGATGAGAGAGCATGTAGTGGATCTGATCTGTCAGATTCTGGATATGATGTCAACAAAAGAACCCACAAGAGACTTGACGAAAGAGTCTGAAAAGGAATCGGGAAATTGATCCCGGTTCTTTTTTTGTCTGAGGGGAACGAAAAAGAAGGAATAACAAAGAATAATGAATAACGAAGAATGCAAAAAGGCGACTGCTTTCGCAATCGCCTTAGCCTGCGGCGGAGAAGATTCGAACTCCCGACACCTTGGTCCGTAGCCAAGTGCTCTATCCAGCTGAGCTACCACCGCATTTGCTGTTTTTTCACCAGCGAATGCTATTCTAACTCAAAAGAAACGATTTGTCAACAGGAAAATGAAAAAATATTTGAAAAAAATATAAATTATCTTTTTAACTAATTATTGACATGGTTGTGGAATTGTGATATCGTATGATTAGAAAGATAAGTAATTACAAACTTAAACGACACTTATGAGAAAGGAGGTAACGGATGATGAAGAGAGAAGAACTGACTCAGTGCGAATTGCTCGTGATGAAGATCATTTGGGACAGTGAGGAGCCCTTATCGATCAAGCTTATTGCTGAGCGGGTAAATCGTAAGTTTGAGAAAAAGTGGGCAGTTCAGACAGTCTCAGCGTTCCTGGGCCACATTGTTCAGAAGGAATACCTTTCTATGGAGAGAAAGGGCAGACATTTCTTCTACACTCCGCTGGTTTCTGAGGAGGACTACCGCACTCAGGAGTTTACAAAGTCAGTGCAGTTCTGGAGTAACGGAGAGGCTGACAAATTCCTGGCTGCATTTTTGCAGGACAGGGAGTTTACGGCAGAAGAAAAGCAGCGCATGAGGAAACTGATTGATGAATTGGATTAGTGAGTTTTTCTTTTGCGTAGGGAGTATGTGCATCACCGGTAGCCTGGCTACCGGATTGTACATGCTCATGCGCGGAGGGATGAGAAAAGGAAAGACAGGTATAGAGTTACAGACGATCAAGATCGTCATTTTGATGTACCTGCTGCCGGTAGCTTATCTGGCCGTTCGTATGACCAGGATAGGCGTATCAGCGGAGGATTTATACAGCACAGGTTATTTTGGTGTCAGCACATCACCTTTATTTATCAAGGTGTTTTGTGTGGTCGGAGTTATCTGGCTGATCGGACTGGTCGTGGGCGTTCATAAGCGCCATGGTGAGGAGAGAAAGCTCAGAGCGATATTGGCGTTGAGTATTCCGATAAACGATCCGCGATGGGACGAGATATTGAAGGCGGAGTGTGAGCGATATCACCTCAAAGGGGTGGAGATCTGTCAGAATGAACTGATCATTTCGCCGATGACGGTGAATGTCTTCCGCCCGAGGGTTGTGGTACCGATGGGGCAGTTCACTGATCGGGAAAAGTATATCATCATCGAGCACGAGGTGAATCACATCCGCAAACACGATGTGGTCTGGAAACGGATTGCCATGCTTGCCTCATGGCTGCACTGGTTTAACCCGCTGAACTACATGGTGTTAGACTGGCTGTCACAGGAGCAGGAGATCGAGTGTGATCTTCATGTGTGTACCACGACAGAACATTTTACGACAAAGGAGTACTTCAGCTTTATGTTATCATTAATTGAGCGGTCCAGAAATTATCTTTATTCCTCTGGACTAAGCAATTCAGAAGATAAACTAGTAAGGAGGATTGAATCAGTGAGAGACAGAAAAGATCGCGGCAAAGCCAGCAAGTTTATGCTTTTGGGGATCAGTTTGATCCTGATTGCGATATCGGTGCTTCCCACCTATGCGATGGCGAGAAAGGTGGCTGAGGCGGAGGAACAGTGGTTGGCGGACACAGAAGTGATGAACCTGTCGGCAGCTGCCGAGGAAAATTCGGCCAGTGAGCCGCAGGTGATTCAGGTTGTTGAGACCGTTGTGGAGAATGATGAGGTAGATATGAGCGCGGCAGGATCTACATATTCGTCTGTAGTAGTTGTAGATATACCTGGTAAAGCAAATACAAGATATAATTTTAAAGCTCAGTCTATGGAAGTGGGAGACACAGTAGATATATCGGTTCGATGTGTTGATACAGATGTGCTCTTCTGGATAGGAATTAAGAATGTGAATACTAATGTGGCATGGTATATACCAGGGAATGAGATCTTACAGCATACTTTTACCGTAACAGAAGCAGGCACTTATCGTGCATTTGTTGAAAATCGATCTGATGTAGATGCAGCATTCGTCGGTTCTATTATTTACCCCTATTAATCCTGTTTGAACATTAGTTAAATCAAGCTTACACTACCTGACACTTAATACCTGTATACTGACAACTGAATAGTGTGATTACCACCACGGTGCATCGAGTCGTCATCCGGCACTCGGTGCACCGTTACGCATAGCATAGCTGCGGCGGTCAACATTCCCGCAGTCCGGGCGATTTAGGGGAAAGTGTGGGAAAAGAATGTGTTTAGAATGTGAAAAGAATTGCAAAAGAATGGGAAAAGAATGTGCTAAGAATGTGAAAAGAATTGTAAAAGAATGGGTAAAGAATGTGTGAAGAATGTGTGATGGCAGGGAAAAAACATGAAAAGAAATCATTGGTATAATTCTCACTCGATTCAGCCATATTATTCCTGAGGTGATGAAGATGGACAAACGCGAGGAAATGAATCAAAAGAAGTCTCAGGAAGCGTTCAATTCCGTTACACAGAAAGTAAAACCGGAGAATCAGAACCAGAGCCACAATTCCCGATGTGAGGGGATGGGGCCAAATACGAAGAGAAGAGATTAGCATCCGCGAGGGTGCTTTTCTTTTTGGGGAGACAGGAGAGCTGATTTCCAGGCACCGAAGAAAGAGGGCGGTTTGCAAGGTGGGCCTAAAAACACTTCGTTGTGAAATTGGGGAGCAAAAAGCTGAGGTTGCGATGGAATATGTTCCCCAATATGGTGATCAAAGAATTGTTAGAGGCAGCGGAATTGATTGCCAAAGCACATCAGGCAGGAGCAGAGCTTGGATTGACACAGGAGGAATTGGCGTTTTACGATGCCTTGACGAATAAGCGGTTGCTGAAGAAATATAAGTATCCGCCGGAGCAGTATGAGAATGCGATTGATACGGTGATCAGCCAGTGTGAGATGTGGACAGATAATGTGATGGATGTGCAGGAAGAGAAAGGACAGATTTATAATTTGCCCAAGCAGACAAAAATGTTGATGGTGGCAGAGGATAAAGTAATTTATGGAGAGTAAGTAAATATATTCTCCCTTGCCATTTTCATCCCTTTCCTGTATAATAGAGCAAGATAACACGCAAGATAACACGCAAGTTAATTTGGGAGGTATCTATGTCAGACTATCGTCCGCCTTTTGAGATTACCAATGAGATGTTGTCGTATGTAGCGTCTATTTCAGAGAAAATCGGCCGGATTACAGCGACTGTAAATCTGGAATCGAAGCCGCATTTGAGAAAGAATAACCGGATTAAATCAATTCACTCCTCATTGAAAATCGAGGCGAATTCCCTGACGCTGGGACAGGTTCGGGATGTCATCAACGGAAAGCTGGTTTTGGGTGAAAAAAAAGAGATTCAGGAAGTAAAGAATGCCTATGCTGCGTATGAGAAGTTGAGCGAGATTGATCCCTACCGTATCAATGACTTGAAAACTTTTCATGGAATAATGACCAGATATGTAGTGGATGAGTCTGGCGCATTCAGACGTGGCGAAGAAGGCGTATTTAACGGTGATCAGTGCATATTCATGGCACCTCCGGCACGCTTTGTTCCTCAACTGATGGACGAATTGTTTGAATGGATGCGGAAAGCGAAGACTACGGTTCATCCCCTGATTTTGAGCAGTGTATTTCACTATGAATTTGTGATTGTCCATCCGTTTGCAGACGGGAATGGCCGGATGGCGAGGCTGTGGCATACGGCGCTTTTGGCTAAATGGAAGTCAGTATTTGAATATATTCCGATTGAGAGTCAGATAGAAAAGTTTCAGGAAGAATATTATAGTGCTATTGCGAAATGTCATGTAGATGGGGCATCTACAGTGTTTATTGAATTTATGTTGGCGCAGATTGATCATATTCTGGAGGAAATCTCTGGTCAGATCGGTGAGGACAGTGAGCAACTCACAGAGTATCTGAAAAGGCTGCTGGAAGTCATGGAATATGATGTTCCGTACACGGCGAATGCGATCATGGACAAACTGGGTTTGAAATCGAAAGAGTCTTTCCGCAAACATTATCTGCATCCGGCGTTGGAACTGAATTTGATCAGGATGACGATCCCGGATAAACCGAACAGCAGAAATCAGAGGTACATTAAGATTTGATACTATCATATGTGCCAATTCAAGTCTAACTAAGAATTATTATACCCCAGTATCTCCTCGATAAAATGGATACTGGGGTATATTATTTGGATTAAGACGCAAGGTAAAAGCTCCTTCGTGACATTATCACGGAACCTTTCCACGTTTCCGGTTATACTATCCCCATAACACAAGCAGTTCATAATTATTTAAGAAAATGAATTAGCACTCACCTCTTGACAGTGCTGACAACTTGTGTTATATTCACGCTAGAACAGTTAAAGCATGAGTGTGGAGCCAAGTATCAGCGCCCACCCATGTATCCATGTTCAGAGAGTGAGGTATTTTTATGGATATTCAAAAATTTACACAGAATTCTCTGCAGGCAGTTCAGAATTGTGAGCGGTTGGCCTATGATTACGGCAACCAGGAGATAGATCAGGAGCATCTGTTTTACAGCCTGCTCTCTTTGGAGGACAGCTTGATCCTGAAGCTTTTGGTCAAGATGGGCCTGCAGCAGGAGTACGTTGTTGGCTGTGCGGAGACGGTGCTGAAGAAAAAGACCCGCGTGTCCGGGCAGAATGTGCAGCTGCGCATCAGCAACGATCTGAATCAGGTATTGATCTACGCTGAGGACGAGGCGAAGCAGATGGGGGATGAGTATGTTTCCGTGGAGCATCTGTTTTTGTCCCTGCTGGCGCGTCCGAATAGGGAGATGAAGGAGCTGTTCCGCAGTCTGGCCATCAACCGGGAGCGATTTTTGCAGGCACTGTCCACCGTCCGCGGAAATCAGCGGGTGACTTCCGACAACCCGGAGGCGACCTACGACACGCTGCAGAAGTACGCGGTGGATCTGGTGGAGAAGGCCCGCAAGCAGGAGTTGGATCCGGTCATCGGCCGCGATGCGGAGATTCGAAACGTGATCCGCATTCTGTCCCGAAAGACGAAGAATAATCCGGTGCTGATCGGTGAGCCCGGTGTCGGCAAGACCGCTGTGGTCGAGGGCCTGGCCGGACGTATTGTCCGCGGCGATGTGCCGGAGGGCCTTAAGGATAAGAAGGTATTCTCTCTGGATATGGGTGCTCTGGTGGCCGGTGCGAAATATCGCGGTGAGTTCGAGGAGCGTCTGAAGGCGGTCCTGGACGAGGTGAAAAAGAGCGAGGGCGGTATCATTCTGTTTATCGACGAGCTCCACACCATCGTCGGTGCGGGAAAGACCGACGGAGCCATGGACGCGGGCAATATGTTAAAGCCCATGCTGGCACGCGGCGAGCTCCACTGTATCGGTGCCACCACGCTGGATGAGTACCGCAAATAGATTGAGAAGGACCCTGCGCTGGAGCGTCGTTTCAAGCCGGTTCTGGTGGATGAGCCCCCGGTGGAGGATACGATCTCCATCCTCCGCGGACTGAAGGAGCGCTACGAGGTCTACCACGGAGTGAAGATCACCGATGCGGCGCTGGTGTCGGCGGCCATGCTGTCCCACCGCTATATTTCCGACCGATTCCTGCCGGATAAGGCCATTGACCTGGTGGATGAGGCCTGCTCACTGATTAAGACGGAGTTGGATTCCATGCCCACCGAGTTGGATCAGCTGTCCCGAAAGATCATGCAGATGGAGATTGAGGAAGCCGCCCTGAAGAAGGAGACGGACCATTTGAGTGCAGAGCGATTGGATGCGCTGCAGCAGGAGCTGGCAGAGCTTCGCGAGGAGTTTGGCAGCAAAAAGGCTCAGTGGGACAATGAAAAACAGTCCGTAGAGAAACTTTCCCAGCTGCGGGAGCAGATTGAGGAGATCAACAATCAGATCCAGATCGCCCAGCAGAAATATGATTTAAATAAAGCGGCAGAGCTTCAGTATGGAAAATTGCCCGAGCTCAAGGCACAGCTGGCCCGGGAGGAGGAGTACGTGAAGAGCCGCGAGATGTCGCTGGTGCGGGAGAGCGTCACCGACGAGGAAATTTCCCGGATCGTGTCCCAGTGGACCGGCATCCCGGTGGCGCGCCTCACCGAGAGTGAGCGCAACAAGACCCTCCATCTGGATGAGGAACTCCACAAGCGTGTGGTTGGCCAGGAGGAGGGTGTCACCAAGGTCACTGAGGCCATCATCCGCTCCAAGGCCGGCATCAAGGATCCCACCAAGCCCATCGGCTCATTCCTGTTTCTGGGTCCCACCGGTGTGGGCAAGACCGAGCTGGCGAAAACGCTGGCGGCGGCATTGTTCGACGATGAAAATAATATGGTCCGCATCGACATGAGCGAGTATATGGAGAAATTCTCCGTATCCCGCCTGATCGGAGCTCCTCCCGGATATGTGGGCTACGACGAGGGCGGCCAGCTGACCGAGGCGGTCCGCAGAAAGCCCTACAGTGTGGTGCTGTTTGACGAGATTGAGAAGGCACATCCCGATGTGTTCAATGTGCTTCTGCAGGTTCTGGACGACGGGCGGATCACCGATTCCCAGGGCAGAACGGTGGATTTTAAGAACACGATCCTGATCATGACCTCGAATATCGGCTCCGGCTATCTGCTGGACGGTATCGACGGAAATGGAGAGATTCGCCCCGAGGCAGAGCGGATGGTCATGGAGGAACTGAGGGCTCATTTCCGCCCCGAATTCCTGAATCGTCTGGATGAGACTATCCTGTTTAAGCCGTTGACAAAAGAAAATATTGGTGGTATCGTAGACCTGATGCTGGCGGATGTGAACCGCCGTCTGGAGGAGCGGGAGCTGACGATCTCCCTCACCGACGAGGCGAAGCGGTTTGTTGTGGAAAATGGTTATGATCCGGTGTACGGAGCCAGACCGCTGAAGCGATTCCTGCAGAAGCATGTGGAGACGCTGGCCGCCAGACTGATTCTTTCAGATCAGGTCCACACCGGAGACACCATCGTGATCGATGTGGCGGACAGTGGATTGATCGCCCGTGCCGGACACTGAAAAAAGATAGGGTGACCGCCTGCAGACCGGGCGGTCACAGATAGACAAGAAAGAGAGTGGAAGCGATGGATACATGTGTACCTAATGATCCCTTCATGTTGCTGAGCTTTATCAATACACAGCTCAGAGACCGGTTCGGAGATCTGGATCAGTGCTGTGATTACTACGGGATCGACCGGGCCGGGCTCGAGGAAAGCTTAAGCGCCCTCGATTATGCGTATGATCCCGAGCTGAACCGCTTCGTGTAAACGGTGGTGTTTTAGTGATTTACCACGGAGGTAAGGATGAATTTAAACGAAAAGAATACGAATCTGAAAATCGCACAGCCTGACGTACAGCTCACCCTTGAGGAGCTGCGCGACAGGCTTACCGCGCAAAATTATATTGTGGATGAGGAGCTTCTGGTCACTCTGTTTGTGTCCCTGAAGCTTGGCCGCCCGCTCCTGATCGAGGGCGAGGCCGGCGTGGGAAAGACCGAGGTGGCGAAGGCCATGGCGGCGGCCCTGGGCCGTGAGCTGGTGCGCCTCCAGTGCTACGAGGGACTGGATGAGAGTAAGGCCCTGTATGAGTGGAACTACCAGAAACAGCTGCTGGCGATCCAGGTAAACATGAATCAGGAGAGAGCGGTCGGAGCCGGAAGCTGCGAGGGCAGAAAGTCCAGCGACGAGATGACGGCGGAGCTGTTCAGCGAGAACTATCTGCTGGAGCGCCCGCTGCTCAAATCCATCCGCAGCGAGGAGCCGGTGGTCCTGCTGATCGACGAGATCGACAAGTCCGACGAGGAGTTCGAGGCGTTCCTTCTGGAGCTGCTCTCCGAGATGCAGGTGACGATCCCGGAGCTGGGCACCGTCAAAGCCCAGTCCATGCCGTTTGTGGTGCTGACCAGTAACCACGTCCGCCCGCTGTCGGCGGCACTGAGGAGACGCTGTGCTTACCTTTACATTGATTATCCCTCCGTTGAGAAGGAGGTAAATATCATCACCAGCCGTCTGCCGGAGATTGAAAATCAGCTGGCCCGCCAGGTGGCGGAGACTGTCCGTCAGATCCGTCAGAATGAGCGCCTGACCAGAAAGCCCTCCATCGCGGAGGCCATCGACTGGGCGGCGGCACTGATGGCGCTGGGGGTAAAAAAGATCGACCGCAAAGGGCTTACGGACACCATGGGCTTTTTGCTGAAGAATAATCAGGATATGGATGCGGTATTGCAGGATGACGAAATTATCGATGAAAAACCCGGACGGCGAAGCGCGAAGTGACCGTTTTTCATGTGAACAGGGAGAAGTTTACACCAAAAATCTGACCCGTTTTATGGGGATGCTGAGAAAAAACGGCCTGGCTGTCGGTATTCAGGAGAGCCAGGACGCTTTTCGTATCATGGAGGCGGTCGGAATCGAGGACCGGAACAGCTTAAAGCTTGCGCTGCAGGCGATTTTAGCCAAGAGCGAGAAGGAGAAAGAGACCTTCTCCGCCTGCTTTGATGCCTACTTCATCTCTCAGGAGGAGTGGGAGGAGAAGCTTAAGCAGGAGCTGGAGGCCCAGACGCAGTACGAACAGCAGATGGAGGCGGCCAACCAGGAGCTGACCTTCAACGGAGAGCCCCTGAAGGTTCGCGAGGAGCTGAAGGCGGTCTATATTCAGCTCTCCGAGGAGCGCCGAAAGGAGATGCAGGAGTATCTGCAGAATTTTCCCAACCCGGTGCGCAACTCGGCGGTATTGTACACCAACTACATCAGTCATATGGTGGAGCAGCAGCTTCTGAAGGAGGAGGGCGAGCTCTACGAAAATCAGAAGGTGACGGAGGAAAATCTTCTCTATAAAAATATCGGCGATTTTTCCGAGGAGGAGGTGCCCAGAGCGCTCCAGCTGATCCAGAACCTGACCAGACAGCTAAATAAGAAACTGTTGAACCGCAGAAAAAAGGCGGGCAAATCGGGCACGCTGGATTTTAAGCGGACCATACGCTTAAATCTTCAGACCGGCGGCAGCTTCCGGAAGCTGGCCTACCGCCATCGGAACCGAAAGCGAAAAAAGCTGCTGCTGTTGTGCGACGTCTCCGCGTCCATGCTTCGGGTGTCGGAGTTCGCATTGAGGTTTATTCAGTCGATGAACGACACTGCCGAGGGAGCCAGGACCTTTCTGTTTTCCGAGCAGCTGCAGGAGGTGGATGTGTTCGCCCTGCAGGACCTGGATAAATTTGCGGACCATGTGAAGGGCAGCCCCCTGTGGTGCAAGGGCACCAACATCGGCGGGATTCTGCAGAGATTGCTTCAGATGGAGCCGGCGGTGGTGGACGGCAACACCATTGTCCTGATCATCAGCGATGCTCAGACGGTTAATATTCCGCTGACCGAGTCCATGGTGGAAGAGCTGCAGGGCCGTTGCAGCCGGATATACTGGTTCAATCCCATTGCAGTCCGCCGCTGGGAGGACAGCAAGAGCATCCGCACACTGAGACCCTACTGTACCATGCTGGGCTGCAGTACGCTGGAGGAGCTGGCTCTGGCCTGCGAGAAGGCATTGAGCGATACCTGAGGTATTATGAGAAAATTTGGGGATATCCACATTTTTTATAATTTCGTCACGAAATATTCAGAGAAAAAAGCAGTAAGACCATTGATTTACGGGAACCATATATGGTAAGCTATACGATAAGGAGGACCGCATCCCTCTCACCCTTCGGCGAGGGGATGGATTTGGAGCCTGAAAAATATGCGAAGACAGTTCCGGAAGGGCTGATTTCGAAATATGGAGAATAATATGAGCGAGCAGCAGGATAACCGTCAAAATGACGGTAACCGCAATCAAAACAGTAACAATAACAAAAACAGCAATATGATCATGATGATGGTCACGGCGGCGATTGCGACGCTGTTGCTGATCACCCTGATCAGCAGTTTTGTGAACACGGGAAATAAAGATTATGTGGCGTACAGTGAGTTCCTTGAACTGCTGGAGGAGGAGAAGGTCCGGAAGGTTCAGTTAAACGAGAGCACGCTGCAGATCGTGTTTACCCTGAAAGATAACGGGGATGTGCCAAAGGACAGCTTCGCCTATTTGATGCAGAGTGCGCCTACTTATTATACAAATATGAGCAGCTATGATATACAGCTGATCAGCCGGCTGGAGAGTGCTGAGCTGGAGGTCTTCGATGTGAAGAACAGCGATGCGAACTCCATGCTGCTGTCTATTCTGATCAGTTATGTGCTGCCCATCGCGCTGGTTTGGATCCTCATGGGCGTGATGATGCGCCGTGCGGGCGGCGGTGGAGTCATGGGCGTGGGAAAGAGCAATGCGAAGCGCTATGACATGCAGAAGGATACCGGTGTCACCTTTAAGGATGTGGCCGGTCAGGACGAGGCCAAGGAGTCTCTGGTGGAGATCGTGGACTTCCTGCACAATCCCCAGAAGTATTCCACCATCGGCGCAAAGCTTCCCAAGGGTGCTCTGTTAGTGGGCCCTCCCGGAACCGGTAAGACGCTGCTGGCCAAGGCGGTGGCCGGTGAGGCGAAGGTGCCGTTCTTCTCCCTGGCCGGTTCGGATTTTGTGGAGATGTTTGTGGGCGTGGGTGCTTCCCGTGTCCGCGATCTGTTTAAGAAGGCCCAGGAAAATGCGCCCTGTATTATTTTTATCGATGAGATCGACGCCATCGGAAAGAGCCGTGATTCCCGCTTTGGCGGCAATGACGAGCGGGAGCAGACCTTAAATCAGCTGCTCTCCGAGATGGACGGCTTTGATACCAGCAAGGGTGTATTCATTCTGGCGGCGACAAACCGTCCCGAGGTACTGGATAAGGCCCTGCTTCGTCCCGGTCGTCTGGACAGACGGATTATCGTGGATAAGCCCGACCTTAAGGGCCGTGTGGCTGTCCTGAAGGTACACGCAAAGAAGGTAAATCTGGATGAGACCGTTGATCTGGATGCCATCGCACTGGCGACCTCCGGTGCGGTAGGTTCGGATCTCGCGAATATGATCAATGAAGCTGCCATCAATGCAGTTAAGCATGGCCGTAAGGCAGTGAGTCAGAAGGATCTGTTTGAGGCGGTGGAGGTTGTGCTCATGGGCAAGGAAAAGAAGGACCGCATCATGAGCGAGCGGGAGCGCCGCATTGTCTCCTACCACGAGGTGGGACATGCGCTGGTCAGTGCCCTGCAGAAGGATTCTGAGCCGGTGCAGAAGATCACCATTGTTCCCCGAACCATGGGTGCTCTGGGGTATGTGATGAATGTGCCCGAGGAGGAGAAGTACCTGCACACCGAGGCTGAACTCCGCGCCATGCTGGTAGAGTTTTTGGGAGGCCGCGCGGCGGAGGAGCTGGTGTTTGACACCGTGACTACCGGTGCAGCCAACGATATTGAGCGGGCGACCGGCATTGCGAAAGCGATGGTCACCCAGTACGGTATGTCCAAGCGCTTCGGCCTGATGGGCCTTAGCAGCATCGAGAGCCAGTATCTGGAGGGGCGCGCGGTACTTAACTGTGCCGATGAGACTGCTGCGGATGTGGATCAGGAAGTGATGGCGATGCTTAAGGATTCCTATGAGCAGGCCAAGCAGCTGTTGTCCGAGCACCGTGAGGCGCTGGATAAGATTGCGGCTTACCTGATCGAGAAGGAAACCATCACCGGCAAGGAGTTTATGCGCATTCTGCGTGAGATCGAGCCGGTTGCTGAGTCTCAGGCGGAAACACCCGCATCGGCAGAGGATGCGGTCACTGTCGGTGAGACCGTGTCTGGGGATACAGAGGCCTGATTGTCAGAAAAACAGAGCGTATGCTGTGGGACCTGTTGCGGTCCGGGCATACGCTTTTTTGTGTGTTCAGCGAAGTGGAATTCTTAATTTTTCCGGAAAATGAAAAAGGGGATTGTTTATTAATTTAAATAGTGCTATACTTTGAATATTCTGGAAAGATTGACCTGCGCATTGACGGCAGATAAAGACATAGAGAACAGACGAAGCTGATGGACTAGAGGAGAGAGCTATGTTAAGAGAGACGCGATTGAAGCAGATCATGGACCTTCTCCACCGGGAAGGCCGGGTGGAAAACCGTGAACTGTGTAAACTGTTTGGCGTATCTGACATGACGGTCAGAAGAGATTTGGAGCTTTTGGTGGAGGAAGAGGATGTGGTCCGCACCAGAGGCGGTGCGGTGTTAAAAAGGGAGATGCGCCGTCAGACCATGGAGCGGCCCATGGATGAGCACGAGCGCTGTAAGGAGCGGATCGCGAGAAAGGCGATTGGTCTGATTGCGCCGGGACAGCGCATTTTTATTGATGCCGGAACCACTACCCGCTGGGTAGGGCGCCTGATGCCCTCCGACGGACATAATGTGATCGCGACGAATAATCTGGCAGTGGCGATGGAAATCTCCGATTATCAGAATGTGACCGTGCTGGTGATCGGCGGCGAGCTGCAGGGAAGCAGTATGTCCTGCTTTGGATCACTGACGGAGGAGCAGATCCGCAGATATAAGCTGGATATCGCGTTTATCGGGGCGGCAGCCATCGACGATGAAGGGTTTGTCTACACCGGATTCACGTCAGAGGCCGGAACAAAGGGATGTATCATCCGTTCCGCAAAAAAGTCCTATCTTCTGGTGGAGTCCTGCAAGTTCAGTCAGGACAATCTGATGAACTTCTGCCATGTGGGGGCCATCGAGGCGATCATCACAGATTCCGGCGTATCACCGGAGGTTGTGGAGCGGATGGAGCAGGCCGGAACCAAGGTAATCATTGCGGATTGACCGTTATTCCGCGATTTCGGCGCCATGAAGCGTTTTTTTGATAAATTAAACTTGACAGCAAAACCGTCAGGTGGTATATTAAAGACAAGTTAATAAACTGCGAGAGTAAACAGAGGCGATGCAATGAATACGGAGAGTGTTTCATTTACATCGCCCTTTTTTACTAAAACGGCTAAAAGATTAGACGATAGACGGACTGGAGAGGCAGATGGGAGAGTTGAATCGGGAGATCATTTATGCGATTTCACAGATGAAAGAGTTTGAGCGATTTCTTGACAGCGATCTTGACTGCTGTGTTTTGATGGATATGCATCTGGCACTGCTTGCGTCTATGGTTCGGGCTGCCCATGAGAGAGGGAAAAGGGTGTTCTTTCATCTGGACCTCCTTCGGGGGATCAGCGCGGATGAGTATGGATGTGAGTTCGCCTGTCAGTATCTGAAAGCCGACGGGATCATTTCATCGAAGGTCAAGGTGATTGAGGCGGCGAAGAAAAACCGAAAAACGGCGATTCTCCGACTGTTTCTGATGGACAGTAAGTCGCTGGAGAGGGGACTTACGCTGTGTAATAACTGTCAGCCTGACTATGTGGAGATCCTTCCCGGAATTGCCTGCAGTATATTGCCTTATCTGAGGACGAGAACGGCCTCAAAGCTCATGTGCGGCGGTCTGATCCGCACACCGGAGGAGCTGCATGCCTGCTTCGCAGCGGGAGCCTGTGCGGTGACCATATCAAAGATGGACACGATCAGACAGTACAGGGAAAAATATGATTCATAAACGGGACATCCGTTTTGATAAACATTCCAAGGAGGATTTAGAAAATGGCAGTAAATGAAACCAGACCTTATGTACAGTGGGACCTGATCAACGATTTCATGATCGATGTGTTCAAGGCTTACGGCGTTCCCGCCGAGGATGCAGCGATCTGCGCAGACGTTCTGCTGGAGTCTGACCGCCGTGGTATCGAGAGCCATGGCTGCAACCGCTTTAAACCTATTTATCTGGACCGCATCAAGAACGGCACTCTGTTGCCTGTGACCAACTGCGAGATCGTTAAGGAGACCCCCACCACCGTGGTTATGGACGCTCACAACGGTATGGGTATGGTTGCTTCCCACAAGATGATGGAGAAGCTGATCGAGAAGGCTAAGGTTTACGGTATGGCTGGTGGTACTATCTATAACTCCACCCATTACGGTATTGCTGGTTACTGGTCCACCATGGCTGAGAAGGCTGGTATGATCGGTATCACCGGTACCAATGCTCGTCCTTCCGTAGCTCCCACCTTCGGTGTTGAGCCTATGATGGGTACCAACCCCTTCACCTTCACCATCCCCACCGATGAGGAGTTCCCCTTCAACTACGACTGTGCTACCTCCATCGTACAGAACGGTAAGATCGAGTTCTACGAGCGCAGCGGCAAGCCTACCCCCGCAGGTCTGGTTGTTACCAAGGACGGCGACACCCTGACCGATTCCGGCGAGATCCTTCGCGAGATGCGTAAGGGTAACTGTGCACTGCTTCCCGTTGGTGGTCTGGGCGAGGAGACCGGCGGATACAAGGGCTACGGTTTTGTAACCATCGTTGAGATCCTTTCTGCAGCACTGGCAGGCGGCCCTCACACCAAGGCACTGACCGGCAAGAAGGCTGACGGCAGCAACGATTTCTATCGTCTGGGTCACTTCTTCTTCGTTATCAACCCCGAGTTCTTCATGGGCGTTGACACCTTTAAGCATACTACCGGCGACATCCTTCGTGCGCTGCGTAACTCCACCAAGGCTCCCGGTGAGGATCGCATCTACACCGCTGGTGAGAAGGAGTACATGTCTTGGCTGGATCGCAAGGACAAGGGCGTTCCCGTTGGCGAGTCCATCCAGAAGGAGTTCATCCAGCTGCGTGACGAGTGCGGCCTGGACTACAAGTTCCCTTTTGAGGCATAATTTAGCAATGTAAAATTCCGGACGGCGTTCAGGCAGCGAACATGCTTGCTGCCTGAGCATCGGACGGGTGAGACGGTATGAGCAAAAACTCTGCGGAGCAGGGCGATTAGCGAATATCGGCATCGATTGCGAGAGTGCACAGCACGAAGCAATCGGGTTTAATATATTTAATTTCGAAAATTTTGGAGGATATTACCATGGATTACGCAAAAGAATCTTTGAGACTTCATGGCGAGTGGGCTGGTAAGATTGAGGTTGTTACCCGTGTGCCCGTTGCTACCAAGGATGACCTGTCTGTAGCATACACCCCCGGTGTTGCACAGCCCTGTCTGGAGATCCAGAAGGATGTAAATAAGAGCTATGAGCTGACCAGACGTCACAATATGTGTGCAGTTGTTACCGATGGTACTGCAGTTCTGGGTCTTGGCGATATCGGCCCTGAGGCTGGTATGCCCGTTATGGAAGGAAAGTGCGTTCTGTTCAAGGCTTTCGGTGATGTAGACGCATTCCCTCTCTGCATCAAGTCCAAGGACGTTGATGAGATCGTTAATACCGTTTACCTGCTGTCCGGTTCCTTCGGCGGTGTAAACCTTGAGGATATCGCTGCTCCCCGCTGCTTCGAGATCGAGCGCAAGCTGAAGGAGAAGTGTGATATTCCGATTTTCCACGATGACCAGCACGGTACCGCTATCATCACTCTGGCTGGTATGCTGAATGCACTGAAGGTTGTTGGCAAGAAGAAAGAGGAAGTTAAGGTTGTTACCTCCGGCGCTGGTGCTGCAGCTATCT
The DNA here is from genome assembly GCA_017461725.1 of Lachnospiraceae bacterium. Lineage (GTDB taxonomy): Bacteria > Bacillota > Clostridia > Lachnospirales > Lachnospiraceae > RGIG423. The sequence goes on from JAFTXG010000022.1 coordinate 186,385, forward strand.
CCATCGTTAAGCTGCTGCTCTCCGCAGGCTTCAAGAATGTTATCATGTGTGACCGTTCCGGCGCTATCTACAAGGGCCGTGAGAAGGGCATGAACTGGATCAAGGAAGAGATGGCAGAGGTTACCAACCTTGAGAGAAAGTCCGGTACTCTGGCTGAGATGCTGGTAGGCGCTGACGTATTCATCGGTGTTTCCGCTCCCAAGCAGGTTACCACTGAGATGGTTAAGACCATGAACAAGGATGCGATCATCTTTGCATGTGCTAACCCCACTCCCGAGATCTTCCCCGACGAGGCAAAGGCAGGCGGCGCTAAGGTAGTTTCTACCGGCCGCAGCGATTTCCCCAACCAGATCAACAACGTTCTGGCATTCCCCGGTGTATTCCGTGGAGCATTCGATGTTCGCGCAAGCGATATCAACGAGGAGATGAAGATGGCAGCTGCTGAGGCACTGGCAGGCCTGATCTCCGACGAGGAGCTGAACGAGGATTACATCATCCCTAAGGCATTCGATCCTCGCGTTGGTAAGACTGTTGCTGCTGCAGTTGCAGAGGCAGCTAGAAAGAGCGGCGTTGCTCGTATTTGATGTTCAAATCTGAAGTGCGTCAGAGAGACTGTATCAGGCCGGTGAGCTTGCTCACAGCGGGCTGAATGCAGGCGCGATGACATAGGGCAGATGCCCGTTCATGAGCAGCTTCGAAGAAGGTGCGAATAAGTACTTCAGAAATTAAAATTACCAATTACGCCCATTATAGATTACTCATTTTGCGGGAGGCGCTGTCACCGAATGGTGGCAGCGCCTTTCGCGTTGCCTGGCAACTTAGATAAATGCTCATAATATATTTCTAAATTCTTTGTAAAAACTGGTGACAGTCATCCCTTTCTCAGGTATAATATACGCGAAAGCAATGAGCAGTGCATAGACGGAGACGATACATCTGTGTGAGCTTGCTCACGGACAGATGTATTCGGCGACGTATATATAGGGCGAAAGCCCGTGAACGAGCACTCGCAGAGCGGGTGCGAGATGCACTGCGGAGAGAGCAGGACGCGAAAGCCCGTGAACGAACTCCCGCAGAGCGGGTGCGAGATGCACTGCGGAGATGAATTTACATACAGAGGAGTTTATATGAAAAAGATATTTATCGGTGCGATTTTTATACTTTTGAATTTTAATATTAACATTGGCAGCGGTTCAGTGGGGCTTCTTCCCGATTCGGCAGGTTTTTTTCTGGTGTGGAAGGGATTGACGGAGCTGGTGACCGGCGATAAGCGTCTGGAGGAGATGTCCGCCTTTGCCAGAAAGGTATTGCTTGTTTTGGCGGTCGCCACCGGGGTGGAGTATGTGCTGGCTATCTTCGGCATGAGCCTTTTTGCGGCGGAGAAATATGTTTACAGTATTATCTGGTCGGTGCTGCTGATTGGGTTCGAGTGTTACGCATGGCGCATTGTGGTGACGATCATCCAGAATCTGGAGATGGCTTACGCCAAAGAGTTCAACGGAAAGATGCTCTCAGCTGCATGGTGGTTTTATATGATCACGAATGCACTGGTGACCGTAGGCTCATGGAATTCTGACTCATTCCTGGTCTACGCTGTGGCGTTCAATATTGTTTCCATGGTCAATTTTCTGATTCAGTTATTCAAGTGCCAGAAATTGTTTGGTCAAAAGTAGCGCGGCTGCTATATTGGCAGAGTGAAGGAAGTGTTACCATTACAGTTGGCAGAGAGGTAAACCATGAAGTGTTACGAGACGGTATGGGAGATTTTTAACCAGTGTGCGAACAATCAGATGAGAGATGTCTTCTTTGATGAGATCGAGATTGATGATCCGGAGCAGTTTATTCGGAATAAGTTCAAAGGGAAAAGTATGACCTATGAGAAAGAAGTTCTGGCGGATGGAACGATTTTGTTCCATATTGATGCCGCCTGGATCAGACAGCGGTATACATTCACGGAGATATGAGAATCACATCCGGTGCTGCCGGAAAAGAGATTTATGAGTTGTTCTGGTATTCAATGCGTCTGACAGCGGGAGGGCGCAAATATATAGTGTGCGTCAGCACAAGATACGGAGGGTATTTATGGAAAAGTATATGATGGCCATTGACCAGGGAACCACATCCAGCCGCGCGATCATTTTTGATCAGCATACTCGGATTGTTGCCAGTTCCCAGAAGGAGTTTACGCAGTATTTTCCTCAGGCAGGATGGGTAGAGCACGATGCGAATGAGATCTGGATTTCTGTGCTCTATGTGATGATGGATGTGATGACGAAAGCGCAGATCAGGCCGGAGCAGATCGCCGGAATCGGTATCACCAATCAGCGTGAGACGGCGATTGTTTGGGACAAGAACACCGGTGTTCCCGTGTACAATGCGATTGTATGGCAGTCCAGACAGACTGCGGGGATCTGTGATCAGTTGAAGGCTGACGGATACGATGAGATGATCAGAAGCAAGACCGGTCTGCTGATTGACCCCTATTTTTCCGGTACCAAGGTGAAGTGGATCCTGGACAATGTTGAGGGCGCCAGAGAGCGCGCAGAGCGCGGCGAGCTGATTTTTGGTACGATTGATACCTGGCTGATCTGGAAATTGTCCGGAGGCACTGTACATGTGACCGATTATTCCAATGCGTCCCGCACGCTGATGTACAATATTTACGACCTTTGCTGGGATGATGAGCTGCTGAAGCTGCTGGATGTTCCCAAGTCCATGCTTCCCGAGGTGAGACCTTCCTCCTGCATTTACGGTTATACTGCTCCCTATCATTTCATGGGGCAGCGCGTGCCGATCGCCGGTGTGGCCGGTGACCAGCAGGCTGCACTGTTTGGTCAGGCCTGCTTTGAGCCCGGTATGGCGAAAAATACATATGGAACCGGCTGCTTCATGCTGATGAACACCGGAGAAAAGCCCGTGGTGTCCAAACATGGCATGGTTACCACCATCGCATGGGGACTGGACGGGAAGGTGGAGTATGCCCTTGAGGGAAGTATTTTCGTGGCAGGAAGCGCGATCCAGTGGCTGCGCGACGGTATGCAGATGGTGCAGACCGCTCCTGAGAGTGAGGATATCGCGGAGACCGTGCCCGACAGCAACGGTGTGTATGTGGTTCCCGCATTCGTTGGTCTGGGAGCTCCTTACTGGGATGACCGCGCCCGCGGTGCGGTGTTCGGGTTGACCCGCGGTGTGACCAAGGCTCATTTTGTCCGTGCAACGCTGGAGTCGCTGGCATATCAGAGCAAGGATATCATTCTGTCCATGATGAAAGACAGCGGTATTGAGCTTCAGAAGCTGAAGGTGGATGGCGGCGCAGTTAAGAATAATTTGCTGATGCAGTTCCAGAGCGATATTCTGGGTGTGCCGGTGGAGCGCCCTGTGGTCAATGAGACCACCGCACTGGGGGCGGCTTATCTGGCCGGTCTGGCAGTGGGCTACTGGAAGGACAAGAGCGATGTGATCAAGAATTATCAGATTGACAAGACCTTTGAGCCGGAGATGGCACAGGAAAAGCGGGAAAAGCTGTATGGCGGCTGGCTGCAGGCAGTGAAGGCGACCTGCGATTATCATCCGGTGGATTGAGCGTTGGACCCGGGTAGTAATAAAGGGTGACCTGAACTAATGTGAGGGTAAGTTGTGTTGATGTGTGAATGCGTCGGGGCCTTGCGGCTCCGGCGTTTTTGCTTCCGATGAGACCACCGTCTAAAATGGACGGGAATGGTAATATTTCTTTCGAAAATAAGTTCGATAGGGCTTGCGAAAATTGTCAGGTCGGTGTATAGTATTAAATGGTTGTCCGGGAGAAAGTAACTCGGACAGAGAAAACGAGTGTGCCGCAGTTCCGCGGCAGAATGGAGTGAAAAGTATCATGGCAAATAATGTGAAGCATGTGATTGCAGTTTCCAGCGGAAAGGGAGGCGTGGGAAAATCCTTCGTGTCCGGTATGTTGGCAGTTGCTTTATCTAAACAGGGATTTAAGGTGGGCATTTTGGATGCGGATCTGACCGGTCCCTCCATTCCGAAGATGTTCGGTGTGAAGGACGGCCTGATGATGGACGCGAAGCAGAATCTGGTACCTCCGGTGACGAAGGGCGGTATTAAGATGATCTCTGTGAATTTCCTGCTGTCCGATGAGACCAATCCGGTAATCTGGAGAGGCCCTATCCTCGGAAAGATGATCAAGCAGTTTTGGGAGAATGTTCTGTGGGAGGAGCTGGACTATCTGGTGATCGATATGCCTCCGGGAACCGGGGACGTTCCGCTGACCGTTTATCAGTCCATTCCGATCGACGGTGCGGTGATCGTGACGACGCCTCAGGATCTGGTCAAGATGATCGTCTCCAAGTCCGTCAATATGGCGGTGAAGATGAGCATTCCGATTTACGGTCTGATCGAGAACTACAGCTACATGGAGTGTCCTGACTGCGGTAAAAGGCTGTATCCTTTCGGCGAGAGTAAGCTGGAGGAGATCGCGGCCGATCTCGGTCTGGGGATCCTGATGAGGTTGCCCATCAACCCTGAGTGGGCGAAGCTGGCGGACCAGGGACGGTTCGAGGAGCTGGATGTGGAGGCCATCGGAGTAAAGACGGAAGTGTTTGAGATGGTTTAGGGGTGTCTTTGCGAATGGCGCATGCTGAACTGTTCCAAACAACAGCAAAGGAAAAGATATGGTTCAAATGACGGATAACCAGGTGCGGACTTCGGTCCGTCACCTGGTAGAATTTATCTTACGGGGCGGGGACATCGACAGCCGCCGCGGCAGCGGCAGGGATGTGGAAGCCATGCAGGCCGGAGCCAGACTTCACCGGAAGATTCAGAAGAGCATGGACGGCGGTTATGCCGCCGAGGTGGGGCTGAAGGGCGAGTTTCCGGTGGGTGATGTGGTGATCTGTCTGGAAGGCCGGGCGGATGGGATCATCACCACGGCGGACGGGGTGACCGTCGATGAGATCAAGGGCATATATGCGGATGTGAGCCGGCTGGAAGCACCGGTTCCTGTTCACCGTGCCCAGGCCATGTGCTATGCCTGGCTCTATGGCTCCCAGAAGGGCTTGGAAACCATCTCCATCCGGATGACCTACGCCACCCTCGAGACGGAGGATATCCGTTATTTTCATGAGCAGTTTACCATGGAGGAGCTGAGCAAGTGGTTTGACGAGGTGATCGAGGCATACGGGAAATGGGCGAACTTCCTCTACCATCATCGAATCAGACGAAATCAGACCATTGCCGGGGCGGAGTTTCCCTTTGCGTATCGCCCCGGACAGAAAAAGCTGGCGGCCAGTGTCTACAAAACCATTGAGGCGAGGAATCGCCTGTTTGTACAGGCACCCACCGGTATCGGCAAGACCATGTCGGTGATCTATCCGGCAGTGAAGGCGCTGGGGGAAGGGAAAGGCGAGCGGATATTCTATCTGACGGCGAAAACCATTACCCGCACTGCGGCGGAGGAGGCCTTTAAGATTCTGCAGGACAGAGGGCTGTTTTTCTCCACCGTTACCCTGACGGCGAAGGAAAAGCTGTGTCCCATGGAAAAGTGCGAGTGCAATCCGGATCTGTGCCCCAGAGCCAAAGGACATTTCGACCGGGTGAACGATGCAGTGTTTGCGCTGATTCAGGAGAAGGAGCGGATCACCAGAGAGGACGTGCTGGCGTTTGCGGAAAGGTATCAGGTCTGTCCCCACGAGTTTGATCTGGACATCAGCGACTGGGTGGACGGAATTATCTGTGACTATAATTATGCTTTCGACCCTAATGTTCAGTTAAAGCGGGCCTTTGGGGAGAGTGTCAGCTGCGACCATATATTGCTGATCGACGAGGCACATAACCTGGTGGAGCGGGCCAGGGAGATGTATTCCGCGGAGATTCTCAAGGAAGATTTTCTGGCGGTGATGAAGCTGGTGAAGCCCTACAGCAAGAAGCTGGAGAGTAAGCTGTCCCGATGTAACCGTCTGCTGCTGGAATTAAAGCGCGAGTGCGAGAGTTGGAAACTGGTGGACAGTGTGGACCATCTGGCCCTTGCTGTCGAAGGTGCATTGGGCGCCATCGAGGATTTTGAGGAGGAGATACCTCATTTTGGAAGCCAGGAGCAGCTCAGCGAGCTGTATCTGAATCTGCGTCATTTTATGAATATGTATACTCGGCTGGATAAGTGTTATCGGATTTATACGGAGCACTGCAGCGAAGGATTTCGGTTGAAGTTGTTCTGTATCAATCCGGTGAATAATCTGGATGAGTGTATTCAGAGGGCTGCGGCGACGGTATTCTTCTCTGCCACTTTGTTGCCGATTCAGTACTACCGGACGCTGCTCAGTGACCGGAAGGAGGATTATACGGTTTATCTGGACTCGCCTTTTGCGGAGGAGAATCGGCTGCTTGTCATCGGCAGGGATGTGACCAGCCGATACACCAGACGAAACCAGAGCGAGTTTCGGCGGATCGGCGAGTATATTTGGAAGATGGTGCAGGAGAAGCCGGGAAATTATCTGGCATTCTTCCCCTCCTATCGCTACCTGGATGAAGTGCTGAGTGTGCTGGGTAGAAAGAATGATAATTCGACGTTGTCGGACGATGAAGTAGAGATAGAGGGAAAAGTTTATCGATATATATCATCAGACGGAGAAGAAAGCGTTGAAACAGAGAAATATTTACCTGTGAGGATTGTTTCTCAGACGCCCGGTATGAACGAGCGGGAGAAGGAGGAGTTTCTGGAAACGTTCTCTGAGGAGCATGAAGGTTCGCTTCTGGGGCTATGTGTCATGGGCGGTATCTTTTCGGAGGGTATCGACCTGACCGGGGACCGGCTGATCGGAGTTGCGATTGTGGGGACCGGACTTCCTCAGGTCTGTACCGAGCGCGAGATTCTGAAGCAGTATTTCGATGAGACCTTGGGAGCAGGATTTTCCTACGCTTATCAGTACCCCGGAATGAACAAGGTCCTCCAGGCGGCCGGACGGGTGATCCGGACGGAGAAGGACCGGGGGGTGATTGTGTTATTGGATGATCGGTTTTTGCGGGAGGATTATCAGAATCTCTTCCCCAGAGAGTGGAATCATTTTGTCACCGTGCGGGAAGGTGGTTTTTCTGAACCGCTGTCAATGTTCTGGAACGGAGATGTCCTCTTTTAACAGGTCAAGGAAACGGATGGCGGCCGCGGACAGTGGAGAATTTTCATTGTACGCGGTCACAATTTTTCTCTCCGGCATGTCCTCGCGGATCGGGATACAGTACAGATCAGGATCATCCGTCGGGACACAGTAATCGGGAATATAGGCTACGCCCAGACCGATCCGGGCAAGATCGACCAGCAGATCGTTGCTGTTCAGCTCAATTTCCGGGATCAGCTCCACCTGATGCTGGCGGAATAGATGCATCAGAGAATCGCCGGACACGCTTTTGCGGTCCAGCATAAGGATCGGATACTCTGCCAAATCCTTCAGCGATACCGGCTCGTCCGGACAGGGAAAAAACTGGCGATTGGCCAGAAAGACATCCTTAAAAGGCCGTAAGGTGGTCAGGGTGGACATACCGAACAGAGGAGGATTAGGGTAATTGGTGATGACCAGCTCCACGGTACCCTGATGCAGCAATGTGCCGCAGGCCTGAGAGGAGCGATTGGTCACCTTCAGGTGCACGTGGGGATAGAGCTTATGAAACTGATTTAAATAAGGCACCAGAAAGTAACGGCACAGCGTATCGCTGGCACCGATGCGGAGCTGTCCGCTCTCCAGAGAGTTCACCTCAAGAAGCTGGCTCTCGCCGCGAAGGATCAGATTGACCGCCGGTTCGATATGCTGAAGGAGAAGTTCGCCCTCGGGTGTCAGAGAAACCTTTTTGGTGCTGCGGACAAAAAGCTGCTGATTTAATCGCTTTTCCAGCATCTTGATGGATTGGCTGACGGCAGACTGGGAAATGTACAGTCTCTTGGATGCCTCGGAAAAACTCAGTGTGGTGGCAACATAATAAAATACTTTATAGAGTTCGAAATTAATGTCAGACATGGGGGCTCCTTTGTATAATAATAGGCGTTGTACGTTTCGATAACATAACACATTAGTTTTATTATTAATTAAAATAAAAAAGATTATTAACAATGCTTATAGTATAACGCGAAAAGGGAAAAATAGCAAGGGAAAGTTTTAAAAAGTATCGAACAAATGTTTGTGAAAACGCTGGACAAATCGGTTAATATGGAGTATACTGACTGTGCAGAATGATGTGGATGATGTGGAAAGGGTTACGGCAGAGATTATGGCAGAACAACAGTATATCAAGATACGCAGAGCCAATGAACATAATTTGAAGGATTTGTCAGTGGACATACCCCGAAATCAGCTGGTCGTCCTGACGGGCTTAAGCGGTTCGGGAAAGTCATCGCTGGCGTTTGATACCATATATGCAGAGGGACAGAGGCGTTACATGGAGTCTCTTTCTTCATATGCCCGTATGTTTCTGGGACAGATGGAGAAACCGGATGTGGAGAGCATCGAGGGACTTTCCCCGGCGATCTCCATTGATCAGAAGTCCACGAACCGCAATCCCCGATCTACCGTGGGGACGGTGACGGAGATTTATGACTATTTTCGTTTGCTGTATGCGCGCATCGGAGTGCCTCATTGCCCCCGCTGTGGAAAAGAGATTAAAAAACAGTCGGTAGATCAGATGGTGGATCAGGTGATGGCGTTGCCGGAGCGTACCAGGATTCAGCTGCTGGCACCGGTGGTGCGCGGCCGTAAGGGTGAGCATGTAAAGCTTTTTGAGCAGGCCAGACGCAGCGGGTATGTCCGTGTGCGGGTGGATGGAAATCAGTACGAGCTGTCCGAGGAGATCAAGCTGGATAAAAATAAAAAGCATGATATAGAGATCATCGTGGATCGTCTGGTGGTCCGCGAGGGCATTGAAAAACGTCTTGCCGACTCGCTGGAGACGGTATTGCAGCTGGCAGATGGTCTGGCACTGGCGGATGTGGTGGATGGAGAGCCCATCTGGTTCAGCCAGAGCTTTTCCTGCCCTGACTGCGGCATCAGTGTGGATGAGATTGAGCCCCGCAGTTTCTCCTTTAACAATCCGTTTGGTGCCTGCCCGGAGTGTACCGGTCTGGGATACAAGATGGAGTTTGACATTGAGCTGATGATTCCGGATAAACGGATGTCCATCGAGGAGGGCGCCATCGCTGTCACCGGCTGGCAGTCCTGCACGGATAAAAAGAGCTTTACCTATGCGATTCTGGATGCCCTCTGTAAAGAGTATGGTTTTGATCTGAACACCCCTTTTAAGGATTATCCCCAGAAGGTGAAGGATATCCTGGTTCACGGTACCGGCGGTCATGAGGTGAAGGTACACTATCGCAGTCAGAGGGGACAGGGTGTCTACGACGTGGCCTTTGAGGGCCTGATCCGCAATGTGGAGAGGCGTTACCGTGAGACCTCCTCCGAGACGATGAAGGCAGAGTACGAGAGCTTTATGAGTATCACGCCCTGCCGTGTCTGCCATGGACAGCGATTAAAGCCTTCTTCCCTGGCAGTGACCGTGTGCGGAAAAAATATTGCGGAGATCACCTCGATGTCTATCTCGGATCTCCACGAGTTTCTGCAGAGAATGGAGCTGACTCCGATGCAGGAGGCCATTGGAGGACAGATATTAAAGGAGATCCGCGCCCGGATTCAGTTTTTGATCAATGTGGGCCTGAACTATCTGTCACTGGCCCGGGCGACCGGCACTCTGTCCGGCGGGGAGGCTCAGCGCATCCGTCTGGCGACTCAGATCGGTTCCGGTCTGGTGGGGGTGGCCTATATTTTGGATGAGCCCAGCATCGGCCTGCACCAGAGAGATAACGATAAACTGTTGAATACCCTGTGTCACCTTCGGGATCTGGGAAACAGCGTGATCGTCGTGGAGCACGATGAGGACACCATGCGTGCTGCCGATTACATTGTAGATATCGGTCCCAGTGCCGGTGAGCACGGCGGCAAGGTCGTGGCGACCGGTACGGCGGAGGAAATTATGGCCTGCCCCGAGTCCATCACCGGAGCATACCTCAGTGGCCGTATTTCTATTCCGGTGCCTGCTGAGCGCAGAGTTCCCACCGGGTGGCTGACGGTGAAAGGCGCTGCGGAAAATAACTTAAAGAAGATTGACGTAAATATCCCGCTGGGAGTATTTACCTGTGTCACCGGAGTGTCAGGCTCCGGCAAGAGCTCCCTGGTGAACGAGATTTTGTATAAGCGCTTAGCCAGAGATCTGAACCGTGCCAGAACCATACCCGGAAAGCATACAGAGATAGAGGGCATTGATCAGCTGGATAAGGTGATTGCCATCGATCAGTCACCCATTGGCCGCACACCCCGATCAAACCCTGCCACCTATACCGGAGTGTTTGATATGATCCGTGATCTGTTCGCGTCCACTGCGGAGGCGAAAGCGCGCGGTTATCAAAAGGGGCGATTCAGCTTTAATGTTAAGGGTGGGCGTTGCGAAGCCTGCAGCGGTGACGGTATTCTGAAAATTGAGATGCACTTCCTGCCGGATATCTATGTGCCCTGTGAGGTCTGCAAAGGAAAGCGGTATAACCGGGAGACATTGGACATTAAATATAAGGGAAAGAGTATTGCGGATGTTCTGGATATGACGGTGGAGGAGGCGCTGACGTTCTTCGAGAATGTTCCGTCTATCCGTAGAAAAATCGAGACGCTCTATGAAGTTGGTCTGTCCTACATCAAGCTGGGGCAGCCGTCCACCACACTGTCCGGCGGTGAAGCACAGCGAATCAAGCTGGCCACTGAGCTGAGCCGGAGAGATACCGGAAAGACGATCTATATTCTGGATGAGCCGACCACCGGTCTGCACTTCGCCGATGTACACAAGCTGGTGGATATTTTAAGTCGACTGGCCAGCGGCGGAAATACGGTGGTGGTGATTGAGCATAATCTGGATGTGATCAAGACGGCAGATTATCTGATTGATATGGGGCCGGAAGGAGGCGACGGTGGCGGAACTGTGGTTGCCTGCGGAACACCGGAGGAGGTGGCGGAGCATCCGACCTCTCATACCGGAAAATATGTGGCGAACTACCTGAGACGGTGATTGATATTGCTTTTCGGGGAGGGACGTTGATGGGGAAACGGTGATACCGGAAAACCGGAAAACTTGGACCGGGCGAAAACACTGTCTTGACAATGTTTGGACACTCTTTTATAATGAAAAAAACAGGCTAAAGGGGGATTTGACATGGCAATTTTTGATCATGATTTTTTTGATGAGTTGACCGATAAGCTGGCATCCACTGGCAAAGTAATCAGTGAAAAGGCGAAGGAAGTGACGGACTCTGCAAAGACCAGTCTCCAGATCGCGCAGGAGGAGAAAAATCTCCGTGCGGCGTATCGGCAGCTGGGCATGTATATCTATGAGAAGAGTGGTATCGAGGCAGATGAGGCGATGGCACCCTATTTTGCAGCCATTACTGAGGCTAAGCTGAATATCGAGACCTTAAAGCGCGCGGACAAGAAGGCGGCGAAGCCGGAGGTCTGGGATGAAGACGAGCCCGAGGATGACGATGTGGAGGAGGAACTGAAGGAGGTTCAGCCGGAGGTCGTCGCAGAGGAAACGGCAGAGACTGCTGTTCAGACAGGGCAGGAGCCTGCGGAGCGTGTTTGTCCGATGTGTAAAAGCGTAGTTTCCGCACAGCTGATTTATTGTCCAAAATGCGGTGAGAAGTTAAAGTAGGATAAGTAAGCGATGTTCTTAGGGCGAACGATCCGGGGATGTCGGTTTCTTTTCAAAACAGCAAAGATAAATAGTAAGAGAGCAGACCCTAAATGAGTATTATTGTTTGGGGTCTGTTTTTATGTCAGATTGGGAGGTGACTTTCGTACCTCATTTTGTTGTTTGATTAAAAAATTTTAACTACTTTACAAGTGACGGAATAAATGATATAGTATATAAAACCAGATATGAAGTAGTATAAAAACTTTATCTGGGTTTTTGGAAATGCGTATTGTTTGAAAGGAGAAGAGGATGAAGATCGTCACAGATACATCAACATTTTTTTCGCCCGAGGAGGGGCGGAGAATGGGAATCACGGTCATTCCTTCCTGCTCGGTGATCGATGGAGAAGTATTCAGAGATTATGAAGATATTGACACAGACGGTTTGCTTGAGCGAATAAGAAATGGCGGCATTCCCACGACTTCTCAGCCGTCCATCGGTGAGGTGATGGATGCGTTTGAAGAGACCGATGAGGAGATATTATTCCTGTCCATTGGGGACGGATTGTCCGGTACTTACCAGAATGCAGTTGGGGTGAAAAACAGTATAGACGATGGCGAAAGGGTTCATATCATTGACACGAAGACATTGGGAGGACCCCATCGCTATCTGGTACAGAAAGCGATGAGACTGAACAAAGAGGGATGGAGTTTGGAAACAATTAAGAAGGAGCTTTATAAGAGTATCGAGACGTCGGTCTCCTTCGTTATTCCTGCTGACTTTGATTTTTTAAAGAGAAGTGGTCGTTTGACTCCTATTGCAGCGAAAATCGGTGGACTGATCAAAATTGTCCCTGTGCTGACTCAGACGGCAGATAAAAAAAGGATCGCACCATTTGTCGTGAAGCGAGCGAGAAAAAAGGCGGTGGATGCGATTATCGATTATCTGAAGAGTATGGGGGTCGACGAGAATTATATTGTCAGCATTTCTCATGCGGGCGTCAGTGAGTTGGCCGAAGCTGTGTTAGCGCAGATAAAAGCACAGATCGCAAACGCGGCATACGAGTTGTTTTCGCTGTCACCTGCGCTGGTTACTCATGGAGGTCCGGGGTGCGTTGTGATTCAGGCGATCAGAAAATAGTGATATAAAAACAGAGAGAAAAAGGAATGGCATATGGAAATATTTTTGGCTGCATTGATTGGCTATGTGCTGGGGTCAGTTCCGTTTGCGCTTGTTATCGGAAAGCTGTTTTACAGAACAGATATCCGCACAGCCGGAAGTAAGAATTTAGGCGGGGGGAACGCCGGAAGAGTGTTGGGATCAAGGGCAGGTCTGGCTGTGATGACATTGGATGTATTAAAGGTGACGCTGGCCATCTTTATCACAGCACAGTTTGATCAGCACGAAATCACACTGGTAACGGCAGGCGTGGCGGCCGCTATCGGACACTGTTATCCCGTATTTGCCCGTTTTAAGGGAGGAAAGGCAGTTGCCACCATGTATGGCTTTTTGTTTGGTATGGCAGTGTTTACTTCGTATGATCTGTGGATCTTTTTCGTGCCGTTGATCACATTTATGGTCGTATTATACTTATGGAAGATTATCTCGCTGGCCAGTATGTTGTCTGCGGTTGTGAGTACGATTTTTCTGTATGTTGCAACCGGTTCATGGACGATGGTGGCAGCATCTGCACTGTTTACACTGTTAATTATTGTGCGCCATAGGAGCAATATCAGAAAAATGATAAATCATGAGGAAAACAAAATTTCCTGGATGTAAAGGTGTGTCGCATCATATATGCAAATCAGTTAAAAATTGCGTTGGTCAAAATGGAGATGGAAAAAGAGAGACGGTTCTCGGGAACTGCTCTCTTTTTTGCTTGAAAAAGGAGCGGGCAGGAAGTAAAATGAACCATACAGGCGGGGATATTGGCAATCAGTGCCCTGTTTGGCGAAGCTCTGGAAAAATATGCTTTAAGAATTGGTAAAGAATGCGAGAAGAGTGTTGACAAATTTAAAAAAATAGGTACGATAAAACTAGAGCTCTAGAATTGGAGGCGCGCTATGTATTACAAAGAATTAACAGATTGCGAAACCATGGTCATGAAATGTATCTGGAATGCCGGCAGAGAGATTTCGGTACAGGAAATCATCGATAAGATGGCGGAGGAATATGGTAAAGAGATGAAGCGTACGACAGCCAGTACATTCATTCTCAAATTGCGGGATAAGAGCTATATTGAAGGACGTCAGGAAGGTCGTAATGTCTATTATCATCCTCTCGTTTGCGAGGACGACTATAGACGGTCAAGGGCGAAGGATTATCTTGACTTCTGGTATGACGGTTCGCTGGAAAGCGCAGTGGCGATGCTTTGTGAATCTGCGGAAATGCCGCTTCAGAAGTGTCAGGCAGTGAAAAAAATGGTGGAAGAGCTGCGTTGAGTGACATTCATGCATGGTTGACATAGGTGGCGAAAAAGGATTTTTCGGCTATATGTATATTTGTTCGCGATAAGACTATATTATTAGGGCGGTAGTAATATGGGGCCTGAGAGGGGAAATTGCCATTTTCGCAGCTTTAAGGAATCAAGCGAGTGGCAGTATTTTTGGATTGTGAGCGAGTTGAATGATAAAGAGTTTTATCATTATATGAAGCTTTACGGGCTCATTGCGGGGATGGGCGAAGATAAAGAGGAGGAAATTCTGATTACTTTTTTGACGGTGTTGGGATTGCTGCGAGGAGAGTAAGAATATAGGGGTGATTTTGCCGAAAAATGGAAAAATTTTGTCGAATTCCATCTAAAAGAATGAGTCATTCAACGGGCGTATTTTCTTTTATAGTGGATTGCGATAAACTATAGAGCAGAAAACAGAACGAAAGAGATGTGTATGATGATAAAGATTGGCTTTGGAAAAATGATGAGAGAATTCAGAGAGGCACATAATTTGACACAGCGAGAGTTGGCTGAAATGATGGATATATCCACGAATCATGTCAGCGTTTTGGAACGCGAGGAGAAATTGCCGCGTGCATCAACGATCGAGGCGTTTGATGCATTGAAAACGCGTGATGATTTGGAAAAGTATACCGGAGTGAAGCGCTTATCGGAGGAAGAAACCGAGGAATATATCCGATTGATTCAGAATCTGAATCGCCTGGATGATAAAAAGAAAGTTGAGGCAATGAAAGCGATCATACGACTGCTTGGCTTAATGTAATTACGGAATCAGAAAAAGAGAGAGGGACAGATGGTGAGAACAGACAGTTTTGGAACAAGATTACTGGAGTACAGAAAACAGCATTTTCTGACACAGCAAAAAATGGCAGAACTGTTAGGTGTTTCACCCAACCACGTAGGCGTGCTGGAGCGGGGGATAAAGCAACCAAGGGCATCTACGGAAGCTGCGTTTGCGCGACTTTCAGGGGAATGGATCAGTGGGTGGAATGATTGGGAGATATCGCTAAACGACGATGAGGAAGAATATTACACTCTTCTGTGGGCGCGTTTGTGCGGAATGGATGAGGAGCAAAGAGACGAGGTTATGGAGGTATTCCTGCGGATTCTGCATTTGGTTGAGGGATAAGTGATATCCGGGAGGTTGAGATGGAAGCGGATAGTTTCGGCGAGAGAATGAAAGAATACAGAAAAGCCCATTATATGACGCAGAAACAATTGGCTGATATGATTGGTGTATCGACCAATCATATCGGTACCCTGGAGAAAGGAAAAAAGAAGCCTCGTGCGTCCACAATCGCAGCCTTTGAGGATGCGATACAGAAAAATGATTGGGTGGGCAGTGCACAGGGAAAGCTGAAACTGATAGAGGCAGACCGAATGGCGATATATGCGCAGATATGGAAAGGACTCAAGCACCTTGAGCCGGATAAAGAGAGGGAAGTGTTGGAGACTTTTTTTCGGATTATTGATTGGCTATGATGAATGGATGCTATAACGGAAAATATGAAATTTGCGTGAATCGTGTTCCTGCTATGGAAAAACCGACGTTTTTTTGTTAGAATATATAAACAAAGAGACAGACATAGAATGTTGGTGACGGAGGCATAATATGGAACCGATCAGGATAATGGTAGTTGATGATGAAGTGAGGATGCGCAAGCTAGTGAAGGATTTTCTCCAGAAGAAGGGGTTTGAGGTCCTGGAGGCGGAAAATGGTGAGCAGGCTGTGGAGAGGTTTTTCGAGACGAAGAATATTCATCTGATCATCCTTGACGTAATGATGCCCAAAATGGACGGATATCAGGCAGCTGCTGCTATCCGGGAGTATTCGCAGGTTCCTATTGTCATGCTGACAGCCAGAGATTCGGAGCGTGACGAATTGCGCGGCTTTGACATTGGTGTGGATGAATATATCACCAAGCCCTTCAGCCCCAGCATTTTGGTTGCCAGGGTTGAGGCGCTTCTGCGCAGAAGCAACGGCGGCAGGAAAGAAACCGTTGAGGCCGGAGGCATCGTTCTGGATAAGACAGCCCACGAAGTGACCATTGATGGGAAAAATATTGAGTTGAGCTATAAAGAGTTTGAACTGTTAAATTATTTTATGGAAAATGCGGGGATAGCCTTGTCCAGAGAGCGGATTTTGAATCGGGTCTGGAACTATGACTATTTTGGAGATGCCAGAACCATCGATACCCATGTGAAAAAGCTGCGCAGCAAACTGGGAGAAAAGGGCGAGTATATCCACACCATCTGGGGCATGGGGTATAAGTTTGAGGTGGAGCGATGAGGTATTCGATCCGACTCCGCTATGCACTGATCGTGGCCGGGTTGATTATCGTCATGATCGCAGGCAGTATTTTTCTGAATCTCAGCTGCTTTGAGGCGTATTATTTTTGGAATAAGGAAAAGACAATCAGTGAAATGTATGAGCTGATTGAAGAATCGCTGGGAAATGGTATGACACTGGATAGTGCGTCCGAGCTGTCATTGCGCCTATACTGCGAAAATTCTAATCTGGACATGATGATTCTGGAGGGAGGGATCGTTCCTCAAACCATATTCTGCCGTGGAAATGAGAGGGAGTTGCGGGTATTGACGCTTGCCTACCTCTATGGCAATCGATATGATCCGGAGAATGTGATCGCTAAAGATGAGAATCACTACGTCTGCCAGGCCTATGATGACCAGTTGCGATCCGAGTTTCTGGAGAGCTTTGGAACGACGGAGAATCGCAGCTATTTCATCATGATGCGCACACCACTGCAGAACATGAAGGAAAATATTCTATTGGCAAATCAGTTTTATCTGTTGACTGCTGTGGTTACGCTGGTTCTGGGGACCGTAATCGCCTATTTTCTTGCAGGACAGATGAGTAGGCCGATCACCGAACTTTCTGGCATTGCGCGGAAAATGGCTGGGCTGGACTTCTCTGCACGTTACCGGGGGAATGAAATAGATGAGATCGGAGAACTCGGGAATAATATGAATCATTTGGCCGATCAGCTGGAATGCACCATTGCGGAACTGAAAGCGGCAAACCTTGAACTGCAGCGCGACATTGAGAGAAAGGAAGAACGAGAGAATATGCGGCAGGAGTTTCTGGCGGGAGTCTCTCATGAACTCAAAACACCTATCGCACTGATTCAGGGCTATGCGGAGGGGCTGCGCGACGGAATCAGTGAGGATCCGGAGAGCAGAGCCTGGTACTGTGATGTGATTGTTGACGAGGCGGCGAAGATGAATGCCATGGTCAGACAGATGTTGACCCTCAATGAGATCGAGTTCGGCAGCAATCAGGGAAAGATGGAGCGTTTTGATATTTCTCAGATGATCCAGGGCGTTCTTGCCTCCTACCAGATTATGTTTCAGCAGAAAGACGTTAAACTGGATTTTCAGGTGGACTCTGAACTCTATGTATGGGCAGATGAACTGCGGATCGAGGATGTACTTCGAAATTATGTGAGCAATGCGTTAAATCATGTGGATGAAGAGCGGCGAATCACGGTGACTTCGGAGCGGAAAGACGGTTTGGTTCGCATCAGTGTGACAAACACCGGACAGCCTATCCCGGCCGGGGAAATGGAGAAAATCTGGCTGCGGTTCTATAAGGTAGATAAAGCTCGGACCAGAGAGTATGGAGGAAACGGTATCGGTCTATCTATTGTGAAAGCGGTGATGGAAGCTCACGGAAGGAATTTTGGGGCATATAACCGAGAGGACGGAGTAACTTTCTGGTTTGAACTTGATGCCGAGTCGGGGGTTACTGCAGTGAAAGAAACGGTGCAAAACTGAGCTGATCACGCGTATGCGCGGGGAAATTATGGCTGATTTATGCAATGAAAAAAACAATGTGAGAAGAGAACGGGCAGTGGAAAAAGGCACAGCCCGTTTTTGGGTTGAAATTAAAAGAAATATTGAGATTTTAGTCAAAACGCACAAAAAATGCGGACAAAAACGACTTTTGCGACGGTTTTAAGGGCGAAATGAGGTTAAAGTGCACAAAAACTATCTTTGGAAGAAAAATGCGAAAAAAAACGAAAAAAGTTGTTGACAAACCAAAAACACTGTGATATTATGATGAAGCTGTCGCTGAGGACAGCACGAAACACAAGAAAACGAACCTTGATAACTGAACAGCATGACCAACCCTGAACGATTCTAAGAATTAAGTTCAGAAGAACAAAAACCAAGTAAAGTATGGATTTTCTTAAAGCCAGCAGGCGATGAGAGATTCAGGA
>JAFTXG010000023.1 GCA_017461725.1 Lachnospiraceae bacterium
AATCCACAGGTCGTCAGGAAGCCTGCGGTAAAGGATTTTAACCAATGGTCTTCCACACTGTCATAGTAGGCCGGTGCCACATATCCACAGGGAGACATATAGCTCAGGTTGATTCCTTTGAATTTCAGTCTGGTGATGTCTCCGCAGCGGTCAGGGGAAACGACCAGCTCCAGTCCTCTCCCGTTATTGATCTCAAACAGACGCATCCCGTCGCCCTTTCCACCCACCAGACGGTGTTCCTCGATTCCGTAATACTGCGTATCATGTCCGATATATGCGTTCATCTCTGACACCCTCCTTATCTTTGCAAACGCTTTGACCGTTCGTTTTTGATTCATCCAGCCCTATCGTAATCGGATCATCTGCCCATCATCGCTCTGATCTCATCTCGCGACGGCATCACCTTCAGCGCACCTTTTCTGGTAGTGATGATCGATGCTGCCGCATTGGCAAAGGTAAGCATCTCCTGCAGTTCATCTTCCGTCAGCTGATTTCCGCTCAGCTCACCCAGTTTTTTCTCCAACAGATAGTGGAGACAGCAGCCCATAAAGGTATCACCTGCGCCGGTGGTCTCGATGGTGTTTTCCTGGATGAAACCGGGTACTTCGACACGCATACCGTTGTAGTACGCTCTGCTTCCATCCTTGCCCATCGACAACAGGATCAGCGGAATATGATACTTCTCCTGCAGGACCTCAACTCCCTTGTCAAAATCCACCTCGCCGGTGAACCACTGGATCTCATTGTCTGAAATTTTCAGCACGTCGCAATAATGCAGACCGTAATCTACCTGTGTCTTTGCATTTTCCAGCGTGTCCCAGAGTGATTCACGCAAGTTCGGATCAAAGGAGATCAATATATGATTGTCTTTTGCCATTCTGAGCGCATGCTTTGTCGCTTCTCTTACCCCTTCGTGGGTCATGGAAAGAGTTCCAAAATGGAATATCCGAGCAAACTTGATCGTTTCCTCGTCCACCTCATCCGCCGTCAGCATCATGTCCGCACCGGGTGAACGATAAAAGGAAAAGCTTCTGTCCCCGGACGCATCATTGGCGACAAATGCCAGGGTCGTCCTCACCTGTTTATCCATCAACAGGTTGGCAGTATCGATTCGGATCTCCTCCAGCACAGTTTTCAATTGATGTCCAAAGATATCGTCTCCGACTTTTCCGATAAACGCCGTTTTGTGGCCCAGCTTGTTCAGCATCGCAAGCACGTTGCAGGGTGCGCCGCCGGGGTTCGCCTCAAACAGGGGATTGCCCTGCTCACTGACTCCGTTACTGATAAAGTCGATCAACAATTCACCCAGCGCAACCACATCAATTTTTTCTGTCATTCTCATGTCCACCTTTCACAAAAATCACCCCGTCCCGTCTTTGTCAATCATGATAGGGGAGGTCGTAAACGGGACAGGGTTATCAAATTACTCATTTTGCTTTATTCAGCTACGGGATATTCATTGCAAAGCAGACGATAGGGGGCCTCGTCCTCCTCGATCTCTGGGAATCTTCCCATAGGAGGCATGAAACGGTTGTCTGTATTATCGTCGTTACACTGACTTACTTCGCCCAGCAAGACAGGGCCGGTACCCTCCTCCACCGCGAAATCATGGTAGAGGAACTGCTGCACATGGATACTCTCGCCGGGAGTCAGACGGATCTGCGTTCCGGCCGGTACCGTGTAGGTGCGGCCATCAGTATGTACGTTAACATCAGATTCGTAATCGATTTCCTCATTCTCCAGAGAATTGTACACACGGATCAGCACATTTCCACCGCCACGGTTGATGATGTCCTCGGTCTTGTACCAATGGAAATGGTTAGGCGCATACTGACCCTCCTTCAGATACAAAAGCTTCTCCGCGTATACCTTCGGATATTTGTCAGCCATTGCACGGTTGCCGTTACGAATGGTGATCAGAGAGAATCCCATCTTGTCAAAATCACCCATTCCGTAATCGGTGATGTCCCAGCCCAGCATGCAGTCGCGGACCTCGTCGTACTCGTGGCCGATAGTCTGCCACTGCTCGGGGGTGAAATGACAAAAAGGCGGTAAATAGCAGTGATACTTTTCGCACATTGCCTCTAATTCTTTTAATGCCTTGTTGATTTCTGAACGTTTCATAATTTCTCCTTTTTTACTTCTTCCCATTATAATTACTCATTTTGCATTAAACATTTTCGCTTAATCACTTCTCAAGAGTAAAAGAATATCTAGCTGCACTTCCCCAATCAGAGTAATCTTTGCATGAACATCATCCTTTCAGTTTCATGCACACAACATAAGTGTCTCCACTAAAATCATATGGTGCAGCTCCATTTCCGGAGGCACAGAAAAGATGTGTAGGCTTCCCATTCTCATCAAATAGCAAAGAAGGTCTTTCCAGATTTCCCTGAATCGTTTCTCTTCCATCCTTCCACCTGACTTTTTTAGAATATACCTTTGGATTATCCGCAATTTCAAAATGAATGCAATCATCACTTTCTGCATAAAATCCACTGCCCCACTCTCCGGTAATACCATAATCTCCGTTCTTACTGTCATCCTTTGCAATCAAACAAAATTTCTTTCTTGCCGCATCATACCAGAAATAGGGATCCTCCACGTGAATATTAGGGTTTTCATACTGCAGGATTGGGCCATCAGAAAGTCTTGTAAACGCTCCATCCGGACTGTCTGCTACAGCCACTCCCAGCTGAAGAGGAGCTCCAACAGAATGTCTGGATTTATATATCATATAAGTTTTTCCGTCAGGCAATATAGCAACCGTGGGATTTGTTGTAATGGTACAATCCCAATGTGTGCAGTCTCTGGGTTCCAATAATGGCCGGTCTCTTCTGACAAACTCGCCGTTTATATCATCTGCCACAGCAATTCCAATCCGTTTTCTGTTCCATGTTTCCAGTGCAAACTCATCATAGAAAGCTTCCCCCACAACAGGTGCATCTCCCCAATATGTAGTTCCCATATAATAAAGATAAAATTTACCATTATACTCTTTTATACAGGTATTATGGGTATTCATTCCATCAAAAAACTCTCTTCCGCGTCTTGGAAACACGACATTTTGAAATTGATAAGGTCCCTCAGGGCTTTCAGATACCGCATGTATAATCTCGCTATGAAACAGCCAGTTTGACCGAAAATCCCATTTTTTAGGCCATCTGGAAGAAAACATATGATACATGCCGCCGGACTTTATCACAGAACAATCCCATATATAGTAGCCGTCCATTTGCAGTGCAATGACACCTTCTCCCACCTTTAAGCGATTTATCACTTTATTACCACTCATCTCTATACCTCAAATCAGAAATTACATTGTGAATCCATTCGTCGCTCTTTATAAACTCATGTGTGCCAGAAAAGCTTGCAAATGTAACCCAATCCACTTCTCCACCACAGATTTCCAAAATCCGTTCATACTCTTTCCTGCTTTTCCTATAATCAAACAACTGATCCTGCTCCCCCATAGCCAGGTACAACCTTCGCGGGTGTACAAGACAAGCAATTTCAGCCTGTCCCATAATCTTCTCTATCCCTTGCCAGGACCAGTCCGGTCTTACCCTATGCATGCTGTCGCAAAAAACTGAACAGGATATAGCCGCTTTAATCCTGGTATCAAGGGCAGCAGTATACTGTGTATAAAATCCTCCATAGGACAAACCGATCATACCCATATTTCCTGTCCATTCCTGTGCTTCAAAATAGTCGAGTATCCGCATGAGTCCATAAATCTCCACTGCTACTATTGAACTGCCCACCTTTTTTAATCTTGCATCCAAGCGAAACCTATCGTATGCTGTACCATAATTTTCCTCGTTCCACAAAAGCATTTGAGGTGCAAACACATCTGCTCCCGCATCATAAACTCTCATAAGCATATCATTATAATTAGCAGTAGACCCATACAATCCGGAAATCAATTCCGGTGTCCCCAGATCACCATGCTGTACAAGGATAAATGGTCGTTTTTCACCTTCCTTATGTCGGAACAGCAAACCCGTAAGCTTAAGGCCATTTAATACCTCTATCTGCATTCTGTAAATATCTCCGGCTGCTTCTGCAGCAATATGCTCTAACACTGCTGCCACCGGTACCGAGCCTTTCTTTTCTTCTGTTAATGGCCAGCCAAGCATCCTGCAAAGTTCCTCTCGATACTCCCCTTTATGATTCATAATCTCCTTGCCGGAAGTCTTCCTCTGCTGCTTTGCAGCCTTTTCCAGCCAGTCTATCAAATCTTCTAAATCATCAACATACTGCTGTTTGTATTTTTCTGATACATTAGCTGCCTCTCTGTAAGTCATATATCTCTCCTCGTCAATGATCTGCGGTAATTCTATAAAAGCCTCCTGCAGATAAACCATGTTATGGGGGGTTCTCCTTCCTTTATGCTCCTGCATAAATTCATCTAAAACCTGTCAAAAAAGATCAACTCTGGCTTTCCGTCAACCTCTACATAACACTCCCTGCACAATTTCTGCCATTTCCTTGTGATTGGCAGGCAGTTCTTTTTCCGCATATCCTCTTCAAAATTATCACCAACATATTCAAAGAATGACACGTACATATCTTCAAACTTGAAAATAGAGTAATTTCTGACATGATACAAATGTCCGTTTTTTACGACCAGATCCCATATTTCATCATGTAGCTTTTTATATTCCGCTTCTTTTTCCGGTTTCACCTTTGTGATCACGCAATGGGGCTGCGTTTTGCTGACGATATATGGATTTTCAATGTCATTTAAACGCTTGCCTAACAATATTCTGCCGTTTTCGATTTGGATTTCCGGATCCTTTTGGATAATATGACACCTTTCCTGCGTTGCCGCCCTGTCCGGCTCCATCAAGCCCCATCTCTGTAAAAACGGCTTCAGCTTCTCGGCAAGCTTCAGGCCCATGACAGCGCTTCCATAGGTGGTAGGATGCAGCAAGTCTGCCCTTAATCCGGTCATATCCGTCAATATCTCCTCCCCCTTTATGAACAGCAGCTTCTTACAGTCTGCCCCAAGCACCAGCTCCTCCATAATCCTTTCATACTCTTCTTCCCGAAGAGCCTGCTCCAGATCAGACGGTGCCGCATCCGCTGCAATATATCCGCCCGTATGCTTGTTCGGGAAGGTGGAGATTATAACCGCCGGCTTATTTAATACTACCAGCCGGTTTATCAGATAGGTTACTCTCTTTCGAAATTCTTCTGTCGTACACCAGCCCCTCATATTGATCCCAAGCTCAAAACTCATAAAATCGTATTCACATTCATCCAGTAGATAATCTACCAGCTCTTTTTCCAGATGACAGCTTCCGCTGAAGCCCTTATTCTGCACCTGTACTTTCAAATACTTTGCTGCCACATCGATAAATCCGTCCAGATTGGCATTGGTAATGGAGGAACCGTATGCAAGCCAGTTGCAGGACGGCAGCTCCTTCGGTCTGGGCGGACGTATCTCATGCCCATGCACATCAATGCCCTGCAATATATAGGTAGGACGATCACATATAATCCTCCAGACATCTTTGGAAAAGCCACCCTGCTTAAACATGTTCTCACCGGCACATCCCTCTTCCCACTTCGGATTCTGAATACGGTAAAATTTCATTACTCCCGGCACCACTTCCACAGTGGTCACCTCTAAATTTCCTTTATATACTCTCAGAGTTCCCCTTGGCGAAAACTCCGGCTCCATAACCGAAATGTATACGTCAATAACCGGCGCATCAGTAACAAACCGGATCTCTATTCCCACAGAGCCCTGACCTACAAAACGCGCACGCTCATTTAAATGCCTTCTTACACGTTCCGGTATTCTGACCAGGCCATTTTCCCCATGTCCCGGAATCGGCTCTAAAGCTCCCAAATTATAAAATGCTACATGTTCCATATTCATTTTGCATTTACTCTTTTCTTCTAAAATTTATCCTGAATGGCTTCCACAATGCTCCTTGCAAGCACTTCATCCCCTTCAGGAGTAAAATGTACACCGTCCTGTGAAATCAGATGAAAATACTCCTTTGAAACAGTAAACAGGTCAATGACCGGCAGACCATACTTCTCTGCCACCCTGACCGCTGATCTGTTTCTTTCCATGATGCGCTTTTCCCTCTCCTTATCGGTCACACAGGTAGTAAGGACTATAAACAACGGTAATCCCTTAAAGTGCTCTGACAGAAACTGAACCATTTCCTCGTAATAAAAATAATATTCCTCATCATCGCTCAAATGCCATCCATGGAGTCCGTTATTAAACATAACCGCATCCGTTCTTATGAGCTGCTCCTCAAAAACAAGCAGCGCCTTCTTAAAATAAGGATTGTCCAGATTTTTAGAGGTTGCAAATCCGTCAAATAAAATCTTTTCCCCTGTCAGAGCAGTAGCCGGTCTTCTCGCCCGTGCCGAAATAGAATCCCCGATATAAAGTACACGTTTGCTTTCCTTATTACTTAAACGTTCTATCCAGGTATTATCCCATCCATATGTTTCATAAAGACCCTTGTACATATCCTTTTTATCTTTATCACGATATTCATAGGTAAAATCATTCATAATATTTTCCCTTCCTTCATAATCCCGCTGCAAATGACCTCTGTCGCCCGGGACGCTTTTGCAAGCTCAGTCAGCCTGTTCATTTTGCCCTGACTCAGAATGCCTTCCCTTTTCATACACCATTCCAGTTGCAGTTTTTCATATTTTCTTACACAGGAATTATTAAATGCGCACAATTCCCAGCGTTCCACACAGCCGCTCAGCTGTTGTCTTATAAACTCTGCAATTTCACAAATAATTTCTTCCCGGTCCGTATATCCCGGAATAACCGGTGTCCTAATCCAAAGCCGCAGCTTTCCGGCAGCAATGTACTTTTTCAGATTCCTGATATTTGTGAGAATCCCCTGATTATCCACACCGGTCCACTGCTTATGCAGTTCTCCGTCTATGACCTTCAGGTCATAGAGGACAATATCCGTATATTGGATAACCGCTTCTAAGTCTTCCCATTTGCA
This sequence comes from Lachnospiraceae bacterium, assembly GCA_017461725.1. Lineage (GTDB taxonomy): Bacteria > Bacillota > Clostridia > Lachnospirales > Lachnospiraceae > RGIG423. The sequence goes on from JAFTXG010000023.1 coordinate 7,002, forward strand.
AAAACCGGTGGTATCCAAAGCGGTATGAATATGATTCTTCTTCATGATTTCAAAAAAAGAACATACAAAATCCTTCTGCCACATTGCTTCACCACCGGAAACCGTTACCCCTCCGCCGGAGCTGAAAAAGTATTCCCTGTCCTTTAGAACCTCCTGTGCCAGTGCCTCCACCGTATATGCTTCCGCGATCGGACTGAGCGCTCCTGTAGGACATGCATCCGCGCATTTCATGCAGGACTTACATTTGGAATAATCAAGATATATTCCATCCGGTGTGAAGCTCAGTGCACCGTTTTCACATGCCTTAAGGCATTCTCCGCATCCGATGCAGACATTCCTTTCATACCAGACACGGTTTTCAAAGGGGATCCCCTCAGGATTATGGCACCATAAACACCTGAGAGGACAGCCCTTTAAAAATACGGTATCCCGCATACCCGGACCATCATTCGTCGTTCCTTTATATATGTCAAATACCAAAGCCTTCATAATTTGTTCTCTTTACAAACTCCTCCTGGAATGACCTGGACAGCGTTACAAACCGTGCCGTATAACCGGTAACCTTCACAATGATATTCCAGTATTCCGGATTCTCCGGATGCTCAATGGCGTCCTTAAGCTCTTCCAGATCCATAATATTCAGATTGATCTGCATGCCGTTCTTTTTGAAAAATGCGGTTGAAAACTCCTCAACATATTTATAGATCTCATTTTTCCCATCAAAGAATTTCGGCTGCAGCTCAATCTGCAGGGAACCGCCGAGGAACTTTTTATTATCCACCTTTGCACAGGAGTTCGCGGTTGCGGTCAGTCCTCTGGTATTTCTTCCCGCCGTAGGATTACAGCCATGAGCCAGTGGCTCCTGTGCCAGTCGTCCGTCCGGTGTCGCTCCGATGATCTCAGAAGCAGTATGGCCCTGGAACTGGAAAAGACTTGCACGGTACTGCTGGCCCCGATTATTGGTCATACGGTCCATAATATCCGCAATGCTTTCCGTGATTCTGACATACATACCGTCAACATCATCATAATCGTTTCCATATTTGTGCTCTTTTAAGAAGCGCTGTCTCATGACCTCCTTATCCTTCCAGTTTTCCTTTACTGCGTCCCTTACCTCTTTCAGTGTATACATGTTCTTCTCATACACCAACTTCTGAATGGCAAACAGAGAGTCACATACATTGGGAATACCTAAAATGTTCGTGGAGGTAAACTGATAATCCACGCCTCTGTGATCAGTAATGTCAAGCCCCCGTTCTATGGTTGTATGACAGTTTAAGGAGGTCACGATCTCCGGCCACACATTTGCGATTACATCATACTGGGCATCCTTAAATACCCTCAACGCATCACAGGTCTTTTTTAATTCCTTTACAAATTCTTCATACAGCTGTTCAAATCCGGTGTAATTGTTTGCAATCGCATTATCCATGGCACGGAACATAGGGTCTGTCAATACCACAGAATTGGTATCCTGATCACAATATTCCTTCCCCGGTATACAATACCACTGGCATCCGCTGTAGCAGACATCCGCTGCATCCTCCTCCGGTACTCCGGAACGCAGCTCTGTCTGGTAAATGACATCATAGTTTACTAAGGAAGGGATACCTGCACCATGTCTTGCCAGAACATCACATACGTAAGCATAAAATTCCGGATTCATGTCAGCATGCCACATCACACCAAGATTATTATAATCATCTATCATGTCATAGGCTTCCATTACCAGAAAGCTTACTTCATTGGTAGCATCCTTGCCGTATTTATCCCTGCCACCCATGCTGAAGAATTGCCCTCTGAGTTTTAAGAACATCTCTGCAAGATATTCTCTCGCTTCCTCATGGGTCATAACCTTCTTATCAATATCATTTCTGTAAAGTGCGATCAGATATTCATCAATCCTGCCATAACCGTTTCCATGTCCTACGATCCTGTCGGTAATCACGGCAAAAGTAAGCCACTGGACACCCTCGTAAAAGCTTGCAGGAGGGTTTGTGGATATATTTTTGCAGGCTTTGGAAATTTTTAAATATCTCTCCTTCTGTTCCGGATCTTTTTCTCCTTCATAAAGCTCATATGCCCGCTCACTGTACTTGTTTATGTATGCAATAATCGCCTCACAGGTATATTTTGCTCCCTTCAAAAAGGTAGTCTTTTTCTGATTCTCCAGCTCCTCATATTTTTTCAGGGACCTGTTGATCCTTTCCAAAATTCCGCCCCATCCCTGCTTTAAGCCGATATTATAATCCGGACAGGTATGACCATGGCTGTTTCCCCCTGCTCCCAGCTCTCTGGCAACCCTGCCAAGAGCCTTCACATGCTCACCAAAGTCATATTTTCTGACTTCGTTCATCTCCCAGTGAAACTCACCTACTATGGTCTCATTTTCATAAATTTCTGCCGGACTGTGGTCTAAGAGAAATTTAAAATCCTTTCCCCAGCTTTCTGCATTTTCCACATACCCATCCACACGGGAGGGCATCTGATCCAACAGCGGAAAATCCATGCCGCAGTCTACCCTGCAGCCATGATCCCCAAGACTCATTCCTGCAAACTTGTGCTCGCCACTTCTCGGGGCAATGGCATTGCCTGCATCGGACCAGTGATACACCAGCTGTGTCTCATTGGCGGTATAAAGATTACGCTTACCGGATACCGCCAACTCTCTGCTTCGTTTTTGTAATGCCTTTATGCGGTCGCCGGGCACAAATTTTGCCTCTGCCTGAAACTTAATATTTGCCATTTTCATCCTCCTGAAACCTGTTCAAACCATTTACCTTTTCCTTGATGATCGTATTGTTATCAGTATCCATTTCCCAGAACCAAACGGCTCCGTTCTTGGAATACATCACGTCTTTATCAAAGGTAATATATTTACTCAAATCATTTCCGCCTGCCTCTAAAGAGGTACACTCCAGTACAATGTCTCCCGTGCCTGATACAATGTTATTCTTCCACGTAAAATCAGAAGCACGGTATATACGGATCCACACTTCTCCATCATTTATCATGATATTGTTTTTTAAAGTACAATGCTTTGATCTGTGTGCAAGAAATGGTACTTTTACATTTATGGAAACATTTCCATCCGCCACCGAATCCTCACTGAACTCATCAAAATAAACTGCATTTGCCTTTTTATTTCCCGGTATGTCAGAAATAAAGTTATCCTTTACCAGTGTCCCCTCTGCTCTGGAGCAGTAAATGGCAGATCCATCATCCAGTTCCAACATGCATCGTGTCAGCTTGTTATTTCTGATGATATGAGGACCACCATTACAGGTAATACCGCAATAAGGAGCACGGTCAATGGTATTGTACTCTATGATGGTCTGTCCCTTTTCCGGTATCCTTCCATCCTGTACAAAAACTAACAGTGACTTTCCTCCTGCATGAATCGGAATGGCTGACAGGTCATACATACCAATATCCCTTAATTCATTGTAGGCGATTCTTTCATCTTCACATTCGAAGGTCAGAATACCGCAGGATGCACATTTATGAACGACACAGTTTTCCACAGCAATCCGCTTTGAACGCAGCACCTTGATTCCCTGTCCTCCGGAATAGGAAATATCCAGCATATTCAGGGTAATATCCTGACTGTCTTCCACCTGAATGGCACCGGAAGGATTTACGGCACGAAGTCCCGCGATCTGTCCACACTCGGCATTTGACAAAAACAGCTTTAAATTTTCCACAACAACATGGCTGCAGTTTTTCAGCTTCAAAAGAGAAGTGCTGACAGGAACCATGGCCTCCGTGTTCTCTTCACTTTGGCCATCCAACGGAAGATAGTAGATCTTTTTTTCTGTACGGTCATAACACCAGCTTCCCGGCTTAGTCAAACCATACTTTGTATTCAGAAACCGGCATGCAATTACCCTTCCCTTGTCATTGTCCATAATGCGAAATGCTCCGGCAGGATGGGCCATAGGATACTGTGTGGTAATCACACCGTTTTTCCGGTCAAACGCTTTCACTGCAACTGTGGATTCGTCCCAAATATGAAGGATTCTCATATCACAGTTATTGATGTCCAATTCTTCCGGAATCTCTGACGGATCTACGGTAGCATGTGTCAGTTCCTCTTCGTTAAGCGGTCTGTTCCATCCGCCATTTCTGGAATCCATCCACCTTATATCTGTTACATCCTTTACTAAAATACATCCTTCCTCCGGATAAGTGGATTTTGGGCAGAGCACTCCATTTACGATTAATACACGGGGCTCTGTTTCCGTACGCAGGGACAAAAATTCTCCTTCTCTGTCCCACTTGTGAAACACCTTCCCTCCAAGCAATGCACTTCCTTTTTCAGAGGTGATGGTCACATTTTTTAATCCTTCTGCTTCGATCGTTTTTTTTAATGTGATATCATCTTCAATATAGATAACTGCCGCATCCTCTTTTAAGGAAGCATTTTTCAATGCCTCTTCCAATTCGCAATACGTTTTTACTTTGTAACTTTCTATTTTATCTCGTAACATATCCTCCATCTCATATCCTCCAATTATCACTTACTGCCCTGACCGCCGAGAGCAAGTGTATTTTATCTGACGTACTGACCACTCATTCCTTTCTCAATCCCCAAAACACACATAGACACATTCTCCATCAACAAAGGTAACTTCCATATCATAGTTTTCGTTTAGCACTAGGCTTCTAATTTTGTTCCCACTATAGCATTGTAAATACATAAATGTTTGCTCTTTCGTTCACTATTTTCACTCTTACGAACTACCACTCTGACTTTATGATGTCCGTCCGGCAAATCGGCAGTAAAAAAGCCTAAAGCAAGCTGGTTTGTTCTAAAATTTTTTATACCAAGGTTCGCCACTTCCGATAACCTGTCCATCGCAGTAGACATCAAATGCACATGTATCGCTCTTCAGATTGATGATATCTTTTTTGATTCTTGCATAAACATCAACAATCCGGTCACCGCTAATACCCTTATTAATAAATTCACACTCTCTGGGATGCTCGTAACCTAATTGACCTTTCACCATATGTGCATAGCCCAGGGATTTTCTAAAACTATCTTGTCAGAAAAGCTGTTTTATAAACTCTTGATCTTGCTTTGCAAACTCCGGAATTGCTCCCTCTCGTAATATGGAAAGTCTTTCCTGTGGAATCTCTCTTAAAGCATCAAAAACTGCCTTGTAATCCACAACAGAATCATTTAAACCACATAGATGATATCCCCGTTCACTTCGACGCACACCTTTGATATGTACTGCAGCAATTAAGTTTCCCCAACTATCAATCGCCCGACGATATAGTTCATCCTGTTTATTAAGACACTCTGGGCTTAATAAATTGGCAGGATCAAAAACAATTTTAAGATTTGGGCTTTTAACATTATCAATAATCTCACGAGTTACTTCCACCGTATTCATGGTGTGACTCCAAACAGGTTCCAATGCCACCATTACCCCTTGTCTTTCTGCTTCCGGCATGATAGCTTCTAAACTTGTCAAAAGTACCTTTAACCCTTCTTCTCTACTTACCGTAGAATTTAAACAATCAAAATGAGAGGTTTCACTTGCAATACAAGAAGCACCTAATTCTTTACAAACTGGTATTTGACTAATGAAATCTGCAACATCCTTTTGCCGCTTTTCTGAATTCAATGTTCCCAACTCTACATATGTCCCCAGAACAGCAACATTTAACTGCACTGTTTTCATTGCATTCCGGGCTTCAGCCACTAACTCTGGCGTTACATCTTCATAAGATGTGACACCAGCCATCAATTTCTTGAAAGCTAATTGCGTACATTCCCACCCGTCTTGTTTAATATGCGTGAAAATATCATTTACATTGCCCTTGCCATAATCGTGTCCACGAACCCCTAATATAAACTTCGGCACCACTTATTCCTCCTATCATTACACTTATTTTTGCGTTTTTATTGAAAATGATATGTGGCCTGTCCATCATTGACGTAGGATGAAGAAAAGACTTTGGATTATCTAAATCTGATGGAATAATAATGACCTTTTCCATCAGCATGAATCGTGTCTCACAATATATTTTCCAACTTCTTAGTAAGATACTCCGCAAATTCCACATAAGCATCCGGAAGCAGATGAAGTCCATCCTCTCGGAAAATATCCCGGAATCCCTGGAAAGTTCCGATATCTTCCGTTCTCTCATAAAAGAAATCATTTATATCCAGATACCAGACATTATCTGTCTCAACTGCATATTCCCTCTGGTACGCATTAAACTTTGCATAGGCTGTTTTGTGCTCCTCTCTGACAGACTTGTAATCAAACACACAAAGCAGGATCAATTTAATACCCGGATAGTCTGCACGCAAAAACTCCATCAGTCTCCATGCCATATTCCAGGCCTCCTCAGCAGAAAAGCCATTAAAAATGTCATTGGGACCGATGCGGAAAATGACCGCCTTTGGACTATATGGAACTACCAGCTTCCTGTAAAAATAGAGCAGTTCATCCACCGTGGCACCGCCAAAGCCATGGTTCACCACGTGATATTTCCCGTCACTTGCTCTAAGCATCTGTTCTTTTGCTTCAGTCCAATTATTAAAAAAGGAACTTCCGTACAAAAGAATCTGTTCACACGCATCCTCCTGTGTCTCCAAAACAGCAATCTTCTCATCAAATCTGTGTAGATTCAAAGGATATTTTCTCATACTTGTCCTCTCTCCTTTTTAATAAGTAGTGGCAAAAGCTTGACCCCTCTGCACATTCCTTTGTTTCTGGGATTCTGCGTATATGGTATTTTGAGCTAATAATCGAAATATTCGCCACTCGAATCTCAAGCGGGATACATCTCTACTGATAATACCCCGCTTGAAATCAATTCTTATTTCAATTTGCTTTTAATCAATTACTTTGCTGCCCACCAAGCATCTAACTGTTTCTGAGCTTCATCAATAATCGTCTGCAAACCGTTATCATACATCTTTTGGTTCATTTCTGCAATCGTCGCTTCTACATCTTCTACTACACCACAAGCCAACATATTAACATATTCGATTTCTACAGCTTTCACTGCATTAATCTCATTCGTTATGTTAGATGTATCCAGAACAAATCCTGTTGTTGGCGATTTACGTGCAGTTTTAGCATATTCTGCGTAAAGAGCATAACCTTCCTCAGGATATCCTACCGGTGGATAAGAAATAAGCACATTTCCTATTTTGGTATTAGAAGTTGCCCAGGCAGTAGCATGGTCAGGATAATTCGTCCAGTCTACTTGTCCATTCACCAGATCGTAATGCATTCCTTCAATACCGTATGTAATCATATTTTTTACATTACTGTTGGTAAACAAAAGCTCTATAAATGCCACTGCACGATCTATATCATCACAAGTTGTCGTGACACAAGCATTATAGTTATTACCTGCTACTGTATAATTATCCGGTGAAATCTGCAATTCCGCTAAATCCATTCCTCTTGCTGCCTTTTGCGCATACAATGACAAATAATCACCCTGTGTGTATATCAAACCACATAAATTTTCATCATTCGTCTCAGCTGTAAAGTTTTCTTTTGTTAAAATATCTGATGCAATCAATCCGTTTTCATACCATTCCCTTGTCTGAAGACACAATTCCTTCCAGTCATCTGTCTCATAGAAGTTCACAACAGTACGTGGATCCTCATAGGTAGCTGAAGTAATCCATCTATTCAGTTTAATATGATTAATTTCAGCCATAGCATCTCTCAAATAAGACATTGCACTGTATTTTAACATGAATGTAGCACGTCCGTCATCTTTCAATGCCTCCAATACATCCGTCAAGTCCAGCACTGTTCGGTTAGACAAATCAAGATTGTATTTATCTACTACAGACTGCTGAACAAGGAACATTGCGTGCGTAGAGGACTCCTTATAACTAGGTACTCCATAAATTCCGCCATCAATGGTAACATTAGTCCAATGATCCGGCAAAAGTGTATCTCTCAGCGAAGTATACTTCGTATCCAGAAGTTCCGAAATATCCGCATACGCACCATTTCGCATACGAGCATATGCATTCGCACCAAAATCACCGAGTACAATGTCTACATCTTCCTTGGCAGCCAGAGCGAGATCCAGCTTTTGATCGAACTTATCACCTGCAGGAGTGGTTTTGAATTCAACAGTTACATTTAATTCTTTCAATTCCTCCAGTTCATTGAATGCCTTTTCTACGATCTTATCATCCGAACCGGCAGCCTGAGCAATCCACACGACAAAATGAACCGGATCAAGACTCTCCTCCACCTCTTCAGAAGAAGAAGGTTCGACACTGCCGGGAGTTTCCTTTACTTCTGACGAAGAAGGTTCTGTCGGTTTTGGCTCCACATTGCTTCCGCATCCTGTCATTGCACCGCCAATTATTGTAGCGGCAAGCAACACAGCAATAAGTTTGTTGCTACGTTTCCTCATTCTTTTTTCCTCCTGGTTATAAAATAAAATTTATTAAGCCAAGCCTGCCGATTAAAATATATCTCAATCACCAAGCATTAACTTCATTTTCAAAAAATACACCTTTAACCTTTAACTGATCCCACTGTGATACCTTTCACAAAATACTTTTGGAAGAAAGGATACGCTATCAGTATCGGTCCCATGGTAATACAAAGTATGGCCATTCTCATACTATCACTAGGCGCAGTTTGCAATGCCTTTATTTCTGCAATGCTCAAATTCTCCATATTATTTTGAAGATATTGCATACTATTTTCAATTCGCATCAACAAAAGCTGTAATGAGGCTTTGTCCGGATCACTGATATACAACATTGAAGTCTGCCACTCATTCCAGTGACCTACTGCAGCCATGAATCCAAGTGCAGCAAGACAAGGTTTCATAAGCGGCAAAATAACTTTAAAATACAAGTACATTTCACCGGCGCCATCCATCTTTGCAGCATCAATCAGCGACTCCGGAACATTACTTTTGATAAAGGTTCGCATAATCAAGCAATTATAGACGCTCATTGCTCCCGGGATTACCAAAACTAACAAGTTGTCTTTTAAATGATAGACGTTGGTTCTAATTATGTACTGGGAAACCATTCCCCCGCTAAACAGCATGGTAATCAATAAAAATATCGAAAGAAACGGGGTCAACATCCAGTTACTTCGGCTTAACGCATACGCAAACATACTGGTAATCAGCAACATAAGTATCGTTCCAACAACCGTTTCATAAATAGTTATAATATAAGATTGAACAATTTGTCCGCTATATTTCGACACATATTGCCAACCTTCCAGTGACCAGCTGCTCGGAAAAAAGGTAAAACCATTTAAAGAAATACTCTCTGTACTTGAAAACGAAACAATTACGATCAACACGAGCGGCAGCACTGCAACAAGAGTCAAAATTCCTAATACAATTGTTAAGATTGGCTGATTACTTTTAATTTTGTTCATCATCACTCAAACACCTCCTTTTTATATTAGAACAATGAATGCTCCGGCGATATTTTTCGAACAATCAAGTTTACAACAACCGTCATAAAGCATCCAACAACCGACTGAATAAAGGTGACCCCTGCCGTAATGCCAAAGGTTGAACCGCCTTCCGATAACGCATTCAAAACATATGTATCTAAGGTTTGTGTCGCAGGATATAAAGCACCTATATTACGTGTTACCTGATAGAACAATCCTGTACTAGAATGCATCATATTTCCAAGGCTGAGCAGTGTCATGATGGCAATCGTGGATGACAGCATAGGTAGAGTTAGGTAACGAATCTTTTGCCAACGGTTCGCTCCATCTATATCAGCAGCTTCAAACATTTCCTGATCCATTCCTGCCAAAGCAGATAAATAGATTACGGAACCATACCCTGTTTCTTTCCAAACATGTACTAACGTCAATATCGCCGGCCAATATTTGGGTTCAATATAAAACTGAATCTTTTCAAAGCCAAGTGACTGCAGAATATTATTCACATAACCATTATCTGCCAACAATCCCGATACTATAAAGGAAATCGCAATAAAAGAAATAAAGGTAGGCATAATCATAATGGTCTGAGAAAATTTTGCAAAGTATTTGTGACGACATTCATTCAATGCAATCGCAAGCGAAACGTTTGCTATGGTTCCCACAACCCGGAACAAAACATAATAACCTATGGTATTTCTTATCATGCGCCATGCAGTATCTCCGGACATAAAGAGAAATTTGATATTATCAAATCCCACCCAATCGCTTTTCCAAATACCTTTCGTATAATTAAACTCTTTAAATGCAAGCACCAATCCACCCATAGGTATATAGCTAAAAAGCACGATTAGAACAAATCCAGGAAGGATTAATAACAATAACGCTTTGTTTTTCCACATATTTTCCCCAAAAGCCTTTATCCTCATAGATCTTGTGTAATTCATGGTATAAACCTCCTTCTCCATTAACATACTCGTAATAACCGATTATTTGCTTACTTATATGATAGCACGCTCATTTTTGTGCCTCAATGTCAAAAAAGCGATTCATTAGCACTTTTCCGTCGACTCACCATCCCTGCTTGCTATCCGGCCCAATCACTCGATACACAGCATCTCTTAATGCCGGATGCAACACCTGATACAGATATGCACCATGATTTCGCACATGTGTGGCATAAAAAACCCCGATATGATTATCAGGATCAATCATCACATAAGCACCTGCGGCACCATCCCAGCCGAATTCACCTTTGTGAGCAAAGCGACCATCAATACATGTGCGAACACCAAGTCCATATGAATATCCCGGTTTGCAGGACTGAAACTCCTCATACGCCTGTTTCCCTAACTGATTGGATCGCATCAAATCAATTGTCTCCGCCTTTAACAGTCTGTTCCCGTCACTCATCTCCGCAACAAATTTCATATAATCATCCACGCAGGAAATCAGTCCCGCACCGCCGCTTTCATATTTCGGTGTCAAGATAAATCCATTCTCCTTAGACATCAGGGAAGTTCTGCCACTCTCCGGATTGTAGAGATGCTGGCTGCAAACCATATCTTTTGCCTCTTTATTGGACATAAAACCGGTTCTTGTCATACCACATCTGTCGAAGATATTTTCCTGCAGATAGTCTCCGATACTCATGCCCGTCACTACCTCCACCACTGCCGCAAGCACATCATGACTTAAGCCATACAGATAATGCTCTCCGGGTTCAAATTCCAATGGTTCATTGGCCATGGCTCGTACCATATCCAAAGTAGATGCATTTGGATCTTTTTCCCGGGCTTCCCTAATACTGGGATTGGCCAGATCATAGTTCAAACCGGAGGTCATGCTGAAGAGATTTTGAATGGTAATGGGCTTCTGTGCCTCTTTCAGTCCTTCCGAGGTCTTCACCATCATGTTTTCAAATTCTGGTATGTAGTCAGAAAGTTTGTCTTCCAGACTCAGCCTTCCTACCTCCACCAATTGCAATGCTGCAGTACAGGTAATAGGCTTTGTAGCTGAATAGAGGAAATACTGCTCATCTCCCTTCATAGCTACCTTCTTATCATCATCGCAAGTTCCGTTCATGTATCGGTACACTAACTCTCCCTGGTGCATAATTGCAATGTCAGAGCCTGGTACCCCATGTAACTCAACAGCTTCGTCCATTAATTTTTTAACTTCACTAAAGTCCATGCCATTCTCCTCTGTTGCGCTATCCTTTATGCTAATCATGTTGCTTCCGATATTCCAGCGATGTCCGACCCGGGATAAATTACTGCCCTGACCACCGAGAGCAAGTGGTTTTTCCTGCATATTCTACTGTTGCAAACTTCAAGGCTTTAGCAAACTCTTCTTTTGGGTAACCGTAAAGCGTTGGCGATTCGTCAAACCAGGATGTGTTTACTGTGAAGTTTAAGAATCCTCCTTCCGGCAATACCTTTTTACCGCTTATAAGTTTTATATACGCACCGTCGGGGGCGGGTAGTGATACCTTAACTGCCCCTTCACGGTCGCAGCTTCTAAGATATGCGTGTTCACCAAAGAACATAGCCGCAAACCCGTCCTTGATAAGCTCCGCATCAACAGGTGTTCTCGGTGTCCCCGAAATTTTAATTTCAAGCACTGTTTCCCCTGCATCAATTGCACCCATATCAATAAACAGGTGTGTATTACCAGTCCATTTGTCAGTTATTTTTTTAACAGCTGCATCAGGCTTATCAATTGTAGCTGTGAAATCAGCCTCAAACGGAATATCAAACACGCCGGTAACCATTTTCTTTTTCGCAGCGGATGTGGTTGCAAATATCTTTATCGTGTCGTTTGTTATTTCCGAGGTTATCGCCATATCCTCACGATAAACCTGTTTCGGAACACATTCGGACGGTTTATGCTCATCCGGATCAACCTGACCGAACTCATTACGTTCCGGCTCTTCCTCCTTGCTTGCCCACTTCACAGTATAGTCGTAAAAATACATGGGAAGCATGCTGCTTCTGCGTATTACCGCAAGGTAATCATGTGTTATGGCCTCAAGTCTGTCATCAATGCGCCCAGGCATCGTTCCATTGCCGTAACCGTAATAGTAATCGGGCTGGAAGAAATACGCCTCCTGCATTTTCAGATTCTTGCGCTTATGATAGTCTGATACATCTGCCGCAGATACAAATACAATCTTTTCAGTTCCAGCACGTTTTATGATGTGGCGTATTGCCGCCTCGTTTGCGGCGTTCCAGTCCATACGTCCTCTGAATGCTTCAATTGCAACGGTAACCGTCATTAAGGTATCATTGTTTTTGCTGTCATTTATATATCCGTCAAATGCATCAAAGAAACGCTGAACGCCTTGGTTTACAACGTAATTTTCAAGGTATCGCTCGCCCGGAACAGCGTTCGACGGACAACTATCAAGTGCCATAATACTGTAGTTTCTGTTACATGACGAGTTGCCCATTGTAAAACACATAAGCCCGCTCTTGTTTACATCTGAACGCCTGAAATTATCATCGGCGGGGTAATAAGGTTGATTTGACACACCGCAGTGGTTTATTTCCCAACCACCGTCGTGCCAGTTCTGCCATGCACAGAGGGAGGTAAGTCCCTTTACACCGAGGTCATTGAGTATGTCCATTGCAACAGCGTCGGGTGTATAGCTCGCCACAAGCTCCATATCAGAATATCCCATGATCTGCATCTGACGCTTTATCTGTGCAAACCCACGTTCCTGCGAGGTACGGTCAAGCTCAAACAGAGTGTCCGTTTCTGCCTGCGGAATTATCCGTCCGGCATTTACAAACGGCACTATCCTGTCGCCGTAACGTCGTGTACCGCGAATAAACGGCAGATATTTTTCAATCGCTTCCTCCGGCTCTGTGATACGAGGTGCATAGAACCAGTAATCACCCGGCAGATCAAAACGGTGTATTTCCTCATCCACAAAAGGTGTATTTAAACCAATCCAGGGAATAACCGCCATATACCCCTTATCTAAAACGGCAATCTGACGTACAATTTTTTCTAGATTTGCCCAGTATTCTATCTTTGTGTTTCCGGCAACGTCGAGCGTTAGCTCTATATCCGCGTAGTAGTTTTCGCCATCCTGTTTCCAAGAAATCTCTATCTGCTCGGGCTCTGCATCATGGCTGTAGCAATTTTTCGTGATTGAGAGCGCCGCATTGCGTGTGCCGTAGCTTATCACCCGGATTGTAGTCGTATCCCCCAGGTCTGCAAGCCGTAATGGAACTATGAGCTCACCACCACGTTTAGGGAGTGCCTCAGGATTTTCTTTTATGTAGGTTTCGAGCTTGTCAATACACTGGTCTATTTTATCAAGCTGGCTGTGCCGCCATGCCACAAGCTTTTTTGCGTGCTCGTCCTCTGTGTAGGGAACCGCTTCCGTTTCGGCAGAAAAACCCGTCATGATAAATGTGCCGTTTGATGCACAAATATCAAGATACCCCGAAAGCTTTTCAGAATTTATTTCGAAAGTGGCATTGTCAAAAATAATATTATTTTCTGTGATTTCTATATGGAAAGAACCGGAAATATCAAAGAGTGTATCTACCTTTAGCGTTTTACAATCACAGCTAAAGGTTATGTCGTTTCTGGTGATTGTAACGGTTAATTTTGCGGTATCGGGTTTGTCATTTGCAAACGTTTTGCCGAACGCAAAAGTAACCAATGTATTCTCTGAAAAATCAGTGTAGTCAAGCGACAATCGAGTTTTATTCCAGCCGTCGGGATGGACTACAGTATCACGCAAAGTAATATGTACAGGTTTTCCCAATTTGTCTGTGAGGGGAAACTCGCCCTCCTTTTCCATGACGCGCTTGCCGCAGTCAAAAAGCGTAAGTGTATGATATCGTCTGAATATTTCATTCATATAATTTTCCTCATCTTTCTATTCAGGAAATAAAACGTTTTTATACTCGAACTCACTACACATGAGAACAAACGCACCACTTCCATGCAAGTCATTGACCGCTTTACCGCGATTTATATAATGCTGATAATCTCCATCATCAATACAGGTACCCACACAGATATCTCCAATCTGAAGTAGTCCTTCTTCATCATAATACAAGGAATCAATCACTCCTTCATAGCCTTTGCGTGCAGCTTCATAGTATTCCGGTTCCAGATACCCTTTCTTTACCGCCTTGGCTAATGCATATGTAATCAGGCAAGAACAGGAATTTTCCAGCCAGTTTCCTTCCTGACCGCCTTTATCGACTACTTGATACCAACGACCACTCTCATCCTGATATTTTACCAGTGTTTCCAAAAGCTCTTTTTCGATCGCTATCAACTTTTGTCTCTTCTCGCACTCCTCCGGAATATAATCCAAAATATCTACAAGTGCGGTCACATACCAACCCATGGCTCTTCCCCAAACTTCCTGAGATTTTCCGGTTTTCGGATTTGCCCATCCGATTGTTCCGGTTTCTTCCCATCCATGAACAAGCAGTCCGGATTTTTCATCCTTCATGTTTTCATACATAACGATAACCTGTGTTGCTGCCAGATCGAAAAATTCCGGCTTTTGGAACTTATCCGCATACATAGCAGTGATGGGACCTGCCATGTAAAGACCGTCCAGCCACATTTGATTATCCTGCTCCGTCATATGCCAAAAGCCACCTTTAGAATTGGTAGGATAATCCTTTAAGCTTTCTACCAAATATTTAACTACAGACATATATCTTTCGTCTTTTGTTTCTTCATACAAAGGATACATGAGCAAACCGGGCTGTCTGAAATCAAGCGTCTCCAGGGAACACCAACCGCCTTTCCACTCTGTTACTATTTTACCGTTTTCATCTACGTGAGAATCTACCCAGGCCTTCATATAATCAAACAGATTCTGCTCTCTTGTTTTTTGAAAAATTCTATTCATACCTGACAAAAAAACGCCTTGATGATATGCAAACATTCCCATATTTTTTTCTTTATAATACGGCGGCAATTTCTCCGGTTCATATTTCTGCATAATCGTTTCACAGGCCATACGACCATATTCAATTGGTGTTAATTTTTTCATAATTTTATTATCCCTTCATCCCTCAATAATTGCTTTTCTAAAGTATCTGCCAATAGCACTGATCAGTTCCATTCCTTCCCGTCTTGCACCTTCCGGCAAAAGCTTCACCCCTCTGGCACATTCGAATGAGAGTGCACCTTCATAATTCATTTTACGCAGTGCCTTAATTACACCATCCCAGCCAATCTGACCCATTCCTTTGTTACCGGGATTTTGCGTATAAGGTATTAAATGCTCGTCCTCCGTTCCGTTATTGTCATGGATATGTAACACCTTAAGCCTGCTTCCCAAGTCCTCAATCAGCATCTCTACGTCTCTGCCCACTATATGAGAATGGCCGGTATCCAGACAAAATCCAAATACTTCTTTTCCTGCTTCGGCATTCAATGTATCAATATACCAGTTTATTTCTTCCACATCCGTCCATATAGCCTGAACCACATTCTTGTTAATTCTTTTCAATGAGTTTTCAATACATATCATTACATTATATTTTAATGCGGCAGGTATCATATTGCGGCACATTGTAAGATTAATTTCTCTCTCCTGTCCTCGATCCGGCGTCTTGGTAGGATGAATGACCACTGCCGGGCATTCCAGAAATCTGCTTACAAACAGAATCCGTTCCATCACCTTTATATGATACGCATTCCGTTCCTCATCCCCTACTACATACGTGGGATAATGTGCATGTATCTGCGAAATTTTTATATTATTTACTTCTGCGGCTGCCTTAAACGGCTCATAATATTGCAACAGATCCTCATCTGTCTTATCCATAAAAGAATAGCTGTTACCAGCTTCATCTCTTCCAATACGAATTATCGTATCAATGTTATAATCAACTGACTCGAATCCACACTCCCTGGCAAACCGAAAGCTTTTCGCCGGATCCTTCTCATCAAACCAGCCTGCTGTCTGTATGCCAACAGGCAGTCTCTTCATCTCTCTTATCCCACTTACCATCATGACTCCGCCTCTATACTTTTTCTCATACACTTGCCTACTGCTGCAATCACTTTCATCGCATGGGGTCTTACTTCCTCCGGAAATGTATGGATAGACCTTGACACGTCAAAGGTGAGTGCTCCCTCATATCCAATTCTATTCAAACCGGCAATAAAGCCTTGCCAATCCACCTGTCCCAGTGTCTGGGTGTATGGCATCAAATGGTCATCACTGATGCCATTATTGTCACTGATATGTACACACTTTAGTCTGGAACCTAAAGTAATTATAAATCGTTCCATATCCCTTGCAGTGACATTTGCACAGCCTGTATCCAAACAAAAGCCAAAGATTTCTTCCCCTGCTTCCACATTTAAGGTGTCAATATACCACACTGCCTCTGCTGCATCTGCACAGGCTCCCTGGATAGCATGTTGATGATACCCGCCAGCGCACTTTATAGTATTTATTAGACAGATTTTAATGTCATATTTTTTAGCAACAGGTGTCAGACTGCGATATATCTTAAGATTGATCTCCTTTTCTTGCACACTATCTTTCAATTGGATGGGATCAATCACAAGAAACGGACACTTAAGTGTGTTACATATATGTAAAGCATTATGCAATGATTCTATATAATCGTTACATTCTTTTATCTCTTCATCATATTTAAAATGAATCTGTGAAATAGCGATACCGGCATTCTTCGCTGCTTTAAAAAAAGCCCCAAAATACACATGACGATTTGCCTGCATCTTCAGGTCATTCTCTTTAATACTATATATTACCGACTCAAAACCACACTCTTTTAGCATTCTCAAGTTGTCTTCCAGATTACTTTCCGGCAATAATTCTTTAGACCCAATTCCCACCAAAAGTTTTTCTTTCATCTATCTGCTTCCTTTTTTGTTAATATATTGGTTGCTTCTTCTTTGCTCATTTATATGTTAGCACACTCATTTTTTTCATAGCAATGCAAAAAAAACGATTCATTAGCACTTTCCCGACCGCTTTCGCTTTCCCACATTTTGCTTTATTGCTTTTGCAAAATCCCCATGGTATACTTTTAACAGCATAACTTTCGGAGGGAGGGAAATTTATGTTACAGGTTTTACTTGTGGATGATGATGTGAATATGTTAGACTTGCTCAGAATGCTCGTTCCCTGGGAAAAATACGGATATGAAATAATGGGATCTGTTCAAAACGGAAAAGATGCTCTAAGTCTGATAATGAAAACTATGCCGGATTTGATCATCACTGATGTAAAGATGCCTGTAATGGACGGATTAAGCTTTTGCTCAAATGTCAGACAACTGCGAGACGACATTCCCATTATCTTGCTCAGTGCTTATGAAGATATGGAAACTGCACGATTAGCCTTAAAGTTTAACGTAACCGAATATATGTTAAAGCCTTTAACTCCTCAGAATATTGATCTTTTATGTCAGATCCTTCAGGAATTAGCGCACAACTATGAACAGCAGACATTTTTTTCCTCCATATGCAGCATTCCAAACCGCCAAAAGGAAATCACTGCCCGCTTGAAAGCTTCCGATTCGGAATGGTTTCAGAAATTCTTTGCCACTTTTACCAACTGTACATCCATTCCTTTTCAGGCTATACAGGCAACGTGCTTTGTGATGGTTCGTTTGCTTTACACGGGCTTTCCCAACGCAAGCATACTAATCGCGGAGCAAAATGATGCCATTTCCCAATGCACCACCAAATTAGAGATGGTATCGCTGATCGCAGAACTTTATAATCAAGTCATCAATACTTATAGTAAAAAACCACTATCTGCTGATTATCAAAAAAATATCTTTCAGCAAATTTACAATTACACTAACAAGAACTATATGCTTCCAGACTGTGGTGTAGCGATGATTTCAGAGCGGTTTCATTTTTCACCGGATCATATCAATCGTCTTTTCCACCGCTATACAGGCGAAACCTTGAATGCATATATCAACAAAAAGAAAATGGAATATGCATTAGAACTTCTGAAAAATCCGAAACTTTCTATTAATGAAGTTGCCAGCTTATCAGGCTTTCAAAACCAAAATTATTTCTCCCGTGTTTTTCGGAAAAAAATGCAGATTACTCCTACAGAATACCGTTTACAAATATTATTAAATTCCACCGACGAATAAATCAGAGGGAATATGTATGAACAAAGAGATCAAACGCCACAAAAGATTAAATCTTTTTCAACGGCTGTTCACAGGTTTTTTTTCTATACTTATCTGTATTTGTATTATTATTACCGGAAGCTTTACCATTTACCATAAGCAAAAAGCAGAAGCAACCGTCTATGAAAGCATCAATCAGGTTTCTCTTAATAACGCCCAAAGTATATCTCAGGCTATTCATCAGGTAGAACTGGCAATCGCTTCCTTAAATAGTGATAACTCCGGATTGCAGCAAAAAATGCTTCTTTACAACAATGACGTTCGTTCCTTGATTTCGGCATTTGAGCAGACCATAGATCTGCTAAACAATTATATCAGCATTGCACTACGTTCTTTTACAACTAAATATCATGTTTACTTTTTTGCAGATCCGTCCTATGAAATGTTTGACAAGCTGTCTGTAACAGATATTGAAACTCCATCCTTGGATGGTAAGACATGGATGTATTCAAATACCAAGATAAATGACACGGAATGGTACAAGCTTGCTGTGGAATTTCCTAATCAAAATCATTGGTTACGACTTGACTCCGAACCAAATACCCTTTGTCTGGCAAGAAGCCTGAAATATCTGACCGTAAACAACAGTACGGTAGAAACAATTACGCTTGGAGTTCTATTTATCAAAATGGACACCTTCTGGATTCAAGAGAAGCTGGATTCCTCGGATCTGACTGCGGACACTGCATTTTTACTTGTTGACAACTCCGGTCAAATACTCTACACATCACAGGCATTGATCATGAATGATGCCGTTACGAAAGACTTATTTGAAAACACACATGAGACATTTACTATAAACGAAAAAGAATATGCAATGAATTTAACATCCGTTACCTCTGAACTGAATCTGATTACCTTAATCCCTTTAAGTCAGCTTCACTCAAATTATATGCGGATCCTGTCGCCCTTTTTGCTTCTGCTGCTGATTTCTCTGGTAGCAGGATGTGTATGCAGTTATATTTTATCTCATCGGATGACGAGAGATATATTGTACTTGGCCCGTCATATGCGTACAAAGAAGCTGACCCTTATTCAGCCGGAACAGGCCTTGCCGGATGAAGATATCCAGCTGCTATATCAAAATTACAACCTGTTGGTCGAAAAAACAAAGGAGTCTATCCAAAAAAAGCTGGAATATGCCGAATATCAAAAAGAGATGGAGCTGAATCTCCTGCAGGCACAGATTAATCCACATTTTCTTTGCAATTCCTTGAACTCCGTATACAATCTGGCAACGCTTCATAAGGAAGATGATATTGCAGCAGTGCTTTCCGGATTATGTGTTTATTTGCGTTACAACGTTTCCTTGCCGAATATCGAAGTTTCTCTGCAGCAAGAATTAGATATGCTGGAAAAATACATCTCATTGCAAAATTTTCTTTGTGGAAATTGTATTTTCTTTGATTATAGCACACAAACGATAAATCCGGCGCAGACCAAGATTCCCAAAATGCTATTACAGCCCTTGGTAGAAAACTGTATCATGCACAATGGCGGAAGTGACTTCATAGAAATATCTATTGCCTGTACTGTAGATGAAAATGTTTTTCGTTTAATTGTAAAAGATAATGGCAATGAAAAAGATGTTGATTCTATCAACGCCAGCCTCAACAGCGAGAATGCTGCACAAAATCCGGAACAAAAAACTCATGGCTTTGGTATCTGTAACGTTCATCAGCGAATTAAGATGAAGTATGGAGAACAATATGGTCTTCATTATATGCTGTCCAAAGAAGGCGGAATCGCTGCTAATATCAATCTTCCGGCATCTGTTGCTGTTACCAGACCGGACATTGATTAGACTCTGCCATCTTAACAAAATACATAAATATCTATATAAAGGAGGGGCACTATATTATGCTTCAAATCAATTTAAATGGCCGTTGGCAGTTAGAGGGCGCCGGTTACCGTTGCGAAGACATCATACCGGGCTCAGTTTATTCTTTTCTTTTGAATAACAACCTCATGGACGATCCATATTATCGTCAAAATGAATTATCCGCACAAAAAATAATGGACAATACCTTTGTATTTTCCAGATATTTCCTCTTCTCTCCTACCGGGGATAAGGTTTTGCTACATTGTGACGGACTGGATACTCTGTGTGATATCTACATAAATGACAAGCATGTGGCTTATACAAACAACATGCACCGAACTTATGAATTTGATGTTACGGATTATCTGATAGACGGCGAAAATAAAATACACATTATCTTCCATCCTGTTGACGCATATATCAAAGCCAAACAAAAAGAAGAAATCCTTCCCGGACCGGATCATTGTCTGTACGGTGTGGGGCATATCCGAAAGGCACTCTGTATGCATGGTTGGGACTGGGGGCCCCGTCTGCCAGATGCAGGTATATGGAGAGATATAAAACTATTGGTAGTAAACAGTGCACGCATTGCGGATTTTCATATTTTGCAGCAGCATGAAAAAGGAAATGTTTATATCACTCCCTTGGTTCAGGCGGATTCCCCTTGCCAGGTGCAGGTAACACTTTTTACTCCGGATGGTCAGACTATCTCTATAGAAGCCAATAAGAGATATTCTGTACCTAACCCGCAATTATGGTGGCCCAATGGTCTGGGTGAACAACCTCTATACACGGTAAAAGTCGAAATATTAGATGATCAGGAAGTAGTTGACAGTCAGACAAAACGAATCGGTCTCCGAACATTAACCATTATCCGTGAAAAAGATCGTTATGGAGAAAGCTTCTGTCATGAAGTAAATGGCGTACGCTTTTTTGCCATGGGTGCAGACTATATTCCGGAAGATAATATTCTCTCCCGGATTACCCCGCAGCGTACTCATTGGCTGTTAACACAATGCAAAAACTGTAACTTTAATACTATTCGTGTATGGGGCGGTGGTTATTATCCGGATGATTTCTTCTATGACTATTGCGATGAAATGGGCATCATCGTATTTCAAGATCTGATGCTGGCTTGTGCCATGATCAGTGGGACTGCTGATTCAAAAGCAAATTTCCGTCAGGAACTATATGATAATCTGACTCGGATCAGACATCATGCCAGTCTCGCAATTATCAGCGGTAATAATGAAGTTGAGCAGGCCATTGCCCATTGGGAGGGTTTTGATGCCAGTATGAAAGAGCCCTACCTGGATATTTTTGAAGGTATGGTCCCTGAAATTATGAAGGAAGTATGTCCGTACATTCCATATATTCCATCCTCCCCTACCTCTTGCGGACATTTCATTGATCCATGCAACGAAAATTACGGTGACTGTCATTATTGGAGCGTTTGGCACGGAAATGTACCTTTTACAGAATACCGCAAGAAATTTTTCCGGTACTTAAGCGAATTTGGATTCCAGTCCTTCCCTTGTGAAAAGACCATAAATTCCTTTACAATAGAATCGGACCGAAATATTTTTAGCCGAGTTATGGAAATGCATCAACGAAGCGGTGTTGCCAATGGTAAAATTTTAAACTACCTGTCGGATAATTATCGCTACCCGAACAGCTTCGGTACACTCCTTTATGCCTCTCAATTACTTCAAGCAGAGGCAATACGATATGGTGTAGAACACTTTAGAAGAAACCGTGGCAGATGTATGGGAGCACTGTATTGGCAGCTAAACGATATATGGCCTGTAGCATCCTGGGCCAGCATTGATTATTATGGCCGTTATAAAGCCTTACAATATGTAGCCAAACGCTTCTTCTCCCCTGTTATGATCAGCTGTCTTGAAACAGGAGAACGCACCACTCGTCCTGTAGTAACTATGGAGCCCGGTCTTTATGATTATGAGACAAAAGCACAACTGTGTGTTACCAATGAAACACATAAAGCCTATTCCGGCACCGTTACTTGGGCGTTGCGTTCCAACACCGGCGAAATTTTAACAACCGGAAGCCAGGCACTGACGGTTCCGTCTTTTACATCTGTATGGCTGGATGAAATGGATTTTAACAAAACGGATGTGGATAATACCTATTTAAGTTACGAGTTTATTGTGCATGGCAATATCATATCCGAAGGTACAGTATTATTTACCGTACCAAAATATTTCAATTTCCTCGATCCGCATTTGCAATATGAGTTCCATGAAGATGTAATTACAATTCATGCTGACTCTTATGCAAGATATGTAGAAATTGACTCGCCAGATTCTGATTTTATTTTAAGCGATAATTATTTCGATATGAATGCTGGTACAAAGACAGTTAAAATTTTGGAAGGATCACCTAAAACGCTGACCTTACGCTCTGTGTATAATATTCGTTAACTCTATCATCCATAGGCTTATAAAACGTTGCCAAACACAGCCTCCTGTGACTTGACACGTAAGCGCCTCAAAAGATGGCTGGCAATCATCCCTCAAATTGCCAGCCATTTCTTCTCCTTCGTATTCCAAGTTCACTAAAGCATTCATCACTTCTTTACCGATATTCAAACTCACTGCACATCAGGACAAATGCTCCACTTCCATGTAAGTCATTGACTGCTTTCTTACGACTTATATAATACTCATATGAGTATTTATCAAAAACTAATTTCTTTACCGGATCGAAATTCTCCGATCGCCAAAGAACTGGTACACCAATAACTATATACTTTAAATGCAGAAATATCAAAAAGGAACTACATGTTGCTAAAATCAACGGAAACCGTTTCTGAAACCATAATTGCATATATGCAAGATCATCTCGATCAGA
The DNA here is from genome assembly GCA_017461725.1 of Lachnospiraceae bacterium. Taxonomy (GTDB): domain Bacteria; phylum Bacillota; class Clostridia; order Lachnospirales; family Lachnospiraceae; genus RGIG423. Next base: position 30,302 of record JAFTXG010000023.1, read on the forward strand.
ACATCACCTTAGACGAACTTTCAAATATAGTTCATCTTGAAAAAAGCCACCTTGTACGTTTTTTCAGAAATGAAACCGGTAAAACGTCTATTGAGTCATTAATTGAAATGAGACTTACCAAGGCATCTGATTTAGTTGCAACATCCGATTTGTGCATATATGAGATTGCAACCCAGTGTGGATATAATACTGTTTCATTTTTTATTTCAAAGTATAAACAACGTTATGGTATGACACCGGAAGTTCATAGACGGGTCTTAAAACAATTGAATTAGGAACCATAAGTTACCAAATCTTAAGTTGTCACTCACCGTTTTAAAACATAATTTTGAGGAGGATATACACCATGTCCTCACTAAAGTCCATGTCATTATCCTCCTCTGTATTATCCTATGTACAAATCAGCTACTCAGACATCTAATCCATATGGTAACTATATTTCTCCTTCTCACCTTATCAGGGCTGCTTGCCGATATAGGCAAGAATTCCGCCGTCAACATAAAGAATATGTCCGTTGACAAAATTTGAAGCATCCGAAGCCAGGAACACAACCGGTCCCATCAGATCTTCAGGTGTTCCCCAGCGTGCCGCAGGAGTTTTCCCAACGATAAAGCGGTCAAAGGGATGTTTCGATCCATCCGCCTGAAGTTCACGCAATGGCGCCGTCTGAGGTGTCGCAATATAGCCAGGCCCGATACCGTTGCACTGGATATTGTACTCGCCATACTCCGACGCAATATTCTTTGTCAGCATCTTCAGACCGCCTTTGGCTGCTGCATAGGCAGAAACGGTCTCGCGTCCCAACTCACTCATCATGGAACAGATGTTGATGATCTTTCCGTGACCCTTTTTAATCATTCCGGGAATGACTGCCTTGGAAACGATAAACGGCGCGTTCAGGTCGATATCAACCACCTGTCTGAACTCGTCCGCACTCATCTCGTGCATGGGAATACGCTTAATGATTCCGGCATTGTTGACCAGAATATCGACCACGCCCAATGTGTGCTCGATATCTGCAACCATCTTCTGCACCTGTTCTTCATCGGTTACATCGCAGATGTAACCCTTTGCATCGATCCCTTTTTCTGCATACGCCTTTAATGCTGTGTCCATGTGCTCCTGTCCGCGGCAGTTAAAGGCGATCTTTGCGCCGGCATTCGCCAGGGCCTCAGCCATGGCAAAACCGATCCCGTATGCTGCGCCGGTCACCAGCGCAACCTTTCCCTCAAGACTGAACTGATTTAACATATATTTCGCTCTCCTTTACAGCAAATCCTTGGTCTCAATAAAGTCCATATCGGTGAATTCCTGGTTCTCGCCGCACATTGCCCAGATAAAAGAATAATTTCTGGTGCCTACACCGCTGTGGATGGACCAGCTGGGGGAGATCACGGCCTCCTCGTTGTGCATGATGATATGTCTGGTCTGAGTGGGCTCGCCCATCATGTGGAATACCACATCGTTCTCGTCCATGTCCAGATACAGATAAACCTCCATGCGTCTGTCATGGGTATGGCAGGGCATGGTGTTCCAGTTGGAACCAACCTCAAGCTGAGTCAGACCCATAGCCAGCTGACAACTCTTCATCACCTCAGGGTGAATATACTGGTTGATCACGCGCTTGTTACACTCTTCAACGGAACCGCAGGGTACCTTCTTCGCCTTAGTGATATCGATCTTCACGGTAGGGTATGTAGTGTGTGCAGGGCAGGAACTTACATAGAACTTCGCGGGGGCCGATGCATCCTCGCTCTTGAAGGTGATCTCTTTGTTGCCCATACCAATGTAGATACCGTCTCTTGGATTCATCACATACTCAACCCCGTCAACGGTGATCACGCCCTTTCCGCCGATGTTGATGCAGCCCATCTCTCTTCTCTGAAGGAAATAATCCGCTGCCAGTTCCTTTCCGGCCTCCAGTGCAAGGGTCTCATTTACGGGCATCACACCTGCGGTGATGATGCGGTCAATATGACTGTAAACCATCTTGATATTGTCCTGGGTGAAAAGACCTGCGATATGAAATTCCTCGCGAAGTCTCTCTGTGGTATAAAACTTTACATCTTTTGCATTTGCTGCCTGACGTACTTCCATTTTTCTGATCTCCTTTCAGGGAAAAATTTGTCTTATTCTTCTCTTATACCACAGATAATTTGCAACTTTATTGCAAAACCAAATCTCTTTATTGCATTTCCCACCATTTCATCGTATACTACCGTCAAAGGATTCTGTTTAGTGACTTTCCGATGTGTTCAGAAAGGAAAACGATCAATGAAATGCTATTTTGATACCTGTGGAGCGGCGATTGAGAACGCTGCCGAGACCAAAACCTTCGGCTTTTACTACTCTGAAAATAAAAATCAAAATCAAGAGGTTCATATCCATGACTGCTGTGAAATTTTCCTATGTATTACCGGTGGAAACAGTTTTCTGATCGACGACAAGGTCTACGAAATCAGCGATGGTGACCTATTTCTGATCAATCAGTTTGAAGCACACAAGGTGGTGCCGGATGACCGCGAGCTGTTTTGCCGCCACATCATGCACGTCCATCCATCCTTCCTGTACGCAAATGCTGTCGGCGACATCTCTCTGTCCGACTGTTTTTATTCCTCCGGGAAGGTCACACAAATTTCTCTGTCGACGGACGAAATCAAAAAACTGACTGCTTTATTTGAAGCTATCAGAACGGATTATGGTTATGGAGATGAAATGTACAAAAAACTTCGGGCTTTGGAAATTCTGTTGGAAATCAGTCGGCTTTCTTCCACCCATCGCGACCATTGCTCGAAGGAATTCAGTCACAAAACCATTCAGTTAGCGATCGACTATATTAACCGTAACTATTCCTCGGATCTGACTCTCGAAGCTGTTGCAAAAAACGCATTTGTCTCTCCGAATCAGCTCTCCAGGTTGTTTAACCGTTATTGCGGAACCACAGTTACCAAGTACATCATCAGCAAGCGAATTACCGAGGCAAAAAAACTGCTCGCAAGTGGTCGCAGTGTGACGGAAACTGCGTTTATGTGTGGATTTAATGACTATGCCAACTTTATCAGAACATTTAAAAAGGCGGTAGGAGTACCGCCTGGAAAGTATGGTGCTGGTAAGAACTGATGGAAATACCCTTGTTATCTGCCATTAATAGAAAATACTAAGATGTCATGTTACAAATATTAAAACACATCACTCCTTATTCCCTTATACACCGGCTGCCTTAGCGCATCCTTTGTATTCGGCATATACTCGACCGTGCACACCATCTCCGGTATACACCAGACAATCTCCGCTTTCTCCTTCGGCCTGTCTTTCAGCGGACAGACTCCTTTTTTAAGATACTTTAAATCTTCCTGTCTCACTCCCATGGTAACCGTACCGGCGTATTTCAGTTCTCCGTTTACAAACTCACCCAAAATCAGACTCGGCATCTTCCCAAGTACATATCCGCAGACCACAAAATCCTCATCTGCCATCCGCTTGAACTTGATCCAGTCTTTGGTCCGCTTTCCCATATGATATAGGCTACCTTTTCGTTTGGCGACCACCCCTTCCAGTTCCTGTATGACAGTCATCTGAAACAGATCAATTCCCTTTTCTGGGATATATCGGCTCACAGCAAACCTGTCATTTTCCGCTATCAAATCAGCAAGAATATCCTTTCTCTCCAACAACGGCACATCCAGCAAAATTCGAGTTCCCACCTGCAGGCAATCATAAGCAATGAAAGAAGCCGGGAGTTTTGCCGCTCCCAGCTCGATCTTGAATCTATCTGACATCAGCGTCCGTTTCTGCAATTCATAGAAATCCGGCTTTCCGCCCGACAATACAACCAGCTCACCATCTAAGATGCATCGCTTCTTTGTCTGTTTGTGGATCTGCGTAAGCTCCGGAAACCGGGGAAGCAGTTCCATGTTCCGCTTATTGCGCAGAGTCACCTTTCCTTCCTCCAGATAGGCGACACACCGACAGCCGTCCAGCTTCAGCTCATAGATCCAGCCCGGATCATCAAAGGCCTCCTTCATCTCCGCGATCAGCATCGGTGACACATTCTTCTCTGCAAACAGATCCATCACGCTGTTCCTGCCTTCCTTTTCTTGCCCGGTGTTCCTTTGGTCATCTCCACACTCCGCTGTAAAGCTTCCATCAAGTCTATGATATTATCCGCACCACCGGTATCTGCGGTGACAATCTCCTGTCCCTGAATCTTCTTCATGATCGCATCCCTGAGTCTCGCCTGATATTCGTCCCTAAATGCCGCTGCTTCAAAGGGCTGGGTCATGTTCTCAATCAACAGTTTTGCCATGGACAACTCTTTCTCATCCAATTTCATCTTCGGTACCTGTTTTGGAACTGCCGCGATCTCGTCCTCGTAAAACAAAGTTTTTACGATCATACCATCCTTCATCGGGTAAAGAACCAGCAGCTTCTCGTTGGTACCCATGACCGTCTTGGCAATGGCCACCTTCTTCTCCGCTAACATCGCCTGACGGAGAAGTTCATACGCCTTCTCTGCGCCGGTATCCGGGATCGCATAATAATCCTTCTCATAGTAGATCATATCTACCTCGGACATTTTAGCAAACTGGAGGATGTGGATGGTCTTATCCTTCTTGGTCTTAATCCGCTCCAGCCCATCATCGGTCATGACTACATACTTGTCCTTCTCATACTCGTATCCCTTGATGATGTCAGCCTGACTGACCTCTTTTCCGCAATGGCTGCAATACTTTTTATACTTGATCCTGGCCTTGCTCTCCTTATCCAGCTGATTAAAGTGGATATCGTTATCCACCGTCGTTTTGTATAAGCCAATAGGGATGAGGACCATTCCCATGGAAATTGAACCCTTGTGTGCTACTGCCATATTTATCACCTCTTGGGGTTAGTATGGCATCCCAACTATTTTTCATTCAACTGTTGTATTTCTTTTCTGCTATAAGTCTTTATTCAAGTGTATAGTTCCCCTTCTCCGGTCACCATGACCAGTCCCTCTGGACACCTGATGGGCAGACTTAGTGAATAAGTTTTCTGATTTTTGTTGACACTATCACGGTCAACCGTTATAATAATTACAAAGGTGGTGAATATATGTCATTAAATGCATTAATGCAGCAGAAAAACATCTCAAAATACCGCTTATCCAAAAACAGCGGCATTCCATACACAACCCTCACCGACATTCTAAACGGCAAGGCGCGTCTGGAAAAATGCAGTGCGGAGACCGTTTACAAGCTGGCCAGAGAATTAAATATCTCCATGGAGGAACTGCTGGCTCCCTGCTTTATGAAACGGCCTCAGTTTGATTTGTTCAAAAGCAATGTCTGCCACAAAGTAAAGGAGCTGGGCGATGTTCCCTTTATCATTGAATTACTGGAAACCGATGATATCCAGACCTATTATGAGCGGCAGTGGTATCCGGAAGCCTTTTACCTGCTTGCCATGTTGGACTATCTCAGCCGGATCAATCAGATCCCTCTGTGTGACGAATACAGCTCTCTCCGCCGCCAGAAACTGAGTGAGCCGATTTACCCTTCCAGCATTGTTGCTGCATCACTCGTTGCAGACAATGACGATGTAAAGCGGGAAGCCTTCCGCTCTGCCATCCCGGAGTTTTTGCGTTTCAACATCATTGAAAGCGAGGTAAGAAATGTCGTCTGAACTCACAACCGTATTTACCAAAGATAACCTCGATACCTATTTAAAAGAGCTGGCCAAAGAATACCGGAAGATCAATGGCAAAACAATGCCTGCGGAAATCACGCTGATCGGCGGTGCTTCCATTTTGATCAACTACGGATTCCGTGATATGACCACCGATGTTGATGCCATTGTCCATGCCTCTTCTTCCATGAAGGATGCGATTAATCGAATCGGTGACCGGTTCGACCTGCCAAACGGCTGGCTGAACACGGATTTTATGCGTACCACCTCCTATTCGCCAAAATTGAATCAATATTCGGTGTTTTACCGGACATTCGCCAATGTATTGCACGTCCGCACGGTTTCATCCGAATATCTGGTCGCTATGAAGCTCCGTTCCGGGCGAAAGTACAAAAATGACCTTTCGGATATTCTGGGAATCCTTGCGGAGCATGAGCGGTGCGGCTCTCCACTGACGCTAAACATGATTGAGCAGGCAGTCACAAATCTATATGGAGGCTGGGACGCGATTTCCGATGATGCCAAATCCTTTTTAACGGATGCCATGAACACCGGAAATTATGAGCAGGTATATACTACCGTCCGCTCGGAGGAAAAGCGCTCTAAGGAGGTCCTGATTCAGTTTGAACAGGATTATCCCAATGTTACCACCACAGAAAATGTAAACACCATTCTTTCCACGCTAAAAACCAAAGCCAGTTTGCTGGAACAGTTAAAGTCTGCGTCAAATAAAGATCGTATCGAACGCTAAATTATCACTCTTTATCAAAATTCAATATCCTTTTACACAGCCCGCGTTTTTAATATGTTATAAAACACTTTTACAAAAGATAAAATCCGAACCATGTTACCTCAGAGAAACATTAGCTCGGATTCGATAAATTACCTACGGGCGACAGGACTCGAACCTGCAGGGATGCTTCCAGTAGGACCTAAACCTACCGCGTTTGCCAATTTCGCCACGCCCGCTCATGAAATTATGTGGTGTTTTGCGGTATAATTATAGCAGATTTGAAACTAAAACGCAAAAACTTTCTGTGAGGTTACATCACCTAAATCCAGCGCGTCTGCCAATTCCGCCACACCCGCGAACATATTAAGATAAAAGCCGAGATAAACAGTTCGCTTACCTCGGCCAAGCTGGGCCAGCTGGATTTGAACCAGCGAGTGCAGGAGTCAAAGTCCTGTGCCTTACCCCTTGGCGATGGCCCATCGTTACATCACAAAATCACCATGCGCCTATAGAAAAATCCATTTTTCCATGATGCCTTGCAAGCGCACATCATGAAAACTGTCTTTTTCTGTATGGCTTATTGTTTAAAAATATATGCGCAATGACGACAGGCCATTACGCATACGGAAGGGTGGGTACAGGGATTCGAACCCTGGGCCTTCAGAGCCACAATCTGACGCGCTAACCAACTGCGCTATACCCACCATTATGAATTTAACCGCTGTCGCGGAACGTGCCTGGAGGGATTCGAACCCGCGACCCACGGCTTAGAAGGCCGTTGCTCTATCCTGCTGAGCTACAGACACACAATCCCTTATCATAAGGGAAAGCGGGTGATGGGAATCGAACCCACGTATCTAGCTTGGAAGGCTAGTGTTCTACCATTGAACTACACCCGCAACGCACGGATTATTATATCTCATCGCAATGATTCTGTCAATCACTTTTTTAAATTTTTTTTAAGTTTTTTACTCATTTTTTTACCTGCTCATCTGCCCACTCACTCTGCTTCACGGGCACGGCGCTTCATCTTCCCCTTTCCCAATGAGACAGATACGCGCCTCAACAGCTTTCTCGATGATGCAGATACGCATCTCTACAAATAGCAGACCGTGAAATGTACCTGTTCCTCCCGGTCGATCTCCATAATGACGTAGCTTGGCTTTCTGCCGGGCTGTCTGGGCAGGCTGATACTGCCCGGATTGACGATGGCTTTATCGCCGCACCACTCGATTTTCGGCATGTGGGTATGACCTACCACAGCAAAATCCGCGCCCCGGCGGTTCATCTCCTTCTCAATCCGCCCATACCCCATGTAAATACTGTACATGTGGCCGTGGGTGATCCACACCTTATATTTGCCGATGTTTACCATAAGCTCTGACGGCAGGCCGGAGAAGTAATCGTTATTTCCGCCAACGATAGCGCTGGGGCAATCCAACAGTGCCTCTATGTAGTCCTCCGACCCTTCCGTGTCTCCGGCGTGGAGGAAATAATCGATATTGCCCTGCTCCTTAATCACCTGCTCCAGATTTCCGGTCCGCCCGTGATTATCGCTGACAATCAAAATCTTCATGAAAGCGCCTCCTTAAGCTCCTCTTTCATCAAACGAAGTGCCTTGCCTCTGTGGCTGATCTCATTTTTCTCCTCGGGAGATATCTCCGCGGAGGTCTTTCCGTACTCCGGCAGGAAAAAGATCGGGTCATAGCCAAAGCCATTCTGTCCGGCGATCTCATAGCCGATCCGTCCCTCCATGGTGGCACGAACCACGCGCTCGCTGCCGTCAGGCAGCACTGCCGCGATGGCACACACAAATCGTGCGCTTCGCTCCTCACCCTCGGCCTTCTCCAGCGCGTCAATGATTGCCTTATTTTTGATATCGTAGGAAGTGTCCTCGCCCATAAAGCGGGAGGAATAGATGCCGGGCATTTTATCCATGTAATCCACCTCCAGACCGGAATCGTCCGCCAGCACGATGCCGCCGGTCAGCGCGTGAATGGCGCGAGCCTTGATCAGCGCGTTCTCCTCGAAGGTCTTTCCGTCCTCCACGATGTCCGCCGTCACCCCGGCCTCCTTCATAGACTTGATATCAAGAGGCATATCCGCCATAATCTGACGGATCTCCCTCATCTTTCCTGCATTGCCTGTTGCAAAAATCAGTTGTGTCATATATGCTCCTCACTTCTGCTCACAGCGTTGACCTTCTTCTCCTGAAGTTCTTTCTGTCTGCTGGTTTTTTGTCCGCTGACTTTCTGTCTGCCGGTTTTTGTCCGCTGTTTTTCTGTCCGCTGACTTTCTGTCTGCCGGTTTTTGTCCGCTATTTTCCCTGCTCTGCTTTCTTTCCTGTCATCCGTTTTTCCGGAACACTGACCGATCAGCCGTTTCTTCCACCGTCTGTCGGCCTTTTGCGGGGCGGCTTCGGCCCCATAAACTGATAAAAGTAAGTCTTCATCATGCCATTGTAAATCTTGCGATTCTTATCGGCCTTCCGCCCGAAATACTTCTCCGTATCCTCATAGGAGGTGATCACATAGGCCGACCAGTCGTTAAGCTCCTTGAACCGCTTTCCGAAATCGCCGTACAGGGCGGGAAGCGCAGACTTCTCCTCGATACGCTCACCGTAGGGCGGGTTGGTGATGATAAAGCCGTAGTGCTTCGGGTGGCTCAGATCCGCCACGCCTCTGCGCTGGAAATGGATCAGGCCGTCCACACCGGCCATCTTCGCATTGGCTCTGGCCGCCTTGATAATGTCACCGTCGATATCGTAGCCCTGAATATCCACGTCGATATCCAGATTGATCTCGCTCTCCAGCTCCTCGCGGACAGCGCTCCACTCCTCGGGATCGATCACGTTGGTCCACTGCTCCGCCTGAAAGTGTCTGCGCAGGCCGGGGGCAATATTGGCCGCGATCATGGCTGCCTCGATGGGGAAGGTTCCACAGCCGCAGAACGGATCCACCAGAATGCGGTCCTTGTGCCAGGGGGTAAGCAGGATCAGCGCCGCCGCCAGCGTCTCAGTGATCGGTGCCTTGCTGGTCAGCTGACGATAACCGCGCTTGTGCAGGGAATCGCCGGAAGTGTCCAGGGCAACGGTCACCAAATCCTTCATCAGCGTGACGCGGACCGGATACGCGCTGCCGGTCTCCGGGAACCAGCTGATGCCGTACTCGCTCTCCAGCCGGCGAACCATAGCTTTTTTCATAATGGACTGAATATCCGAGGGGCTGAACAGGGTGCTCTTGATGGAAGCCGCCTTCGCCACACAGAATTTGCCGTCCGCCGGGATGAACTCCTCCCAGGGAAGCTCCTTCGTCCGCTCAAATAACTCGTCATAGGTTTTGGCAACAAAGCTGCCCACCTTCAATAATACTCGCTCCGCGGTGCGCAGCTGAAGGTTTGCCCGGCAAACCGCCTCCGCGTCACCGATAAAGGTCACCTTTCCGTCCTCCACATTAGAGATCTCGTAACCCATATCCAGGATTTCCCGTTTTAACACAGCCTCCATACCGAAGTGGCAGGGGGCGATCAATTCGTACTGTCTCATTCTTTTCTCCGTTTCGCCGTTTACCTGACGGCACAGTTCTCTGCGCACGGGCAAATCACTTATCCCCGCATACGCGGAATTTACTAGGGATATTCTAGCAAATTCCCGCCCGAATGACAAGGCTATTATGAAAAGAATCACCACACATTTCCTCTGTCGGACAGAAAATCAGGCGGCAGGTTTCCCCGTCCGCCTGATTGCTCTTATCGTCCCTTTTTTCAATCCTCTGTCTGTCTCGGTCTCCTGAATTTTTCAAGCTCCCCTCTCTGCTGTATGGAATTATATCCTCCGGAAACGATCTCCACCCGGTATCCCGCCTGCATCAGCTTTCGCCCTGCCTGCATGGCAGAGCCGCCCCGCTCGCAGTACAGAATCAGTGTCCTGTTTCTCGGCAGCACTCTTCTCCACTGATCAAACTCCTCGAATGGCAGATTCACCGCTTCCGGCACGTGGCTCGCGGCAAACAATTCGGGAGATCTCAGATCAATAATCATACAATTTCGACATCTTCTCCTGTCTTCCAGCTCATGTAAGGAGATCAGGTTCAGACCATCATTCATATCATCACATGCCTTTCGATAATTGTACTCATCTATATCATATGATCTGAAAACACCAAATGCGCATCGCTGCCGGAACTTATGTATGCATCATCCTTCCTCCGCCTTGCATCCTCCGCCGTGCTTTCCCCGACCTTACGCCATCCCACTGGCTTACCCCGAAGCTATGTATCCGGCCCAGCCGGCAAAGCTGCGCTTGCGTCATCACTTCGCTGACCGGGCATAAACAGCAGATTATCGGTTCTGATTGCTGTTCTGGCTGTTTTTCTGGCTGCTGTTCTGATTGCTGTTCTTGGTGTTGCTGTTCTGACTGTTTCTCTGGTTATTGTTCTGGTTCATGTTGTCGTAATCCTTGCAATTGTTTGCCATGATAAGGCCCTCCTGTTTAGAGAAATAATTTTTGTTGCAGTTTTAGTATTCCTCTGATCACAGGAATTATTCCGCAAAAACTTTACCATACCGTCTTTTTGTGATAAAATTAATAGCTGCCGGTTATGTTGTCGAATATTTCCATTTTTTAAATTTAAGGACAATTACTCCGGACGTTTTACAGACAGGGTGAGTGTAATGAGAAAAGAATCTGCGATCACGATGACAGAAGGTTCCATTTGGCAAAATATCATTCGATTTGCAATCCCGGTTTTGGTCGGAAATATCTTTCAGCAGCTATATAATACGGTAGATGCACTGATCGTCGGCAATTTTATCGGCAAGGATGCGCTGGCCGCAGTCAGCTCCTCCGGAAGTCTTATCTTTTTGATGGTTGGCTTTTTTAACGGTATCGCCATGGGTGCCGGAGTTTCCATCTCCCGATACTACGGTGCCAAACGGTATGACGATATGCAGGAATCCATTCACACTGACATCGCCTTTGGTTTGGCCGCCGGTGTGCTGCTGACGATCATCGGAGTCACCTTCACGCCGCACATTTTGTCCCTGATCGGCGTGCCGGAAAGCGTAATGCCCAACTCTGTGGCTTATTTCCGCACCTACTTTTCCGGCGTGATCACCATTGTCATGTACAATATCGCAGTGGGTATTCTGCAGGCGGTGGGCGACAGCCGCCACCCGCTGTATTATCTGATCGTCTCGTCCTTCACCAACGTGGTTCTGGATCTGCTGTTCGTCGCTGTGTTTAAGTGGGGCGTTTCCTCCGCAGCACTGGCGACAGTTATTTCCCAGGGACTCAGCGCAGTGCTCTGTTTTTCCCGGCTGATCCGTTACGACACCGTCTACCGTGTCTCGCTGAAGAAGGTTCGCTTTTACCCCGGCAAATTCCGTGAAATCATCTCTCTTGGTCTGCCCTCCGGTCTGCAAAACTCGGTGATCAGCATCGCGAATGTGGTGGTCCAGTCCAAGATCAACCTGTTCGACGTCTCCGCGGTGGCCGGCTGCGGTGCCTACTCCAAGATCGAAGGCTTCGCCTTCCTCCCGGTGACCTGCTTTTCCATGGCACTGACCACCTTCGTGGGACAGAATCTGGGTGCAAGGCAGTATGAACGCGCCAAAAAAGGAGCAGCCTTTGGTCTCGTCTGCTCCATGCTGATGGCCGAAGTCATCGGCGTATGTATTTACGTCCTCTCTCCCCACCTGATCGCCCTCTTTAACGACGATCCACAGGTGATCGGCTTCGGTGTGAGACAGGCCCGCACCATGTCCCTGTTTTATTTCCTTCTGGCCTTCTCCCACTGCATCGCAGCCATCATGCGCGGTGCCGGAAAGGCAAGTGTGCCCATGTTTACCATGCTGGGCAGCTGGTGCCTCCTGAGGATCACCTACATCACCATCGCAGTGGCACTGGTGAAAGAGATCTCTGTGGTGTTCTGGGCTTACCCGCTGACCTGGTTTGTCAGCTCGGTGGTGTTCCTGATCTACTTTTTGAAGGTGGATTGGATGCATGGATATGACCAAAAAAAGAAATCGTGAAAAAATGACAGAATCCGAACAAATAAAAAGTCAACCGGAAAAACCCGAGAAACGCGCTCTCGCTCCGCTCCGTCTCGCAGCGGATACTAAGTTCATCCATCGCCCACAGGCTCGGATTCACTAAGTACCGGCGGCCGGAGAGGGTTTCTCTTTCGTTTGTTCCGGTTGACTTTATCTAGTTTGATTGAAAAGTCATTTTTTCACTGGCTCAAGTCAATTACTTCAATTTCTTCAATTCTCGGATAAATCTCGCATCGGTTCCGCAGCATCCGCCCACGATACCGGCTCCGGCCTCGATCAGCCCCTTCATGTGCTGTGCGAACTCCTCCGGCTCCATCGGGTAGACCGCCTCGCCCTTCTCGTTGATGATCGGCAGTCCGGCGTTTGGCTTGACGATCACAGGCACGCCCACCCGCGCCCGGAGATTGCGAATGATGCATTCCAGCTGGTCAGGCCCGCAGGAACAGTTGATGCCCACTGCTGCCGCACCCATGGCCTCCAGATTCACCGCGATGTCGATCACGTTTCCGCCGAAATAACAGCTGCCGTCGCTCTCCACCGTCAGGGTACACATCACCGGCAAATCACAGACCGTCGCCGCCGCATCCAGGATCGCCATGGCCTCGTCGCCGCCCAGCAGTGTCTCGCCGATCAGCAGATCCACGCCGGCATCTCTCAGGCAGGTGATCTGCTCCTGATAGAGGGCCACCCGATTTTCATAGGAGAGCTCTCCCTCGTCCGTCACCGGATAGCCGATGGTGGTGATATCCCCTGCCACCAGAGTTTTTCCGTCTGCTGCCGCTTTCGATATCTGCACCAGTTTATGATTTAACTCCTGCAAACGATCTTCCAGACCGAACCGTTTCAGGCTGGCACGGTTCGCCCCGAAGGTAGGCGCATAGACGATGTCACTGCCCGCCTCGATGTAACCGCGCTGCAGGGCAATCACCGTCTCCGGATGCTCCAGTGCCCAAACCTCTGTACAGGCACCCTTGGGCATCCCGGCCTTGGTCAGGTTGGAGCCGGTGGCACCGTCCAGGATCATTCGTTTCTGTTTTGTCAGTTCTGCAAATTCCTGTTTTGTCATATTCACATTCTCTCCCTGGATTTCAACCATTTCCTTGTCCATCTTCTTTTTCACTGCTGTTCCGTTTCCGGGAGTTCGCCCTCTTTTACAGGCATGTCAATCATGCTCAACCATTCGGCTGCTCACCGAACCTCCAGCCGTCCCGATGCGCCGCAGGGCAGCACCAGTCCGTTTCCGGACACCGGCAGACCGATCTCGTCGGCAGTCACCACGCCGCCGGTCTTGGGCTTGATGGCGGTGGAGATCATGTAGTTCAGCACCGCAGGCTGCAGACCTGTGGTGTAGGAATTGATCAGGAAAAACAGAGGCTTGTCGGACATCAGCTGACTGCACAGCTGGATCAGCGGGTACACGCTGGTCTCGATCTTCCAGATCTCGCCCTTGGGGCCTCGTCCGTAGGAGGGAGGGTCCATGATAATGCCGTCGTAATGATTCCCACGGCGAATCTCCCGCTCCACAAACTTCACACAGTCGTCCACAATCCAACGAATCGGCGCATCGCCCAGACCGCTGGACACCGCATTTTCCTTCGCCCAGCCGACCATACCCTTGGATGCATCCACATGGGTCACAGACGCGCCCGCTGCCGCTGCCGCCAGAGTCGCACCGCCGGTGTAGGCAAACAGATTCAGCACCTTGATGGGGCGGTTCGCTTCCCTGATCAGCTTAGAAAACCAGTCCCAGTTGGCCGCCTGCTCGGGGAACAGGCCGGTGTGCTTGAAGCTGAAGGGCTTCAGATTAAAGGTCAGGCTCTTGTAGGAGATGCTCCACTGCTCCGGCAGTCCAAAGAACTCCCACTCGCCGCCGCCCTTGCTGCTGCGGTGGTAATGACCGTTCATCTTTCTCCAGCCCTTATGCTCCTTCGGCGTGGTCCAGATCACCTGGGGATCAGGTCTGACCAGCAGGTAATCCCCCCAGCGCTCCAGCTTTTCTCCGTCGGTACAATCTATCACTTCATAATCTTTCCAGTTTTCGGCAATCCACATAATCCTATACTCCTGATTTTATTCACATAGTCAACCACTTCACATCTTCCTGCTAAACAAGAAAACTATGGCAGCATCCCATATATTATCATGATTTTAGCATACACCATCACTTATTTCAACTAATTTACATGAAAGAATCCGGACCGTGTTTCTCTCGTAAATATATCCAGCAATATTTTAGAAAACAACGTAATGATCATTTTACTGCCACCTATGATCATATGCGATTATTCTCTCCCCAAACGCATAACTGGTCTAACACTTCCATGAGCGATTTTCCCCTTTCACTCAAACTGTACTCAACCTTGGGGGGAATCTGAGGATATTCCTTGCGTATAATGAGTCGGTCATTTTCTAATTCTTTCAGATTTCCTGCAAGCGTTTTATCAGAAATCTTTTTAATATACCTTCGGAGTTCATTAAATCTGACCACTTCAAATTCCATCAGACAATATAATATTATCATTTTGTGCTTGCCAGAGATTAGGGATAAGGTGTAACTGAACCCCGTATCTTCAAAATTTGCGTTCTCAATATAAGGCTTAATCATTACACTTTCCTCCAAGATAGTACCTATCAAAAAAGATGGTACTTGTGTTTTTTTATGCATCTTTTATAATTATAGGCAAGAACACAAAAGGTGTCAATATAAACAGAAAAGTGAGGGATTTCGTATGAGAAAAATACTGAAACAAACCGAAGGGATTTTTCCAATGCCAGTATTGATGGTTGCCACATATAGCGAAGATGGAAGCGTCAATGTGATGAATGCCGCTTGGGGAACCATGCAGGCTCGTGGTAATGTCGCACTTCAGCTGACTGAGTCTCACAAAACCGTCAAAAACATCAAGGAACGAAAAGCTTTTACCGTCAGCATCGCAGATGCTGCTCATGTTGTTGAAGCTGACTATTTTGGCATAGTATCCGGAAATCGCGAAAGCAGGAAATTTGAAAACAGCGGTATGACGACCACAAAGTCCGAAGTTGTTGACGCGCCTATAATCAACGAATTTCCTATCTGTATGGAGTGTGAATTTATCGAATATCAGGCTAATACTTATGGATGTGGTGTGATTGGCAAGGTGGTTCGCATTACAGCAGATGAAAGCGTTATGAACGGTGATGCCATTGATATGTCACTGGTAAATGCCATTGCATTCGACCCTTATACACACGGATACTACAAAGTCACAGAAAGGGTTGGCGAAGCATTTAAGGATGGCCTTCAATTAAAACGCTAATCTTCTAAACCTTGAAAGCAGGTTCTGAATGATGACCTGCTTTCAGCATTTATATTTAAAAGGTCAACCAAAACAAACCCGAGAAACAGTCCCTTGCATCAGAAAAAACTGGTCACAAATATTTCAATTCCGATAAAGATCAGGATCACGCCGCCAAATATCCCGGCTTTTCCGGCGATTCTCGTTCCCACGGTCTTTCCGATCAGCAGGCCGGAATAGCAGATGGCAAAGGTCACTGCACCGATCAGGATGACTGCCGCCAGCGCCATCGCAAAGTCGTACTCAGCAATGGTAAAGCCCACAGACAGTGCGTCGATGGAGGTTGCCACGCCCTGCACCATCAGTGCTCCCAGCGTCAGCTTGGGACACTCCTCACACTCACAGTCTTTATTTTTAATGCTGTCATACAGCATTTTTCCGCCGATGTAGCAGAGGAGAATCAGCGCAATCCAGGGAATGAATTTTTCAAACGACCGGAAGCACTGCACGATCGTGTGCACACAGATCCATCCCAGCATGGGCATCAACGCCTGGAAGACCGCGAACACTCCGGCAATCATCAACATTCTCCGCCGCTTCATGCAGGGCTCATGCAGCCCATTTGCCAGTGACACCGAGAAGGCATCCATTGCAAGACCCACACCCAACAAAATACTGTTAAAGAAAAACATAAAGCTCCATTCCATGATTGATTCCTCCGCTCTTTAAAAAATGATAAAACCGATTGCTTCGTGACACGCGCGCCATCCTCTGGCCGCAGTCCGGCATTTTATGAAACAAAAAAGGCATGATGTGTGAACACCATACCTGGAATACAGATCGACGGACAGACTCCATGTATAGCTTCACAGTTATACATGAGTCTCGCAATTGAAAACAAGCCAGGCCTCATCGGCCAGTATGTTGACTTGTTACACACTCTCGTGTGCTCGCTACTCCCTCATTGCAGTCTGTTATAGCATTATGACCATCGGTTAGTCAAGCCTATCTTTTATTTTATTACAAAGCCTCTTCGATAATGCTATTTTTCCGATTTCTCACCATAATCCTCACAGTCAGCAGCGCCGCTATCAGCTCCTCCACCACACAGGATACCCAAATACCGTCCAGCTCCCAGACCAGATACTATAAATTTTGTCAAGATTATTCTGCCAATACAAAAAGCCCGGATTGCTCCGGGCCTCTCGTTCTCTCATTCGATTTTCACCAAATTAAGCGTTTGCCTTCTCAACCTTAGCAACTGCTGCCTTCTCCATAGGGATGCGGCAGTTCTTGTTGCTGCCGAACTCTACGATCACTACATCGTCGGTGATATCGATAACCACGCCGTAAAAACCACCGGTGGTCATGATGCTGTCGCCAATCTCCATGGATGCGATCATTGCCTGCTGCTGCTTCTGCTGCTTCTTCTGGGGACGGATAGCGATAAAGTACATCAGTGCCATGATCACTACAACGTAGACGATCATACCGATCATGCCCATTCCACCTGCATCAGCAGTCGCTGCATCTGCCAACAAAAATGCTGTCATTGTGTTTCCTCCTGATTGTTCATAATGTCCGTCGTGATGATGCCGGTCACTCCCCGGCGGCCATCCGATCAAGTTTTTCTTTTTTATAACTCTTGTAACGGCCTTCATCGATCGCCTGACGAATCTCTGTCATCATTGTATTATAAAAATACAAATTATGCAAGACACAAAGTCTCATTCCCAACATTTCTTTTGCCTTTAACAGGTGCCTTATATAGCTTCTGGAATATCTGCGGCACGCCGGGCATCCGCAGCCCTCCTCGATGGGACGGTCATCCAGCTCATATTTGGCATTGAACAGATTTAACTTGCCGTGGTTGGTGTACACATGACCATGGCGGCCGTTTCGGCTGGGATATACGCAGTCGAAGAAATCGATGCCGCGGTCCACCGCCTCCAGAATGTTTGCGGGGGTGCCGACACCCATCAGATATCTGGGCTTGTCCACCGGCAGCAAGGGTGTGGTCACATCCAGCACGCCGTACATCTCCTCGTGGGACTCTCCCACCGCCAATCCGCCGACCGCATAACCGTCCAGATTCATATCGCTGATCCGCTTCGCGTGATCCATGCGGATATCGGGAAGCACACCGCCCTGATTGATGCCGAACAGGAGCTGGTGTGGATTAATGGTGTCCTCCAGTGAATTCAGCCGCTTCATCTCCGCCTGACAGCGGGCCAGCCAGCGGGTAGTGCGCTCAACCGACTTCTGAATATACTCCCGCTCTGCCTTGCTGGGCGGGCACTCGTCGAATGCCATGGCGATGGTGGAGGCCAGATTGGACTGGATCTGCATACTCTCCTCCGGTCCCATGAATATCCTGTGACCGTCAATGTGGGACTGGAAGTATACGCCCTCCTCCTTGATCTTTCGAAGACCTGCCAACGAAAACACCTGGAATCCGCCGGAATCGGTCAGGATCGGTCTCTCCCAGGACATGAACTTGTGAAGTCCGCCCATCTTTTTCACGATCTTGTCGCCGGGGCGCACGTGAAGGTGGTAGGTGTTTGACAGCTGAACCTGGGTGCCGATAGTTTCCAGATCCTCTGTGGAGACAGCACCCTTGATGGCCGCCACCGTACCTACATTCATAAATACAGGAGTCTCAATGACTCCGTGGACAGTGTGTAACTGGCCGCGACGAGCATTGCCGTCGGTTTTGAGTAATTTATACATGTGATTCTCCATTTAATTATATCTTCTCGCAGTGCTATTCATTCATCGTTCGCAGTGCACCTCATGCCCTCTGGGCATGAGGTCGCGTGCATTCGCACTATACATCCGTACACTGCTCATTGCTTTCGCGCATTACACCGCGGTCACTAAATTCACTGTTCGCCCTTGGCTCCAGTTCATTAAATGTCCCGGCATAAGCTCTCACTAAGCTCATCGTTCGCCGATGGCTCCGATTCACTAAGTGTTCGCATTATATCACATTTCCCGCGGAATGAAAAGGTGTTTTTCTGCATACATTTTATCATCATCCTAATTGTGGACATTCCCGTTTACCCTGTCCGCAGATTATTTTTCGCAATCGGAGGTAATCATGAACCAAGCTGCTGTCAACAAACCCTTTTTCCTGCTGAAGACGCTGTTTATCACCTATCTGCTCACCGGTATCCTGTTGCTCACCCTCGCCTTTATTCTTTACAAGCTACGTCTGAGCAATACACAGGTACAAACCGGTGTCTACCTTATCTATATATTATCCTGCTTTCTGGGTGGATTCCTGGCCGGCAAAAAAATGAAAAGCCGTCGTTTCCTATGGGGAATGCTCATGGGCGGACTATATTTTGTTGTTCTCTTCCTCGTATCTTCCCTCGCCGGAAGACCGTTGGAATCCGGTTTTTCCTACCTGCTTCTGGTGTTGGGCATCTGTCTGGCCGGCGGCACCTCCGGCGGAATGCTCAGTTGACCATAGTGCCCGGAATGACAAGGGGAAACACTTGACAAATATATGTTCTTCCACTAAAATCTATTTCATACGGTACTCTGCGACAGACCGCCGTAAATCTTACTATATGGAGTGATATTGTTTTGGATACAGACGGTGTCATACGGCTATTGATCCTGTTACTGCTTGTTTTTTTATCAGGCGTTTTTTCTTCCATGGAGACTGCGCTGGTCACCATGAATCAGATGCGTCTGCGGACCCTCGTGGATGAGGGCAACCGCCGCGCCATCATCTTATCAAAGGTCCTTGACCGACGTTCAAAGATGCTCTCGGCGATCCTGATCTCCAACAATGTGGTCAACCTTTCCGCATCCTCCCTTGCCACCACGCTGGCGATGGATCTGTGGGGAAACGCTTTTGTCAGCCTGGCTACCGGTGTTCTGACCATCGTGGTCCTGATCTTCGGTGAGATCACCCCCAAAAATGTAGCCAGCCAGTATGCGGAAAAGATGGCGCTCTTCTACGCTCCCATCACCATGGCGATGATGACGGTGCTGACCCCGGTGATCTTTGTCATCAACCTGTTTGGAAACGGAGTTCTTCGCCTGTTGGGCGTTGACCCGGACAGTAAGCCTGAGGCGATCACTGAGTCCGAGCTGAGAACCATTGTCAATGTGAGCCAAGAGGAGGGTGTCATCGAAAAGGAAGAACAGATCATGATCAACAATGTGGTTGATTTTGGCGACTCTCTCACACGGGATGTCATGGTCCCCCGTATTGATGTGATCGCCCTTCCCGCCGATGTGACTTATCAGGAGCTGACAGATACCTTCCGCGAGAATATGTTCACCCGCATGCCTATCTATGATGAGTCCACCGACAATATCATCGGTATTGTCAATGTAAAAGACCTGCTGTTCATCAAATCACCGGAAACCTTCAACGTCAGGGATTATATGCGGGAGGCATATTTTACCTACGAGTTCAAACGTACCTCCGAGCTGTTCATTGAGATGCGGCAAAATTATGTGAGTCTGGCCATCGTCCTCGATGAGTACGGTGCCACCGCCGGTCTGGTCACTCTGGAGGATCTGTTGGAGGAGATCGTCGGTGAGATCCGCGACGAGTACGACGAGGACGAGTTAAACAATGTTCAGAAACTTAATGAGCGCACCTACCGCATCGACGGTGCCACTAAGCTGGACGATCTGAATGATCTGCTGGAGCTCTCTCTTGAGTCCGAGGACTATGACTCCCTCGGCGGCCTGATCATCGGTCAGCTCGACCATCTTCCCGATGAAGGTGAGGCCGTCATGTACGAGGATATCCGCCTGACAGTGGAGACGCTGGATAAAAACCGCATCGAATGGGTGCGGATGGAACTTCCCGAGAAAAAAGAGGATGAAGATTCCGAAGAGCAATGAAATAATGCACTGATCGATAAAACCCTGCAGCTGTTAATAGACAGCGGCAGGGTTTTTCTTTACTGCTCATTCATTTTTGCCAGCTTTGCACTCTGGTCTGCTGCGATCAGGCTGTCCAGCACCTCGTAGATATCTCCATCCATAATGGAGTCAATCTTGTACAGGGTCAGCTTGATCCGGTGATCCGTCACACGTCCCTGGGGGAAGTTGTAGGTACGGATTTTCTCGGAGCGGTCTCCGGTGCCGATCTGGCTGCGACGCGCCTCGGCCTCCGCATCCTGCTTCTTCTGGCACTCCAGCTCATACAGGCGGGCGCGCAGAACCTTCAGCGCCTTATCCTTGTTCTTCAGCTGGGACTTTTCATCCTGACAGGAGATCACGATTCCCGTGGGAATGTGGGTCAGACGGACCGCAGAGTCGGTGGTGTTGACGCACTGTCCACCGTTTCCGGATGCGCGGAACACATCAAACTTACAGTCATTCATATCAATCTGAACGTCCACTTCCTCCGCCTCGGGCATGATCGCCACGGTGGCTGTGGAGGTATGGATGCGCCCGCCGGACTCGGTGGCCGGCACACGCTGAACGCGGTGAACACCACTCTCGTATTTTAATTTGGAGAAGGCCCCCTGGCCGGTGATCATGAAGACTGCCTCCTTGAAGCCGCCGATGCCGTTCTCATTGACGCTGATCAGCTCGGTCTTCCAGCGATTGCGCTCTGCGAAACGGGCATACATGCGGTAGAGCTCCGCCGCGAACAGTGCCGCCTCATCGCCTCCGGCACCGGCGCGGACCTCCACAAATACGTTTTTATCATCGTTGGGATCCTTGGGCAACAGCAGAATCTTGATTTCCTGCTCCAGCTCCTCTATACGCTTTCTGGCATCGGCAAGTTCCTCCTTCGCCAGCTCTCTCATCTCTTCATCGCTCTCTTCTTCCAGCAGCATCAGGCTGTCCTCAATGTCCTGCTTTGCGCTGCGGTATGCGCGGTACGCCTCCACAATGGGAGTCAGGTCCGCGTGCTCCTTCATCAGCTTACGGAACTTGGTCTGATCCTCAACCACGAAGGGGTTATTCATCTCGGCCTCCAGCTCCTCGTACCGTATTCTGATACTGTCTAAACGATCAAACATTTTGTCCTCCATCTATTTCACGCTGCAGCTTGCAGCTCATCTCTCACACAGCTTACCGTTCCCTGAACGCTCTTCTCCGGTATACTTCCTCTTTTACAACAGCGCCACTGCAACAACCGCTGACCGCTCTCATCCCGGGAAATCGACTATCACCACTGCTGATCATCCTCATCCCGGCAATCTGGCCGCCACCACGCGGTCAAGCCCTGCCAGATCCCTGATCACCCGGATATCGATGAATCCATTCTCCGACAGTATGTCACTGACTGCTCGTCCCTGATCATATCCGATCTCATAATATATGCGGCCACCCAAATTCAGATGGTCAACCGCAGCCTCACTGATCTTCCGATAGAACGTCAGACCATCCGCCTCACCGTCCAGCGCAATTCTCGGCTCGTGGAGTCTTACCTCATCCTCCAGTGTCTCAATGACCGCCGAGGGAATGTAGGGCGGATTGGACACAATCACATCGAACGAACCGCTGATCTGCTCAAACAGATTGCTCTTGACAATCTCGTAATGCTCACAGCTCAGCCGCTTCGCGTTGCTCTCAGCCACCTTGATGGCCCCATCGGAAATATCCGCCGCCAGCACATTGACCGGTGTGGCTGACAATCTCTCCAGACTGATTCCGATGCAACCGGAGCCGGCACACATATCCAGAATGCGCACCACTCTTGCCGATCTTTCCACGGGCTTGAGTGCACGCTCTCCCGACTGCATCCATATTTTATTTTCTGCAGTGGACGCTTCAGTACCACGGCTCACATTGATTTCCGCCAGTTCACTCAGCACCGTCTCCACCAGTACCTCCGTGTCCTGCCTGGGACACAGCACATGTTCATTGACCAGAAAATCCAGCCCCATGAACTCCTGATGACCGGTAATTTGCTGCAGCGGGATACGACGGCTGCGAAGGCAAATCATTTTTCGGAATCGAAAAAACTGCGTTTCCCGCGACTGATCTGTTTGGGATTGCCCCTCCTGCAACTGCTTTATCTGTGCGGACGCTTCCTTTTCTGTCTTTAATGACGAGGCCGCTTCGCACTCATTTTCATTCCGGCAAACGTCGGAAACGCTGATGCCGCTCTCCCGGTCTCTGCACAGAAAGAACTCCGCCCGGCTGATGCCAAAGGCTTCTGAAAACAGGTACCAGGCATCGATCTCATACTCCGCTATCCCGGATTTTTTCAGTTTATCTCCCGCTGCTGTCAGCAACTCCCGCCAGGTCATGCCTATTCTTCCTTTGCTTCCTCGATAAATTTCCGCCAGTCAAACACAGCCTCCACCGCACTGATGGCCACCTCGATCATGGAATCATCCGGCTCTTTCGTCGTCAGCTTCTGCATCATCAGGCCGGGCTTGCTGATCAGCTGAATGATCGGCGCATCGCTGCGTCCGGCCAGCTTAAGTACCTCATAAGAAACACCGGCAATCACCGGCAGGAGCACGATGCGGCTCACCACGCGAAGCCATACAGTCTCCACCCGGACGAACATAAACACCAGCAGGCTCACCAGCATGACCAGCAGCAAAAAGCTGGTGCCACAGCGCTTGTGCAGGCGTGAGGACTTTCGCACGTTCTCCACATTGAGCTCCAGACCGTGCTCGATGCAGTTGATACATTTATGCTCAGCGCCATGATACATGAACACGCGCTGAATATCCTCCATTTTGGAGATCAGTTTTACATAGAGAAAGAAGAGAACGAGGCGAATGACCCCCTCCGTCAGGGTAATCAGGAAGGTACCTGCGCCCAGACGCTTTAGGGGACTGGCAATCAATACCGGCAGGACCATAAACAGGCCGACAGCCATGGCAATGGCCAGCACCACCGTCAGTGCCATGAGCAGGCCGTTGTCTCCGCTCTTCTTCTCATCTTTTGTGGAAGAACCAACTACAGATTCTGAGTTGTCCTCACCGGACTCTCCTGCGGTTTTCTTAGCCGCCTCAGCCGCTTTCTCCGCCTCCAGAGCAATGTCCGCAGACCGGGTCAGCGTCCGAATGCCCAGTACCATAGAATCAATAAAATTAAACACTCCACGAATAAAGGGCAGCTCCAGCAGCCGCTTTCCCTTGACAAACCCTTTATACTCTCCCGGCTCCACCTGAATCTTCCCGTCAGGCAAACGAACTGCCAGCGCGAAAGTATCACCGTTTTTCATCATAATCCCTTCCATGACGGCCTGACCGCCGATTCCTGATGACTTCATGCGTGTCGCTCCCTTCTCTGCGAATTTATCCCAAAGGCAAATCGATCAGTCCCCAGTTTCTTTGCGGACAACCTGCCTCTATTTTCGGTGAACTGTTTCCCAGTATGTCAAAAAAGGTTGAGATTTCTGTAGTTTACCGAAATCTCAACCTTATCTTGACTGCTTTCGATTAGTCGTTCTTCAAACCGTACTTACGATTGAACTTATCGATACGTCCGCGAGTAGAAGTAGCCTTCTGCTGTCCAGTATAGAAAGGATGGCACTTGGAGCAAATTTCCACGTGAATGTCCTTCTTAGTAGAGCCGGTTACGAACTCGTTTCCGCAGTTGCAAACAACCTTTGCCTGATAATACTTGGGCTGGATTCCTTCCTGCATTTCATTCACCTCACTTATACAATCTTATTCCTTATTTCTATGGCTGCATGAAGATTCGCGGGTGATTCGCGAATTTCTTCGCGCACGCCAGTCTTTTCGTTAAACAGCACAGGTAATTATAGCACAAGCTATATTTAATTGCAAGCCAAATTCAACTCATTTTCGCGAATTTTTCTCAGCTTTTCAACGTTTTTTACTTAATTTTCCTTATTTTTTTCGGCCTTAAACTTATCCAGGCATTTGTTGATGCGATCAACCGGATTTAACAGTCCGCTGACGGACATGCCGTGATTCAGGTAATCGATGATCAGCGCAATATACTTGCTCATGTCCACACTGGTGTAATAAGGACGTGACAGCAGCTCCGGGGTCTGATAAATCAGGTTGGTGGTGAAGATGCGGTCGATCAGGCCGTTCTGATGATACTCATCAAACTTGTTCAGGCCGTTGGTAAACAGACCGAAGGTGGAACACACAAATACCTTGCGGGCCTTTCTGCGCTTTAACTCCTTCGCCACATCCAGAACGCTCTCTCCGGAGGAGATCATATCATCGATGATGATCAGATCCTTGCCCTCCACATCGGTTCCCAGGAACTCATGGGCAACGATGGGGTTTCGTCCGTTTACGATACGGCTGTAATCTCTGCGCTTATAGAACATACCCACATCAAGACCCAGCACGTTCGCCAGATAGATTGCACGGCCCATGCCGCCCTCATCGGTACTGATCACCATCATGTGATCGCTATCGATCTGAATATCGGGCTCTGCCTTCACCATGGCCTTGATAAACTGATAGTTGGGGTTAAACGTCTCAAAACCGGTCAACGGAATTGCATTCTGCACTCTGGGGTCATGCGCATCAAAGGTCAGAATCTGATCTACCCCCATCTTTACCAGCTCCTGCAGGCCAAGCGCGCAGTCGAGGGACTCACGTCCGTTGCGCTTGTGCTGACGGCTCTCATACAGGAACGGCATGATTACGGTAATCTTTCTCGCCTTTCCGCCAACGGCAGCAATGATACGCTTAAGATTCTGGAAATGATCATCCGGGGACATATGATTTTTTTTGCCGCGGAGAGAGTAGGTCAGACTGTAATTACAAACATCCACCATAATGTACAGGTCATCGCCACGGACAGTGGTCTCAATGACACCCTTTCCTTCTCCCGATCCAAAACGGGGGACCTTGGTCTCCACCAGATAGCTCTCCCGATCATAACCTTCGTAGGTCATCGCAATCGGATTATTTTGTCCTCTTTCTTTGCGCCACTCCACCAGATACTTGTCCACCTTACTGCCAAGCTCCTGGCAACCATCAAGCGCAATCACACCGAGGGGGCCCACCGGCAACATTCCAAAGTTCTTCTCTTCTCCCATAGTTTCCTCCGTTAACGTAATAATCTATCAAAAAATACCATTTTCGACTTTTTTCGTTATTCAACGCATTCTTTATACCATTGAAAGTGGTATAAAGTCAAGTCCTTATCCATAGTTTTTTCTGATTCGGATATCCGGTCCATAAAAACGGATGATCCGGTACTCGCTTAAGATCCGTGAAGCAATGCGGTCCGCATAGGTATCCCGCAGTTCATTGACCGATAAATTTGTGGAGATCACCGTCGCCTGCCCCTTTTTCAGACGGCTGTCCAGACACCGGAACAGCTCCGCGTTTGTCATGGAGTTGTTTAACTCGGTTCCCAGATCGTCTATGATCAACAACTCACAGTCATCGATCAGCTGCGCCCTGATTTCGGTCTCCGGATCGGACCCGTCGGACATCCTGGCTCCGGTCATCGTATCCATCAGCTGCGATGCGGTCACATAGACCACCGAAACACTCTGCTCGATCAGAGCCTTGGCGATACAATGGGTGAAAAATGTCTTGCCCACACCGGCCGGTCCGGTGAACAGAAGATTTCCGCCCTTCTCCCCAAAATCCTCGGTATACTGTCGGCAAACACCGGCAACACGGGCCATATACTCCGGAAGCATCAGTCCGCTCTCCCGATTCACTGCAAAAGCAGGATCGTAATAGCGGTCAGTCATCGTGTCGAAGTTTTCCTTTTCCAGCTGTTTCTCCAGACCACTCTCCCGGTAAAGCAGTGCGATCTCCTGCTGCTTGAAGCAACGGCACTTTTTACCGTCCACATACCCGGTATCCCTGCAGGAGGGACAGATGTACTTAAGCTCCAGATCTGCCTTGGTGAACCCTCCGGTGGTAATCAGCAGATCTCGCTCCTCCCTCAGATCGTCGAGACGCTGTCTGGCAACCCGGCCGCACTCCACTCCCCGAAGAGCTGCTCTGGCCAAATCTGCGGCAGCCTCGTTGATCGCCGCATCGTAGGCCACCAGTCTGGGAATCGCCTCGTAGATTCGCTGTCTGCGGGAATCCAGCTCCAGACGGCTTTTTCGCTGTCTGGCCTCATATACCCGCATAATCTGATTATATTGTCCGTTATTCAACGACATCTTATTCAATCCTCATCATTTTTCCGTGCCGCACAGCCGGCGCTCCCCGCCGTCAGCGGATCGTGCTGTGCGATCAGGCTGTCATAGTCCGTATTCCGCTGCTGGTAATTGTGAAAGCGATTAGGCCGTGCAGTCGGTCTCACGGTCTTTTCTGTCCGGGACGCCTCGGTTTTTTCTGACTTCGCTGCTCTGGCGGCGGTCTCCATCGCCTCGATATCCTTCCTCGTCCGCACTCCGCTGTCCTTCCAGGACTTCAGAATGCGATCCGTATACTCAAAGCTGGGTTTCTGGATCTGGCGCATGGTGCGGTCACAGGCATCCAGAATCACATCCGTGTCAAAGCCGTACTGCATCAGCCACTTTTCCATCATTTTTTTCTCTGAGTTTCCTGGATTTCTGCCGCTGAGACCAAAAGCCTTCATAATCTTCCACATATCCTGACGATAGATAGTCTGCATCGCCTCCGCCTGCTCCGGCGTGGTGATCCCGCGCTCATGCCATCCCAGCGCAATCTTTTCCATCGTCCGCACACTGGTAATCCCACCTTCCACGCAGGACTCCACCAGATACTCCAGAAGCTCCGAGGACATCCCCAGCGTGTCATACAGATAGGCCAGAATATTGCAATCCTCATGGGAAAGCGGTTTGCGCTTATATGCACTGGCCACACCGATCAGCTGAGAAAAGGCCTCATCGTGGCTCAGCCGGCTCATGTCATGGCCGGATCCCCGTGTTTCACTCAACGGCTTCACCGGCTCTTTGCGCGCGTCCGCTGCAGCATCCTTACCCACCTGCTCATGACTCATCCGGGTGACAGTCTCCTCTGCCGCCTCATCCGCCGCTCTCGTCGCCGCTTCCTCCGCCTTCACTCTGCCGGCTGCGATCTCAGCTGCCGCGGCAACCTTGGCCTGCAGATCCAGCAGCATGATCCCGGAAAGCTTTTTCTGCGGGTCAAACCGAAGGGAGAGCACTCCCTCCCGCTCCCAGTAAGCCAGTCCCCGCCTCACATCCTTCTCGGTACACTCCAGGTAATCTGCCATGGAGGAGACACTCAGTTCCCACTTTGGGGTCTGGATCTGCCGAAGCAGCAGCAAATATATTTTTATGTATTCCCCGTTCGCCCGGGGCATATAGCGGTCAATGAAAAGATTCGAGATCTGCGTGGTCTCGATCCTCTCCTCCGCCTCCAGTTTCAGTCCGCTCATCTCTGCACCTTCTGCCTTTTCTGACTGCGTTTCATCGTGTCATCATCATAACACACCTGTCTGCAGGAGACCGGACCGGATCATGGCAAACGGTCACTCTGCGCTGTCCGCATGCTGTGTACTCTGGCCGCTTTTCCGGGAATTCTTTCTTCTCCGTCTGCGTCTTCCATTACTGCTGTGGGCGTTTTTCTGCTCCTCCTGCTTTTCTGTGGAAACAGTCATCTCGCTCACTGCCCGTTCTTCCTGCTTTACCGCACTGTTCTGTTTTATCGCTTTGTCGGGATTTTGTCGCCTATCCTGTTCTTTTTCTGCCTTTGTCTCCGGCTTTGTTCCCGGTTTTATCTCCTGCTTTGTTTCCCATTTGGTTTCCGGTATGGTGTTCGATTTGACTTCCGTCTTCTTCGCCGGTTTTTCTACCTTCCTGTTAATGTCCGAATTCATGGTTTTAGCCGACGATTTCGCGTCCTTCACTAACTTCTTTTCCCGATTTTCACGGCGTTTTCTGGACACAGCTGCCCGCTCTTTCCCCTCTCTCTTTCGCACATCGTCACGGAGCAGGCGGTAAACCGCCGCCGCCAGCGGAACACCGATCAGCATACCTGCAACTCCCATCAGGCCTCCGCCGACAGTCACTGCCGCCAAGACCCAAATACCGGGAAGGCCGATGGACGTACCCACCACCTTGGGATAAATCAGATTACCCTCCAGCTGCTGCAGGATCGTGAGGAACAATACAAAGAAGATCGCCTGAATCGGAGAGACAGTCAAAATCATAACTGCACCCACCACCGCACCGATATAAGCTCCCGCCACCGGGATCAGCGCAGTAAACCCTATCAGTGTACCGATCATCGTCGCGTAGGGGAAGCGGAATATCCACATGCCCAGAATACACAGGCTGCCCAGGATCACCGCCTCCAGACACTGTCCCACCACATAGCGGTGAAAACAATCATTGAGCACCGTCAGCACGTGACTGATGCGCTCTCTCATGCCGGCAGGCAGATAGTGCTTCATCAGCCGGCCGCCCTGATCAAGTAAATGATCCTTACCAAGCAGCAGATACAACGCAAAGATTAATCCCAGCACTGCAGTCACCACTCCGGAGAACACTGAGCTGATGGCACCCACCGCAGTTCCCACCGCTCCGCCGATGCCGGTGCCTAAGAAGGACACGATCTCGGCCAGCCATTTCTGCCAGTCCACCGTCTCCAGCTTTTCCAGATACTCAAGCGGAATGATCTGGGCCAGCGATTCGCTGTCTGCCACCAAATCCGCAATCCATCTGATCACATCGGGAAGGATGGTCGTAATCAGCAGTGTGATACACTCTGTCAGCTCGGGAATGATCAGCCCCACCACTCCGGCCATCACACCAAGAACAGTGAACACCGCAGCCGCCATGCACAGCGGGCGGCGAATACTGCCGACAAACCGCCCCCTGGAACGCGGGAAAAAGTGGCGCTCATAAAAGCTCATCGGAATATTTAAAATATAGGCGATGATACAGCCGATCAGCAGCGGAGTGGCCGCACTCAGAAACAGCTTGATCCCGGTGGCTGCACCCTGCCAGTAATAAATCGCCAAAAACAGAATAAATGCACTGACTCCCACCCGAAGGCAGGCCTTCCATTCAACCTTCATTCATTTCCTCCTATCCACATTTTCCGCTTCAATTTGGTGGATAACTATGTGGACTAATCTGTGGATAACACTGTGGATAATGTGGATAACTATCTCTTAAGCAGATTTTCTCCAACTTTTACAACGTCTCCGGCACCCATGGTTATCAACAGTTCACCGTGGATAACATTGTGGATAATATAATCCTCGATCTCCTCAAAGGTCTCCAGATAAACAGCCTTTTTCCCCATGGCCTCCAGCCCCTCTGCGATATCTGCGGAGCTGACTCCGTAAATGTCCGCCTCCCTGGCCGCGTAAATCTTTGCCAGGATCACTTCGTCCGCATGGGACAGCGCCTCAATAAACTCGGGAAGCAGAGCCTTTGTCCGGGTATAGGTATGAGGCTGGAACACACACCACACCTTTCGATAATTCATCCCTGCCGCCGCTTTTAAGGTAGCTCTGATCTCATCGGGATGATGGGCATAATCGTCCACGATGGTAATCCCGTTCATATTGCCTTTGTGTTCAAAACGGCGCTCCGCGCCGGTAAATTCTTCCAAGCCCTTTACCACGAACTCTGTCGGAATGCCGCATCGGTCTGCCACTGCCGCAGCTGCCAGCGCATTCATCACATTGTGTACACCGGGCACACGGATCGTCAAGGTACACCACTGCTGCCCGCCGCGGTAGATAGTAAAACGGTTTTCTCCCTCCGCGCCGCAAAGCTGTGCACGGTAATCAAGCTCCTCTCCCTGAATACCAAAGGTAACGACCTGACAGTCAAGACCGTCAGTCAGTTCCGACAGTCTCTCGATCTCTCCGTTGATGACCAGCGTTCCTGTCTCCGGAACCAGCGCGGCAAACCGCTGAAAGGAATGACGGATATCCTCAAGATCCTTGAAGAAATCAAGATGATCCTCGCTGATATTTAAAATGGCTGCCACCGTCGGAAAAAAAGCCAAAAAGCTGTTGGTATACTCGCAGGCCTCAGTGATAAAGGTATCCTGTCCTCCCAGACGGATATTGCCGCCGATAGAGGGAAGGATCGCGCCCACGCTGACCGTGGGGTCCGTCTGCGCCTTCATGAAAATCTCCGTCACCATGGATGTGGTGGTCGTCTTACCGTGAGTACCGGAAATGGCGATGGCCTCCCCGTAATTTTTCATAATCTGACCCAGAAGCTCTGCTCTGGTCATCATGGGCAGTCCCAGCTCCTTCGCCCTGGCAAACTCCGGATTATCCGGATGGACTGCTGCCGTGTAGACCACAATGCCGCTCTCAGGTGTGATATTTTCCGCCTTTTGCTCCCCGATGTGGATCAGCGCGCCGTCCGCCGCCAGACGCTCGGTCAGTGCAGAGGCTTTCCAGTCAGAACCTGCCACCGTAAATCCGCCCTGAAGCAGAATCTCTGCCAGACCGCTCATGCTGATCCCGCCGATACCGATGAAATACACCGCTGACGGATGTTTAAAATCGATTTGTGTCATTATCTCTATTCTCCCTGCTGATCCTCAACTATCCTGCTTTTCAAGGCATTCACCGTATCCCAGACGCTTCCCCGGCCTTCCTCAATGACCACATCCGCGCAGGCCCGGTAAAGCGGTACCCGCTCATCGTACAGATCCTTTAAGGTCATACCGGGCTTCAGGATGACACCTCTGGCCACCAGGTCGCCCAGTCTGCGCTTCAGCACCGAATATCCCACACTCAAAAATACAACGGTACCGATGGACTTAAAATGCGCGATGGCCTCAGGCTCATAGCAGATACTGCCGCCGGGCGCGATCACCGCATGGTGAGTATCAATCCCACAGAGCACATCGCTCTCCACCTGAAGAAAGCCGTCATCTCCCTGCTCGGCGATGATATCCTTCAATTTTTTGCCGTGAGTCTCCTCGATTATCTTATCCCCATCAAGAAAATCATATCCCAGTTCCTTCGCGATCCTGACAGCAATGGTACTTTTTCCCGATCCGGGCATGCCTACCAAAATAATATTATCCCAATTATGTCTCATCTCAACTGTCCTTTATGTAATTATTTTCAGGCATCCATCAGCGCAGGTATCAGCTGTTTCTTTCTGGATACCACGCCGGGCAGAATAATGGAATTTCCTCTCACCTCCGCCTCGGGGAAAGCCATCTTCAACAGGTTCAGTGTGCCCTGACCGTCACAGATCACCTCGCTGGTCTCCGCCAGGATGGTGGTCAGCATGATACAGAACATATCCGTAGCGTGCTTGGTGGGCAGCTTTTGCATATAGGGCAGCAATTTTTCCTTGACCTCCAAAAGCTCCTGCTCATCCATGGAGCTGATCTGACCGATACCGACCGTAGCGCCTTCCCAGTCAAACACCTTATAGTCCTGATAAAACAGCTCCCTCGGCGTCTTTCCCTTCAGATCGCTGCCGGCAACAAACATATCTCTTCCCAGGCGCTCCGGTTCCACACCAGCCAGCTCCGCCAGAATCCGGGCAGCCTCCCTGTCCGCATAAGTGCAGGTGGGAGACCTGAACAGCAGCGTATCGGAAATGATCGCCGCCAGCAAAAGTCCTGCGGTCTGAGCATCCGGCTCCATCCCCTCCTCCTTATACATCCGGTAAATAATGGTGGCCGTACAGCCCCAGGGCTGATTGCGGAAATACACCGGCTGGACAGTCTCGATAGCCGCCAGACGGTGGTGATCGATGATCTCCACGATCTCTGTGTTTTCAATGCCCTCCACTGCCTGGGAACGCTCATTGTGATCCACCAGAATGACCTGTCTGCGCTGCATACCCAGCAGGTTTCGCCGGGAGATCATCCCATAATAATCCCCGTTTTCGTCCAGAACAGGGAATCCACGGTAGCGCTCCTTGGCCATAATCTCCTTGATCTCATGGACATAGTCATCCGCGCTGAACTTGATCAGGCCGCCGGTCTTCATAAAGTGGCGGATGGGCATACTCTGATTGATCAGACGTGAAGCCGTAAACGTATCGTAAGGTGTACTGATGACCGCGCACCCCTTCTCCGCCGCCAGCTTTTTGATGGTCAGAGAAACCGGTGCTCCGGTGGACACCACGATACAGTCTGCATTCATCTCAATGGCACAGAGCTGCGACTCATAGCGGTTACCCTGGATAACCAGATCGTGCTCCTTTATGTAGTTCTCCATCAGATCCGGGTTTGCCGCTGCAACCAGAACATTTCCCTTATCAAACAGCGCATTGGGATCGCCTACCAGCATCTCGCCCTCAAGGGTCTCGATAATATTGCTGTAGGGGGTCTTCGCTTCAGCCAGAATATGATTATCATAAACGTTCATATAGGAGTTGGCAATATCACCCATGGTGATCAGTCCCTCCAGCTTTCCATCCTGAGTGATAGGCAGCGTGACAACCCCGTGCTCCTTCATCAGCGACCAGGCCTTCTTCAGGGAAATATTGTGGTCAACACCGGGACTGCGGTTGAACTCAATATCCTTGACCTGCGTGCCGATGGTCTCAAAGAGCGTCGGTGCCTCCACGCCAAAATAGTCCAGCACATACTTGGTTTCCGGGCTGACCGCTCCTGCCCGCCCCGGGATATGCTCCTTACCGGTCACCTTTGTTTTCAGCCGCGCATAGGCGATGGCTGAACAGATAGAGTCTGTATCCGGATTGCGATGTCCGATGACAATGGTCTTTCCTGCCTGCTTCATGGTTTACCTTCCCCTCTTCTATAAGATAAAATATGAACTCCCTGCCCTGTCCGATGAATAAAGGCTGCCTCAGATCCTATCCGAAACAGCCTGCTAGTGTCTATTATTCTGCGTCGTCCGTGTTCAGCACGCCAGCCTCGTCCGTAACAATAAATGATGTCGTGCTATAGCTGGGCAAAGAGTCAATGTACGCCTTATACTCGTTGCGGATAGTCAGACCGATTGCTCCGACCGCACCAACCAACACAACAACAGAGATTACGATGGCGATCAGCCGGGTTCTCGCCTTTTTGCGCTTCTCCTGTGCCATCAACTCCTTACGGTTGGCCTTCTGCTCTTTATACTTGTTTACTTTCTCCTGGCTCATCTATCTGAAACCTGCCTTTCTTTGCTTCCCTGCATATATACAGACATAAATCCGATTCATGTCATTATTTATCGAATATCATATCATATCCCAGCGGAATATTCAAGTAATTCCTTTTGGAAATCACCATTTTCACATATTTTTCATTACATGTTCAATACCATTCTGGCAGCTCCGTAGATGCCGGCATCATTGCCTAGGGTAGCCACTCTGATCTCCGGCTTGGTCGCCGTCATGACGGTATAGTGGTTATAATGTCTGCGCAGCTTGTCCAGAAGGAAGTCTCCGGCCTTGGACACACCTCCGCCCACAACAAACACCTCCGGATCCACCACGAGAGTGACAAAGGACAATCCCTGAGCCAGCCAGTTCATGCTCTCCTCCAGCACGCTGTCCGCCAACGCGTCTCCAGCCTTAGCCGCATCAACCACATCCTTGGCCGTGATCTTCTCCAGCCCTCTGAGGACAGACGCCTCATCGGATGCCGCCAGATGGCGCTTTGCCAGGCGGGCAATACCGGTAGCACTGGCATAAAACTCCAGACATCCCCGATTTCCGCAGTTGCACTTCTCCGTCTCGTCACGGTTAACCGTCACATGTCCCAGCTCGCCGGCCACACCTCTGCTGCCGGAAACGATCTTTCCGTCCAAGATAATACCGCAGCCCAGACCAGTGCCCAGCGTCACCGCCGCCACACTGTCGTGGCCCTTGCCGCCGCCCTGCCACTGCTCTCCGAGAGCTGCAACATTTGCGTCATTTCCGACGCAGACCGAAATGCCGCCCAACAGGTCGGACAATCCCTTCCCGGGATTCACATTTCTCCAGCCCAGATTGACACAGGCAGATACGTATCCATCGGGCATGACCGGACCGGGAATACCGATACCGGCACCCACGATGTCCTCGCCATTCAGCCCCTTCTCCGCCATCTTATCCAAAACAGCCTTTGCAATATCCGACAGAATATATTTGCCGTTCTCCTCGGTGCGGGTGGGAATCTCCCACTTTTCCAGAACGACTCCGTTTTCCTCAAACAATCCCATCTTTACCGTGGTTCCGCCAAGGTCAATACCGAAACACTTTTTCATTGTAAACTCCGTTCCGCGGACTGCCCGGTCAGATGCCGCCCTGCAGTATACACCATGTCCGCTCTGTTTCTAAAATCTGATATCTCTATTTTACAGATATTTCTTCAGTTCGTCAACCTTATCCAGACGCTCCCAGGTCAGATCCAGATCATTTCTTCCAAAATGTCCGTAGGCAGCAGTCTGCTTGTAAACCGGCTTTCTCAGATCCAGCATCCTGATGATACCTGCGGGGCGCAGATCAAAGTGCTTACGCACGATCTCCACCAGCTTGTCGTCGGACAGCTTTCCGGTGCCGTCAGTGTCAATCATGATGGAGGTGGGCTGCGCCACACCGATGGCGTAGGACAGCTGGATTTCGCACCTGTCTGCCAAACCTGCCGCTACCAGGTTCTTTGCCACATAGCGGGCCGCGTAGGCTGCGGAACGGTCCACCTTGGTGCAGTCCTTGCCGGAGAAGGCACCGCCGCCGTGGCGCGCATATCCGCCGTAGGTGTCCACGATGATCTTACGTCCGGTCAGGCCGCTGTCGCCGTTGGGTCCGCCGATGACAAAACGCCCGGTGGGATTGATGAAATACTTGGTCTGATCATCGACCAGCTCCGCGGGCAGAACCGGATCGATCACGTACTTGCGCACATCCTCGTGGATCTGCTCCTGGGTCACCTCAGGGTCATGCTGGGTGGAAATCACCACCGCGTCGATATGTACAGGCTTTCCGGCCTCGTCGTACTCCACAGTCACCTGGCTCTTTCCGTCAGGTCTCAGATAGGAAAGGGTCTTATCCTTTCTCACCTTGGTCAGCTGTCTGGTCAGCGCGTGAGCCAGAGAGATCGGATAGGGCATATACTCGGGGGTCTCGTTGGTCGCGTAGCCGAACATCATACCCTGATCGCCGGCACCGATAGCCTCGATCTCCTCGTCGCTCATGGTGTTCTCCCTCGCCTCCAGCGCACAGTCAACGCCCATGGCGATGTCCGTGGACTGCTCATCGATGGCGGTCATCACCGCACAGCTGTGTCCGTCGAAGCCGTAGGCGGAGCGGTCATAGCCGATCTCCAGCACAGTATCGCGGACAATCTTGGGGATATCCACATATGCCTTGGTGGTGATCTCTCCCATGACCATCACAAAGCCGGTGCTGGTGCAGGTCTCACAGGCAACACGGCTCATGGGGTCTTTTTCAAGCAGGGCATCCAGGATCGCGTCAGAGATCTGGTCGCACATTTTATCCGGATGTCCCTCGGTTACTGATTCTGATGTAAATAAATACTTCTCCACTTTTGTTCCTCCTTGTGTTTACGGTTCGCAGCATAGGCGACGCATGGATTCGTCGCTCATCGCGAAAAAGAAGAAGAGTCCGACAAAGCGGACTCGATGCATCAGTTTATCGAATCCTCTTATTGTTCGATTACTCGCTCAGGTTGGCACCTTCCTCATCGGGGTTGCCGTGACTTCACAGATCCTTTGTATCTCCATCACTCTGAATAAGGGAATTTCGCACTCTTCAATTGTCATGCCGTCATCCCGACGGCCGGTTACATGTTGCAGGGCTCAAAACAGCACGTTTTCCTATCGTGTGAAACGGACGCTCTTCACCCCAGCATATGATATAATGAAAAGCTCAGACTACCTGCAGTTTGAACTTCATTATCTCTTTGTCATCCTCCACCATGGAAATCTGCGCGCCAAGTCCGGCCAGCTTCTCCGCAAAGCCCTCATATCCACGCTGGATAAACTCAATCTGGGTCACCACGGTGTACCCTTCCGCGCCAAGCCCGGCCAGCACAAGCGCTGCGCCTGCGCGAAGATCGGGTGCTGCCACCTCGGCACCGGTCAAACGGTTTACGCCCTTGATCACCGCCGCGCTGCCCTCCACCACCTTGATGGTGGCACCCATACGGGTAAGCTCATTCACATAGCGGAAACGGCTCTCAAACACACTCTCGGTCACGATGCTGGTGCCCTCTGCGATGGACAGGGCCACCGTCATCTGGGGCTGCATATCGGTGGGGAAACCGGGATAAGGCAATGTCTTCACATCCGTATGATTCGGACGATGGTCACAGATAACACGCACCGCATCATCATACTCAATCACCTTACAGCCGATCTCCATCAGCTTGGAAGAGATCGCCTCCAGATGCTTCGGAATCACATTTTTTACGGTAACATCACCCTGAGTCACCGCCGCGGCCAGCATAAATGTGCCCGCCTCGATCTGATCGGGAATGACCGAATACTCCGTACCATGAAGGCGCGGTACGCCCTTGATGCGGATGATATCGGTTCCGGCGCCCTTGATATTTGCTCCCATGCTGTTTAACATGTTCGCCACATCCACCACGTGGGGCTCTTTCGCCGCATTTTCCAGGATCGTACTGCCGTCAGCCAACGCCGCCGCCAGCATGATATTAATCGTAGCCCCCACCGAAACCACATCCAGATAGATGTGACCTCCGGTCAAATGATCGCTGGATGCCACCGCCATACCGAACTCGATATCCGCAGAAGCATTCAACGCCCGGAAGCCCTTCAGGTGCTGATCGATCGGTCTACTGCCGATATTACATCCACCGGGAAGAGCTATCTCCGCCTTTTTGTATTTACCAAGCAAAGCACCCATCAGATAATAGGATGCACGAATCTTTCGGATATTGTCACTGTCTGCGCGCACGGTGCGAACCGTCTTTCCGCAGATCTCCACACTGTGGCGATTAAGCCGCCTCACATAGGCACCGATCTCACACAGTGCCTCCAGCAGCATATTTGTGTCTCGAACATCAGGTAAATTATCTATAATAACGGTGTCATCCGTCATAATTGCCGCACAAAGAAGCCCCAGCGCTGCATTTTTCGCACCGCCGATCGTCACCTCGCCAGTCAGGGGGATACCGCCTTTCATTACATACTGCATACTCCACCTCAGCCATATTCAAATAATCTATATATAATCGTTGTATAATCCACTCAAAAGCGCAGCCCGCAATCCGCCACGCTAACTGTATTATAGCACACCCTGAGGATTTGTAAATGGTTTTCTGAGAAGATAAACAAAAAACTTCATGGAACAGCGCTGATAAACCGGTTTCCGGATGCCAAAAACCAGTTCTCCGCCTCGTCGATTCCAAACTCTTCCACATCCGCCGCCCGCAGGTCATAGCGCAACAGCGTCGTCGCTCTGTATGCCTCGTAATACCCCACAAAAAGGACAGGTTCGTTGCTGCTGTCGATTCCCAGAACCGGCACACCCTCGCTCAGATAATACAAAATCTGGTCGATGGTACAGCCCTCAAGGTCGATCAGCTCCCGCTCACAGCTGCCCTGAAGCATCCGAAAAAGGTTTTCTCCCTCAGTGATCGACACCGACTCCGCCGATACAGTTCCCAGACAATGCAGAAACAGCCTGAGATAGTCCTCGCTCACCGGCGCTTCCACCGACTCTGTCATCGGCACAGTCACCTGCGCTGCTGTCCCACGGTTTCCGCGGTTCCAGATCATGTCCTGATGCTCATCCACCACAACGCCCATGGCATCTTCAATGCAGGCAATCGCCTCCGCTGCCGTGTAAAAAACCCCCTCAAGTCTGCCGTTATTGTAGGCCAAATAGCGATTCCCGGCCATCTCGGAGGAAGTCTCCAGATTCACCACCGAAGCAGTCCGGTCCAACAGCTTCGGGCAATTGCGCACGATCAGCGTATCTGCCGTCAGCCCGAGATCAAGCGACCAGGTCAGTTTTCTCCGGTCCGAGGATGAAGATTTCAGGATACGGCTCTCCTCATCTCCACTTTCCTCTTTACAAAACAGGACATCGTCCTCCAGTGCCTCCCACGCGCCGTCGACCAGACGCTGCCGTCCGAAACAGATCCGATCCTCCAGAATCTCCACATCCGTGATGTATACACCGCCCTGTTCATACCGGTTCTCCACTCCGCCGTCCATATTGATGATCTCCAGCGCATAAACCGGGCTGGCAGCTGAATATACATAGGTTTTTGCCCAGTCCTCCTCGCGGATCAGGCCATAAAGAAGATCGCCGTCGATGAAGCCCATCATCTTGATCAGCTCACCCTTCGACGCACTGATTTTCCGGCTCTCTCCGCTGTCGAGGAAATAAATCGTGAGTGATGAGCTCACTCCGTTTTCATCAGTCTCCTGCCATGCCACCACGCCGTTTTTCACATCGACCGCCAGCGCATCGGGGCGAAGATCAGCCGCTAACCGGACATACTCCCCGCCTCCGATGTCAATGGCATAGACACTGCCCTCGTACATCAGATAGAACAGACCGCTTTCATTCATGTAGCTCAGCGTTCCCAGCTCTGCATTGATCCGCTGATAATTCTGCTCGGAGGGAATATAGCATACCTCCTCCAGGGCATCCTCCTCCGCCACATAACGATAATAACAGATACCGGTGTCTCCCTCATGCACTCCCCGGTTCATATATCCGTAAACCAGAAAATCCACATCGCCATTTTCCTCCACGCCGACAACACGGATACCGTGCTGGTCATACTCCGTACAGATATCCGTCTCTGTGCCGGCAAAGGTAAACAGCGTTCTCAGCTCATCGGTCTCTCTGTCATAGCACCTCAGCTCATTATTCTGAACAAAGATCGTATGATATCCATCCTGAATAATCTGCATGGACAACTCGTCAGATGCCACCACGCCCAGTTCCAGCCGGCCATTCTCGGAGATCTCATCTCCCCCGCTAAAATCCTGTCCGACCAGACGCTCATAGGTCATCAAATAATACTTTCCATTGACAAATCGCACACAGTAATACTCT
Source organism: Lachnospiraceae bacterium (assembly GCA_017461725.1). Lineage (GTDB taxonomy): Bacteria > Bacillota > Clostridia > Lachnospirales > Lachnospiraceae > RGIG423. The sequence goes on from JAFTXG010000023.1 coordinate 69,855, forward strand.
TCTACGTTATAAAATTCTGTCTCTCCTCCCTCATCCACCGCTGAGATGGCATAGGAAAGAACGAGGGAAGTCATCAGACGGTCAAACTCGTACAGATCGATCCTGGTCTCACTGCTTTTCTGCGGGTGAAGATTACCCCAGAGTACATGGCTGTAGCTGGAATAAATATCTGTATAGCCCAGACTCGAGGTGTCCGCACCAGATTTACTCTCCAGCTGCGCAATAATCATCTCATCCGGTTTCTCCAAAAAAGTTTTATCTGAAAATTCCAGCGCAAATTCCAGCGCACCGGACACCACTGTATCCGCCTGGGAACGAACGCGGGTATAATAGCGTGCAAGTTCTGCCTTCCCCTCATAAAGCACAAAGGTCACCAGATACTCCTGCCCACTCTCCATCAAATCCATCAGCACGATCTCTGCGCACAGACAACCATTCTCTGTCTCCGTCAATTCCTCCGTCTCATTGCGCTCAATCAGATGTGTCCCGTCCAGACTGCGCACTTCATAGCCCACCGCCGTCACACTGCGCCCGAAGGTCTCCATCCGGATCGGAATACGCCTCTCATCGCCCAGAGGATAAATCGTCTCGCGGACCGCACTCACCTCCAGCGCTTCCGTATATCCATGGAGTTCATTGATCTCCCGATCACCATAGCTCAGCCAAATCACCGGCAAGCCAGCCTCTTTCATTACCGTATATGTCTTCTCCGCTTCACCATCGCGGTTCACCCACATGATCACTGCAATCGCTGCAATGAAAATCAGTACCAGAATAATCAGTTTTTTAATCGCTTTTCCCATAGTCTGTCGAGTCCCCTGTTTTGTATTCTCTTCTATTGTAAAGGTTCTTGGGCCAAAGCTCAACTTAAATTTTCTTAAATCCGATTATCTTTTCCACCGATCGCGAAAATCCGGGCGGTTTCTGTGACGTCTGCGGTGACGCATGCGGCGTCGCAGCAGTTCATGGAAGAGCAGCGCCGATATCCAGCTTCTGCGAATGTCCTGATCCCGGTTAACATTTTCACCGGAGAGCTCTGTGCTGTTCGCCTCAAAAGCTTCGCTTGCGGGCATCCGACCTTCCGTCCCATTCATTCGGTCCAGCTCCTCAATAACCCGATCCACCAACATATTCACCAGTGTTCGATCCATTCTTCCATCCATGGCAATACAGCCGTCTCCGTCCATGGAATCACACATTTCCCGAATCACCCGCAGAATCTCCATCGCCGCGTCGTCAAACAGGGACTCGAACTCATCCAGATCCTCACGGATCTCCTCTTCCATATCCCAACGGTCATCCGACATCATCCGATTATCACGGGCGGTGCGCATCTCCGGATACATGCTCCCCCTATCGTTCCCCATGCCATTGCTCGCTCTGTTTCTCCTGTCACTTCTCGCCTTATTTCCCGCATCCCATCTCATATCATTTCTCATGCCGCTTCCCGCTCTGTCACTCACATCACTTCCCATTCTGCGGCTCAGGTAGCGTTCCGGATTCGAATGCCTCATTTCCCAGTCCCCAGCACACATCCGGTTCCCCCAGCGGTCCACGGGACACAACCGATCATCCATCGCCTCTTCTCTCTTCATTCCGTCTGCCGGGCCTCCTCCGTAATAGTCAGCCTCATAATCCTCCCAACTCTGCATAACATATCCTCCCTCGGGGCAAATACCCCAAATAAATCATTCCTCTTTTGAGACTATAATATGCATTGAGAGAAATTTGGTGCAGCTCTTCAGACTCCGACGAGCCGCTGAATCAAAAATCCCATCATGAGCCCAACAGCAGCTTTACATAGAGCTCTGCCCAGTCCGTCGCAAGAAGTACAGCCAATATCAGGCTTGTCCAAAACACCCACCGTTCCGACAGACGCTCGATCGATCGCTTCATCGGCCCAAAAACATATTTCATTCCAAGCAGAAAAAGTATTCCCCAGAGAATGGCAAATTCCAGACAGATATAACCTTTATAATTAAACCGGTACGCCGAATAGTCCCACAGACTAATTCCAAAGATCCGTGTAAAAAACCAGCCGACCGCCAATTCCACCGATACCGTGAACAGCGCTGCCACCAGAAAATAGGTCACCTTCCTGGCCGGCCGACACTTTACATTTTTCAACAGGATCCCGCCCTCATCGGGCGTTCCGATGAGACCATAAACACTCAGCACAGTAAATCCGTAAATTGTACAGAAGGGCAGGGTTAAAAAACCCCGATCGGAAAAACCTCCCTCGTAGATGGAGCATCCAACAGTCTCCAACGCCCACCCCAGAAATGATATCACCATAAACAACAGAAAATATTGTGCAGTTGTATACCATTTTGCACGTAAATTGACACTTGTATCCAACGACATAGGACCATCCTTTCCCAGACCTCGTCCATTCAGGGACGAGCACTCTGCAGGGATAGTATGGTCCTGTTTCCTATTCAAATATTCAGTTAAATATCTTATCGCCCATTTTTGCAAGCCTCGATAAACGCCTCGAACAGCTTCGCCGACGAATCCTCGATATCCCAGATCCTCTCCGGGTGCCACTGAACACCCCAGACAAAGGGTCTGGACGGATCATAGATAGCCTCAACGATCCCATCCTCCGCGCGGCCCATCACCGTAAAGCCGGGAGCAACACTCTTCACCGCCTGATGGTGATGACTATTGACTCCGATCTCCTCCCGACCGATCAGCTCATACAGCGGAGTATCCTTTTCAATAATGCATTGATGGCAGGTCCGATGCGCCGGCGGATCCATACGATGCTTGATGTCCGTCTCGATCTGAGCAGGAATATCCTGATAAAGGCTGCCGCCAAAATATACATTCATCATCTGGACACCACGGCAGATGCCGAACATGGGAAGCTCTCTCTTTACCGCAAGGTCGCAGACCTTCCTCTCCACTGCATCCCGCACCGGCGTAAGCTGCAGTGTATCATTAAGCGCTTCCTCCCCATAGAGGGCAGGATCAATATCGTCACCACCACTCAGCAAAATACCGTCGCACAGACCGACCAGCACTTCTAACTCATCATCTTCTCCCTCGGTAGGAATGATCAGTGGAATCCCCCCAAACCGGCGAATCGAATTTAAATAGCTGTGATTGGAAAATACATAGTCAGCCTTATCCGTTTTCTCGTAGGAACTGGTCAGACCGATAATGGGTTTATGATTTCTCATAGCAATTACTCCTGCAAACAAATTATGATGTATAGATATAATACAGCGTATTATATCTCTTGTGAAAGATTATTTCCAGAGAATATTTTGACTTTTGTGTATTTTTCGGCTCATCGGCTGCTCTGCTCAAAGTTCTCTCCATCGACGAGTTCAAGGGCAACTTCGGCGGGCAGAAGTTTCAGGCCATCCTGACGGATGCTCACAATCACAGGCTTTTGACATCCTTCCTTCACGCAATCATACCGATCTCATGCAATACCTGCTGTCCTTTCCTAACCGCAAAGATGTCCAGTATCTCATCACTGACATGAACCAGGTATACCGGGATCTGGCTAAAGCCTATCATCTGAAAGAACTATTTTATGAATCCCAAATCGTGCCCAGTACGCTATTCCTTCTGCATTTTTTCCGGCTCTAAACTTTACTTGGGGGTAAGGTCTAGAGCCTTTCTCTTTTTCTCAAAAAAAATAGTAGGCATAGGATTCCGATTCCTATATAATTAAGTCACCACAACAAAAATATACAGAAAGGATCAGAAAACTATGCCTAC
>JAFTXG010000024.1 GCA_017461725.1 Lachnospiraceae bacterium
CCAAGAGACCCGTTTACGGGTAGCAAGTAATCAAACGCGTGGCTGGCAGGCCAAACGAAAGACGCATTTATGCGTGGCTAGTAGAGAAGGGCTATGCCCGAAAAAGAAAAACCGCCCGCTATGCGGGCGGATGGTTATTTAGACTCTTTGCCAAGAGTAGGGTAAACTATTTAGTGTGGTGAAAAAGAAGCAGCCGAGTGAGAGCGTGTCTTTTGGAATTGTTTTGGATGATCTCGTAAAATTATCAAAGGGTCTGTTATGCTTGCAACAGACCCTTTCTCTTTATCCATATTTAATTTTTCGCAGATTACTTCTCAGGCATCTCGCCGTACAGTGCAAAACGGAAGATCTTTGCATCGTCATCCGGATCTGCGCAGAATACGGTAGCCTTGGTGAAGGTGGCGTTCTCCATCAGTCTGGTCAGACCAACCAGCTGGCAAAGCTTGCTCTTTAAGTTCAGTCTGTCGCCCTCATCAGTGATCAGAAATACATCGCCCTTGCAGGTGTTGATCACCTCGATCAGTTTGTTTACATCAATGTCACACAGTGAAATGTTTGCTAATGCCATAATTTTCCTCCTTACTCCGAACGTTCCTCTGTTCGGAAAACCTTAGTCTATTTTCTTTTTGTTTACGCCGATATATTAGCATCAAATGAAAAATTTGGCAATAGACCGATTGTAACAAATTCACAAAAAAATGCGGCAAAAATTGTGCAATAAAACGAAAGTGAGTAGAGACCATATCAGCGAAATTATGACGGAAAAATTACAATGTTTACAATTGTTTTACAGTTTCCCCTGTATTGTTGACGAGAAAAAGTCCACATGATATGATTGATTTGTAAAAAGGGATAAGATAAGGAGGCATAGAAATGGTGAAAGATTGGAATTGCACGAAAAATGCAAGACGGATCGGTATTCTGACGGTGCTCATTATCTTTCTGATGACCGGCTGCGGCGGTGAACATACTGAGGTCAAGGCGACGGAGCGCAGCGAACAGAGCCCGGTGGAAGCGGAAACGCCTGAGACAGAACCGGAGAGACGGGAGGAAACCCAGGAGACGGAGCGCGAGGAGTATTCTGAGGAGCCGTCAGCGCCTGAGGCGAATGTGGTGGGAACATCAGAAGCGGAGACTCCGAAAACAGAGACTCAGAAGACAGAGACTACGGAAGCAGAGACTCCAGAAACACAAGAATCGGAAACTTCAGCCCCGGAAGTACCGGAGACGCAGCCTGACTTCTTTTATGAGATCGCGGCGGATGATACCTATACCATGATTCTGGAGGAGATCCAGTACCCTGGTGCGGGAGGAGACTATCTGCTCAAGGGACGGATCTATAAAGATATATTCAGCTATGAACTGACCTTCTCAAAGGGGCAGTTTGACTATCTCGAAGCGGGGCGGACGATGGTGGCCACCTATTTGGGAAAAGAAGTGTACACGCTGCAGAAGCAGGACGATGGGCAGTACATATATCGGAACAACGCAGATGAGCGGATCATGCGTGTGTTTGAGATGGATAATAAGTACTGGATGCATACGGTCGGAAATGAGTATGTGGGGGACTGCTTCTGGATTGATATAGAGCATTCGCTCAGTGTTTCCGCGGACACGGCGGTGCAGTTGGTCCTGCCGGATGACTCGCCGGAGGGAGGAAAAGTGGCGGAGATGACCATGGCCGAATGGTACGGGCTCTATGCCGAAAATCCACTGCCCGGGTGGAGTCGAGTCAAGGTGCACGGGGAAGACGGTCAGGTGGCGAAGCTCTGTCCCGCATTTGTCTATACGTTAAACCGCCCCACTGAGGATTGGAAGGATGAGCCGCTGGCGGAAGGGGAGGAACTGTATTGGCTGTGGCTCGACGAGTTGGAAAAGACAGACACCGGATATCTCTTGTCCGGATATATTAATAACCCCCACTGGGTTATTCTGACTGAAGCGCAGAAGGCGTGGGTCGACGCGGGATGTCTGCTTTACGGTCAGATTGACGGTGAGATGCTGTTTACGCTGGAGAAAAGGCCGGATGGATATGATTATAGCATGAGTGGCGAGTATTATTTGTGGAGACAGAAGGATGCGGTTTGGAAAGGCGGACAGACGGAGAGCGTGTCGGTGTCCGGGCTGCCTGATCGCTATCTTGGAGATTATCGCACCGATGTGCTGGAAGGCGTGACATATTATTGGGTCGATGATCAGGACTTCTGGCCATATTATATCACACTGGATTTGGATGTGCAGTTTGCTGTTTCCGGGGATGCGCCGATTCGCGTCGGAAACTACTATATGTACAGTGGGTATGAGGGACAGCCCACGGAGGAAGAGCAGCTCTGGACCATGGATAAATATTATGAAGACTGGTACAGGCGCATGCAGTGGGGCGGTCCGATGCTCATCAAAGCGAAAGACGGCGAGATTACGGAAATCCTTGAGTTCACCTCACCATAATGGGTAAGATAAACAAAAGATGTCAGCCGATTGTAGGCTGGCATCTTTTGTTTGATAGGGAGAGTTTCGTTGTCCCCCCGGTTGGTGTATTGATTTTCTGGTTCCTTTCCTATATAATATGTGGTAAAAGAATGCTGCGAAGCAGTGACCGTATCATTGTTGTACGGAAGGGATTCAACTTTCCTGTCTTATGAAGTGATAAATCGAGGTATACAGATGGATTTGTTTGATTATATGCGCGAAAACAGTATGGAGAAGGAGTCGCCGCTGGCGGCCAGGATGCGTCCGGCCTCCCTGGATGAGATCGTGGGGCAGAGGCATATTCTGGGAAAGGGGACTCTGCTTTACCGCGCCATCAAGGCGGACAAGCTGAGCTCCATTATCTTATACGGCCCTCCGGGCAGCGGAAAGACGACGATCGCACAGGTCATCGCCAAGACTACCCGGGCTGAGTTCACCCAGATCAACGCCACCTCCGCCGGAAAGAAGGACATGGAGGACGTGGTGAATGCGGCGAAAAACCGCATGGGGATGTACGGCCGCAAGACGATCCTGTTCATCGACGAGATTCACCGGTTCAATAAAGGTCAGCAGGATTATCTGCTTCCTTTCGTGGAGGATGGCACGGTGATCCTGATCGGCGCCACCACTGAGAACCCCTACTTCGAGGTGAACGGAGCACTGATCTCCAGATCCATTATCTTTGAGCTGAAGGCGCTGGAGCCGGAGGATATTAAGGCGCTTTTGGTGCGCGCAGCCACTGACCGGGAGAGAGGTCTGGGGGCACTGAGAGTCGATGTGGATGAGGAGGCGCTGGATTTCCTGTCCGATATTTCGGGGGGAGACGCCCGTTCCGCGTTAAATGCGCTGGAGCTGGGAGCACTCTCCACACCGCCGGGAGCGGACGGAAGGATACGTATCACGCTGGATGTGGCTCAGGACTGTATTCAGAAACGGGTGGTGCGCTACGACAAGACCGGGGATAATCACTACGACACGATCTCCGCGTTCATCAAGAGCATGCGCGGTTCTGACCCGGACGCGGCGGTCTATTATCTGGCGCGGATGCTGTACGCTGGGGAGGATATTAAGTTTATCGCCAGACGGATCATGATCTGTGCCGCAGAGGATGTGGGTAATGCAGATCCCCAGGCGTTGCAGGTGGCGGTTGCAGCCGCCCAGGCGGTGGAGCGGCTGGGGATGCCCGAGGCGCGGATACCACTGGCTCAGGCAGTGACTTACGTGGCCACTGCGCCCAAAAGCAATGCGGCGTATCTGGCGGTGGATAAGGCCATGGAACGGGTGCAGAGGGAACAGATCAAGACGGTTCCGCCTCATCTGCAGGATGCCCACTATAAGGGGGCGGCGAAGCTGGGACATGGTCTGGGCTACAAGTATGCCCACGATTACCGGAATCATTATGTAAAGCAACAGTACCTGCCCGATGAGGTGGTGGGGACGGTATTCTATGAGCCTACCGAAAACGGATACGAGGCGGAGATCAGACAGCACATGGATCGGATCAAGGCTGAGGTGGAAGGATAGACACGAAGGGGTGACAGCGAGTGAAAAAGAGTGAAAAAAGATGGTTGCGCAGTCTGTTCGCAGGCTGCCTGACATTGATGATGATCATCAGCATAGTCGGTTGTTCCGGCAAAAAAAATGAAACGGCAGGGGCAGATGAGCCCTCCCCCGGATTTGCGCAGCCTGGACGGGCTGAATCTGCCGGCGATCAGGATGAAAGTCGAAGCGAGGAGGAAACGGTGAATGTGTCTGGAGACACATGGGAGACTGAGTCTGGGGAACGTGTTACAGAGTCGGAAACCACCCCGGTGGAAACAGAGCCTCCGATTGTGTTCGCCGATGTGGAGGAGAAGGTCTACGCGGCAGACCGATTAAATATTCGGTTTGAACCCTCCACCGCGGCGGAGATTCTTCGCACCATGTACATGGGTGAGGAGGTGGTCCGCACCGGAGTGTCTGAGGAGTGGAGCCGTATTCTGTACAACGGGGAGGAATATTTTGTGGCGAGCGCATATCTATCCATGGAGCCAGTGATCGCGGACACCCTGAGCGGACGCGTGGACCAGCTGCTGAGACAGATGGCGGTGGCTTCCGAGACCGATCAGCTGGTGCTGGCGGTGGGCCAGAATGACGGAGGTGACCGCTGTACCGTCTTCTATTATACAAAGGATGGGGACGGAAACTGGAACAAACGGTTTGAGACGGAAGGTTTCTGGGGATTTAACGGCGTGAAGAAGGTGATTCTGGAGGCGGATGGTTGTACACCCATCGGTTGCTTCCCGTTCCGTTTTGCCTACGGCATCAACGAGGATCCCGGCTCTGTGATGGAGTACAAGCAGGCCACCCCCACCGCTTACATGGTGGACGATGTGAACAGTAAATATTATAATCTATGGGTTGACACGGCTGACCCGAATATCGTTCAGGACTGGAAGACGGCGGAGCATGTGATCGATTTCCCCACGTCCTATAACTACGGACTGTTCATCGACAACAATCCGACCTGCGACCCCACACAGGGAAGCTCGGTCATCTGCATTCACTGCACCAGCCCCAGAGGATTTTCTCCGGGATGCATCAATATTGCCCAGGAGCATATCCTGACGCTGGTGACGGAGCTGGATTACTCGTCGCGCATGGTGATTGTCTACGGTGTGGAGGATTTGGCGGAGTATTAAGGGAGTTTTCTCCTTTCGGTGGAGGAAAGACCCGAAAAAATACAGAAAAAAATTGAAAAAACGTGTATTTTATAATGCAAAAATTGTCGAAATGTGTTACCATAGAAAAAAGAGTCTGCTGCAAAGCCCGGATGACCCGATTTGCAGCAGATTTTGTCCGCGAGATGAGAACGGGGGAATGATATGCGAGAGCAGATTAACCGGCTGGCAAAGGGTATAATGGAGTATGAGCAGGCACAGTTGGTGATTCCGAAGGAGATCAGCAAGACGATTTCCGGAGGAGTCCCCTATACAGGTGAACTGCGTATTTGCCGTGAGGATATGCGGGAGCTTAAGGGTGTGATCTATTCCACTGATCCCCGTGTGATCGTCAATGAGGAGAGCTTCTGCGGTAAGGACTGCAGAGTGGGCTACCGTGTGGAGGCGGCGACGGCGCTGGAGCCGGTGACATTGACCGGTGAGTTCACGCTGGTGACCGGCTGTGGGGAGGCGGCGATTCCCTATACCTTTGTGATGATGCCTGACAGCGAGACGGTGGAGCCCATGGAAACGTTGGAGGAGTTTGCGGCACTGGCGGAGGCTGATCCGCTGGCGGCATTGCAGGCCTTTAATTCTCCTGCGTTTATTCGCATGCCCTTTATGCAGCAGTTAAAGCTTCGCACGCTGTACGACGGATTGCGTTTTCGCGGAAATCAGCTCATCGCGATGGAGGAGTTTCTGGTAGGCTGCGGGGCCAAGGAGGAGGTACACATCCGGGCTGATGAGACCGAGAAGACCTATCGCGGAATCAACGAGTCCATTGAGGACAGTATTATTATTGAGAAAAACACTTGGGGAACCGTGCGCATCGAGCTGAGTGCAGAGGGAGGATTTATTACTCTGCCGGTGACTCTTCTCACCGAAGAGGATTTTGTGGACGGTCAGGCGAAGGTGCGTTTTAAGGTGGAGCGCGAGGCGATGCACCGCGGAGTTAATCGCGGCGCCATCCGTATTAAGAATATTCGGCGAAGCTTTGCCATTCCGGTGGCTGCAGACTGTGCCCGCACTGCAGAGAAGGTGTTGAATCACAGCTATATGACCGAGTACGGACGGTTTGTCCGTTTGGCGGTTCAGTATATGGCCCTTGAGGGCAGAACTGACATGGTGAGCGACGGTGAGAAGAAACTGCAGCTGATCTTACATCAGCTGGATACCGCGTTGACCCGCTTGAGAGGCGGAAAAAATTCGCCTGATCAGCTGGAGCTTTATCATGCAGCGGTTCAGCTTACGCTGGGGCGCAGGCAGCAGGCCGGTATCCTGCTGGAGGATCTTCACGACCGCGTCTGTGAGGCGCGGACGGAGGAGCTTGGAAACTATTGCTTCTATTTATATCTGCGCGCGGTGATCGATGATGATCAGAACCGCCATAAGCAGCTGGTATTGCTGTTAAATAAATTTTACGAAGAGTCTGCGGACAAGGACATGCTGCTGTGGCTTCTGCTGCGGACAGATAAGGTCCTCAAGGATAATCCGTCCATGGCGATGGCGAAGCTTCGCGACCGGTTTGAGCGTGGCAGTCGTAATCCCTTCCTTCTGGTGGAGGGGATAAAGTTGCTGGCAGACGCCCCTCATATGCTGGAAAATATGGACGATTATTTCCGGCAGTTACTTTGGACCGGTGTTCGCTACGGTGTGATGAACACCGCGCTGTCCCAGGTCGCCGGTCGTGCAGCCACCATGGGAAAGCACTGGAGTGAGTCTCTGTTCCGGATTCTCGAGGGATTTTACGCGGAGTACCCTTGCGAGGAGTGTCTGGAGGGCATCTGCAGTCTTCTGATCAAGGGGGAGAAGAAGGGCGAGAGAGCCTTTTACTGGTATGAAAAGGGTGTGGAGGAGGACGTGCGCCTCACCCGCCTCTATGAATATTATTTGTATGCGCTGCCGGAGGATTATGACCGGAAGCTGCCTCAGATCGTGCTGATGTATTTTTCCTATCATCACGCGCTGAACCGCAGAGCGCAGGAGGCATTGTATGCTAACCTGCTGACCTACTGCCGTGAGGATGAGGCGCTGATGGAGTCTTACCGGGAGCAGATCGAGTCCTTCGCGCTGGATCAGATGTTTCAGGGCGTGATGGACGATCGCCTGAGCGAGATCTACCGCTATGCGATCTATCCGGAGATGGTGGATGAGAAGACGGCTAAGGTCCTTCCCAGACTGCTTCTGGCAAAGCGGATCACCTGCGATAACCCGGAGATCGCCCAGCTGGTGCTTTGTTATGAAGAATTGGAGGATGAGCAGATTGTGCCTCTCTCCGGCGGCAGGGTTTATGTGCCGGTATACACAGACAATTGTCTGATCCTTCAGCAGGATATTTATGGAAACCGCTATGCGTCACTGCCCTGCGTGATGACCGATTTCTTCGAGGACGAGCAGCTTCTCGAGGCCTGCATGGAGAAAAATCAGGACTCGGATATGCTGTCCATCCGCACCTGTTCACGGATCATGAGCGGAGCTGACGATGGGCGGATTACCGGGGAGAAGCTTCTCTCCGTGCTTCGCCGCGACCAGCTGCGCCCGCTGTATGTGCAGAAGCTGCAGTCGAAGGTCATTGCCGGCTGCTGTGAGGACGATGAGACCGACAGCAGTCTGTACCTGCTGTCCTTAAATCCGAAGCTGATGACCCGCGCAGAGCAGATCGCAGTGACGGAAACCTTTATCCGCAGGGGAAATTACCGCGATGCCTATCACTGGGTACAGAGTTGGGGACATGAGGGGATCGCGTCTGAATGGCTGATGCTTCTGTGTCAGAACACGATTCAGGAGAAATCCTTCGCACCCAGCAAGCGTCTGCTCAATCTTTCTGTAATCTGTATGGCTGACGGAGGCTTTTCGCCTTCGGTGTTGGAGTATTTGTGTTGCTACTATAACGGCAGCAGCAAACAAATGCAGCATTTTCTCAAGCTGGGACGTGAACATGAGTGCAATGTCTATGATCTTCCCGAACGGCTGTTGGGACAGATGCTGTTCTCCGGCTGGAGCGAGAATCTGGATGAGGTATTCTTTGATTACGCTGAGGGAAATGTGGCCGATGAAGTATTGGTGCGCGCATACCTGGTGACCAAGAGCTTCCTCTACTTTACCGCGGATGTGCCGGTTATGGCGGATGTGTTCGCTTATCTGGAAAAACTGATTGGATCTCGCGAGGTGCATAACGGCATGCCGAATGTATGTCTGATGGCGCTGACCAAATATTATTCCACCCTTGACGATCTGAACGGAAAGCAGATTGAGCTTTGTCGCGAGATGGTAAATGAACTGTACCGTCAGGGCCTGATGTTTGCATACTATCAGAATCTGGCCCGTTTTATTCGTCTGCCCGGAAGTCTGTCCGGAAAGCTGATCATCGAGTACCGCGGCAGCAAGCAGAGCAGTGTGAAGCTTTGTATGAGGATTTCTGCCCGCGATGAGGAAAAGATCGAGGAGATGGTCCCTCATATGTACGAGGGATATTTTGTCAAGGCGGCGACGGTGTTCGTCGGCGAGACGGTAGATTATGAGATTTATGACAGCGAAAAAGGTGATGCACCGGTGAAGAGCGGGCGCATGACCAAGAGCTGTCTGGTGAATGAGGATGACGGCAGCCGAGGCAGCCAGCTGAACCAGATTTTGGTGGAACTGAACGGCGACCGTGAGACACTGCGCCGTAAGCTGGAGCGCTACGGAGCAGAGGACACGCTGGCGAGACAGCTGTTTACGATAAGATAAGGAGGTGGGAGATTATGCCCGGATTAATATTGGGTATCGATCTGTGCGATGATTATTGCCAGATCGCTTGCTTTGATCCGCAGATTATGGATGCGGAGCAGGTGAGCTTTGCCCGTGACGATGAGAACTGTCTGATTCCCACCGTTCTTTGTAAGCGAAAAAAGATCGATCAGTGGCATATCGGAGAGGAGGCCTACAGCCATGCGCTGTGCGGCCAGGGCACTGTGGTGGACAAGCTGGTCCGCCTTGCCGGAAAGGATGGAAAGGCTACCATTGAAGGGGTGACCTATTCCGCTGCACAGCTGTTGCAGCACTATGTAAAACGTCTGATTGAGATTCCAATCAAAAAATATAATAACCCGCAGATCGAGCGGATTGTGTTCACCCTGCAGGAGGAAAATATTGAGGTGATGGACACGCTGGTAAAGATCGGTGACAGCCTGGGGCTTCCCAGAGAGGCTGTCCATGTGGCGACCCACTCGGAAGCCTATCTTTACTATGTGATCAGCCAGCAGAAGGAGATCTGGGCGAACCAGACATGCCTGTTCAATCTGACTGAGCGGGGGCTTCACTATTATGAATTGCGAACCCTGCGAGGACGCACGCCCAACGTGGTGGAGGTCAGCCACGAGGTGTTGGAGGAGGGCTTCAGCCTGGATATCCTGGACACCGAGTCAGGACGCAAGCTGGCAGACCGTATCCTGCTTTCCTGCGCGGATCGTTTGCTGAGCCGCAAGATCGTATCGACGGTATTTTTGACCGGAAGAGGTTTTGAGGATACGGAGTGGGCCAACGAGTCTCTGCAGTTCATCTGCAACAAACGCCGTGTGTTTGCGGGACAGGGACTGTTCTGCCGCGGCGCGGCATTCCTGGCCTACGATTACGGTCTCCCGCAGTCTGCATATCCCTACATCGGGATCTGTGAGGGGCGTCTCCAGTCCACCGTCAGCATGAACGTGGTGCATGAGGGACGGATGAGACAGCTGATTATCGCGGCGGCGGGAACCAACTGGTACGGTGCCAGAGCAAATATTGAGCTGATCCCTGATAAAACGGATGTGTTGGAGCTGATGGTGACCGCGTTGAATGGAGAGCGGAGAATGCTGCGGGTGGAGCTGGACGAGCTCCCTGTCCGTCCAAACAAGATGACCAGACTGGAAGTGGTAGTGTCCTTCTCGCAGGCGGGCTCCATGACCGTCAGAGTCTTTGACCGGGGGTTTGGAGACTTCTATCCGGCCACCGATAAGATGATTAGGAAAGACTTTACGATATAAGTCTCCGGACGGCGTACATGACGAAGCATGCTTGCATGCGCTTCGTCATGTGCATCGGACGGGACAATCGGCATGAGCATGAGCCTCGTCAGAGGCGTAAAATGCGAATGTCGATCAGGATTGCGAGAGTGCAAAGCACGGAGCAATCCGCAGACTTATCAATAGGAGAATAAAGAGGCAAACCATGGGTAATTTCTTACTGTGCAGTATAAAGCGCGCGGAAAAGCCGTATCCGATCCCTAATTTAGGCATCGGTATCTATTCTGCAGAAGAGCTGTGTTATTATATGAATCATTACCTCTATCTTCTGGAGGATAATTTTATCTGCGAGGATCTTCTGAACTTCCTGCAGAATGAACTGGTCCTGCCTGCGCTGGTGGGAAAGATCCGGCGCTGGGTGGAGGGGCGTTCCGATATGCTGCAGATCATTTTTATGATTGAGCAGGATATCCGCTACTACACGGACGGCGAGCTGATCGATCTGAAACAGCGAATTGACCAGCTGAGACAGGCCACCAAGGCGGAGCGTGCGAAGCTTCGCGCCGACTTCTATCTGGAGGATGGCCGCCCGATGACTGCACTCAGAGTTTACGAAAAGATCCTGCGCGGCGAGTATGGCGAACAGATCGGCAGAAACCTGCGCTGTCAGGTTCTGCACAATGCCGGTGTGGCCTATGCCAGACTGTTTGAGTGGGGAAAGGCGATGGAATGCTTCGTGGAGTCCTGCCATTGGGGACCCAGCGAGGAGCTTCTGAAGGAGATGTATCTGCTGACCTTGCTGGATGATCTGGTGGAGATTCCCAAGGAGATCTTCAGTGCGATTTCCTCTGCGCAGCAGTATAAATGGAAAGAAGAGTTTGACGCGCTGTATCGCAAGGCGCAGCACAGCGGAAAGGCGCTGGAGGCCCACACCATCATGGACAAGGACTCGGTGAGAAGAGGCGAGGGCCTCGGAAGACTCTTGGGAGAATGGAAGCAGGAATACCGGACGATGGTGAGAGAGTAGCGGTAAAAAATTCAGCGTAAAAAAGTATTGAATGATTAGTAATGCCTCCTTAGGTAATTTCCGGTAGAACGGCGGAAACCTAAGGAGGCAAATGTTTTGTAAACAATAAAGTTGGATGATTAAAAGATTGGCCTGTGTAGAAATCAGTTATGGAATAGCCATACGGCGTATTCCGGCTTGCTGTATTCTTCGATAAATGCCTGACTTCTTTCAGGACAGAATGAACTGCCTGTCGGAATCTGGTTTTCCAGGCACTCCCTCAGATAACACTCATCCCCGGCCAGAACCTGTTTCTTTCCGTTCAGTTCAAATATGACGATACTGGAACCTCTGGAATGCCCTCCGATGTTTACCACGTTGACTTGGTCGGCGATCACGCACTGATCCGAAAAGCACCTTACGGTAAATCCCTCGGGGATATATTTTTTGCCTTTCACATACTCATCTTCCTGAATATGAATGGTGGCGGCAGTGTAATAATGCACCGCCGCAATATGATCATGATGTGCGTGGGTAATGATCACATCGGTGATATCCTCCGGCTGATATCCGTGACGCTTCAACACATCCACAGGCTTATCGTAGTTTTTCATCTCAAAGCCGGGCATCGTGTCGCAGCCTGCATCCACCAGAATTTTCCTGGAGCCCATATCAATCAGGTAAATCATGAAGGTGATCGGGCGAAATTTCTCCGGGGATCCCCCTTTGAAGATAAGCTTTTCGGACAATACCGAATCGGCGTATTTCAGTTGAATCAGCTTCAATTCGTTCTTTTTCATGACTGCACGGTTACCCTCCGGAGAAATTTTGACTCACTTTTACCATTTTATTACACGTTTATTCCACCGTCAACACTACCTTACCCACATTCTCGCCCCGATACAGAATATCGTGGGCAGCCTCTGCCTCGGTGATGGGCAATACCTTGTAAATAGTAGGTTTTACCTCGCCGGTCTCCACCTTGGGCCACACATCCTTGACCAGACTGGCAAGGATCTGTGCCTTGGTTTCCGGAGTGCGGGAGCGCAGGGTGCTTCCCACAATGCGGACGTTGCGCACGTAAATATTCTTCAGATCGATCTGGGTGTACTGACCGGCCAGTGCCGCAATCATGATCCAGCGCGCGCCGTGTTTCAGATAATGGATACATTTGCCCATGACCTCGCCGCCCAGACAGTCGATAGCAACATCCACGGGATGTCCTTCCTCCAACTGCTGTTTCAGCACCTCCACAATATCCTGCTTCCCAGTGTTGACCACCACGTCAGCGTTCAGGTGCTTGATGGATTCAGCCTTCTCATCGGAGAGAACGGTGGTGATCACGCGGATGCCGAATGCCTTTGCCATGGGGATGATCACGCTGGCCAGTCCGCTGGCTCCTGCGTTCATCAGCAGAGTGTCGCCGGGCTGGATCTTGCCCTCGATAAACAGGTTCAGATACGCGGTCGCAAAGGCCTCGGGGATGGCGGCAGCCTCCACCATGGAGCAGTTCTTCGGAACCGGCATCAGCATATCGTACTTCACGTTCACATACTGTGCGTATCCTCCGCCGCCAAGCAGTGCGCAGACCTTGTCGCCCACCTTCCAGTTAGACTTTTTTGCGGCCACCTCGCCCACCTGGACAATGGTTCCGGCGATCTCCAGCCCCATCCACTCAGGGCAGCCTGCGGGCGGGGGATAGTCACCCTCTCTCTGCATCAGGTCAGCGCGGTTCAGCGCGGCTGCCTCGATCTTTACCAGACAGTCCTCAGCGCCCATCACCGGGTCCGGAACATCGGCCCATCTCAAACTTCTGTCGTCATTTACTAAAATTGCTTTCATTTTTATATGCTCCCTTCAAATAATTTGGTTTGTCTCATCACTGTTTTTTTCTGCATCCGTCGATCTGTATATTCTGACCGGATATGTAACTTGCCTCATCACTTGCGAGGAAATAAATCAGATTGGCATTTTCCATGGTTGTGCCGGTACGCCCCATAAACGCTAAATTGCTGTCCTGATAATAATCCACATCATCTTTTTCTGCGGGACTTACACTTCCCGGAGACACACAATTTACAAGAACCCCTTTGCTCGATACTTCTTTTGCCAGCGCTTTGGTCATTGCAATGATGGCGCCCTTCGTTGCAGAGTAATGAGTCATGTTTGCATTTCCATATACGCCGGCAACAGAAGCAACGTTAATGATTCTTCCGTAACCATTGTCAAGCATTTGTTCCAAAACAGCTTTGGTAACGTAGACGGTTCCCATTAGATTAACATCAATCAGTTTTTTCCATGTATCGGAAGAAATATGCTGGAACAGATCGTAGTTTCTCCACAGACCGGCGTTATTTACCAGAACATCGATTTTGCCGAACTGATCCAGAGCATCTTTTGTTACACGGTTTACACTGGCTTCGTCACTGATATCGCAGTGATAGATCATAACGTCCGAGGTATATTGGGACAGCTGCTCCTTTACCGTCTGAAGCTTCTCAAAATCCACATCCAACAGAATCAGCTTTGCTCCGTTTTGTGCAAATTTAATTGCGGTAGCCTTTCCGATCCCGGTGGATGCGCCAGTGATTAATACAACGCGATTGTTAAACTTCATTTTACCATCCATCCTATCCTTCAATAATGATATTGTCTCTTACCGCCTTTGCATGCGCCAGCAGCGGTTGCGCTTTGGTGGACAGTTCGTCGTGCTCATACACGCACAGGTACATGCAGGAGCCTAAAGCGGGTCCTACCAGACGATGAAGTCTGCTCTGCCCAGCAGAGAGGAAGAGAAACGGTACCTTCAATTCCTGCTTCAGCATATTGGTGATTTTCAGGTTTTCAATCTGCTGCTCCATGGAATCAGCGCCGGTCACGATCTTTACCACGTCGACACCGCGCTCTTGTTGTGTCAAAGCCATCTCCAGCACACGCTCTGCGGGGATAAAGTGGTATACGTGGGAGGACATCAGCACCTGTGCTCCGGCATCATGAATCTGATCGATCAGCTTTTTTTGCTTGTCCACTGCCACAGGATCTGTGGTAAGCTCCTCCGGATGGCGGTCATAAAGGTCGCCCATCACATCCACCAAAGATGCGCCGGATCTGGCCAGTGTCAGGAGTCCTTCGGCTAACACATCATCACCGGTCTCGGTGTTATAGCCATAGCGGTAATTGGTCACATATACCGGTCGCTCTCTTGTTTCCGCAAATATCCGGCGATAAGTATCTTCATTACAATACTCGGGTTTTAGTCTGCAGGTCTGCAGACCGAAGGCCTCTGCCCCTGAGGGAATAGCTTTTCGGATCGTGTCGATGGCCGCATCAGCCTCTGGTGTCTGCACCATAACTGTAAGTAAAGGTTTTTCATTAAATAAGCTCTTCATTATTTTTTACTCCATGATTTATTTGGCATGACACTTCTGCCGCCATCCACTAAGATATTAACACCGTTGACAAAGGAGCCCTTTTCAGAGGCCATGTACATGATCATGTCTACCAGCTCCTGAGGCTCTGCGGCGCGACCTACAAGAGTGTCCATTCTTGCCATACCGGGGCGGGTGAGGACAGGGCCGGGGGAAATACAGCAGGCTCTGACACCGTATTTTGCTCCGCATTGGGCGATGGATTTTACCACACCGTTCATCAGCGCACTTTTAGAGGCAGAGTAAGCCACATCGGAAGTGGAGCCGACTTCTCCGGTGACGGAGCCGATGAAAATAATGACGCCACTATTTTGCTTAGCCATCTGGTTTAACGCCACATGGGCAAAGTAGAGAGCTCCCTTCAGATTGAGATCAATACCGAAGTCAACCACCTCAATGGGGAGATCCTTGAATTCTCCGGGCGTGTTTAGTATTCTGCATTCGGAGCCGCCGGCGCAGGGGATCAGGATATCCAGTGAACCGAACTGTGCTACGGCGCGGTCACAGCAGGCCTTGACCTGTGCATAGTCTCTGGCATCGGCAAGGCAGCCGATGACGTTGGGGGTGATCTGTTTGATCTCCTCGATGGCTTGGTTCATTCTTTCCTCGTTGGTGCCGGTCAGAACCACATTTGCCCCTTCCTTAGCGAAACAAATGGCGCTGAGCAGTCCCATGCCGGATGTTCCACCGGTAATCAGGACAGTTTTTCCTTGAAATTCCATGTTTGATACCTCCTACAGTAGTTTTTACTGGTTGTGTAGCCGTTCAGCCATTTGAATACTGAATGCAGGAAGTCCAGAAAGGATTTCCGTACAAAATGCCGATTCCCGATTGTCCCGTTAAGAACAGCCCGCAGTAACGCCCGCGGGTGTTTAGGGTCAAGTTCGGGTCGGCTTTTGATAGGAAACCTTTCTGAGACGAATGCTTCAATCACTTTATGGCTGAACAATTACCTTGTTTTTATTATAAGGGTTGACATTTTGGAGGAACAGATAGTATCATACAATAAAACAGAACGATTCTACGATTGAGCCCCGGAGGAGAAGATGAATATCATATCACAGTCAATGACAAATCTGGTTTGCAGACAATATACGCAGCAGACTTATCTGGAAAATGACTATTCCACACTGCCGCGTCCACACTATTCTTTTGCGTATGTGTTGGAGGGTAGGCTGGAGGCTCTGAATGAGACGGTGACGATAACGGCTAGACCGGGTGATATCCTGTTTATTCCTTATCAAGAAGAATATCGCCTGCGCTGGATCTGTAATCCAAGGTCATCCTGCATTTCATGTCACTTTAACTTTCCGTCCTTTGTGGAGCCCTTCGGCAATAAGGTGTTTACGCTGCAGAAATTAACGGGCTTTGAGCACAAACGCAGTGAGTTTGAATACCTCCGGGACAATATCAAAAATGAACAGCAGGCCATGGGCGTGCTGGGAGCATTTTACTGTCTGTGCAATGAGCTGTATCCCCACCTGGAGGTGAGTAAGGAGGTTCATTTGGATGATCGGATTCAGTGTGCCGTGGATTATATCAATATCAATTTCCGAACCTCGTTTTCAGTGGAGGAGATCGCCGGGCTGGCCCATTTGGGCGTGTCCAGATTTCATGAGTGTTTCAAACAAGAGACGGGAATGACGGTGATCGAGTATAAAAACAGTGTGGCGGTGAAGCACGCGGCGTTGCTGTTACTGGATGGGGACAGGAAATCCATCGAGGAGATCAGCAGTGAGTGTGGGTTTCATTCTGCTGAGTATTTTCGGCGGGTATTCAGAACGCACACCGGAAAGAGTCCGAAGGAATATCGGAAGGACTGGGGGATAAATTAAGGGAATTGCCGTCAATGTGGCGGCAATTCCTTTTTTCAGCAATTTCGATTTCGATAGGAGAGCGGAGTCTCGCCAAAATTACGCTTGAATGCTTTGAAAAACGAGTTTGAATTGATATAGCCCACAGATTCTGCAATGTCCTGAACCGTATCATTGGTTTCGCGCAGAAGCTGCCGGGCTTTTTCCATTCTGGATGATTCCACATAGGCGGAGAAGGTCTTGCCGCAGATGGCGTTCATACGCTTTTGCAGGGTCGGAGCAGAAATATGGAAATGGTCTGAAACTAAAGCAATACTGAGCTGTTGGTTGGCAAGGTTTATCTGAATATATTCTAAAATGTCCTGTTCCAGCCGTTCAGTCTGTTCGGTATGCTGCTGCCTGATCTGCGCCGCGATGGAGTAAAAACACTGAGGGAGATCTTTTTCGTAAAGCATATGGATATCGTCGCCGCGGAAAGGCGGAATCGGGATATCGGTGGGACAACTGGTCTCCAGCTTCAGGCTGACCAGAACATATCCCAGGATGCGGTAGGAGTGTTTCGCCGCAAACAGATCATTCTCCGCAAGGATTTTGGCAGTACAGTTTTTCAGTGTGGACACGGCGGTCTTTGCGTCTCCACATTGCAGAGCATAATATATGGTTTGCAACTGCTGCATGGAGATCGAAGCGGCCTTTGGCTGAGGCAATGAGGAAAACTCTTTATATTCAAGATCCTGAAATGCATCCGGAAGGTAGGAAGCATCCTCATATATACCGCTGACTGTAAAGCTGACAAAGAAATTGTGCTGCTCAGTAATCTGGCTGCACAGATCAGTTAATGTTTTCACCGAAGTTCCATCCTGATTGACAGGCAGAAGAATGAGCAGCGTATCCTGATTCTGCGGCAGGATAAATAAACTGGAGAACTGCGCTTGCAGATACTGGGTCAGAAGGGCCTGCATCATATCAGCGGTGGTGGCATTATCGTCGGAAGCATATTGCACCATTGCCAACTGCCACTTTGCGGGAAAGTCCGGGAAGGTATGATGAAAATCCGCAATGGATTCTTCGCTGTACAATCCACGGTATAAGGTTTTCTCAAAGGTGTGAATGCGGGCCAACTCACGCTGGTTTTCTAGAATTTGCTTGTAATCCGTAACTTGGTGCCCCAAATCGGTAATTCCCCGGACTAGACTGTCAGTAAAGTTTTTGCCCGATGAATCTTCCTTTAGATGTCCGGTACTGTACAGGGCATTGCTGATATGGCGGAAAGGCTGCCACCATACGAACGAAAAGGCCAGAACCCACAAGAGCGCTGCCAGCAAAACAATGGTGATAAAAACTTTGACCAGGTGATTCATTCCGGCCAGATCCTGCTCAATGTAGCTGTTCGGGATTTGCAGAACCACATGGACATCCAGCTGCAGGTTGTTTTGCACATTCAGCGTTACATAATCCTGTGTCAGAAGTGTTCCGCTTTCGGCCAGAAGCATATCGCCGGAGTAGACAGCCAGGTAACTGCAGTTTAATAATTCGTCAGCTGCGAAAAGAGAAAAGAGTTTATCCAGAGGGTAGTGAGCAAAGAAATACATATTTAAGTCTTTTCTCCAGCGATAGCCGATGGTGATCGCTTCGTAGCTGCTCTGACCGGCTAGGGTAAAACCTGCGGTGGGGAGTGTACAGGCGGTTCCGGAAAACTCAGTCAGATAATTTTCGTTGTCACAGGAAAAATAGTGACGGTAGGACAGGATATCCAGTTCGTAAAAGATACGCTTTTTGGTAAACAGAATTGTATCGTCCATGGTAAGACCGGCTTCTGTGATACAATCATAAGGGAGAAGTGCGGTGTTCACGGTCTTGCGCAGTTTGTTCAGATTGCTATCACTGAAATCGGAGCGGCTGTAGTAAGTAGTCGTATAATCCATGGTGTTCGAAATAATGTTGGAAAGATTAAACAGAGCGTCCATGGAGGCATCCAGTGTCTGCATGCCGTTTTCCAACTGCTGTTGATGATGTTCGATGACATTTTTCTGATTGATATTTCGGATATAAAAATAGCAGGGAATGTAAATGATATTGGAAAGGATCGCAAAAATAAAAAAAGAACTTACGATCTGAAGCAGATTGCTTTTGCGGGTGCGGAGAGGATAGTTTATCTTCATTGGTATATTCGCCTTTCGGTAGGTAGTTGATCAATATTTTTAGTATAATATATAGAAAAAAGGATTTTCAACTCCTAAATTTTGGATGCGGGGAAAACCAGGGTGGAATTATGGAAAGGAGTTGAAAATTAAAAATAGCTTACTTATATTCCAGTGATTTACCGTATGGAAACTTTAAAAAATACATTCATTTGTCTATACTGGATGCAATGACAGAAAACCACTGTCGACGAAAAATCCAAAGGAGGAGAAAGTAAATGAAAAGAAAGTTGATGGCACTGCTCATGGCAATGGCGCTCTGCGTATCCATGCTTGCGGGCTGTGGAGCCGGAGAAACCGGTGTGACGACCGAAGCTCCCGAGACAAAAGAGCAGAACAATGCAACGGAGGGCAACAAAGAGGAGACTTCCGCTGAGGTTGCAGAGGAACCGGTGAAGTTGAAAGTCTGGGTAAAGGAACATCTGCGTGTTGACTGGGATGACAGTGAAATGACCAAATGGCTGGAGGAACAGGGGAATCTGGATCTGGAGATTGAAGCTATTCCTTCCGCTGACTATGACACTAAGGTCAATATGGCACTGACGGTAGGTGATATCGAGGATCTGCCCGATGTTATCATCGGCAGTTGGACCAACAGTAAGGTATGGGAGTATGCGCAGGCCGAGACCATCCTGCCGCTGACCGAGTATTATAATGATCCTGAAGCTGCAGTAAATATCAATGATGCTATCGAGAGAACCGGTACCGATTATACCAAGCAGATCATCAGTGCGGATGGAAATATATATGGTATTGCGTCTTTCAATCAGTCTTATGGAAATGAATACCCGGATAAAATGTGGATCTACAAGCCCTGGCTGGATGCGCTGGGAGAAGAGATTCCTACTACCACAGAAGAATTTTATCAGCTGCTGAAAAAGGTCAGCGAGACTGATTTAAACGGAAATGGCAAGAAAGATGAGATCGGTCTGGCCGGCGACACTACAACTACTTATGGCAGCTATTTTGAATATCTGATGAAT
This sequence comes from Lachnospiraceae bacterium, assembly GCA_017461725.1. GTDB lineage: Bacteria > Bacillota > Clostridia > Lachnospirales > Lachnospiraceae > RGIG423. The sequence goes on from JAFTXG010000024.1 coordinate 19,583, forward strand.
GCCTTTGTCTATGCTGGTGGTGTGGATTACCGCCTGTTCGACGAGGATGGAACTGCATCAGCAGCGTTTACCACTGAGGGATGGAAAGACGGACTGGAGTATATCAGCAAGCTGTTTGATGAAGGGCTGATCCTTTCAGAGAGCTTGACTATGGATACGACTCAGTTTAAGACCCTCCTTAACGCTGAGGAAAATGTTGTCTTTGCATTCACCTATATGGGTGCCTATGATTCTGTTCGCTCAGATGACTATATCTGTATCGACACGCTGACCGGACCTGACGGTGTAAACTGGGCTTCTTTTGAACCATCCAGTGCGAAAGTTACGTTTATGGTCACTGCAAACTGTGAGAATCCGGAAGCGGCTTTCCGTCTTGGCGATTTGATGAGCAGCGAAAAGATTGGTATCAGCCAGCGCTTTGGATGGGAAGGCATTGACTGGGATTATGCGGAAAATGTAAAGGATATCTCTTCCTATGTGGCATCAGTGGATGGTTTCGACCTTTCCATTCGGGTATATGATGATAACACATTCTGGGGCGGTTCAGAGACGCAGCACAGCAGCTGGCTGCAGAGAGGTCCCTATGTGCGGGATTATGGCGTTGCAAATGGTATGGCGGTCGATCCCAGCAGTATGAGTCAGACAACAACTAATTTTAACGAGGCACAGGTTCTGTATCAGGAGGCTGCTAGACATCCTGAGAACTGCCCTAAGGTACTGAACTTTACCACCGATGAGGAGGAAGAAATTTCCGATATTGCTACCTCACTCAAAAATTATGTGAATGAGTTTAAAGCAGGTGTTTTGAGCGGTAACATTGACCTCGAGGCAGAGTGGGACAACTATCTGAACGAAGTAGATAAGATCGGCCTGGAGACGTGGCTTGATGTACTGACTGCAGCGTTCGCTCGTATGTACAAGTAAGAGAGCTGATTTAAATTCCTGATTAATAAAGGGGCTGTGAAAAAACAACTACCTTTGAAATTACAAAAGCCAACCGGAATAAACCCGAGAAACCCTCTCCGGTTGGCTTCATCTAATTGGATTTTAAAGGTTGTGTTCACCGCCTCTATGCGGAATATATGGCTTTGAGTGGATAGAAGAGAACGCTGAAAACAATCGGAGGGAATTGCATATGTTCAAAAGAATGCAAAAGACGTTGAAGCGTGACTGGCAGTATTGGCTGTTCCTGATATTGCCTCTCATGTATATGCTTGTTTTCAATTTTTATCCCATGGCAGGTCTGCAGATCGCTTTTCGTAAGTTTACTGCCAAGGGCGGGATTTGGAACAGTGCGTGGGTAGGTCTCAAATGGTTTGAAAAGTTTTTTGAGTCTTATCAGTTCGGAAAGGTAATCAGTAATACCTTGATACTGTCAGCATACAATTTGCTGGTAACCAGTATTATTCCCATTATCTTCGCGCTGATTTTTAACTGTGTGGAGAAGCCCCGCTTAAAAAAGACGGTGCAGACCATCGTTACGCTGCCTCATTTTATTTCAACCGTTGTACTGGTCGGCATCCTGATGCAGATATTCAACAGCCGCGTCGGTTTATACGGTATCATTTACGAGGCGATCACTGGGGAATATCCCAAGGACATCTTTGCGCAGGCTGGTAACTTCAGACATCTCTATGTGTGGAGCGGAGTCTGGCAGAATTTTGGCTGGAGCGCCATTATTTATATTGCGGCGCTGGCTGGTGTGGACACCAGTCTCCATGAGGCGGCACAAATCGATGGGGCTACCCGGCTGCAGCGTGTGCGCTATATCGATTTCCAGCACATCAAGCCAACGATCATCATTCTGGCGATCATGAATGTGGGTAAAATCATGACCGTCGGTTTCGAAAAGGTTTTCCTGTTACAGAATGACCTGAATATATCGGTTTCAGAACTGATTTCTACATATACCTATCAGGTTGGTCTGGTTGAAAGTAACTATTCCTACGCGACGGCAATCGGCTTTTTTAATTCAGTGATCAATCTGGTGATGGTACTGACCATGAACTGGGTGGCACGGCGCGTATCGGAAACCAGTCTTTGGTAAGGGAGGGAGAGTATGATGTCGAAAAACAAGTCAGTCGGCAGGATGAGAGTGAAAAAGAGCGGAAACGACAGGATATTTCTTGCTGTCTGCACAGTCGTGCTGGTGACACTGATGGTTATTGTACTGATCCCACTGCTGAATATCATTGCCTCATCCTTTTCTGATCCGAAGGCAGTCTCCCAGGGAAAGGTGTGGCTCTGGCCTGTGGATTTTTCTTTGGACAGCTATAAAAATGTGCTGAAGTATGATTCGGTGTGGGTCGGATATGGGAATACCATTTTTTATACGGTGTGCGGTACAAGCATGAATGTGGCGATCACGTTGCTCTGTGCGTATCCCCTTGCACAAAAAACATTTGCCGGAAGAAAAATGGTGAATAAGTTGCTGATGTTCACGATGATCTTCAGCGGAGGTATGATCCCCGGCTATCTGTTGGTAAAAGAATTGGGATTACTGAACACACGATGGGCAGTGCTGCTCCCTGGTCTGATGAGCGCATATAATGTGATCATCACCAGAAATTATATTGAGACAAACATATCCAGCGAACTGCAGGAGGCGGCAAGAGTGGACGGTTGCTCGCCGTTTAAGTTCTTTATCCATTTTGTCCTGCCGCTCTCAAAGTCGATTATCGCGGTTATCACTATGTATTATGCAGTGGGACATTGGAATTCCTACTTTAATGCATTTTTATATTTAAACGAAACGGAGTTGTATCCGCTGCAGTTGTTTTTGCGGGATATTCTGGTAAACAGCCAGTTTGACAGTTCAATCATCGATGACCCGGAGATGGCAAAGGTGGTGCAGTCTCAGGCGGAGGCGTTAAAATATTCAATCATCGTCATTGCGACGGCACCCCTGATGTGTGTGTATCCGCTGGTGCAGAAACATTTTGTAAAGGGTATTATGGTTGGAAGTGTCAAGGGGTGAGTGCGCATTGAAAAGGCCCACGGCTTAGTGGGTGGAAATCGATTTGTTTCGTTTCACGAAAACTTATTATACCCTCTTTTGGAGAAAACAACAGAATAACAGATTTAAGAGCTCAACCTGGAAATCGGTTGGGCTTTCTTTTTTGACTTTGGATAGTCCGGTGGAGGAGACAGGACAATTGTTCTGACGGAGGATTCGAATCGAAAGTGTGTTCCTCTTGCATTTTGCAGGATTTTGAGCTATACTGTTTTCACTTTCTAAATGTGATTTCTCAAAATCATATGGATCATATCTTTTTCTATTTTAATTCGGAAGTTGATTCCAGAAAATGGTGAGACGGTATAAAACATAATCGGCGACGGCATCGGTTTATTTTGTATACATAAACCGATTGAATGGTGTTGTTTTATGTTGAATCGCAAAATAGCGGGTTGCGATTTTGCATCCCATGTTGTAAAATAAAGGAGGAAACCATGAAAAAACTGAAGGATCTGACACTGCTGGACAAATTTTTATTTGATGAGACGATGGATCATCCCGAAGCGCACGAAGCCTTACTCCAGATCATCCTCGGCCAGGAGGAACTGAAGCTGATGACGCCCAGCCAGACCGAGAAGGAATTTCGGACGATGCCCTGGCTCCGCTCCATCCGCGTGGATGTGTACGCACTGGATCAGAAAGGAACCGTATATGACACGGAGATGCAGGCCGAGCATCGCACTGATCTGGCGAAGCGCAGCCGGTATTATCAGGGACTGATCGATTCATCGCTTCTGGAGCCGGGAACGATCAGCTTTAACAAGCGGAATAATACCTGCATTATCATGATCACGCCCTATGATCTGTTTGGGAAAGAGAAGTATTGCTATACGTTCATACCCTGTTGCAAGGATGATAAAAATGTCGAACTGCAGGACGGTGCCATAAGGATATTCCTGAACACCAAGGGGAAAAATGATCATGAGGTCAGTCAGGAATTAAGGGATTTTCTCCACTATGTGGAGAGTACAGATGAGAAGATTGTCCAGAACAGCGGGAGTGAACGACTGAAGAAGATCCATGCATGTGTCAGCCGGGTGAAATCCAGTGAGGAGGCGGGTGTAAAGTATATGCAGAAGTGGGAAGAAAAGATAATCGAGAGAGAAAAGGCACTTGCCGAGGGCAGAGAAATTGGCAGACAGGAAGGCAGAGAAGTTGGCAGACAAGAGGGCAGAGAAGTTGGCGAGCGGAAAGCAACCCTTTCCTCCATGCATAAACTGATGGAGAAGATGAACATGACTGCAGAGGAAGCGCTTGATTTTCTGGAAATGCCCAAAGATGAGTGGGATAAGTATTTGTGTGATTCATAAGTTGAAGGGGTGAAATGTGTGGACACCGCTGTTAATCAGAAGTATGTAGTTGCGATGGAGGGAGCGCAGAAAGATACAAGGCAGCTTGTATTGGACGGGTTGAAACAGGTTCGAGAAGGAAAAACCAAAGACTTATCAGAATCTTACATATGTTGGTGGAAAATTTGGCCGGGCGGCAGTTTGCCGTCCGGCCTTTTTGTCTATCGAAAACCACGCGATAGTCGCGTGGTTCCGTAGAGCTTTAGCGATGTATTAAGACAAAAAACTCCTAATGTGTATAATGAAGGCGTGACCTGCCAGTTACGCCGAATTAACACATTAGGAGGACAGTAA
>JAFTXG010000025.1 GCA_017461725.1 Lachnospiraceae bacterium
GTAGGCATAGTTTTCTGATCCTTTCTGTATATTTTTGTTGTGGTGACTTAATTATATAGGAATCGGAATCCTATGCCTACTATTTTTTTTGAGAAAAAGAGAAAGGCTCTAGACCTTACCCCCAAGTAAAGTTTAGAGCCTAAAAAAGATTATCGATTCAGGATCAGCTTGGTCAGCTCTACAGGGTCAACAATCTGATCGCCCTTGTATACACGCATGTTACCGGATGCGATCTCGTCGATCAGGATAACCTCGTCGTTGTTGTAACCAAACTCAAACTTGATATCCCACAGGTGCAGACCGATGGACTTTAAGTCGTCAGCAACGATCCTGGTGATTTTCAGCGTCTGCTCCTTCATGCTCTCGAACATAGCGGGGGACATGATGCCCAGTGCAGCCAGGCCCTCGCCGGTTACCAGGGGATCGCCCAGCGCGTCGTTCTTAAAGGTGCACTCCACATAGCCGCCCTCAAGAGGGGTACCGTTCTCAATGTACTCGCCGTATCTGCGGATAAAGCTTCCGGTGGCAACCAGACGGCAGATCACCTCAAGGCCGTGACCGAATACTTTGCCGGGGAGAACCTCCATGGTAGCATTTTCAACGTCAGCACTCACATAATGAGTCTTGATGCCTGCCTCCTTCAGCAGCTCGAAGTAGTGGATGGAGGTCTGCAGGTTAGCCTTGCCGATACCCTCGATGGTCAGACCGACGGTGTTCTCACCGGGATCGAATACGCCGTCTTTTCCGGTGCAGTCATCCTTGAACTTCAGCATAACATTGCCATTATCAAGGCTATATACATCTTTTGTTTTACCCTCGTAGATCTTCTTCATATGAAATCTCCTTCGTATAAAAGATTAGTGAATTGGCGAGATTTATCGGCTTGTCAACCCACAATGATATTTCCCGAAAAATACTATATCACAATTTTGACCATTTGAAAATACAAAATTTATGCGGTTTAAGCCGTTTTCTTTTCGTCAGAATGAACAAAACCGAGGGAGTAGGGGGGATTATCTTGACGATGCGAGAAAGAAAAGCTAAAATGAGAGGCGACGGAGCTGAGATACATCAGAACTAAAGAACTATCAGAAAAAATAAATATCGGAAATAAAGAATGACAGAGATAAACTGAATTGATAAGGAGACGGAAGATGAAGGGTTGGCTGATCGGACTGTGTGTTGCTGCGATTTTGGTTGTTTTATTGGAACTGAAAAACCGGAGGGAGCGTCCGTTATATCAGAAACTGGAGGAGAGCTATAAAGAGCTTCTGGAGGGCAGGTTTCAGAATGAGCCGGTCATGCGCAGACGCTTTATGAGAGCTCTGGCCCGATATGTGTATCATGAAAACGGTCATAAGATGGCTTTGGCGATGTTCGCCACAACGTCTAGACGGACTCAGGCCAAAGAGAATCGTATGGCGTGTATTCTCATGATTGGTATCTGCTTTGAAGATGCGGGACAGTGGGGAGATGCGTTGAAGGCATACGATGCTGTGTGCAGGGAGGAGCCCTTCTGGGGAATGGCCCTTAAGCGGAGAGCGCATCTGCTGTCAAGGATGAAGGATCCGGCGTGCGTGGATGCTTATGAGCAGGTAATCAGACGCTATCCCGGCGATGCGGTCCAGTACAATAATTTCGGTTCTGCTTTGTATCGGGTGGACCGTTATGAGGAGGCTGTGGAGAAGCTAAGGTATGCATTGGAGCTGGATGACACGCTGCATTCCGCCAGAGGCGTGTTGGCGATGGTATATGCTTACATGGGCGATGAGGAAAACGCGGCAAAGGCATTCCAGGATGCGGTGGATCATGGGCAAAATGCGGAGGAATTGCGGAATGTCATTGAACAGGAACTGGAATACAAAAGAGAGCAGGAAGCTGCGGAAGAAAATGATAAAACTGAGGAAATGATGCAGTCGGAGAATGATTTAGAAGAATGAGACAGGAGAGTGATCCGGAAGAGTTGTCCGAAAAGAACAGGCAGGGAGGTACAGATGAATTATCAGTGTAAAATCGAGCGTATTTATGAGACCGAGGTCTTGGTGATCGGAGGCGGTCCCGCGGGCTTTGGTGCAGCAGTTGCTGCGGCCAGAAACGGAGCAAAGACCATGTTGATCGAGCAGGCCAGCGTGCTGGGAGGCATGAGCACCTCCGGCCTGGTGGGCCCTTTCATGACCTGCTACGACAACGATTGTACGGAGCAGCTGGTCAAAGGCGTTTTTGATGAGCTGTGTCTGCGGGCGGAGGCCATGGGCGGAGCAATCCACCCCTCCAAGGTCAGCGGCATGAATACATATAATTCCTATTATCTGGCCAGCCATGAGCATGTGACGCCTTATCTGTCGGAGACGCTGGCGGTGCTGATGGATGAGATGGTGACGGAGGCGGGGGTAAAGGTGCTTTTCAACACCCGGCTGGCCGATGTGATTGCGAAGGATGGAAAGATCGAGCATGTGATCGTCCTGATGAAGGAAGGTCTTGCAGCCATCAAGGCGGATTGCTATATTGACTGTACCGGCGACGGGGATGTGGCTGTGGGGGCAGGCGTTCCCACCTGGAAGGGTGACAAGGAGACCGGAGTGATGCAGCCCACCACACTATTCTTTGAGGTTGGAAATATTGACCGCGAGCCCTTTATCGCTGAGCTGGAGGCGAATAAGGACAGACTGGATGACCACATGGGCAATGCCTACTCCTGGCGCGTGCAGGAGGGCAAAAAGACCGGCGAGTGGAAGATCGACAAGAATGAGATTGGCATGTATGAGTCGCCGATCCCCGGCCGTTTCAAGGTAAATACGACCCGTATGTCCTTTGTGGATGCGACCAACACGGAGCACATCACGGCAGCCATGATGGAGGGGCGCAAGCAGATTCAGGATATTCTGGCATTCATGAGGAAGAATGTGCCTGGCTGTGAGAAGGTGGAGCTGATCCAGGTGGCACCGGCGCTTGGCGTCCGGGAGACCAGACATATCGAGGGCAAGTATGAGCTGACCACCGAGGATGTGTTGAATCGGGCTATCTTTGACGATGCAGTGTGCACCTTTGCCTACGCGCTGGACGTGCATCTCTCCGAGGGTGGCGGCGTGATCTTCACCTGCGTGGACAGATATTATACGATTCCCTACCGCTGTATGCTTCCGGTGAACTGTGACAATCTGCTGGTGGCCGGCAGATGTATCTGCGGCAGCTCAGAGGCAGCGGCCAGCTACCGCGTGATGCCTGCCTGTGTGGCATTGGGCCAGGCGGCCGGTACGGCAGCGGCCATCGCGGTGAGAGAGCAGATCACACCGGAGAATGTGCCGATCGATGAATTGAAGCGTACATTGGTTGAGCAGGGGGCAGTAATTAAAGACAGCTGAGAAAACAGACGGCGGGCTGCCTGCTAAAACGGAAAATTAATTCGAAAATACCGCTTGACTCTCACGTTGCGTCATAGCGTATAGTGTATTCAGGAGCGGGGGCGGTGTGCTCTTGCTCCTTTGTACTTGGCGGAGGGCAGAGGGAAAGACAGGAAGATCAGGATAAGGTATTCCACGCTCTGTCTGCCGACGGTAGTTTGCACCGATGAACCCGGGAGTCGGTGACAGAACAGACAGGAGAAAAGATGATGACGGTGAATGAGGTCAGCAAACTGTCCGGCGTGAGTGTCCGGACGCTTCATTATTACGATGAGATCGGATTGCTTCGTCCCGCAAAGGTAACTGAGGCGGGATATCGATTGTACGGAGAGGCAGAACTGGAGCGATTGCAGCACATTCTGTTGTTTCGCGAGCTACAGTTTCCGTTGAAGGAGATTGGGCGGATACTGGACAGTTCTGATTTTGACCGCAATCGGGCACTGGAGCAGCAGATCACGTTGCTGAAAATGAAAAAGGAGCATCTGGATAATCTGATTGCCCTTGCCACCGGACTGAAAACGTTAGGAGTGAAAAATATGGATTTTACAGCATTTGATACAAAGAAGATCGATGAATACGCGGCGCAGGCCAAGGCGACCTGGGGAAAGACGGATGCGTACCGTGAGTTTGAAAAGAAAAATGAGGGGCGTACCGGGGAGGATCAGCAGAAAATCGCTGAAGGTATGATGGAGCTGTTTGTTGAGTTCGGCACCATGTCGGACAGAAATCCTTCAGATGCACTCGTACAGACACAGGTGAGAAAGCTGCAGAATTACATTACAGAGCATTACTACACTTGCACAAAACAGATTCTCAAAGGGCTGGGAGAGATGTATTCCGGCGGCGGAAGCATGACCGAGAATATTGATCGGGCAGGCGGAGATGGGACAGCAGAGTTTGTCACACGGGCCATAAGGGTATATTGTGGGGAAAAGGAAATGCCCGCATAATAACATAGCTGAAGCGCATTTACAACCCATCAAAAAACAGGTTGATGTTTTGCTTTACAACGGTGATGTAAAAGAGTTATAATACATAAACGATTAGTGATGATTGATGGAGATTATGATAAGAACGATAATTTATTGTATGCTGTCACAGCTTTGACAACGAGAGGACGAAAGGAAAGAGACATGAAGTTTTCAAAACGTATGGACCTGTTTGGCGATGAAGTTTTCGCGGCATTGAACGTGAAAAAGGTCGAATTAGAGGAAAAAGGAAGAAAAATTTACAATTTAAGTATCGGTACTCCGGATTTTGAGACTGCACCACATATCAAGCAGGCGCTGGTGGACGCGGCTGCGGACCAGAATAACTGGAAGTACAGTCTGCGGGATATTCCGGAGCTGCTGGCTGCTGTCTGCGGATATTATCAGAAGCGCTTCGGTGTGACCATCACGCCGGATCAGGTGACCAGCTGTAACGGCAGCCAGGAGGGTATCGGTCACATCGGTCTGACGCTGTGCGATGAGGGCGATACGGTGCTGCTTCCCGATCCCTGTTACCCTGTATTTATCGCCGGCTGCAAGATGGCGGGCGCAGATATTTACTATTACCCGATGGTCAAGGAGCACGGTTTTCTCCCCTGTGTGGCGGAGATACCGGAGGACGTGGCGAGAAGGGCGAAATTTATGATTGTCTCCCTGCCGGCAAATCCGCTGGGCAGTGTGGGTACGCCGGAGGTCTATGAGGAGATCGTGGCTTTTGCGAAAAAATATGATATTCTGATCATTCACGACAATGCCTACAGTGATATTATTTTTGATGGAGCCGTGGGAAACAGCTTTTTCAATACACCGGGAGCCTTAGAGGTGGGTGTGGAGTTTTTCAGCCTGTCCAAGAGCTTTAATCTGACCGGAGCCCGGATCAGTTTTCTGGTGGGTCGCAGCGATGTGGTGGCGGCGTTCAGAAAGCTGCGCAGTCAGATCGATTTCGGTATGTTTCTGCCCATCCAGTATGCGGCGATTGCGGCGCTGACCGGGCCGCTGGACATGGTGAAGGAGCAGAACCGAAAGTATCAGGAGCGCAGGGATGCCCTCTGCGGAGGCTTGCGTGAAATCGGCTGGCAGGTTCCTGACAGCCGTGGCAGCATGTTTGTGTGGGCGCCGCTTCCTGCCGGATATACGGACAGCATGGCTTTCTGCATGGATATGGTGGAGCAGGCGGGTGTGCTCTGCACGCCGGGCAGCAGCTTTGGGCCGCTGGGCGAGGGCTATGTGCGGTTCGCGCTGACACTGCCGCCGGAGAAAATAAAAGAGGCGATCGCTTCCATCCGGGACAGCGGGATGCTGGCGTGAGAATGTCGCCTTGCCGAGTGATTTAGACAGAAACGGATCGGCAGAGGATGACGGACAGCAGATGGCCGAAAAGGACATGGCAGAAGAATACCGGAAACGCACCGGTGTAAAATTGACTGAAAATATATCAGATGAAAAGGAATTAAGGGTATGTTAGCGCAGATATTCGGTTTTGGAGCTATCGCTGCAGGTCTGGTTGTTTATATGCAGACCAGGCGGAAGCATATTATCGCCTTGAAGATGCTGCAGGACACGATGTGGCTGTTTCACTATATTCTGGAGGCCGGATATACGGCGGCTGCGATCACTGTGCTGGCAATCTTCCGGGGGTATGTGTTCGGGCACAATGATAAAAAATGCTTCAGCGGAAAGCGATGGCTGTACATCTTCCTGGCGCTGATCGGGGTGACCACGATGCTGACCTGGCAGAATGTTTACAGTATTTTCCCGGCCATCACCTCTGTCTTTTCGGCGGTGGCGTTTTGGATGAAGGACACCAGACACACCAAGATGCTGATGATCATTTCCTCGTCGTTTATGATTTATTACAATATGAATATGGGGCATTCCCTTTCGGTGTATGTGGGGCATGGGATTATTATCGGGACATCCCTTGTGTCGTTGATGCTGCCTCATATCCATCATGTGCTGAAGGGGCGCCACCATCTGCACTTACATCATTGATATTATTTAGCGTACTAAATTTGCCTTGACAAATAGCGACAGAAAAAGTATGATTTGTATAACAAATCATACTTTTTCTGCGTTTATGGGAACAATAAATCAGGAGATGAGAGACAGGAGGACTTTGCGATGAACGGACCGAAAGGAAAATATGCCTGGACAGTGACGGTGGGGGAGAAGGGGCAGATCGTGATTCCCAAGCAGGCCAGAGAGGTCTTTGATATCAAGCCCGGCGATACATTGATTTTATTCGGCGATGAAAAACGGGGGATCGCCATTCCGCCGAAGCACATGCTGGAGCGGTGCGCAGCTGAGGCTTTCGAAGAAGAGGAGTAAGAAATTCAGAGAAGAAAGCGGCAGACGAAAAGAAGGAAAGAAAAGAGAGCGATTTAAAGAGGGGAAAATGAAAGCGAGTGATATGGAGGGAACAGCATGAGTAAAATAATGTTTTTCTGTATACCTGCCCACGGGCATATCAATCCTACGTTAGCTGTTGTGACAGAGCTGGTGAAGCGGGGACATCAGGTGCGCTATTACGCGATGGAGGAATTTAAGGAGAAGATCGAAGCCGCGGGAGCGGAGTATATTTCCTGCGATCAGTATATGCCGCCTCAGCCCGAGGATCTGGACCAGAAGGTGGGGAAGGATTTTGCATCCCTGATCGAGATGGTGGTGGATACCACCATCAATATGGATGAGATGATGAAGGCAGAGATGGAGAGCTTTCGGCCCGACTGTGTGGTGGCGGATTCGGTTTGCTTCTGGGGAAAGCTGTTTGCGAAAAAGTACGGAGTTCCCTTTGTCTGCTCCACCACGACCATGGCCTTCAATCAGCACACGGCAACGCTGATGAAGCAGGGATTGGGTGAAATCATCCGGATGTTTAAGGGTATGCCGCGCATCAACAGGAAGATGCAGCAGCTGAACGCTCACGGTTATCCGGCGGAGAATTTTGTCTCCATCATCCAGAACGATAATGACACCAACACCATTGTTTACACTTCACGGAAGTTCCAGCCCATGGTGGAGACATTTTCTGACAAATATGCGTTTGTGGGGCCGTCGGTGGCCAAATTATACCCCAGGCAGACTGGCAGAAAGAGACCGCAGGTGTACATATCTCTGGGAACGGTGCTGCACGACAATCCGAAATTTTACAGGAGGTGTGTGAAGGCGCTGAGGGATGTGGACTGCGATGTGATCATCTCCGCAGGGAAAAAGACCGATATCAGCGCGCTGGGGGAGATGCCGGCGAATTTCCAGGTTTACCCGTATGTGAACCAGATGGAGGTGCTGGCGGGGACGGACGTATTTCTGACCCATTGTGGCATGAACAGCGTCAATGAAAGTTTGTACAACGGTGTTCCCATGGTGCTATTCCCTCAGCACTCCGAGGAGAATGCGGTGGCGATAAGGACGGCGCAGCTGGGGGCTGGCGTTCGTCTGAAACGTGATTCGGCCGGGAAAATCAAAAAGTCCGTACTGGAAGTGATCACAAATGATCAATACCGCAAATGTGCTGAGGAGATGAGCAGGGATTTTGCGGCCTGCGGCGGGCCTGTGATGGCGGCAGAGTTTATCGAGTCAGTGGGAGCGGCGCACTGATGTTTCACAGAGTAATTTTCGGCGGAAACCTTGGCGAAGTAATTTCGGAGACAAACATTGCGGAAGTGATTTCCAGGGCAAACGGGAAGTTTGAACGGCAATGAATAAACCATCAAAAGCAGAAAAAGAATAAGGAATTCGCCCCACTCATTCGTATAAAGAGTGAAGGGAGTAATTACTTACCGTCACACCGGAGAATATGGCCGTGCCGGTGTGCAGTCAGGGGGAGTCATGGATAACGGTGCAAGTAGCTACCGCCGTTTTCTTGAAGGTGACGAATCCGCCTTTGACGAGATACTAAAGACCTACCGTGATCATCTGGTCTTTTTCATTAACCGGTATGTGCAGGATTATGCTGCGGCGGAGGATATCGCCATCGACGTATTCATGCAGCTGATCATTCACCGCCACCGTTACAATTTCAAAACACCGCTGAAGACCTATCTGTTTGTGATGGGACGGAGCCGTGCGCTGGATTTTCTGCGCCGTCGGAAGCGGATCCAGTTGGAGGAGTGGTCCGATGGGGCGGATGAGCCTGGGGATTTTTCCGCTCTGGAGGAGAGTCTGTTTGCGGATGAGCGGAAGCGGGTGGTAAATGACGCACTGATGAAGCTGCCGGAGGAAATGCGGGCGGCGGTACACCTGGTATATTTTGAGCAGCTGACCTACGAGGAGGCTGCGCGGGTTATGAAAAAGAACAGAAAACAGGTGGATAATCTATTGTATCGGGCAAAGGCTGAACTTCGCAGGATCATCGGAGAGGAAGGGAGGCTGCTGATTTGAGAAGAAGTGATGAGGAATTTAAAGCTGAGCTGATGCTCCGGGTAAAGGATTACCGGGGGAAGCAGCTGCGGCGCAGAAAGGCGTGGTCTGCGGCGGCGACGCTGGCAGCATGCATGGTGATTACGGTTGTGCTGAACATACCGAAGATCGGTGCGGAAACCGAGTCGATGAGGGAGAACAGTAGTACGCTGGATGTTGTGGAGGACGTTGCCCAGAAAAACTATCCGACGGGAGAGCTGCAGAAGGGACCGGGAACGGGAACACAGACCACCACCCACGAACTCTACAGCGATGTGGGGGACATAGCGGAGGAGCTGCCCGAATACGTTGTGGGGGAGATCGCCACAGCGGAGACTGGTGCGGCGGTGAAGGATGTGCCGGAAGCAGATGTGTCGGAGACCGATGGAAATGCTGATGCTGACATGGCAGCGGGCAGCCAGATCAGGGTGGATGCCTCTGTTTCGGAGACGGTACAGATTAGGTCCGTCAGTGTGAAAACAGAGCAGGGCGAGCATGAGAGCGAGGCTATGGAGACGATCACCCGGGTGATAACGTTTTTGGCAAATATTCAGCGAATGAATGCGGATCAGAGTTTCATGACTTCCGAGAGCTTGAGTGAATCGGAGCCGGAGGAGGAATTGACCGGAAGTCCATCCGATTGGCAGGGGGACGATGACGCAGATCCGACAAAAGCAGTACAGGAATATGCAGCCATCTGTCACTTGACCCTGTATTACGCGGACGGAAGCACCTATAATTATGAACTGCATCAGGGGGAGGCGTTCTGGTCAGTCATGGGGGATGGCGGCGCAGAAATGTCATTGACGGCCAAACAGTGGGAGCAGCTGGAAGCATTGCTGGAAACTGTTTTGGCAGAATAGGGGGGAATATGAGGATTAAATTATACGGAAAGAAAATGGTCTGCTTGCTTTTGACCGGTATACTGCTGCTGCAGCTGACTGCCTGCGGCAATGTGCAGAGCGGACGGTATGCGCAGACCGGCCGGGAGACGGAGAACGATGGACCGGCTGAAAAGGGCGGCGCGATAGCAGCGCAGGCGGCGGACCTGATGAAAGGAGTCAAAGCCGGCGCAGTGAGCGGAAAGAAAACGGATGCAGACTTTGTCTTGGCCATGGCGGACTTCGCAGTGAAGCTGTTTCAGAACCGGATGCTGGCGGAGGGGGAGAAAGAGGGCGAAAATGTGCTGATCTCGCCGCTGTCGGTGATGCTGGCACTGGCAATGACCGCAAACGGAGCCAAGGGCGAAACCAGAACACAGATGGAGACCCTGCTGGGCGGAGATCTTTCCATCGAGGAACTGAATGAATATCTCTACACCTACGTAAACAGCCTTCCGAGTGAGGAGGACAGTGAACTTCGGATCGCCAATTCCATCTGGTTCCGTGACAGGGCGGATTTTGTGGCGGACCAGGCATTTTTACAGCGGAATGCAGATTATTATGCTGCTGAGGCGAGAAAAGAGCCCTTTGATGAGACAACGGTGAATAACATCAATCAATGGGTGGAGGAAAACACCGACGGACTGATCAAAAAGGTGCTCGGAGAGATTCCGGCAGATGCGGTGATGTATCTGATCAACGCGCTGGTGTTTGATGCGAAATGGGAGGTTGAATATAACCGGTCCGATATCCGTGACCGCACCTTCACCGCCTGGGACGGCACGCAGCGGGAGGTGCCCATGATGTCCTCAGAGGAGTCTCTGTATCTGGATGACGGCGATGCGGTGGGCTTTATCAAGCCCTATGTGGGGAATCAATACAGCTTCGCGGCACTTCTGCCAAATGAGGGCGTGGATATCAATGACTACATGGCATCCATGACCGGGGATCGGTTAGTAAGGACCATCAACAGCGCGAAGGAGGAGGCGGTGGTCGCCAAACTGCCCAAATTCAGCTGCGAGGACCAGACGCTGATGAAGAGGGAGCTGGAGGAGCTGGGGATGCCGCTGGCATTTGACGCGGGAGCGGCGGACCTGTCCGGGCTGGGAGTGAGCAGCGCGGGAAATCTGTATATCAGTCAGGTGCTCCATAAAACCTTTATCGCTGTGGATGAGCTGGGGACAAAGGCCGGAGCGGTGACGGTGGTGGAGGCCGATGCGACAGGCTCCATCCCGCCGGCAGAGGAAGTATATTATGTGACGCTGGATCGCCCCTTTGTCTATATGATCGTGGACAATGCCACCGGACTGCCGATGTTTATCGGCGCGGTGATGGAGATTTCGGAATAAGCGAATGTCAGAAAATAGTCGGATGTTCGAAATGGAATAATCGAATATGATACAGAATTCTGCCGGCGGGAGAGTACTTTCCCGCCGGCAGTTCAATTTGTAATATATTGTTAAAATCTGACCGGTTTACAGACTGGACAGGAAAATGGTAAAATAAGTTAACGGTATCGGGGATATCAATGGGGATTGGTTTCCGATCCAAAGGATACA
Organism: Lachnospiraceae bacterium; assembly: GCA_017461725.1. Lineage (GTDB taxonomy): Bacteria > Bacillota > Clostridia > Lachnospirales > Lachnospiraceae > RGIG423. Next base: position 11,229 of record JAFTXG010000025.1, read on the forward strand.
GGTTGAAGCGAGGGTGAAAAAGCAGATGAAAAAGCAGATCAAAAACCAGATGAAAAAGCAGAAAAAAATGAAAATGCAGATCAAATTGCGGTTGATGGGGTGGCTGGCAGCAGGGTTGAGTATGCTGATGCTGGCAGGCTGTGCTGTGTCAGAGAGTGAACAAACGGAGAGCGGACCTGAGGCAACCACAGAAAACGTACTTGCAAGTTCGGATGTGGGGGAAATGGGTGCGGTCACTGATGAGCAGGAAAACAGGGATACACATGTGACAGATACGCAGGATGAGCTCTATGTGACCACTATTTATAAGGAAATCTGGCGGGATGAGCTGTTCCCGTTGAATGAGATCAGCGATGTCAGAACAAATGGTGAAATTGTGTATATTCGTGGAAAAAAACTTGCACACGGAGAAGATCGGTCAGTTCTGGAGTGGCGTGATGCGGTGATTTCCATGAAGGCGGACGGATCGGGGATGCAGGTGATTCAGTGCTGGGAGCCGACGGAGAAGGAGCCGGTTCTGGCCGAGGGTGAAACTTCGGTGACGGTCAACCTGAGAGGGATCAGTATAGACGGCGATGGGAATTTAGTGGAGCTTTTGGAGGAATGGCATTTTGCACACGGTCAGCAGCGAAAGGAGATATTCAAGCTGGCAAAGCAGGATAGCTACGGCAATGAGTTATGGAATATTGAACTGCCGGAAAGCATCCAGATCAACGGTATGGCCTGCGCAGGAAAGAAGATCATATTGGAGATCTCACCCATTGTTGATGCGGTGATTGGTGATACAGAAATTTTAATTTACAATGAAGACGGAACCAGGAAAGCGCACTACGACACAGGGACGTCCATGTATGACGGAATTCGTGCCCACGGTGAGGATGCGTATATTCTGGATTGGGTGGATTTGAGCTGGCTCGTGTGGCGAAAAATCGATCTCGAGACTGGAAAGCCGGGAGAAAAAGCAGAATATATCTGGGAGCAGGAGGGGGACTGGATCGGTGAAGGATGCGGCTACGATTTCCTGTTCAAACGAAATGATGGTATCTGGGGATATCAGGATGACGAGGAGAGTGGAACGAAGCTTCTGGATTTCCAGTTATCGGGAATCAATCAGTTTAATCGTGTCATTGTCCCGGTAGGTGAGAAAGAATTTCTTTTTGTGCTGCGGGACGACTATTGGGATCAGGAAAATGTGCCGAGGATCGCATTGTATTCGACTGCTTCCCGAGAGGAAGTGGAAAGTCAAAAGGAAATCAAAGTGACCGTAATCGGCGGAGTGTTGCACGAGGACCTGATCACGGAATTTAACCAGACCAACCGGGACTACCGTGTGAAAGTCGTGAGCTATGTGGATAAAACGACTTATACATATGACATGGAATATGAGACAGAACCGGATGAGGTGACAAGGATTCATCGACTGAAAGCAGATATGGAAGCGGGAGCGGGAGCCGATGTGTTGATTTTGGACAAGGAAAATCTGGGCTTGCTCTATGATGAGGTGATAAATGGTAAATTCGAGGATCTGTATGTTTGGCTTGATAGAGATCCGGAATTATCACGGGATGATCTGCAGAGCAGTGTGTTGAGTGCAGGGGAGATGGATGGAAAGCTGTATGGACTGATCCCATCCTTTCAGATAATGACGCTTGTTGGAAAATCTTCTGTTGTGGGAGAGACCGGGGGATGGACAATGGAGGAAATGCAGGCGTTATTTGATTGCTATTCAGACAGCACAGTGGTTGTGGGTTGGGAAGGAAAATATTTATTGAACTTAATGCTGGATGGATGTAAGGAGACGATGTTAGAGTCCATTCAACGCACAGGAGCTTTACCTGCCGAGGAAATTAAAGCTTTGCTGGAACTGGTCAAAGAGGCCGGATTGAGGGAGATAGGGAACACCAAGTACAGTCAATGGTACTCATCAAATTCTGTCCTTTTGAAAGCAGAATGGTTTAGTAATCTGGGGATGATGCCGGATCAGGATCGAGCATTTGGAGAAACGGCGATCTGTATCGGCTATCCGGGCGCAGAAAAAAATGGCTCGGTCATTGTCCCGGATGCAGTGATTCTGATGTCGGCAGACAGCGGGTGCAAAGAAGGTGCATGGGAGTTTATCCGCAGCTTTTTGCAGGATGGATACCAAACAGATACGGACGATTTTCCGGTTCAGCTTGCGGCGCTGGAGCGGGAACGGGAGAAGGTAAACACATGGTATGTATCTGAGGATTATGTGGACAGAGGGCAGATGAAACAGATCGCCTCAGAGGAACAGGCGCAGCGGCTGATTGACATGATTGCCGGTGCCGGCGGTACCGTGTATTATGACAGAGAACAGTGGGACAATGTGCTTGAGGTCATTATGCGGGAAGCTGAGCGGTTCTTCGCAGGAGAGATCACTTCACAGCAGGCGACTGAAGAGATACAGGCAAAGGTCGGCAGGACTGAACGATCTGCGGATAATTGAGGAAGATGAAAACTTCCTTAAAGCATGGAGGAAAGAATGATCATCAACACCGGAAACAGGACCGACATACCGGCTTATTATAGCGAATGGTTTTACCGGCGAGTAGAGGAGGGCTTTGTGCTGACCAGAAATCCCTACTATCCGCAACAGGTGACCCGATACGCGCTTTCGCCCGACGTGGTGGACTGTATCAGCTTTTGCACAAAAAATCCTCAGCCCATGCTTAGACGACTTGATGAACTGGATGGGTTTCAGCAGTTCTGGATGGTGACCATCACGCCCTACGGGCGGGACATCGAGCCCTTTGTGCCGGAGAAGGAGCGGGTGATGGATTCCTTCTGTGCACTGTCCGAGCGGACCGGCATCAGGGGGATGAGCTGGCGGTATGACCCGATTTTTATCTCGGAGAAGTATTCGCTGGACTATCATATCAGAACCTTTGAGGATATGGCGAGTCGGCTACAGAGATATACCGACAACTGTATCATCAGCTTCATTGATCTGTATACAAAGACAAAACGCAATTTTCCCGGAGTCAGGGAAGTGACGGGGAATGAGCGGGATACGATCGGGCGGGAATTCACCGCCATCGGCAGACGGTACGGAATCCGGATCAAGACCTGCTGCGAGGGGACTGATCTGGCCAGGTACGGTGTGGATATTTCCGGTTGTATGACGAAATCGGTTGTGGAGCGGGCCGTGGGCTGTGCACTGGATATTCCCAGACTGAGTCCGGCCAGAGAGGGCTGTGACTGCCTGCTGGGCAATGACATCGGTATGTATAATACCTGTGGGCACGGCTGTCTGTACTGCTATGCAAACTATGACCGGGAGACGGTGGTAAGAAATATGAAACTCCATGATCCGAAGTCACCGTTTCTGATCGGCGGGGCGATGGAGGGGGATGTGGTGAAGGAAGCGAAGCAGACAAGGTACGCGAGCGGACAGCTGACGCTTGGAGATTATTTTTCCTGAGAGAGGGATATTTTTGTAACCGCTTATACAATAACCGGCGTGAAACGCCGCTGGGAAGTGGCGGAAACTGTGTTTACGAGGAGGATGAGGATGAAAAAGCGAATGAGACGATGGTTGGGGATATTGCTGGCGATAAGCCTTTGCGCGAGTTATATGGCGGGCTGCTCGGAAACAGTTACAGATGATTCACCGACAGCATCATCGGAATCAGACGGATATGTGACCGAGAGCAAGGAGACGGAAGATCAGACAGCAGAGCAGACGGCAGATCAGACAGTGGAGGATACGCCGGCGAGTGACACAGAAGTGGAAGAGATACCATATACGGAGTACATCTATGAGCAGGTTCCCATGGGCATCGAGCTTCCCATGGACAGAGTCAGCGATATCGTGACCGACGGAGAAATCCTCTATGTGTCCGGCTATACATGGGATTGGTCAGGGGAAGATGGGATCCTGAATCAGATGCTGATCTCATGTCGGATGGACGGCAGTGAGATGAAGACATTACTGACCGGAAACCGATGTTCTGCCGATGGGCTTTACTGGAAAGGTGATGGGTTTGAAGTCAATGAAATGGAGATCGACCCGGAGGGAAACCTGATCGCACTGGTTTGGGAGTCGGTACAGGATGATGAGACACCGACCAGAACGCCTTATCTGATCAAAATGAGCGCGGCGGGCGAGGAATTGTGGAGAGTGAAGGTCGGGGGCGGCAATGACATGCGGAGGCTGTTCTGCGCGAATGATGTGATTCTGCTCAGCCTTTATACCTGGAGTGAGAATATGCTCAGTCTTCTCGATGTGGAGCTGGCCGCCTATGAGAGCGATGGGGAGCTGCTCTATCAGATTTCCACCAAAGACGTGACTGAAATCTCGGAAATAGTAGAGGACAGGGAAGGGGACATCTATCTTCTGGAGTCAGGGGTGAAAAGCGATACCCTGACATTGATCGATCCGCTGACCGGTGAGCTTGGCGTCCCCGCAGAGGCAGCGATTACTGATTATGACGATTGGTACGGAAGCGCGCCCCGATTACTTGACAGTAATGGAAAGGATACGATGTTCCTCAGCGGACATCACATCAGCCGCTACGATATGGAGACTGGCAGTTTTACGGAAGTGATGAACCTGCTGGGTTCCGGGATCGATGATCAGGATATTTCCGCCATATTTGCGCTGGACGATTGGACCTTTATGGCAGCCATGCGCAGCGGGGAAAGTTATGAGGAGGAAAAGGACACACTGACCAAGCTGGTAAAAATGGACCCGGAGGAGGCGGACAAATCCCGGACGATCGTGATGGGAGTCGATTACATTGCAGACTGGCTGATGCTGGATCAGTTGGTTGCGTTTAATCAGGAAAATACAGAGTATCGATTTAAACTGGTGGAATATCACGGCGATTATGAAAAACTGAAGGCGGATATCCGCAGCGGAAACGGACCGGATCTGTTGACGATATACGATGAATCCGCGATTTATGATGAGCTGAAGCAGGGATACTTTGAAGACCTCTATCCCTGGATCGACAGCGACCCGGAGATGGATCGAGAGGATTTTGTGACCGGTGTGCTGGAGGCGGCATCCCTGGATGGAAAGCTCTATACGATTCCACACAGCTTTTGTGTCTATACCGTGGCGGGAAAGACTTCTGTGGTGGGGAATGAATCTGGTTGGAGCATCCGCGAGGCACAGCAGTGCTGGGCCGGTTATCCCGACAGTGAGGAGCTGATCACCTGGTCTTATGCGGGAATGTCTCATCGAAACGGACGGCTGTTTGAGGAAATATTGCGCACCGGCGGTGAGCTCTTTGTGAACGAGGCCGAGGGGACCTGTGACTTTTTGAATGATGAGTTTATCGCACTGCTGGAAATTGAGGACCGGATCAGAGAGAAAACGGTATTCTCCGAGGGCGATAATAAACCTGAACGCTATCGTTCCGACGAGGTTCTTCTGCAGGAGGTCAGGGTCGCCGAGTTTGATCGATTGACTGATCTGGAAGAAATCTTTGGGGAGGAGGTCACATTGATCGGATACCCCGGAGTTAAAGGAAATGGAGCGATCATATCGGAGGATGTGAATGCAGGTGTGCCGGAATTCTTTATGGCTGCCGACAGCGAAGCCAAGGACGGAGTGTGGCAGTATATCCGCGGTTATTTGTCGGAGGAGTATCAGCGGGAAGTACAGAGCTTTCCGATCCGATTGAGCGCACTGCAGGAGCGGGCAGAGAATGCAGCTGCCTGGAGGGAGTATCCGGACGAAAATGGAAATTCGGTAATGAGACAGCGCGTGACGGAAGCGCAGGCGCAGAAAATACTGGAGCTGATCATGGGAGCGGAAAGCGGTCGGTTTTACGAGCAGAAATCATGGTTGGATGAGGTGACGGAGATCGTAAAGCAGAAGGCAGAAAAATTTATCAACGGTCAAATATCTGCACAGGAAGCGGCTGAACTGATTCAGGAGGAAGTAGAGGCGCTGATGATCAAATGATTTGACCGGAATAATCTCTCTTAACAATTTTTTCGCATGGTGCCTGATTGACATAAACAGTCAAATCATGTATTCTAATAGGTAAAGACGGTGCAGAGCGTATACGGCATCGGATCAATATTATTACTCTATGGAAAGTGAGGAATTTCTCATGAAAAAGTTTTTTGCTGAGTTTAAGGAGTTCATCTCCCGCGGCGATGTTGTCAGCATGGCAGTAGGTATTATCGTTGGTTCCACCTTTACCGCTATCGTAAACTCCCTGGTAAAGGATATTATCACCCCCTTCATCGGTGTTCTGATGGGCGGCGCAAACTTCGGAGAGCTTTGCTGGACCATCGGCGAGGCACAGATCATGTACGGTTCTTTCATTCAGGCAGTGATCAACTTCCTGATCACCGCATTTGTTCTGTTCTGCGTGGTTAAGGCGATGAACACGCTGAAAAAGCTGGGTGAGAAGAAAAAGGCAGAGGAAGAGGCGGCAAAGGCAGAGGAGCCCGCAGCACCTGCACCCACTCCCGAGGATATCGTTCTGCTGACCGAGATCCGCGATCTGCTGAAGAAGTAATCTACAGAAAACGGGATACATATTTCCGGCGGACAGTATTCTGACGGAAAGCAGACGGTTTTATGGTGATTAAGAGGAAAGCAGATGACTGAAGCGAATGTTTTTGGTCATCTGTTTTTTGTGTGTGGGAATAGAGACGACAAAAGGGAGACATCTGTTTGTCCATCGGCGGTAATAAGATTTATCGTAATTTATTATGACAGGAATCGACACTTGTATCTTGACTTTTTTTGAGCCTCATTATATGATTATACAAATTGGGTTTTTATGTGAGGAACTGTAATGCTGATCGATAAGGTTGCGCTCCTGTACTGGCAGGACGGAAGGATTCTGAGCAGCCGTTCAAAGGGTAAGGATACCTGGTATCTTCCCGGCGGCAAGCGTGAAGGCGGCGAGTCAGATGTTGAGACACTGGTTCGCGAGATACAGGAAGAACTGTCGGTATCGGTTGATCCGGAGACGGCGGTTTATTACGGGACCTTTGAAGCCCAGGCTCACGGAAAGAGCGAAGGCATTATCGTCAGGATGACCTGCTACACGGCAGGTTTTTCCGGCACCCCTGTTGCTTCCCACGAGATCGAGGAGCTAAAGTGGCTGACCTACTCCGACATGGACGTAGTGTCCCCTGTTGACAAGCTGATCTTTGAAGATCTTCATAAAAAAGGTTATCTATCGTGATGGTACGACCAGCCCTTTTTCGTAAAAGGGTCTGGTCGTTTTCTATGAAAATAAGTTATTCACAATGTGATTTCCCAGGATAAGAAAGTGGAAAATCAGCTGTATTTTCCCTATGAATAAGGAGGAGAGAAATGTTTGAGTTATTGGAAGGAACAAAGCTTTCACCGGTGTTTTCCGACAGCGGCGTGGACTGCTACCGTGTGACCGGAAGAGAGTACCTGAACCGCTACTATGTGGTTTCTGAGGAGGGCACCAGAAATCTGCTGAACAAACCGGAGATCGTAGGCTTTGATGTTTACAACTGTATGTTGAAGCCAACCGCCCGGATGATGAGGCATTTCAAGAGCGAAGGACTTGTGAGCTCTGCCAATATTCTCTCTATTCTGAGGGGCGCACTGAACTATCCTCTGGAGGAGAGCTGCTACCGGGAAAAGATTCGTGTTCATGACATCAGCTTCCTGTCCAGTGAGCGCGTGTTCCATGATGCGGAGATTGCCGGACTGGAGATTAAGTACAGCAAGCTGGCCATGGTTCCCGACAGTACTTTGTTGATCGGTGATATCGTTGCGACCGGAGATACGCTGGTACACTGTCTGCGTTACGTGACTGAGCATTACCGCAAGCACGGCGCAAAGCTTAAGAATATTATTCTGTTTACCATCGGCGGAACCAAGGGTATCGAGATCATGGAGCGCCTGACTAAGGAATTCCGTGAGTTCTGGCCGGAGTTCGAGGGTTTCATCGGCGTGTATTATGAGGGCATTTTCAGCTGTTATCAGGACAAGGGTGTGGCAGGCATTCAGCTGCCCAACGTGGATTTCTACTGGGCTGACGGCGCGCTGGCACCCGCGTACCGCAAGCAGAGCCTTTCCTCCAGAGATGTACTGTTTGAAAAGTGTATCATCTACGATGGCGGTGCGAGACGCTACGAGATTGCAGACCATGTGAAAGAGGTCCTGGAGTACTGGGAGGATGTGGAAAGATTAGCCGATCAGATCGACTTTAAGGCATTCACTGACGAGCGACTGGGTTATCCCACTCCGGTTTCCAAGGAAGACTGGTGTCATTACAACCACTACGAGGAGATTGATCCGGCACTGGTGGACGAGCTCTATGAGCAGGAGAAGATGTATTTAAAGAGCCTCGAGGGTGTTCAGCTGAGAGCGATTGCCGAGGAGCGCATCGAGCAGATCACTAACGCGCTGCGCAAGTACATGATCTGATCGCGGAGAGCGGTTTGTCCGGGAGCGGTGTGATCTGAACTGTTACAGTCAACAGAGAATGTTAAAACATGAAAAACGGACGGCTGGTTGTTGATTTGCGAAATGGGCCGCAGACAAAGGGCAGTGTCCGAAAAAATACATAATTATAAGGAGAGAAAAAATGGGAAACAATAATCAAAAAGTAGACGTTGATTACTCTACAACAGCAGTGCCTCAGAGCGCCAGACGCAGCATGATCACCATGTTTATGATCATGCTGGGATTCACCTTCTTCTCGGCAAGTATGTGGGCTGGCCAGGAGATGGCGGCAGGCCTTGATTTTTGGGGGTTCGTGGGTGCACTGCTTGTGGGCGGTGCGATCCTGGGTCTGTACACCGGACTTCTGGGCTATGTAGGCGCTAAGACCGGTCTTTCCATGGACCTGCTGGCACAGCGCTCCTTCGGTATCAAAGGCTCTTACCTTTCCTCCGCAATGATCAGCTTCACACAGATCGGTTGGTTTGGTGTAGGTCTGGCGATGTTTGCGATTCCCGTGGCAAATGAGTTGCTGGGCGGCAGCACTTTCGCACAGTATGCGCTGGTAGTGGTGGCAGGTATCTGTATGACCGCTTCCGCATACTTCGGAATCAAGTCCCTGACCATCGTAAGCTATGTGGCAGTTCCCTTGGTAGCTGTTCTGGGTACCGTGGCGATGGTAAAGGCAGTTATGCTCGGTGAGGGTACCATCATTGATCAGTTTGCAGTATCCAGCGGTTCCCTGAATATCATCACCGGAGCAGGTCTGGTTATCGGTTCCTTCGTTTCCGGCGGTACCGCAACACCCAACTTCACCCGTTTCGCAAAGTCAGGTCTGTCCGGCGCGCTCACCACGGTTGTGGCATTCTTTCTGGGCAACTCCCTGATGTTCTTCTTCGGCGCGATCGCCTACATCTTCGTGGGTGGAAACGATATCTTCGAGGTTATGTTGAGACTGAACATGTTTGGTTTCGCAGTTCTGGTTCTGGGCTTAAATATCTGGACCACCAACGACAACGCGTTGTATACCGGCGGTCTCGGTCTGGCAAACATCTTCAATCAGAAGAAGAAGCCTATGGTTCTTGTATCCGGTGTCATCGGTACTGTAGCAGCAGTTTGGCTGTACAATAACTTCTGTGACTGGCTGAACGTACTGAACTGTACGTTGCCCCCTGTAGGTATTATCCTGGTTCTGGGCTACTTCATGAACAAGAAGGATTACGAGGAGGGCGCAGAGCTCAAGACGGTTGTTAACTGGTTTGCGATCGCAGGTGTTGTTCTCGGTGCGGTGGTAGCTAACCTGGTTCCCTGGGGTATTCCTTCTCTGAATGGTATGGCTGTGGCTGCAGTTTGCTATGTGGCCGGCGAGCTGCTGAAGAAGAAGGCTTAATGGATGCCTGAGCGGATAAGCATTTTCTAACGCAGACACGTTGATTTCTGCGCTCCGCTCCGTCCTTGATTAATCGTTATTTTGCCTCGATCAAACCGGGTCGGACAAAATGACGATAAGTTGCTATGCATACAGCAAAAACTGCCAGTGGCAGATTTTGTCGTAATACTCGCGTCGCCTGCAGAAATCTGCCTATCGTCTGCTTATAGAGATTGCTTGTCCGTTTCCGGCAGCATAAAAGCAGCCAGAATGAATGGTTTCTGAGACGGAACAGAGTAGAACGATAAATGAATTTTGTGCATAAACCACCTGTGTTTCCTCCATAATAAGGAGAAAAAACAGGTGGTTTTTTATATGCAGAAAGGTAAATCGAGTATAGAATTTAAGCATCCGCCCAGAATCATCGGCAAGGCCTCTGTGGTGGGAAAGAAGGAGGGGGAGGGTCCCCTCGGGAATCTGTTTGATCAGGTGGAGCAGGATCCCATGTTTGGCACGGCCAGCTGGGAGGAGGCGGAGAGCCAGCTGCAAAAGCGGGCGGCGGAGGCGGCAATCCAAAATGCGGGACTGACTCCCGCTGATATGCGTTACATGCTGGCCGGCGATCTGCTGGGGCAGCTGATCGCCACCTCCTTCGGCGTGATGGAGCTGGAAATTCCCTTGTTCGGACTCTACGGAGCCTGCTCCACCATGGGCGAGTCTATGACGCTGGGATCAATATTGGTGGACGGGGGATATGCGGACAGAGTTCTTTCGCTGGCGTCCAGCCATTTTGCCAGTGCGGAGAAGCAGTTCAGATTTCCGCTGGAGTATGGTAACCAGAGACCGCTTTCCGCCTCCTGGACGGTGACCGGCTGCGGTGCGGTGGTTTTATCAAAAAATGGTGATGGTCCGAGAATCACCGGTGTGACCACAGGAAAAATCGTGGATATGGGACTTAAGGATTCCATGAACATGGGAGCCTGCATGGCACCGGCAGCGGCAGACACGATCTGTCAGCATTTTCAGGATTTTGGGCGGATGCCCGATGACTATGACCGGATCATCACCGGTGATCTGGGGATCGTGGGAAAGCAGATCCTGGAGGAGTTTCTGGACGGTAAAGGAATCGATATCCGCAGGCAGCACATGGACTGTGGCATTGAGATATTCAGTGCCTCCACTCAGGATACCCACGCCGGGGGAAGCGGCTGCGGCTGTTCAGCCTCAGTGCTGTGTGCCTATGTATTGCCGCAGATGATGAAGGGTGAGTGGAAGCGTGTTCTGTTTGTCCCCACCGGAGCGCTGCTGTCCACGGTCAGCTTCAACGAGGGGCAGAGTGTGCCGGGAATCGCCCACGCGGTGGTGATCGAGGCATAAGTCAGTGATCGAAGAGTACGCGGAAATAAAGCGGCGAAATAGAAACGGAAAAATAGAAGAATGAGGTGCAGACATGGATTATCTGAAGGCATTTCTGGTGGGCGGACTGATCTGTGCGTTGGTTCAGATCCTCCTGGATAAGACGAAATTGATGCCGGGCAGGGTAATGGTCCTGTTGGTGTGTTCCGGCGCTGTGTTGGGCTTTTTCGGGCTCTACGAGCCCTTTTCCGAGTGGGCTGGGGCGGGAGCTGCCATTCCCCTGCTGGGATTCGGAAATACCCTCTGGACGGGCGTTAAGGAGGCTGTGGATGAGAAGGGCTTCCTCGGTGTGTTCCTGGGTGGATTTAAGGCCAGCGCGGCCGGCATTTCGGGAGCGCTGATCTTTGGGTATCTGGGATCGCTGGTGTTCAAGCCAAAGATGAAGGAATAAATTGAACAGGCGATCAGCAGTGATGTAAAGGCTCTAAACTTTACTTGGGGGTAAGGTCTAGAGCCTTTCTCTTTTTCTCAAAAAAAATAGTAGGCATAGGATTCCGATTCCTATATAATTAAGTCACCACAACAAAAATATACAGAAAGGATCAGAAAACTATGCCTAC
>JAFTXG010000026.1 GCA_017461725.1 Lachnospiraceae bacterium
CCGTATACAAACGGATACACGGAAGGTCCGAACAATGCCATCAAGGTAATCAAGCGAAATGCCTTTGGTTATCGGAACTTTGACAACTTTAGAAAGCGGATATTCCTTGCATTAACATAAACGAGGCACAGGAATAATCCCATGCCTCGAAAATATTTTACCCCAACTCTTGACAAAGAGCCCTTTTTTCCATACAAAAAGGCTCCCCGGAAAACTCCGGGAAGCCTTGATTTTGTTAGGTTTTTTCGAGATTACTCGATGATCTTTGCTACGGTACCAGCACCTACGGTACGGCCACCCTCACGGATAGCGAAACGCAGACCCTCTTCCATAGCTACGGGCTTGATCAGCTCAACGCTCATCTCTACGTTGTCACCAGGCATACACATCTCTACGCCTGCGGGCAGCTGGCACAGACCGGTAACGTCAGTTGTACGGAAGTAGAACTGAGGTCTGTAGTTGTTGAAGAAAGGAGTATGACGACCACCCTCGTCCTTGCTCAGAACGTAAACCTGAGCAGTGAACTTGGTGTGAGGGTTAACAGTACCGGGCTTAACCAGACACTGTCCTCTCTCGATCTCGGTTCTCTGAACACCACGAAGCAGAGCACCAATGTTATCACCAGCCTGGCCCTCGTCCAGCAGCTTGTGGAACATCTCAACACCGGTACATACTACGGAACGCTTCTCGTCCTTCAGACCAACGATCTCAACGGTATCGGATACATGGATAACACCACGCTCTACACGGCCGGTAGCAACGGTACCACGACCGGTGATGGAGAATACGTCCTCAACGGGCATCAGGAAAGGCTTGTCAACATCACGCTCGGGATCGGGAATGTAACCCTCGATCTCGTCGAACAGCTCAAGGATCTTATCGCCCCACTTGCTGTCGGGATCCTGCAGTGCCATCAGAGCGGAACCCTGGATAATAGGAGTGTCATCTCCGGGGAACTCGTACTCGTTCAGCAGCTCACGGATCTCCATGTCTACCAGCTCAAGCAGCTCCTCGTCATCAACCATATCACACTTGTTCATGAATACTACAACGTAGGGAACACCTACCTGACGAGCAAGCAGGATGTGCTCACGGGTCTGAGCCATAACACCATCGGTAGCAGCTACAACAAGGATAGCATCATCCATCTGTGCAGCACCGGTGATCATGTTCTTAACGTAGTCAGCATGTCCGGGGCAGTCAACGTGTGCGTAGTGACGGTTGGGGGTCTCGTACTCTACGTGAGAGGTGGAGATTGTGATACCACGTGCACGCTCCTCGGGAGCCTTGTCGATCTTGTCGAATGCAACCTGCTCGCCCAGACCATATCTCTTGTTCAGAGTGTAGGTGATAGCAGCGGTCAGAGTGGTCTTACCATGGTCAACGTGGCCAATGGTACCAATGTTACAATGGGGCTTGCTTCTTTCGAATTTAGCTTTAGCCATTTTGAAATCCTCCTTAAACTTTCCCTAATCAGGGTGTTTTCATAGTTTGCAAATTAAACTGAGTTTATTATATTGCATAAGTCTTTATTTTTCAAGACTTATTTCAATTATTTTGCCTTTTCAGCAAGAACTTTTTCCTGTACGTTCTTCGGAACCTTCTCATAGTTGTTGAAGAACATGGAATAGGATGCACGACCCTGAGTCTTGGAACGAAGGTCGGTAGCATATCCGAACATCTCTGCCAGGGGAACGTATCCCTTGATCAGCTTAGCGCCGTTGATGTCCTCGAATGCCTCGATACGACCACGGCGGGAGTTGATATCACCGATAACATCGCCCATGTACTGCTCGGGGGTGCTAACCTCTACTCGCATGATAGGCTCAAGGAGTACGGGGTTGGACTTTCTCATCGCCTCTTTGAATGCCATGGAACCAGCAATGTGGAATGCCATCTCGGAGGAGTCAACCTCATGGTAGGAACCGTCGTAGCAGTTTGCCTTAACACCCAGTACCTCGTATCCGCCCAGAATACCGGACTTCATCGCCTCCTGGATACCGGAATCTACTGCGGGGATGTATTCCTTGGGAATAGCACCACCGACAACGGTGCTTACAAACTCATAGGTCTTATCGCTGTTAGGATCCATGGGCTCGAAGATAACCTTACAGTGTCCGTACTGACCACGACCACCGGACTGCTTAGCGTACTTGGAGTCAACCTCTGCGCGACCGCCGAAGGTCTCCTTGTATGCTACCTGAGGCTTACCAACGTTAGCCTCTACCTTGAACTCACGAAGCAGACGGTCAACGATGATCTCCAGGTGAAGCTCACCCATACCAGCGATGATGGTCTGTCCGGTCTCATGGTTGGTGGATACACGGAAGGTAGGATCTTCCTCTGCAAGCTTTGCAAGAGCCTCACCCATCTTGTCCTGACCAGCCTTGGTCTTAGGCTCGATAGCGATATCGATAACGGGCTCGGGGAACTCCATGGACTCAAGGATTACGGGGTGCTGATCATCGCACAGGGTATCACCGGTGGTGGTGAACTTACAGCCTACTGCTGCTGCGATATCGCCGGAGTAAACCTTGTCCAGCTCTGCTCTCTTGTTCGCGTGCATCTGAAGGATACGTCCGATACGCTCCTTCTTGCCCTTAGTTGCGTTCAGTACGTAAGAACCGGAGTTCATCGTACCGGAGTAAACGCGGAAATATGCCAGCTTACCAACGAAGGGGTCTGTCATAATCTTGAATGCCAGAGCGGAGAAAGGCTCATCGTCGGATGAGTGTCTCTCAATCTCGTTTCCGTCCATGTCAACACCCTTGATCGCGGGGATGTCGATGGGGGAGGGCATATACTGAAGAATCGCATCCAGAAGCTTCTGTACGCCTCTGTTACGATATGCGGAACCACAGCATACAGGTACTGCTGTACACTCGCAGGTTCCCTTGCGCAGCGCTGCCTTCAGCTCATCAACGGAAGGCTCCTCACCCTCCAGGTAAGCCATCATCAGGTCATCGTCAAGCTCGCAGATCTTCTCTACCAGCTCAGTACGATACAGCTCTGCATCGTCCTGCATATCTGCAGGAATGTCGGTAACGGTGATATTCTCACCCTTATCATCGTGATAAATATAAGCCTTCATCTCGAACAGGTCGATGATGCCCTTGAACTCATCCTCCTTGCCGATAGGCAGCTCGAGAATGATGGCATTCTTACGAAGTCTGTTACGGATCTGGTCTACAGCACCATAGAAATCTGCACCCATGATATCCATCTTGTTGATGAATGCCATACGGGGTACATTGTAGGTGTCAGCCTGACGCCATACGTTCTCAGACTGAGGCTCTACACCACCCTTAGCACAGAATACACCAACCGCACCGTCAAGTACACGCAGGGAACGCTCAACCTCTACGGTGAAGTCTACGTGTCCAGGGGTATCGATGATGTTGATACGATGCTCAAGAGCACCGGGCTTGGTCTTGGTGAACTCCTGCTGAGTCCAGTGGCAAGTGGTAGCTGCAGATGTGATGGTAATACCACGCTCCTGCTCCTGGGCCATCCAGTCCATGGTAGCGGTACCTTCGTGGGTATCACCGATCTTGTAGTTAACACCGGTATAGTACAGAATACGCTCGGACAGGGTAGTCTTACCTGCATCGATGTGCGCCATAATACCAATGTTTCTGGTTCTCTCCAATGGATATTCTCTTCCAGCCAAAGGTAATTCCTCCTTTATCAAACAAAGCGGTGATTAGAAGCGATAGTGAGCAAATGCCTTGTTTGCCTCTGCCATCTTGTGCATATCTTCTTTTCTCTTAACCGCGGAGCCGGTGTTGTTTGCTGCATCCATGATCTCGTTAGCGAGTCTCTCTTCCTGAGTCTTCTCGCCTCTCTTACGGGAGAACATGGTCAGCCAACGAAGCGCCAGAGCCTGTCTTCTGTCGGGCTTAACCTCGATCGGCACCTGGTAGGTAGCACCACCTACACGCTTTGCCTTAACCTCGAGCATAGGCATGATGTTGTTCATAGCCTCCTCGAATACTTCTACTGCGGGCTTGCCAGTCTTCGCCTCTACGCGCTCGAAAGCACCGTAAACGATCTTCTGTGCAACACCCTTCTTTCCATCCAACATAATGTTGTTGATCAGCTTGGTCACAACTTTATTGTTGTAGATAGGATCTGCTAATACTTCTCTTTTCTGGGTATGTCCTTTACGTGGCACGTTACTTCCCTCCTTAATTATGATACCGGCTCATTTCTCGCCGGCCGGACACGATTTCTGTCCGAATTAAATCCTCGGTACTCACACAATCAAGCATGTTCGCGCTCGGTTTCTATCATTTAACGCCTGCAACCTACAGGAAAAAATGCTTCCATTCCGTGCACTACACAAATCTTAAACTGTGAAACTAAAAATTACCGAAATTACTTCTTAGGACGCTTTGCGCCGTACTTGGAACGAGCCTGACGTCTGTTTGCAACGCCTGCTGTATCCAGGGTTCCTCTGATGATGTGGTAACGGGTACCGGGCAAGTCCTTTACACGGCCGCCACGAATCAGAACAACGCTGTGCTCCTGAAGATTGTGACCTTCACCGGGAATGTAGCTGGTTACTTCGATTCCGTTGGAAAGACGAACTCTGGCAATCTTTCTGAGTGCGGAGTTAGGTTTCTTAGGGGTAGTCGTCTTAACTGCGGTACAAACGCCACGCTTCTGAGGAGAGCTAACATCGGTAGCTTTCTTCTGCAGGGAGTTAAAACCCTTCTGCAATGCGGGTGCGGTGGACTTCTTCTCAGACGTCTGTCTTCCCTTTCTCACTAACTGGTTGAATGTAGGCATTCTTTTCACCTCCTGTGGTTTTTCGATTCTTTTGCCTGATGGTTGCTGTTCATCAGCGTTTTACGCACACAAAATACTACGCATTTTGCGCACGCTGTTATATTATAGCGATTGTGCCGTTTCTTGTCAAGCACTAAGTTTGATTTTTTTCCCCAGAAAGCACATATACCATCACAATGTAACAACTGACAAACTGCGCCACCGGCAGCCGTCCGGTCGTTTTTTAATGCGTGGACAAATATCTATGAGGGCGTATACTCCACCCCCACCAGCATCAGCCCCTTCGCCGGTGCCGTCGGTCCGGCGTTCTTTCGGTTCTTCGCCGCCAGAATATCCCTGATCTCCTCCGGTCTCATTGCCCCTTTTCCCACCTCAATCAGTGTTCCGGTGATGATCCGCACCATATTCTGCAGGAATCCGTCTCCGGTGACCCGGATCACCAGCTCATCCGCCTCCTCGATAATCTCCAGTGAATCGATCCGACGCACCGCAGACTTTTTAAAGGACGGATTACCGCAGAAGGAGGTAAAGTCGTGGATGCCGCGAAGGTATTCCGCCGCACGGCGCATTGCTTCTATATTTAATGAAGGAAGGGGTTCCAGCACCGTGACCTGCCTCCGGTCAAACACCGGTTTTGCATCCCCGATGTACAGCCGATATTGATATGTCTTTCTCACCGCACTCAGGCGGGCATGAAACCGTTCCGGCACCTCGCAGATCTCCGTCACCGCAATATCCTCCGAAAGCAAGTCATTGAGCTTCCTCCTGAATTCTGCTGGATCGACCGCCGTTTTTAACTTCACATTGGCCACCTGGCCCATGGCATGGACCCCCGCGTCGGTCCGACCGGAACCGTGGACCTCCACCGCCTGGCCCGCAATCCGACTGATTGCGCTCTCTAACTTGCCCTGGATCGTGTTTTCTGTATTGCCCTGCTTCTGCCAGCCACTGTAGCGCGTTCCGTCATAACGGATCACCATCTTTAAGTTCTGCATTTTTTCGCCTCCCGTTAAAACCTCGCAAAATGTGAAGACTGCACAAATTTTCGCTTTTTCGACCTTGTTTTTAATTTAGTACAATCCACTTATCCACATTATCCACAAAAGTTATCCACAATCAAAACCCCTTATTTTTCCTAGTTTTTCAAGTTATACACCGAGTTATCCACATTATCCACAAAGATAAAGACTTTTTCTGTGGATTAGTATTTTTTGTCAAGCCCAAACAGATGTTTTGTGGATATCTCCGAAAATACGTCATTTCGACAAAAAGAAACTTTTTTCTCTTGACAAAACGGGACGAAACGCATTTACCGCATCTCGTCCCGTATTTTCGCTTTTATTCACATTGCATTCCGGAAAATTTTCTTTCGTACCCCGGATCACCCCAGCAGCATTTACGGCATCACACTGACCGCACAGTAGATATCCGCGTAATTCAAGCTGGAGATACATACGCCAAGGCTCTCGTTCGCCGCGTGAATGATCTGACCGTTTCCGATATAGATCGCCACATGGTAAACCACACCGTTACGCGCATAGAAGATCATATCTCCCGGTCTGATCTGATCCAGGCTGACTCTGGTTCCGCAGTTCGCCTGATAGCCGGAATAATGGGGAAGTGAATATCCATAGTGACCATACACCAGCATGGTAAATCCGGAACAGTCCACTCCGTTCGTCAAGCTCTCGCCGCCCCACACATAGGGAACTCCCAGGAACTGCTTTGCGTAGTTAATCAAAGAGTTGCGCTCTGCAGATGCCGCCGCTGCTGCCGCTGCTGCCGCTGCCGCCTCAGCTTTACGGCGTTCTTCCTCTGCGGCCGCCTCTTCCGCTCGTTTCGCAGCTTCCTCTGCCGCCTTGCGCTCTTCCTCGGCCTTCCGTCTGGC
This sequence comes from Lachnospiraceae bacterium, assembly GCA_017461725.1. Lineage (GTDB taxonomy): Bacteria > Bacillota > Clostridia > Lachnospirales > Lachnospiraceae > RGIG423. The sequence goes on from JAFTXG010000026.1 coordinate 6,680, forward strand.
TTCCTCTGCCGCCTGTGCCGCTGCTTTTTTCTCCGCCTCGATGGCCGCGATCTCTTCCAGCGAAAGAGCCGTATCAAACTCAACGTACACGGTCACGTACTGCTTTGCCACATAACCGGATACATCGTTACCCTGATCATCCTTACCCAGAGTAATGTGGACGAACTCATCTCCGCTCTCCACGATCTCCTTGACCGCGTAGATTTCACCTTCCCACAGGTTGGTGATGATGTTATCACCCTCAAGTGTGGGCGTCTCACGCAGACGCAAGCCACCGGCATTTACCCGGGCAAAGATCTTTCCAATCTTCACCGCCAGTGCCTCAGCCTCATCTCCGGTCACAAAATAGTCTGCCTTGATATAGCCCTTGACACTTCCGGACTCCATGTAATACCAGAGACCGCCCTCACCTTCGACGCGATCCAGGATCGTCGCCGCACAGTGATTGTAAATACGTCCGACGATCTCGCCGTCAACTGTGGACGGTGCCGTGCGCACATTGACAAAGCTGTCCACGATGGTAATCTCCGTCACCGCGATATCCTCGTAAGGTGACGGTGCCTCGGTGGGCGCCTCCGTCGGCGGCTCCGTGGGTGCTTCGGTCGATGGTTCCGTCGGCGGCTCCGTGGGTGCCTCCGTCGGCTCCTCGGCAGGTGCTTCCGTAGTTTCCTCCGCAGAGGGCTCAATCGGGTCCTGCGAACCGGCGCCTCGATCGATTATATCATTCAATGCTGCATACGTCTCTTCATTTCCAGTCAGCAACACCCCGTCCAGCCCCAGGTGTCTGAGCATCTGATAGCCGCTGCTGACCCCGACGCTCCCACCGCTGCTCTGTGCAGATAAAAAGTGTGAAAGCTCCTCGTCAGCATTTTCCATCGTTTCATAATACTTGTCCAGCGAAACCGAGATCCCTGCCATCGCAGAATCCACCGCTGCCTCACCGCCAGCTTTCGCCGATTCCGTCAGACCTCCCCAGGCCAGCAGAGAACCGCCGAGCAGCAAAGCAAACGCCGCTGTCTTAATCCCCTTCTTGTGCATCAAAATCCCCCTTTTGTACTCATAAAAATGCTCCAAATTACTTCATTTTAAATTATAACCTGTACAAAAAGGTTTGTCAATGCGTGGAAGAAATTGTCAGCGCTGCATCTGCAAGACGATCTTTGGTCAATATAGCGGCAGGAATCCGAAGATCCCCGCCGCGTTTTGTCAAACAATGTTTATCTTTTCCGCTGAACTTCCGTACCTCAACATTCATGACCGGGCACCGACGGCAGTCCGTCAAAGCCTCTCTGCAGGTCCTCCTCGGTGGGAACATAATCCTGCATCAGTCCGTCATTAAACTTCTGGTAAGCCACCATGTCGAAATATCCGGTGCCGGTCAGACCGAATACAATGGTCTTCTCCTCTCCGGTCTCCTTGCACTTCATCGCCTCGTCAATGGCCACGCGGATCGCATGGCTGCTCTCCGGAGCGGGCAGAATACCCTCAACCTTCGCGAACATCTGAGCCGCCTCGAATACGGAGGTCTGCTCCACTGCCACCGCCTCCATCAGTCCGTCGTGATACAGCTGGGACAGGATCGGGTTCATGCCGTGGTAGCGAAGTCCGCCCGCATGATTGGAGGAGGGGATGAAATTGCTGCCCAGCGTGTGCATCTTCGCAAGAGGGCAAACCATTCCGGTGTCGCAGTAATCGTATGCGAATTTACCTCTGGTGAAGCTGGGGCAGGATGCCGGCTCCACCGCAATAAATCGATAATCCCGCTCGCCGCGCAGCTTTTCGCCCATAAAGGGAGCGATCAGACCGCCCAGGTTGGAACCGCCGCCGGCACAGCCGATGATCACATCGGGAACGATCCCGTATTTGTCCAGCGCCGCCTTGGTCTCCAGGCCGATGACCGACTGGTGAAGCATTACCTGATTGAGCACACTGCCCAGCACATAGCGGTATCCGTCAAGGTTAGTAGCGGTCTCCACTGCCTCGGAGATGGCACAGCCGAGGCTGCCGGTGGTTCCGGGATGCCGTTCCAAAATCTCTCTGCCCACCTTGGTGGTCTCGGAGGGTGAAGGAGTCACTGACGCGCCGTAGGTCCTCATGATCTCACGGCGGAAAGGCTTCTGCTCGTAGGAAACCTTTACCATGAACACCTTACAGTCAAGCCCCAGATATGCGCAGGCCATGGAGAGCGCAGTGCCCCACTGACCGGCTCCGGTCTCGGTGGTCACGCCCTTAAGGCCCTGATTCTTTGCGTAATACGCCTGGGCAATCGCAGAATTCAGTTTGTGGCTGCCGCTGGTATTATTTCCCTCAAATTTATAGTAGATTTTCGCCGGAGTCTGAAGCTTTTCCTCCAGGCAGTACGCGCGCACCAGCGGTGACGGGCGGTACATCTTATAGAAATTGCGGATCTCGTCGGGGATCGGGAAGTAGGCAGTGGTGTCATCCAGCTCCTGCCGGATCAGCTCATCGCAGAATACCGGCCGCAGATCCTCATATCCCATGGGCTCCAGGGTTTTCGCGTTAAGCAGTGGTGCAGGCTTATTCTTCATATCAGCCCGAAGGTTATACCAACTTGTAGGCATCTCGTTTTCTTCCAGATAGATCTTGTAAGGAATTTCTTTCTTGCTCATGTCTGACCCTCCATTTTAATGTAGTGTGGTGTGATGTCTGGGGGAAGGAAGTTGTGCTGTGTTATAAACTGATTGCTCCGTTGCCTTACGGCAACTCCCACAATTGCCGCTATCATTACAATAAATGTGTCACTGGCACATTTTTTGCATGCTTGACATCGTAATCCGGGCTATCGCCCTACTTACTCATGAACGCTTATCCCTCCAAATGTCCGAACGACCCTGCAAGCAAGCTTGCGTTCGTTCGGCCGCTTGTCGGGACTTATAACGCAAAAACACCCCTGTCCCCACTTCTTATGCAGGGACAGGAGTGAAATATCTCCTGCGGTGCCACCCGGCTTGGCGCTCACGCGCCCTCTCTGCACGTACCATCATACGCTGACCTTGATAACGAAGCTACACCCTCCGACGCACCTCCAAAGTCCATTCCCCCATCTCCACACGCCGCAATCCCACCGCCTGCAGCTCTCTGTACTGTTTCTGAATGAGGTACTACCTCTTTTTCATCGGTTTGTTGGTATAGTTATACCGCAATATTTCTCCGTTGTCAACGGTTTTTCGCCGGGAAATTTATCGTCTTTTGGCGTTTTGCCGAATTTTTTCCGCCAGATCGGAATATTTTGGCAAGGCAGCCTACCGATACACCCTTCCGGTGGTAAAACCACGGCCTCGCACCTCGGTGACCTGGCCGATAATGATGAATGCCTCGGGATCGATCTCCTTGACCTTCTCATTGACCTTAAACACCTCGCGCTTGGACACCACCGTCACCACCTCCATGGTCTGTCGGCGAAGATAGCCGCCCTCTGCGCTGACCAGGGTAGAGCCCCGATCCAGCTCATGGGTAATCCACTGATTGATCTCCTCATATTTCTCGCTGATGATACTGATCTGCACCTGGCGCTTTCCGACCACCAGCATCTGCTCAAGCACCAGATTGTACGTGATGACCAGCAGGATACCGTACATGATCTGTTCACTGTCGTAGAAGATTGCCCGTCCGATCAGAATGCTCATATCAAACACCGTCAGCAGCGCGGAAACCGCAATGCCGGTATATTTATTGATAACCAGCGGCGGGATATCCATCCCTCCGGTGGACGCGCCCTCCCGGATAACCATACCCAGCCCCACGCCGATCATCACACCGGCAAAGATGGTGGACAGCAGTATATCACTGCTCAAAATACCGACCTCCGCCGCAATCATCTGCCACACCTGCAGAATCGCCGGGTAAAAGAAGGTGCTGACCAGTGTGGTCGCCGCAAACCCCCATCCCAGGATCCACAGTCCCAAAAGGAACGTCGCCACATTGAACACTGCTACAAACAGGGTGACCGGCACATCAAAAAACCGCTGAACAATCAGCGCCAGACCGGTGGTCCCACCGGTCAGCATATCATAGGGAATGACAAAAAATGCCACGCCAGCACTGTAGATCGCATTACCCAGCAAAATCAATGCCAGTTTCCTCGCCTTAGCCTTCCAATTGACTCCTTCGAGTCTCTCCATCAATCGTCCTCTGTCCATCGCTCTCCGTCTCCTCTTACTTTCTGCTACCACTTTACAACAAAAAAGCAGCGGCCTGCAGGCCGCCACCGTTTAATTTACACGAATGCAATATTCTGATGTATAGGATACCCACGATAAAACGGTAAATTCGCCACTGGGTACCGATCGAATATGCTGACACATCTGTCTTTCTCTCCAGCTTGTCACACACCTGAACCGTGTGTTTTCTCGACCTATGATATCACAATTCGACCGTTATTTCAAGCGTACTGATCTGATCTTATGAAAAATCATGGCGATGCAGTCAAGTCCACCGTCACCGTTTTAAAGTCTTGCCCTGAGAAAACCGGCAACCGCTCTTCCCAGCTGTGCAAATCCTTCCGGGGTCAGATGGGCGTAATCTGCAAACATTTCCTCTCCATATCCGGCTGTGATTGCAAAGATGTCATTGATCTCTACACCGTATTCCTTCGCCGCCCGAACTGCAATCTTATTGTACGCAGCCAGCTCCGCGTTCGTCCGTGGATTCACACCGATGGAGCCGTTGGGATTCATGACCGATGAGGTGGCAAACACGATTTTCGCCGTCGGATAAAACCCTCTCAGCTGTCGGATGATCAGCCGGATCATGCGGCCATACTCCTCCGGGGAGGTCAATGATTCCTCATCCCCGTTCCAGTGGGCCACATCCCAATGTCCGCAGTTGAACTGAATCAGATCCATCCTTTCCGGGAACTCAGCCGCCCAGGCCTTCAGTTTCGACACAATGTACTGGGAATTCCGGCAGTTTTCCTCCGGGTAAAACACATTTGCCACGTCCGCCAGCTCCGCCTTCACCGTGGCGCAATATCCTCTGCGCATCGAATCACCGATCAGAAGAACATTTTTCTTCGAGGTATCATAATCATTTTTCGCCGTCAGTTGCCCACCGCCATCTTCCAGATATGCCATCGCCCTCTCCTTTCCGACATACAACCTTGCCCAATCCGTTCCTGCCCGATCCATTTCCGGATCAGCCGGTTCTTTGAATATCTCTCAGCCGCTTCATCACATCGTTTCCACCACAGCCGAAATAATCATGCAGCTGCTCAAATTCCTCATAGAGTTTCTGATAAACCGCAGCATTTTCCGTGATCGGATCATAGCCGTAAGGCTCCAGCTCCGACATCCGGTCGATCGCCTCTGTGATAGTACTGTAGCTGCCCTTCTCCTCACCGGCTGCTGCCGCCGCAAACATGGCCGCGCCCAATGCCGCCGCCTGCGTAGACTTGCAGATGCTGATATGACAATTCAGCACATCCGCGTATATCTGCATCAAGAGCGGATTTTTCTTGACAATGCCGCCCACCGCATGAATGCCCTTCACCGCGATGCCTGCCCGCTCATAGGAGTCCCTGATTCGGCGGGTGCCAAAGGCCACGCTCTCCAGCAGCGCCCGATAGATCTCCTCCGGCTTCGTCTGCAGGGTCATGCCCAGCATCACGCAGGAAAGATTCGAATCCGCCAACACAGACCGATTTCCGCTGAGCCAGTCCAATGCCAGCAGGCCGCTCTCGCCCGGTTTCAACCCGGCCGCCCGCTCACTCAGCAGCTCCTGAACCGTAATTCCTCTATCTTCCGCCTCCAGAAGCAGTCGCTCCGGAAGCATATTCTTCACAAACCAGGCAAACCCGTCGCCCACCGCAGACTGACCCGACGCATAGCCGTAAAATCCCGGCAGATCTCCGTTCTCAGTCATACCGGTAGTTCCCTGCACCGCATGAGCCTCTTCGTGGGCGAGAATGAATCCTCCGGAGGTTCCCAGAGTCAACATCACCACGCCGGGCTCACTGATCCCGGCTCCAAGGAGCGCCGCATGGCCGTCATAGTGGGCCACCGCCACCGGTGTGCCGGGCAGAAGTCCAAACTTTTCTGCCATCTCCGGGCACAATCCACCGGCCCTCTCGCCGATCATCCGCAATTCTCCGCGCAGCTTGGTGGTGGCATAGTCTTTCAGGCGCGGATCAATCCGGCAATAAAAATCATTGTCCGGGTAACCCTTCTCTTCCTGCCAGAATGCCTTAAATCCGGCCATCGCCTGGCTGCGAACCAGGTCTCCGGTCAGTTTCATGGTCACCCAGTCTCCCGCCTCCATGATCAGATCAGCCGCGTCATAGACATCAGGTGCCTCGCGCACCACCTGAAGGATCTTCACCATCATCCCTTCGTCGGAGAGTGTCCCGCCATGTCTGCGCAGCATGCCCGGGTCACAGGCCTCCAGGGCAGCCTGCACCTCGCCGCGGTAGGGAGCAGCGCCGTGGTGCTTCCAATGAATCACCCAGGAAAGCGGCTCCGCCTCAAACTCCGGCAGAAAACACAACGGTGTTCCTTCCTTATCTAATGTAACCAGCGTACAGCCGGTAAAATCCACCGCCATGCCGATGATCTTCGCCGGATCAATGCCGCTGTTTTTCACCGCCTCCGGCACAACATAATCCAGCACCTCCAGATAATCCCCGGGATGCTGGAACGCCCAGCCTCTGGGGATAGGGGTGCCGCAGGGCAGCACACTGTCCATGACGGCATGAGGGTAGTCCATGACCGCCTCACTGACCACGCTGCCATTTCCGATATCCACAAGGATCGCTCTGCCGGATAACGTACCAAAGTCCAATCCCAATGTATATAAGTCTTTTTCTGTTTTTTCCCCCGGGTTACTCATCTCGTCGTCCCCTTCCTTGCTCGCCATCGGCATTCTCCTGCATTTCCGCCCACTGAACCCCGAATCTGCATTGTTCAATCCGGATTTTCGTACATTATACATCATTTCTCACCGTTTGAACAGCTTGCAGCAAAATATTCTGACGCTTAAACAGCCCAGATATCCAACCGGCTCATACAATGATCTCGAAAATACTGCCATCCGAGGTGTTACAGAGCAGCCTTCCTTCATAGAAATCACAGCACTCGATTTCTTCCTCCCGGAATGCCCGGTCAAGATTTCCGATCTGCGCACATAGATTTCTCTTCTCCAGATCAAAAACCAGTATCGTCACCGGATATTCCCGCCTCGGCAGACCAAAGGTATAGTAGATCTTTCCATCGGCAATCGTTCCGCCCTGGGTGAACATCACATCCGATTCGGCGCTGAACTGATCCAGAATATCCGCCGCCGACAACTGCACCCAGTTCCCCTCATCGATCTCTGGCAGCCGAAATCTGGTGATCATGTAGGCATTATGCTCCCCTTCCGGAACGCAGCCATACTTGGTTCGATATCGCGCAGAAAGCATATAGAGAGACCTTGTCCGACAATCAATCAAAAACGCCGGACACCCCCAGCCTGGACGCTTGTATCTGTAGTCTTCCTCTCCGCCCGAACGGTAGGAAATCACCTGAACGGTCTCAGCGGTATAAGTTTCTATCCCCTGCCCGTCCACCGTGCGGACAATATTCTCCACCGCACAGCGATAGTAAAATCCGTCCTCATCCTCACCGGTTCCGGTTCCGATGACCACATACAACAGCGGAATCGGATTGCCCTGATAGTGAATATCGCTGAACATACAGGAATTGGCATGATTCAGATAGTCTCTCGTGGGCGTTCCGGCGTTATAGGAACCCAAAGGAAACTGCGCCAGCGGTTCCTTTTTCCGCGATTTCAGATCGTATACCGCACAGACACCGGTATCATACAAAATATACGCTCTGTCTTCCCATATCGCCATCCCCTGAGCGGAGGGCAATATTTTCTCAAACTCCATATACAGACAGCTGCTCTTTCCATCCAGATACACATTACACATAAACGGTTATTCATCTCCACTAATTTAAATATGGCGGCAAAGCAGTCACTTCTTTACCGCCAACCATATTATTTTTGCAGGCGATCACCTTCGCCATCCGTTCACTTCACATCGCAGGAAAACAGCTTCACGCCGTCCCCGCCCCATCCGCTCAGATTCTCCAGAACCACCTTCACGGTGTCTGCCTTCAGCATAAGCTTCAGGATCACCCGATGATTTTCTCTGATTTCAGAGACAGACTCGCTTCCGTCCGCCGCGATCTGTACCAGACGGCAGGATCTCATCAGGTGCTTCGGCATGGACACTCCCCGATCATCCAATTCGAGATGGCTGCGCATGGCATACTTCTGATACCGGCTTCGGTTGGAAATGCTCTCCCTGGAAAAGTCCGGATCAAGGACAAGCCGCAAACATTTTCCCTCCGCCAAAAGCTGTACCGCCAGGTCTTCGCCCTCAGCGACTGTAACCGTATTAGCTACGCCATCATGAGGACGCTCCCAGCCGTTGGTCAATATGCCTGCTTCCTCCGCGGATAATCCGGGGAACTCCACTCCGGCGCAGTCTCTCCTGAGTCCCGGAATGAAGCAGCCGTCCTCCAGCAGAATGTCCTGCAATTCCTTAATATGTTCTGCCGCCACCTCCGCGGGCATACAGCCGTATTTCACTGCGATCGCCGCGCCGGTTCCTGCAGCCTGTCCGATCACCGAGCAGGTTGCCATGACGCGGGTGGAGCTCATGGCCATGTGGGTGGCACTGATATTCCTACCGGCAAACATCAGATTTGAGACATTCTTTGAATACAGGCTGCGGAAGGGAATCTCGTAGGGTACCTTGGGGGTAATGTGATGGGAGGAATAGCCCATATATCTGAGGCCTTTGGGACTGTGGTTATCCATGGTCCAGCCGCCGAAGGCCACCGTATCGTCGAAGTGATGTCCCTCCTCCAGATCACGCTGATTCAGGATATATGCTCCCTCATAGCGGCGGCTCTCCCGCTTTCCGGGCAGGAAACCGATCCACTCCAGCTCCCAGTTCTCCATTCCATGGTCGCCGTGATTCTTCAGATGGTCCCACACACCGTAGGCCACCCTGATCAACTCCTCATTGATCTCCTGGGCATCCCGGATCGTATCCTGCTCTCCGCCCAGCTCCAGCCACCAGAAGTTGGTGGTCTTGATATCATGATTTTTCAGATACATGCTCTCATCGTCCGGATACACATAGGCCCACTCCGGCGCAATAAATGTACAGGGATGGTCCGTCTCTCTGGCCTGGATCAGCACAGAAGAGCCCATGGTACAGCGGTCTGCGCTCTCCGCCGCCCCATACTCATCAAACTCCTCCCGTCCCTCACGTCCTACCCGGTAGGCCGCGCCGGAAAGGTCTGCCAGAATACTGTCGCCGGAGCAGTCCATAAAAATGGATGCCCTCACCTCATGGAAGGTGTAGGAATTCAGCTGCCAGCCGGTAACGCTACTGATCCGGTCACCGTCCATCTCACAGCTCAGACAGGAACAGTTGAGAAGCAATTCAATGTTCTCCTCCTGGGTCACCATCTGGTACAACACCGAATCCCACACTGAGTAATTCATGGTGGGATTGCGGTAAATATTCTCCATCTCAATCTCCTGCAGGATGCCGGTCTCCCGGTTCTCCTTGCCGGCTGCACCTCTGATCCACATGCGGATCTCACTGGACGCGTTTCCGCCGAGAACGGGGCGGTCATGCATCAGCAGGACTTTGGCTCCGTTTCTCGCCGCCGCGATGGAGGCAATCAGACCGGCCATACCGCCGCCGATCACACAGACATCTGCCTTGTGCACACTCTTATATTCACTGATTTTCATCGTAATCTCCCTTTATTCAGGCTGTTTTGCATTTTAAATCGGTCTAAATCTCATCCGCAAAAATCTCAGCCACTTTCTCTGCCACTGCCTTGCCCAGGGCAATATGTCCCTCGGGCAGCATATGTACACCATCCCCCGGACTTGGCTCTGCATAAAGAGCCGCATTCAGAAAATAGCAGCCGTACTCGTCGGCAATCTCTTTGTAAACCGTGGGGAACAACCGGCTCAGATAAGTCGCCCACTCTCCGAAAAACCGGGGATAGACGCTTGTCCGTCCGCTTGGATCAGAGGGCCACACCTCGATCGGTGCCATCACCAGAATCTTCGCTGTCTCAAAGCCTCTCCCGCAGTTTGGATGGTTCTGAACCAATTGAATCAGTCTCCGAATGCCATTTCCCAATTCTTCCTCTTTCAGCGGTTCAGCCAGATGAAGATCGTTGGTCCCCAGCATCAGAATCACCAGATCCAACGGGCGATGCGTTTGCAGACAGGGAAGCAGATATGCCTCACCGTTTGCATCAAATAAGATGATCAACTTATCCCAGGAAGCTTCCCTCTTTAACCATCTGCTCACGCAGTTCGTCGGTGTTTACCTCACGCACCAGGCAGTTATTCTTCACCGCCATGGCAGCCGCCACGCCTGCCGCATGGCCCAGCTCCATACAGGGAGGCATCACGCGGATCGCACCTGCCGCCTCGGAGGTCGCGGACACACACCGTCCTGCCACCAGAAGCTGATCCACCTTCTGCGGCACCAGACAGCGGTAGGACACGCCGTACCAGTCGCCGTTCTCCACCGCCACATACTCATTGCTCATGGGGCCGAAGCGTCCGTGAACATCGATAGAATTTGACGCCAGAAGGATCGCATCCTCCGGTTCACGCCCCTGCAGAACATCGTCGGTGGTCAGCTGATACTCGCCCCTGATGTGGCGGGTCTCGCGGATACCGATGGTCGGTGCGCTGGAGAGCAGAATCGCGTTTTCACAGCCGGGCACGTACTTTTTCAGGAAAGCGTAGATCTCCTTCACCTGCTGACGGCCCACCATCTCCGCCTCGGAAAGGCTCTCGCCGCTGGTTCCGTCGATGCCCATGATACGGGAAGTATTGATATTCCACTCGTCCTTCTTCACTCCCCGGAAAATACCGATGGACACGCGGTTCAGAGTCCAATCACCGTTCTCACGTGCCTCGGACACTCTCCAGTGAAGGGAGCGATAGTTGACACCGTTTTTGCGGTAGAAATTATCTTTATTTGCAATGATATCCGCCTCAAGCTTATCGGAGTCCACGTTTCCGATACGGAAGAACATGGTTGCGGGCTGGATTCGTCCGCTCTCCTCATCGCCCAGCTCACAGGGTACGCCTGCGCGGTAAGCCACATCCGCATCACCGGTACAGTCAATGACTGCCTTGGCCTTGATGGCCTCCAAACCGCTCTTTGAGTGAACGATTACTCCCTCGATGCGGTCACCGTCCATCATGGGTTCCACAAAGCTGGTGTGATAGAGCACCTTCACGCCCGCTTCAGTCAGCATCTCATCGATCACCCGCTTTAACACCTCGGGGTCAAAGGGGGTACAGTGATCATGACCCACTATAATATAAGAAGTGAATCCACTGCCAGCGCGGACCTCCTCAGGATGGATCGCGCCGTCCTGCTTTAAAAGCCGCTCCACCACTTCCTCAAACAGGCCGCGTATGATCATGTTCTTTCCGTCCTTGTCATAGGAGGTCATAAAGGGACCAACCAGACCATAAGTGGCCATGCCGCCGCCACCGCCGTTTTTCTCAACCAACACGGTGCTTGCACCGTTTCTCGCCGCTGCCACCGCCGCGCAGAAGCCTGCAGGACCGCCGCCCACAACGGCCACATCACACGCTAATTTTACCGGAATTTCAAACTGTCTGTTGATTGTGTTCATCTTTTCTCCTCATTGCACGAAGTAATATCGTTCCTTAATATATGTATATTTTTTGTAATTCCCTATATTTTTCTGAGATCGGGCTTCACCCTGCCTTACAGACCCAGATCCACACCTCTTGCCATCAGTGCTTTCTGCACCTCACTGTAGTGCAGTTCTCTGGGCTTTACACCCTTCTTTGCACACAGAGCTGCCGCTGTTCCGGCCGCCTGACCGATGCCCATACACACGCCCATGACACGGTAGGTCGCATGTGCGCGGTGAGTTCCGGAGATACATCTGCCCGCAGTCAGCAGCCCATCCACTTTAAGCGGTACCAGACATCCGTAGGGGATATCGTAGGGAATACAGGGCTGGGAATGTTTCTCCGCCTGTCCGCCGCCGGTGGGGTTATGAATGTCAATCAGGAACCATGCATCATGCACAACCGCATCGGGATGCTTTCTGCCCTTCTCCACATCCTCGTCCACCATCATCTTCTCACCCATGATCCGCCGCGTCTCACGGACACCCAAGGTGCTTCCGGTGGATTTCACCCGGCAGTTCTCGTAGCCGGGGACATATTTTCTGAGAAAAGCCACCACTTTGTCGATCTGATCTCTCAGCTCCAGCTCCGCACCAAGAACGCCCTCAGCTGTCAGGGTATCGTAGCCGTTTGCCTGAGTCGCATTGACATTGCGCTCTCCGGGATAGAAGGTCTTGTGCAGACGAACGATAGTTACATTGGGAGGAAGCTCGCCCCTGGCGCTGACCTCCTTGCAGAGTTCGGAATATTTCTTTCCGTCCGGCAATGTCACCGGATCGCTGCCGCCGTAGCAGAACAATGCCACATTTTCGTCAATATTATCTATGGTAAACTCCAGCGTGGTAGGCTGGCATTTGCCGTCGCTGTCGCGGCCGACTTTATATTCCGCACCGGCCCTCGCCGCCAGAAGGCCGTCACCGGTGGCATCCACAAACACTTTCGCTTTGATTACTCTCAGTCCATCCTGAGTGCCGACTACCACACCGGTCAGCTGATCCTCCTCAACGACTGCCTCGACCATGGGGGTCTGCAGGTAGATATCCGCGTCACTCTCATGGACCAGCTTCAGCAGTGCTGCCTTCGCCTCCTCGATGTCCACATGGATCTCGCTGCCGTTTCTGGTCACCAGCTTTTCCACGTCCTCGTGACCTCTCTCCACCAGCTCTACGATCTCATGATACATGGTGCCGGCGCCGGTACGTCCCAGGATCGGGTGCACATGACCGGAGGTCATCATACCGCCGAGGATGCCGTAGCGCTCGATCAGCGCTGTCTTCGCTCCCTCGCGGGCTGCGGATACAGCCGCACAGATACCGGCGGGACCACCGCCGACAACGACCACATCATACTCCGCACAAATGCTTAATCCCTCAATCATCTTCATATCATACCTCTTTCATATCCTGTATATATATGCTATATCCTGTCAGTCATTTCTCGTTTTCACACTGTTGCGCTTGATCAGATAGGGTTCCACCTTCACGACGGAATAGGGCTTGCCTATACACTCCAACCGCTCAAGCATCACTTCCGCCGCCTTGATCCCGCAAAGTTTTTTTTGTATATTGATCGCAGTCAATGCGGGATACGCGTAATCGCACAGAGCATTGTCCTCATATGCCACAATGGAGACGTCCTGCGGCACCCGCACATTATGCTCATGGAAATATCGCATGATACCCAGCGCAATGTGTGCATTCGCCGTCACGATCCCATCCGGTCTGTATCCGGATTCCCATATCTTTCGAATGGCCTGATAGCCGCCCTCGCCGGTGTTCGACTCCGTACTCACAGCCATATTCCAGTCAAATCTCAGCCCCAGCTTTTTTTCTGCCTCCCGAATACCGCGGACACGATCCTCATGGGAGATGAAGGTCTCCGGACAGTTCACCAGACAGAGATTTTGGTGTCCCTCCTCCATCAAATGTTTGACACTCAGGAAAACTCCCTCCTCAGGAGAAGCCCACACCACATCATACTCAGTTTCCGGAAGTCCCACACCGACCACGCAGAAGGGAATGCCCGACTGCTTCATCTTATCAATAAACTCTCGGTCATACAAGCTTCCGATGACAAAAGCACCATCCACACGGCGGGTCCGGATCAGCTTCGGCAGCTCACCTCCGGATTTTTTTACGTTATACCGCTCTATGACCACACTGTAGTCCGTATCTGCCAAACCGTCGGAGATACCGTTCAGAATACCGGAGGAATATAGACCGGTCTCCCGCTTAAATCCATCCGGCTCATCGTCACCCTGCTCGGACAGAATGATCACACCAAGACTGTTCATGATCTTATTGCTCAGGCTGCGGGCATTATTGTTCGGTACATATTTCATCTCCTTGATGACCGACAAAACATGCTCTCTGGTTTCTGCCTTGACCAACGGACTGTCATTTAATACCAATGAAACCGTGCTTCTCGACACACCTGCCACTGCAGCTACTTCACGGATGGTTGCCATGCTGTTCTCCTCAAACTTTCTCTATTCTCGTTCACATCGATCCAATCACGAAATAAGACCGGTCCATATAACGATTATAGCAGACTCTGCGCCAAAAGGCAAAGCAAACACATGGCAACTGCACAGTTTCATTATAATTTGGACCGGTCTAAATGTCAACCATTTATTATTACAAAATTCAATTGTGTAAATTGTGTACATTGTGTACAACGCACTAAAAATACAGGCCGGATGTCTTCATCCGACCTGCACGATCTATCACATACTATATTTGTCTCTATACCGTCTCCCTGTGTCTCCGGAGTTTTTTACTCTTCATACCCATTCGGGTTCTGGCTCTGCCATCTCCAGGAATCGGCACACATTTCCTTAATCCCATACTTAGCCTCCCAACCAAGCTCTGCCTTCGCCTTCGCCGCGTCCGCATAGCAGGCTGCAATATCGCCGGGGCGTCTGTCCTTGATCGCATAGGGAATCTTCACGCCGGTGGCTGCCTCGAAGTTTTTCACCACGTCCAGCACGCTGTATCCCACGCCGGTACCCAGATTATAAACCTTCAGGCCGGGATTCTCCTCGATCTTTTTCAGCGCCTTCACATGACCGTCGGCCAGATCCACCACGTGGATATAGTCGCGGACACCGGTGCCGTCGGGGGTATCGTAATCGTCGCCGAACACACCCAGCTCAGGACGCTTGCCCACCGCCACCTGGGTGATGTAAGGCATCAGATTGTTGGGGATACCGTTGGGATTCTCACCGATGGTTCCGCTCTTGTGGGCACCGATGGGGTTGAAATAACGCAGCAAAATCACATTCCACTCCGGATCTGCCTTCTGCATATCACTCAGAATCTGCTCCAGCATGGACTTGGTCCAGCCGTAGGGGTTGGTGCAGCTGCCCTTCGGGCACTCCTCGGTGATCGGAATGATGGCAGGATCTCCGTACACCGTCGCCGAGGAGGAAAAGATGATGTTTTTACATCCGTGCTTTCTCATCACATCCACAAGGACCAGTGTACCGGCGATATTATTCTGATAATACTCCCAGGGCTTGGCAACGCTCTCACCCACCGCCTTCAGTCCGGCAAAATGGATGCACGCAGTGATCTCTTCCTGCTTAAAAATAGCTTCAAGGGCTTCTCTGTCCAGAATATCTGCCTCATAGAAGGTTACCGGCTTTCCGGTGATGGCACTGACTCTCTCCAGCGATTTTTTACTGGAATTAGACAGATTGTCCACTACCACCACGTCATAACCTGCACTCTGCAGCTCCACTACCGTATGGCTGCCGATATATCCGGCTCCGCCTGTCACTAAGATCGACATCCTGATCTCCTCCTTTTTGTCTGTGTTTATTCCGATATCCCACACAATAAATATGCTATTTTCTGCTTCTGTATGGAATTCTCTCGCCATCTCAATTCACAGTTTGATTATAACACACCTTGACAATATTTCCATATACGATTATGTTATAGATATGGAAATTCTTGTCGAGGTGATTGTCATGATTCGTGTTGCAGGATACGCGAGAGATATCGGAAGCGCTGTATATCTGGAGGATACCCAGAAGCCGCTTTTTGTCAGTGGCAGCGGCTATCAGCGGTTCCCCAGCAAAAATTATTCGATCCAGCGCCCTGCCGGCCGCCCCGACTATCAGCTGCTCTATATCTATAAGGGCTGCGGTCACTTCCTCCTGGATGGCAGCTGGCAGGATATCCCTGCCGGGAACCTTGTGCTCTACTCGCCGTCGGAGCCACAGGTCTACAGCTATTACGCCGCAGATGCCCCGCAGATCTACTGGATCCACTTTACCGGAACCGAGATCCCCGCACTTCTGGAAAAATACGAGATCCGCAACGGTTATGTGGGCGAAAATCGCGTCCTCAAACAGCTCTTTGACGAAATAATCCTGGAACTTCAGCTGAAAAAGCCAATGTTCCAGGATATTACACTCGTGTTATTTCAAAAAATGCTGCCATTGATCCGCCGCCTCACCCTGTCCCAGAGCGAAGCTCAGGATCAGGCGGTGCAGATCGAGCAGCTGATCGTCCGGTTGAATCAGCAGTACATGGAGCAGTGGGATATCACCTCCATGGCAGATTTCTGCCATCTCAGCCCCTATTATTTTTCCCATCAGTTCAAGAACATGACCGGGATTTCTCCGGTCCGGTACCTGAACCGCCTGCGCATTGAAAAGGCAAAGGAACTTCTGCTGACCGAGGACTTAAGTATCTCCGAAGTGGCTGCACTGGTGGGATACAAAGACCCTCTCTATTTCAGCAAAGCCTTTAAAAAAGCCACCGGATCATCGCCGAAGATGTTCCACGGAAATCGACTGCAGTTCGATGAGACCTTTGAAGGGACGATTCACTGACCGACGACGCTCCCCGGCCAATGATTGAAGCGATTCAGCACGTCATCACTGCCTCGATCACTTCACCCGGGAAGTTTATCCGCCGATAACGTCGCTCCCTGCACACCGATCACCGCTGCTGACACCCTGTTTGCATAGCTGATCGCATCCCGCAAGGTCCACTCCCTGGTCAGGCAGGCCAGAACCGTGCCGATGTGGGCATCCCCCGCACCGATGGTGTCAATCACCAGCTCCACCTTCTCACCGGGAATCAGATACTCACTGCCATCCTTTTCCAGACAGTAGGCTCCGCGCTGGCCCAGTGTAATGATCACCGAATTTCCGGTCTTTTCCTGAAGTTTCCTTGCTGCTTTGTTGCAGTCTGCCTCGCCGGAAAGCTCCATCGCCTCCCGCTCATTGATGTGAAGCATCGGGTGCAGTCTGTACAACCGCTCCGTCTTTTCTTTCTCGATGTGAATTGCTCGGGGTCCCGGCGCATAGCAGATCTGCAGATTCGGATGCTTCTCCAGATAAGTAATCAGATCCCAGCCGGTGGGCTCCTCGATCTCCAGACCACAGATATATGTCCAGCCATAATTGTCCGCCGGATAGTCCTTCATCCACTCTTCCTTAAAGGTGTACTCCACACCGTGGTAGGACAAAAAGGTCCGCTCTCCACTCTTCTCCACCAGACAATAGCAGCAGCCGCTCTCCTGCTCAGGCAGGTAGATGGAGACGGGAATTCCCATCTGTTCGAAATGCTTTTTCGTGTAGTCGCCAAATAAGCCGCCGCCCACCGGGGTCACAAAGGTGTGCTCCGCATTCAACAGACGCAGCATATGAGCCACATTGTAGGCGCAGCCTCCGATGGACATGGTCTGGGAGGACGGATTGAAATCATCTCCGGTTTTCGGGAGACGGTCAATGGTCAGAATCAGATCCACACAGGTGGAACCGATGATCAGGGCAGGTTTCATGGACATACCTCTGTCACGCCTTTCCGGCACTGCCGCAGACAGCCATCTTATCCATCACGTATTTCTTGACATACTCACGGCCCTTTGCATTGTACTTCTTCGGGTCAAACACATTAGGGTTTTCTTCCAGAACTTCTTTTACGCCCTTGGTAAATGCAATACGAAGGTCAGTCGCGTAATTCACCTTGCAGATACCGCGCTCAACGCACTTCTTCACCATCTCATCCTCCACGCCTGAGGTTCCGTGCAGCACCAGGGGGATGCTCACCAGCTCATGAATCTTCGCCAGACGGTCAATGTCCAGCTTGGGAGTCTCCTTGTAAACACCGTGAGCTGTTCCGATGGCCACCGCCAGCGCATCGATACCGGTCTCCTCCGCAAAGCGCGCTGCGGTCTCCGGGTCAGTGTACATGTTCTCTCCGACCAGATCATCCTCCTTGCCGCCCACACAGCCCAGCTCTGCCTCCACAGATACACCGGCAGGGCCACACATTGCCACAACGGACTTGGTCAGTGCAATATTTTCCTCCAGAGACTGCTGGGAGCCGTCGATCATGATGGAGGTGTAGCCTGCCCGCATTGCTCTCGCCGCCAGCGCAAAGCTGTTTCCGTGATCCAGATGCATCACCACAGGAATATCCGCAGCCTCAGCCAGCGCACGCACATTGGCAAAATACAGCTCAGGGGTAGCATATTTCAGGGTCGACGGTGTGGTCTGCATGATAACCGGGGAGCGCATCTCCTCCGCCGCCGCAATGACCGCCTGTGCCATCTCCATGTTTTCAATATTGAATGCTCCTACCGCATATCCGCCCTTCTGTGCCTCCGTAACTACCTTTTTCAATGTTGTCAGCATAATTCTTCCTCCTCACCGATCTTTCCGTCAATCTTTTCTTCGATCTTTTCTTCTATGCTTTCTGTGGTTGCAATTTCTGCTGTTTTGCTTTTACTGTTTTGCTTTTGCCGTTCTGTTTATGTTGATCCGTTTTTGTCAGCTCTCCATCAAAATAATTTTGTCACCTTGATCTGTTCTCTATAGCGCTCCACATTTGCAAAATCGCCCAGCGCCGCGCTCTCCGCCACATTCGCTCCGGTGGCCGCCGCCAGCTTCAGCGCCTCCACGACCCGATCCGGGTCTTTCAACAGCTCCGCACACTGATTTTCATCCTGTCTTCCCAGTACATCCCGCAGCCATACACTTAAGAAGGCTCCCAAAAAGCCATCTCCACAGCAGGCAGAGCTCACCAGCTTGACCGGATAAACTTCACAGTGATAGCACTCGGTGCCATTGTAAAAATAGGAGCCCTTGCCGCCCATGGTGAGCAGGATATTCTGCGCCCCTAACCGATGAAGCTCCCTGAGCGCCGCCAAAATCTCCTCCTGATCGGTGGCGGGCAGACCAAAAATATCCATCAACTCCTCGTCGTTGGGCTTGATGAGGAAAGGCCCATAGGCGAGCAGTTCTTTTAACATAGGCGTACTGATGTCGGGAACCACTTTCACCTGCTTCCGGTTACAGATTTCCATGATCCGCAGAATATAATCCTTCGCAAAACCTCTGGCCATGCTTCCGTTGATGGTGAGCACCTCCAGATCGGTGAGGCTCTCAATCAGCGCGAGAAGGCTTTCCTGCTCCTTAGCAGAAACCACAGGCCCCTCGTTCACCAGCTTATACTCCTTATCCCCCACCGTCACAAACATATTCACACGGTTGGTCCCCGCAATGGGCGAGGGCAGTACAGTCAGTCCTCTGTTTCTGCACTCGCTTGTGATGTAATCCCCTGTGAAACCACCAAACGGTCCCAGTACCACGGAAGGAACGCCGAAGTGCTGTAGGGTAAAGCTGACATTCACACCCTTGCCGTTGGGCGTGTATACCGTATCGTAAGTCCGGTTTACCAGACCCGCCTCCATCCGGTCGGAGCTGACGTTCATATCCACCGCCGGATTAAGTGTCAGTGTGTAGATCATACTGCCCTCCTTTTGTGCTTTTCACGATGCCGCATCATATATAAATCAATATAGCACAAAACAGTTTTTATGGGAAGTTTTTTCTGCGCAATCATATCCACTTTGCGTAGGCGATGACAATACCTCTGTTTACGTCGGTTAAATTATCCTTTTACTTCTCGTCGGTATTCAAAAATGCCCTCAGGCGTCGATCTTTTGACCAGCTGCCTGAAGGCACTTAACGCTTAATTATTCCCTTCCTTGATCAGATATTCCTGTGCATTTTTCAGAAGTTCTCTTATCCCCATATGAAATGCCGACGAGTCCACCCTGATCATCTGACTTGTTCGATCGTCCTCATCGAAGATAGTCACCACCACGTAATCAAAATATTCGGCCATCATATAAACATCTACTCCAACATCTCCAATATTATATGCGACTGCCAGACTTGCATACTCGTACCCGGAAATATCTTCATCCCACTCCCCTCTCGGATAACTCTGTTTCGGGTAGTAACTATCCCAGCAATAGCGCATCCCTATTGTGTCCAAAAACCTCATGATCTGGTCACTTAGTTCACTGTCCCCCGGAATAAAATATTCGGCATAGCCGTTACTTTCATGTACATTCTCAGCATAAAACACCTGTATATCTTTTTGAGAAGAATCATTGGGCAGTTCATATGGACGGTGAATCCATACCAATGTCCCTATGACCGCTGCTGCCAGAAGTATGGACAATATAAACAGGATTTGTAAAATTATTTTTTTCATTCTCTCACCCATGCCTTAATACACGATATCCGCTATGTTATCTGGTTTAAGCGTAACAATTGTATAAACGGTACCCTCCGCAACTGCCTCCATTTCAAACGCATCATATAAATGTTTCTATTATCTACATATCACAATTTAATTATATCGTCAATCCTTTTCTTTTCTCACATAAGCATCTTCTCTAATACGCACAATTTCGCACGCTATTTTTGTTGAATATGATCACAGTACGCGTAGTGTCCTGTCACTTCGTGCCAGTCCACACGCGGGCTATCGCCTCTGCTCAGTCATATGAAATGCCGCGCCGAGTCCGCCGCTTCGCAGCGGTCTCTACGCGGGCATCCGCCATGCACAAATTTCGCAGTGCGTAGTGTCCTGTCACTTCGTGCCAGTCCACACGCGGGCTATCGCCCTATAAAAAACGCCTGCCCCAGATGGGTGCTCGTGCGAGCACGCACCCACTGGGCAGGCATTTTTTGCACTGCGAAATGCTTTCGCGATTACTCTACAGTGTAGGGCAGCAGGGAAATGTGTCTAGCACGCTTAACTGCTACAGTCAGAGCACGCTGATGCTTTGCACAGTTTCCGGTGATACGACGAGGAAGGATCTTGCCTCTCTCGGATACGTATCTCTTCAGCTTGTTAACATCCTTGTAATCGATACCTGCGTTCTCTTTGCCGCAGAATACACATACTTTCTTTCTTCTACGAATGCTGCCGGGTCTTCTCTTAGCCGGTGCATCGCCGCGATCTTTATTGAATGCCATCTCAAAAACCTCCTATCAAAATTCCTTAGTTAAACGGGAGACCTTCGTCATCTACTCCATCGGGAATATTCATGAAACCGTCCGCAATCGCACTGCTGGGAGCCGGTCTGGACTGGGGCTGATAGCTCTGTCCGCTGTATCTCTGACCACCCTGATTGCCATAGCTCTGATTTGCAAAGCCATCGTTTCCGGTTGATGCACCCTTGCTGTCTGCAAACTCCTGATCCTCAATAACAACATCAGTCGTATAAACAGTCTTGCCGTCTCTGTCCTGATAGCTGCCGGTCTGAATACGTCCGGTAACCAGAACTCTCATTCCCTGATGGAAATACTTCTCGGCAAACTCTGCTGCACGGTCGAATGCTACGCAGCGAATGAAATCCGCCTGAGCGTCCTGGCCTGCATCTCTTCTGCCTCTGCGGTCAACTGCTAAGGTGTAACGGGCGATCGCCATCTGGCGCTCTCCCTGTGAATAACGAACCTCGGGGTCTCTGGTCAATCTTCCCATGAGAATAACTTTGTTCATAAAATCTCCTCTTTTCTCGTTACGCTTCCTGCTTTACGCACAGATATCTGATAACAGGTTCCTGAATGCGAAGACGCTGCTCAAGCTCGCCAGGGCATGCTGCATCAGCATCGAACTGGATGAAGTAGTAGAAACCTTCCTTCATCTTCTGAATCTCGTAAGCGAGTTTTCTCTTACCCCACTCATCCACATTGGTCACAGTGCCACCGAAACGGGTGATGTAGTTCTGCACCTTCTCAAGAGCTGCAGCTCTCTGCTCATCCTCCAGCTTTACACTGAGAACAACACACAATTCATACTTGTTCATGCTTTTTTACCTCCTTTTGGACTCTGGCCCCTGATCTGGTCAGGAGCAAGGAATGTACAATTTATTACAAATACATACTTTAACACAGATTTAAAAAGTATGCAAGGACTTTTTGTCCAAAATTTATTTTTTCTGTGCTGAAATCTATGTGCTGCTCACCGGTTACCCAACCGTGACTTCAACGCGTTTTCCGCTGAAAGCCACGCCGTATTTGTAGATTGTTTCCACTCCGGCGACAGTCATTTCGGTGTCGTATTTCTTGTCGATAATCTGCTGTAAGGCTTTTTCGGACAGCACTTTCAGCTGCTCTCCCGTGCAATTCTTTTCAGCTTTCAGTTCAATCAGAATACCGGGAAGATTTTTCTTTACCGGTTTCAGTTGAATATCGTATCTACCGTCGCCGGACTCGCGGTTGGAAGTGATGTATGATCCGCCAAGCAGCGCACACAACCCAAGCATAAAACCGTGATAAAAATTTTCTCCCGCTGTGTCAAAAGAGCTTACCGACTGCACAAGTAACGTTTGGATCAATATCTGAAGTTTCGCACTATCTCCTGAAAAAATCGTCTCCTGAATGGAAATCGCCGTTGACTGTGGAATAATATCATCCAACTTCTGAAGAATCTCCTTGTTATAAACAAACGATATCTCCTTATTCGGCAGTGCAACCTCGCACATAAAATCTCCGTTGAACGAAGGAGAAGTCCGGATAACCTTCAAATATCCGGCAACCAAAAGAAAGCTATACACCGTCGAAGGATTTCTCCTGATCTGCGGATAAATAACCCCGGTATCAATATAGGACACAAACGATTTTCCGCTGACCAGTGAAGTTAATTTTTCGTAAATTTCCTTATCTGCATCGGCGAGAATCTCACCGATAATATCATTGCTTCCCGTGGACTGCCAAAAGGCTCTCGGCATACACTCATTGTTAAAGTAGTTGATCACCGACCATGGATTGAATATCTCTGATTTGCCAAAGCGGTATCCGTCATACCACTCACAGATCTCATCATACTTATCTACAACACCGTAATATTCAGCCATTTCCTTCACCTCATCAGAGGTGAAGCCGAAATAATCACTGTATTTGCTATCCAGCACAGAATTAATGGTGAGGTTGTTCAAACCGCTGAAGATGCTTTCTTTGGCCACGCGAAGAATGCCGGTCAGAAATCCGTAGGACAAATGCCTGTTATCTTTGAATCCACCCGAAAATAAATTACGCATAAAAAGGATTACTTTATCATAATATCCCTTCATGTACCCCTGTTGAATAGGAATATCATATTCGTCAATGATAATAACCGGCGCTATCCCATGATGCTCATGAAGCATCTTCGAAAGCATATACAGGGACGAGTCGAACAATGCCGGATCAACTTTTCCTTCAATGACTTTCTGATAGTAATCCGCATCCTGAATCTTCGTGCTGCCCATAAGCTCGTAATGCCGCTTATACTCCATTTTGATCAATTGCACAATTCGCTCATAGGTTTCCTCCCAGGTATCTTTTTTAATATCTTTGAAGGTCACAAAGATAACCGGATACTTACCCTGATAATCACGATATTCTTTCCCACACGCCCAAATTTTTTTATCCTTGAAATATACAGACGTATCCTCGCCGGTCTTTTCAAAAAAGGTACGCAGCATATCCATATTCAGTGTTTTTCCGAAACGACGCGGGCGCGTAAAGAGAGAGACCATCGGACGTTCGTCGATGAAGTCTTTAATCATCATGGTTTTATCTATATAATAATAATCCGTCGAAGCCAATCGGAAATCAGAAATCCCGACGGGCAGGGGAAGGCGTTTAGAATGCTTCTGCATTTTCTCTGTTTCTTTTTTTACACGGCAATCTGATGGCTTTAGGGCGTCCACAGGAATCCGCCATGAGCGGCCCTCTTTTCTGGCCCCTTCCACTTTTCCTTCCTGGCAAAGACCGGAAATTCTTCGTTCAGTCAAATCCCAGCGAGCGGCAGCCTCTTTAACCGACATCATCTCAGTCATTGCTTAATACCTCCCTCTTTGTATATCTATATTATGCCCAAGGTGCAGAAATTTGTCAATAAACTTCCGACAAAAGCTCCATCAATTTCCTAAACCCCCGATTTCATTTCCGAATTTAATCTTTTATTTCCGGAAACATTCTTCTTATTGCCGAAAATATCATTTCTGTTTCCGAAAGTCTTTTCTCCATACCGTTTTTCTGAACCCCCATTCCCCATAAACGGAAAATCCCGCCGGCAGGATTTTCCTCACCGGCGGAACAATTTAACAATGGTAAGTTCAATGGCAAATTCCCGGTCACTCCACCGTGACCAGCTCGTACTCTCTGCTGCCATAGCCCAGCGCAGCAGCCGCCTCGATGGTGTGCACGCCGTTTCTGGACTCGATTCGTTGAAGCAGATGATCTCTGCCGGGATCGTCGGAGGCATACACCAGATCCAGGCAAGCCTGATCGATGGCGATGGGATCGGTGGACACCAGAATACCGATATCCTTCATGCAGGGGTCCTCAGCCACCGCACAGCAGTCACAATCCACGGACATGTTTTTCATCACGTTGACATAGACCACATTTCCCTTGAAATAATCCACCACAGAGCCCGCCGCGTCAGCCATAGACTCCAAAAACAGATCATGATCTGCCGTCCAGATCTCCTCGGGCACGCCGGCACCGTGGATGTAAGCCTTTCCGAAGGAGGATGCCACGCCGATGGACAGCTGTTTCAGCGCCCCGCCGTAACCGCCCATGGGATGTCCCTTGAAGTGGGACAGCACCAGCATAGAGTCATAGTTCGCCATATTTTTGCCCACATAGTTCTTCCTGATCACCTTGCCGTCCGGGATCGCCAGCTCCAGATCAGGCCCCTCCGCGTCCAGCAGATCCACCTTGAAGAACTTGACCCAGCCGTGGGTCTCCATCAGCTTCTGATGCTTTGCGGTGGTATTTCGCTGGCCCTCGTAGGCAGTGTTACACTCCACCACCGTGCCGCCCACATGGTCGATGATGGGCTTCCAAAATCCGGGGCGCAGGAAATTCTGATTGCCCTGCTCGCCGGAATGAAGCTTCACTGCCACTCTGCCGGGCAATTCTTTTCCCACCAGATTGTAAAGCTCAACTACCTTCTCGGGGGTGATTTCTCTGGAAAAATAAACCTTTGCTGCCATGACGCTTCCTCCTGTTGATTAAATTACTGAACAGTTCGCTCACTTTATCCTGATTATAGTCTGTCCTGAAAATAATTTCAACATTGTTCCGGATATATTCAACCATCACCTCTGTATTTTCTTACTCAGCACTCGCTTCACATTGGCATATATACGCTGCCAGCTTATCTGGAAAGTTTACCGTCATGCCGTCAGCACCGGCATCATATACCTGCTTCATCAGTTCTTCATCTTTTACACCCCATGCGCGTACATTGAATCCCTGTCTGTGCCACTGTTCCACCTGCTCAGCAGTGACACTCTTCGCTATGGGGCAAATTTCATCAATACCTCTCACTCTCATATCCGCGAGCAGTTCTTCCGTAACGGTTTTTGCCAGATATCCTTTTCTCAGTTCCGGTGCATACTCACACATCCGGCAAAGTTCCTCATACTTAAATGAGGTGATCACTACCTTCTTTTCCAGATGATATGCGCGGACCAGATCCGCCACCGGCTGTGCAGTGCCCTCTGCCTTTAACTCGATAGCAAATAGCATATCCCGGAAAGACATATGCTCCAGAAAATCCTCCAGTTTTACGATGCGGTCAGCCAGTTCCCCTTTGACGACCCGAAATTTCCGAAGTTCTTCATAGGTATAATCCTCGATACTGCCTTCCTCACCGGTCACACGCTTTAAGGTGTCATCATGGAACAATACCGGCACACCGTCCTTTGTCAAATGTACATCTGTCTCGATTCCGTTTGCCCCCATAAACACGCCCAGATTAAAAGAAAGCAGTGTGTTCTCGGGAGCATACTCACTGGCACCTCTGTGGGCATAATTGATAAACTGTGTCCGGCTTTCCTCCCGCATGATGCGAAGCATTTTCTGCTCGGATTTCTCCAGAAATGCCCTCCAACGGGTATCATCGATAAAGGGATTTTCTTCGCAGGTCAGACTCTTCTCGTAGTTTCCTCTGGTATCATTCTGCCAGGAATGATTTCCGATAAATACATCCACGTGCTCTTTCTTTAATCGCTCTATGCTTTCCAGAAACTGGCCGCGCAGTAAAAGAGACAGTCCCCGATCCCACAGAAAAGGCTTTTTCAGCTGATTGGTTCCTGCGCCGCCAAAGGTTCCTGCGCGATAAACTCTGCCCTTTTCCTCCAGATCAAAGAAAAAGGACAATGTACCTGCTGTATGTCCCGGTGTCTCCAGACATAAGATCTCTGTATTCCCCAGACGAATAATATCTCCATCCCTCACAAACACATCCGGCACAAAGCTCAACGCCGGATCATTGCTTAAATACCGTAGATCCGCCTCATGGATAAAGGTTTTCGCCCCGCTTAAGGCCACCAGCTTCGCCGTGCCGCCGGTATGATCGCGATGGCCGTGGGAATGTATGATGTATTTTACATCCCTGATGTCAAATCCCAATTTATCCATGGACTCCAGAATCACATCGGCGGTCTCCGCATAACCGGTATCCAACAAAATCAACCCATCTCCCGTATCGATAAGATGAGATGAGGCCTTATAGGTTCCCACAAAATATAAATTGCCTACCATACGAAAAGCGCCGATCCTGTCCTTATCATCGGCTATATTTACTGCAGTTCCCATAAATAGATTCCTCCATGTGTTTTGATCATTTAACTTTCCCTTTCCATTATACACCATATCTCAGAGTAGAGAAAGAGCAAAAATCAGCACATTTTTGGTTTTTCATTGATTGCGTGCAGCACTTCTTTCCCCGAAATTCCCGGCTGCGTCATCCCATATGCATCTAAGATTGTATCCAGTTCTTTCTCTGACATCAATTTCCGTTCGAGAATCAGACTGCGGACACTCACCTGTTTTGCAAGGGCTTCTTTGGCAAGACTGGCAGACTCAACATAACCGATATATGGACATAATGCGGTGATAATCCCCACGCTGGAATCCAGAAGTTCGCGGCATCGGTCTTCGTTGGCAGTAATACCATTGACACAATTATACACAAAGGTCCGTATCGCATTGTCCAGCATGGAAATCGACTGGAACAGGCTGTCAAACACCACCGGCTCGAAGGCATTCAGTTCCATCTGCCCAGCCTCCACCGCCATTGCGATGGTCATATCGTTTCCGACAATTTTGAATGCCACCTGGCTGACCACCTCCGGGATGACGGGATTGACCTTTCCCGGCATGATGGATGACCCATTCTGACGGGCCGGCAAATTAATCTCACCGAATCCGGTCCTGGGGCCGGAGGACATGAGCCGCAGATCGTTGGCAATTTTGGATATGGAGATCGCTCCGTTTTTCAGCGCGCTGGACACCGCCGCAAAGCAGTCAATATTCTGTGTGGCATCGATCAGGTCCGACGCCTGTCGGAAGGGAAGTCCCGTCAGTGCAGACAGCGTGGCGGCAATATTGTGGAAGTAAGACTTATCCGCATTCAGTCCGGTACCGATAGCGGTGCCTCCCATATTGATGGTATACAGTTCTTCTTTTGTAAATCTGATTCGCTGCAGACCTCTGTCCACCGCCGAGGCGTAAGCGCCAAATTCCTGGCCCAGCCGGATCGGCACCGCATCCTGCATCTGTGTCCGCCCCATCTTCAGGACAGAGTCAAAATCGGCCGCTTTTTTCTGCAGCGCAGACCGCAAGAGCTCCAGACTTTCCTCGAGACTCTTGAGCAAAACCAGCGCCGTCATCTTTCCGGCGGTGGGGATCACATCGTTGGTGGACTGACCGTAATTCACATGGTCGTTCGGATGTACCAGCGCATAGTCTCCCTTTTTTCCGCCCAGCAGTTCAATGGCAATGTTGGCAATGACCTCATTTGCATTCATATTCATGGAGGTGCCGGCTCCGCCCTGGATCGGGTCCACGATAAACTGGTCGTGGTACTTTCCTGCTATAATCAGATCACAGGCCTGCTCAATGGCAGTGGCGATGCTCATATCCATGACTCCCGCGGCGGCATTGGCCATGGCGCAGGCTTTTTTCAACACGGCCAGACTGCGGATCATTTCGGGGTGAAGCTGCCTGCCGGTGATGGAAAAATTCTCCACCGCGCGCAGAGACTGCACGCCGTAATACGCCGCCACCGGGATTTCCTTCGCGCCGATGGAGTCCTGCTCCAACCGTGTATGCTGATCGATGCTTTCGTTCATTTCTATTTTCCTCCGTTAATCCCTGCCTGTCACCATGTGCAGGTCAGTGTCCCGTCTTTCTCCCGGGTTATCTTCGTTCCATAGGGCTCACACATTTCGGCCAGATACTCCGCGATCTCCGGGTTATCACTGCGGCGGGGCAGACCGATGGCGGAGCGGTTACCCTCCATGGCCATCTCGATGGGCAGCAGCTTAATGGATGTGAGCTTTGTCCCTTCCGTCTCCCAGCAGGGGATCACTGACCGGAACATCCTCGGATCGGTCATCAGGCCTCTGGTGAAATCCTTTGAGCGTTTCCTCAACAGTTCATGGACGGTGGATGCCGAAGTCAGACCATTCCTTTCAAAAAAGTCCGCCGGTGCCAGCTCAATATCGTAGAGCTGCAGCACAAAATCCCCCAGCGAATAGAAGATCGGACAATCCTTATACACCTCGATGGGCCGCAGCAGGTGAGGCCCGTGACCGAGAATGGCATGGGCACCTGCGTCGATACAGCGATGGGCGAACTCCTTCAAAAACTCTGCCGGACACTCTTTCGCATCACCGCTGATCTGGTGTGAATGAACCGATATCATGATATAATCGGCCTGAAGCTTCGCCTCATAGATGGCCTTCTCCACCCGCGCCATGTCCTTCCCGTTGACCTTCATCACAAAACGGGGAGTCTCGCCCAGCACAAACTTCAGTTCACCCAACTCGGCTTCATCATTTTTCAGTTCCGGGTGATAGCCCTCCCTGCGGGTGATTTCCTTTCCCGCATTGATATTCGTCTCCACTGCAATTCTCTTGATGAAATCAAGCTCTGCCTGGGGAAGCTCGATATGCTTTTCAATGCGAATCCCGTTGATTCCGGGGCGCCCGGACACTCTCGGGGACTGCTCCCCTGCCATCATCGACGGTTCAAAAGAAGAGTTGACTGCGATCAGTGCCACACGGCCGTTTTTCGTCTCCAGATACCGGGGCGCGGAGGCTTCCGCCAGATTTCTGCCCACTCCGCTGTGAACCAGTCCGCTTTTTTCCAGCGCCTCCAGAGTCCGCTCCAGCCCGGCGTAGGAAAAATCCAGCGCATGGTTATTGTTAAAGCTGGTCATATTGAACCCGAAGGGCTTGATATCCTCCAGAACCTCCGGGTTGGTGCGCAGCCAGGTGCCGCCGCTGAACTGGGACGCACAGGCCTCCCCCTCATGGTTTAAGGTAGTCTCCAAATTGAAAAACCGCGCGTCTCCCTGCCGGATAAAGGTCGCCAGCTCCGCAAAGCCCTCGTAGCCTTCATAGATCCGTTTCTGAATAATCATGTCTCCTACTGCGGTAATTTTCATCGTTTATCCCTCCGCAAATATAGTTGCCAGCCTGATTGCAATCTCCAGTCCGGGGATCAGCGATGCCTTTTCCACCCATTCCTGTCGGGTGTGGGCACCGTTACCGCGATACACGCCGACACAGAGGGCGGGAATCCCCAGCGAAAGTGGAATATTGCAGTCGGTGGAGGATGATTTAAAGGTTACCGGTGCGCCTGTCACTTCCTCGATGATCGGTCTGACAATTTTTCTGAGTTCATCAATCTTAGCATCATCGATATTGCTGCAGGGCCGGTCTCCCACCTTGTCGATCTTTACCTGAACCTTTTCCGACTTTGCCTGCTCAAATATGGCTTCAAATTTCTCCTGCATGATCGCCAGACACTCCCGGTCACTGGAACGGTATTCACAGAGCATCTTTGCGTTTTGGGCAATGGTATTCACGGAGGTGCCTCCTGAGATGGTTCCCACGTTATAGGTGGTGCGGCATCCCTCCTTTTTCGGAACCTCGATGGCATAGATGGCTGCAACCATTTTGGACAGCTCCGCGATGGCGTTGGCGTTGCCGAACTTCCCGTAGGAATGACCGCCCTCGGTCAGCACCTCCACCTCATAGCGGTGGGAACCCGCGCAATTGTCGGCAACCGCGTTGAGCGAACTGTCCAGGGAGATAAACCGGGCAATCCGTCCCTCGAAATCCTTGAAGAGCTGCCGTGTGCCCTTCAGATTTCCCAGTCCCTCCTCACAGGAATTGCAGACAAACATCAATCCATCGGCGGGGACGATTTTCTTTTCCACAAAATATTTTGCGGTCAACATCATCACCGTCAGGCTGGCGGTGTCGTCACCCACGCCGGGGCAATGGATCCTCTCGCCGTCATCCAGGTAGGGCATGGGCTCTGTGTCCGGGAAAACCGTGTCCGTGTGCGCCACAAAAACCGTCAGTTTGTCGCTGTTCTCACAGTTGATCGGGAAAATTACGTTCAGCGCCTCATCGATATATACGCCCTCGGCCCCCGCCTTTTCCAGCCAGTTTTTACAGTACTCTGCCCGCTTGTGCTCCAGATGCGAGGGAGCGGGGATCAGACACAGGTCCTTCAGCAGCCCGTACATCTCCTCCCTGTTCGCCTCGATATAACTTCTCAATTCATTCTCCATCATTTTGCCGCCTCCATTTTCATTATGTATGTTATATATGCCGCGATGCTGTGCTGCCCAGTATCCTTAATACCTTAAAGATAAACCACTTTTACACATCTGTAAACAATATCCTGAATTAGTGTTGCACAACTTTTAAAGATGGGGTAAAATAAACCATATATCCGATCTGAAACTATCGGTTTGATTTTAAATGGAGCGTGACTGATATGGAAATTTTACAGCTTCGCTACTTTTTTGAGAGCGCCAAAAATGAGAGCTTCGCCAAAACCGCTGAGAAATATATGGTACCCGCCACCTCAGTCTCCGCCTCGGTCAAGCGTCTGGAGAAGGAGCTGGGCTGCCAGCTGTTCAGCCGTTCCTCCAACCGGATCATGCTAAATGAAAATGGCAAGCGACTGTTACAATCGCTTGCCGTGATTTTCGATGAACTGGATCAGGCTGTCGACAGTCTGACCTCGATCAGCACCGACACCCGCGAGATCAGACTGTTGGTCCGCGCCATGCGGGATATCATCACCGATCACATTATTGAATACAAGAGAAGGCATCCTCACATTGCCTTTAAGACCGTGTTCGATTTTGAGGAAACCGATTTTGAGAACTATGACATAATAATCGACGAAAAGAGCGATCAGTACTCGGATTACGAATCCGTTGATCTGTACACCACACGGCTTCGCCTGCGAGCAGCTGCAGACAGCCCGCTCTGCGGGAAAAAGCTCACGCTGAAGCAGCTCAGCGATCAGCCGTTTATTTCCATCGGACATCGAAACAGTATGAACCGGATCCTGATCGATGCCTGCAGACAGGCCGGGTTTACGCCGAACCTCGTCGTTCAGAGCAACGACCTCCTTTGTCTCCGCAAGTGTATCGAGGCCGGCATCGGCATCGGACTGAGCCGCGAATATCCACAGCGAAAGCTATCCCCCACCATGAAATTTCTGGATGTGGCAGATTTCGATGTGTCACAGACGATCTGTTACTATTACAAAAAACAGTCCACCTACGGAAATGTGGAGCACTTTCTTCATTTCTTAGAATCAAAAGCCCAGAGAAAATAGCCTCACTCCGGCTTTCTCACACCCCTGCAGTTTTTCTCCACCAGCTTTCTGGACACCATCACCAGATGACCGCAGCCCAGACACTTGAGTTTGAAATCCATACCCACACGAATGACCTCCCACTCACTGCTTCCACAGGGGTGGGGCTTTTTCAATTTTACAATATCACCAAGCTGGATATCCATTATCTACACCTTCCTGCACCGTTTTCGCGGTGCTCCTCCCTTTATTTCCCATCTATTTTCATCCACTGCCGAATCACCGCTCCCGCAATGCTCCGATCACATAAAACACCAAGAATACCGCCAGATTGACCACCACCACGCTGGCTCCCGCGGGCGTACCCCAGGCGTAGGACATCATCATTCCGGCAAAGAAGCACACCACGGAGATCACTCCGGCACTGAGAATCACGCTGATGAACCGCTTGCAGACCCGCATGGCGGTCAGCGCCGGGAAGATGATCAGGCTGGAGATCAGGAGCGATCCCATCAGCCTCATGCCCAGCACAATGGTCACCGCGGTCAGCGCCGCCAACAATCCGTTGTACAGGCCGACTCTCGTGCCGGTGGCTCTGGCAAAGGTCTCATCGAAGGTCACTGCAAACATCCTCGTGTAACACCACACGAACAAAAACAATACCACTGCCGCCAGACCGACGCACAGCCACACATCCCCGTCACTCATGGCCAAAATGCTGCCGAACATATAATTGTAGACATCCGTATTGACACCGGAAGTCATGGAGATCATCATCACACCGATGGCAAGGGAGCCCGCCGAGATCAATCCGA
Source organism: Lachnospiraceae bacterium (assembly GCA_017461725.1). Taxonomy (GTDB): domain Bacteria; phylum Bacillota; class Clostridia; order Lachnospirales; family Lachnospiraceae; genus RGIG423. The sequence goes on from JAFTXG010000026.1 coordinate 39,173, forward strand.
TGGCCGCATCGCCCTTGATCTTGCTGTTTCCGCTGATCCGCAGCAGGAAAAATGCCGCAGCCACCACCACCGGGATCGCCACCGCCAGGGGTGCCGCGTTCATCACCGTCGCCAGCGCCAGAGCACCGAATCCCACATGGGAGAGGCCGTCGCCGATCATGGAGTAGCGCTTCAACACCAGACTGACGCCCAAAAGCGCCGCACACAGAGAGATCAGTCCTCCGGCTGTAATGGCCCGGAGCATAAACCGGTAGGAGAACATTTCCTGTATTAATTCTATCATAACTGCTCCTCCCTGACCACACTATTCTGCGTCTTTTTCTCTGTCATTTCTGCTGCCTGCATTTTTCGCCCGGCAGCGCTTTCACTTCCATCGGCAATCATTCCCACTGTGTTTTTCTGCAGAGCGCTTTCCTCAGCACTTCTGCCTGCCGTTTCTTCCGTTGCCTTCACCCCGTTGAAAGCTCCGCTCTTGCGGTACTCCGCCGCCGTTCCGAAAAACAGCGGGCGGTTGTGCAGATGCAGGATATGGCTGGCCTGACGCACCGCGCCATGGATATCGTGAGATACCATGATCACGGTGATTCCGTCCTCCCGGTTCAGTTTTTTGATCAGCTGATACATCTCCTCCACCGCCGTCGGATCCAGGCCGGTCACCGGCTCGTCCAACAGCAACACCTTCTCCGCTGCGCAGAGTGCTCTCGCCAGCAAGATCCGCTGCTTCTGACCGCCGGACAGATCGCGATAACAACTATTTGCCAGATGCTCCGCCGACAGTCGCTTTAGGTTTGCCCAGGCTCTCTCCTTCTCCGCCTTGCCGTAAAAGGGCTTTATTCCCAGGCGATTCAGACAGCCGGACAATACCACCTCAAAGGCGCTGGCCGGAAAGTCCGCCTGTGCCGGAGTCTGCTGGGGAAGATAACCGATATCCTTCTGGGTCAGACCGTCACCGAAGGTGATTTTTCCCGCAGCGGGCTTCTTCAGCCCCAGCAGGGCCTTGATCAATGTACTTTTTCCGGAGCCGTTCTCTCCCACCACGCAAAGGTAATCACCCTTGTTGATTGCAAAGGAAAGATCGGACACCACGGGAACGCCCTCGTAGGCCAGCTCCACTTTCTCACATGTTAAATATGCCATCTCTATCTCCATTCTGCCGAACTGCCGACAGTCATTTACTCTGCTCACTTGCCCATCTTCCGGTGTCAGAACCTCTTGTCACCGCTCACATCAACGGTTCACGCTATCGTCACGCCTACCTCTCGTGCCACAGATTACCGGCACAGCGCCGCTCGCAGGACGGCCGCATTCTCCCACATCAGATCCAGATAGGTCACCCCGGCCTCAAACTCCGCCTTGGTCACATTGTGGCAGGAGTGCAGAAGCATCGGTACCGCCCCAGCCTCCTCGCTGATCCGCTGTGCCATCAGATGGCTGGAGAATTCCCCGTGGAATACCACCGGGATCTGCTCCTCCTTCACCTTGTCAATCAGGAAAGCCACTGTCTTCGCGCTGGGCTCCGTCTCCTCGGCGCAGCCGGGGAAAGCCGCAAAATAATCCAGATCCATGAACTCCGCCAGGTAGCGGTAGGGGAATCGGTCCCCCACAACGATTGTTGTCCTCGCTGCATTCTCCCGAACGGACAGCAGCTCCCTCGCCAGAGACTCCAGCTCAGCTACATACGCCGCCTCGTTGTCGCGGTATCCCTGCGCGTTTTCAGGGTCATTCTCCACAAACTTATCTGCAATCTGCTCCACGATCAGCTTTGCGTTGGCCGGGGAGGTCCAGACGTGCTCGTCGTACTCCGCATGGTCGTCTTCATGTTCTTCCTCTCCGTGGTCATGACTGTGACCGCCCCAGATCCCGCCGGTGTCCATGCCCTCGACGGTCACCTCCGTGAGCGCATCCACAATCCCCATCATGGAGATAATGGTGGTCTTTGAGGTGTCGATGGACTCCAGAATATCGTCCACCCAGGTGTCGGACTCGCCGCCCACATAGATGAACACATCGCACTGCTCGATGGCGATAATATCCCTCGGTGAGGGCTCGTAGGAATGAAGCTCCTCGCCCGGCGACAGCAGCATATTCACCTCAGCATGCTCACCGCCCACCTGCCGCGCAAAGTCGTAGGCAGGGAAAATGGTGGTCACCACCTGCAATTTATTCCCCAAACTCAGTTTATCGTCATCCGGCTGAAGATCGCCGTTCTGCCCGCTGTCACCCGGACCGTTCTTGCCGCCTGCCAGGCACCCACCCAGCGACAGACACAGCACCAGTATCAGGCCGATCACAGATATCATGCCACCGGCAAAGCCCCGCCGAAATCCCTGTTTTCTTTCATTTCGATTCATATACTCTCCCGCAACACATCGCTGATTTTTTCTTATCTATATCAGCTTCCACTACTCTATGTGCCTCTCCTGACCGTCATCAACTACCGCGCCGCCTGCGGCACACTGCACTTATCGCACTTCCCGTAAAACACGGTCTTTCTCGGGTCAATGCTGATCCGGTGTTCCTCCGCAAAATGCGCATACAGATGACTCAGGTCGGGGCAGGAAAAATGTACAATATCCCCGCAGGACTGACATTTCATGGTCAGATTATCTTGCGTCTCATCGGCTGCCTCGTCCACCGCGCAAAAGCAGGCGCTCTTCATCCCGTCGATATGATACTTCTCCACTTTATTTTCTGCCACCAGTCGCTCCAGGTGACGGTACACGGTGGTCAGTCCCACCGATTCTCCAGTCCGGTGGAAATGCTCCGCCAGTTCTCCGGCAGTCACATAATCTCCCCTGTGGTCGTTCAGATAATCAATGATCTGCTGTTTTTGTCTGGTCTGATACTCTGCTGTTCTTCCCATATGCTCACTCAATCCCGTTAAAGTTTCTGTTTTGATTCTTGACGTTGTCTGCAGCGTCAATTCGATTTTGATGTAAATTGAAAATCATTTTCATTTTTAATTTGAAAACGTTTTTCAATTTAACACGAACGCTGCATTCTGTCAAGGTGTTTTTTTCTCCACACAAAAAGAGAGTCAAATTTCTCCGACTCTCTCGTTTTCATTGCTGCTTCCTCCTCCATTCACCTTACTGAATACTCGATCAGCACCGGCAAATGATCCGACGGAATCATACCGTTCTCCGGAACTGCGATCACGCGATAATCCAACACCTCTGATATATGAGAACTCACAAAAACATAATCAATAACCCCCATACTTGAACCCATATATGTGGCCATGTCCTTCTTCTCCAACGCAATCTCGAAGGAATCCGTAAGGACCTCGGTCACCGTTTTGTATACACCGCGGCCCCGTCTACAGTTAAAATCCCCTGTGAGGATGAGCGGTGTTTCACTAAACCGTTCCAGGTGGTTCAAAAGCACCGCCAGCTGCTTTTCCCTCGCCACAGAACTGCCATTATCCAGATGGGTGTTTACCACGACCAGTTCGCTTCCGGTCTCTCTGTCTGTCAGAACTGCGTAAGTAAAAATACGAATATAAGAGGATTCCTCATACTTGGAAACCTCATTCGGGGTGTCGGACAACCACTTCGTATCCGTCTCAACCAGCTCAAACCGCTCTTTTCGGTAAAGAATCGCACAGTGCTCGCCTTTTTCACCGCCTTCACGGCCCGTCCCGACAAAACCGTATAGTTCCCCCAGATTCTCTTTCAGGTAATCCATCCATTCCGGCGTTGCCTCCTGCACCCCTACGGTGTCCGGCAGGTATCTCAGTATCGTCTGGAGCACACTCATCCTTCTCTGCTCCGTCTGCTTCCCCGCATACACATTAAAGCTCATCGCCGTGAGGGTATCCGGCTCCGGCGACGTCGGTTCGGTCTGTATCGCTTCCGTCTGCGTCTCCTCAGAATGCGCAGTCCGCTGTCCGCAGGCAGAAACACTCACCAAAACAAGCGCTGATACTACTAACCTTGATATGTTTCTTATGAGTCGGTTCATATTTTATTTCTTCTGAAGCTCTTAATCCAGTGAACCTTTGACCTTTCGGGACACAAGTTGATTATTTCTGTTTTCATCAGTACGCCTCTTTTCTGTCAATTAAATTTCTTAAAATGATTCACCTGCCTTTTCCAACACATGGCGAATCACTGTTCCAATACAATCCCCCATCCGCAGGAACCCGGCATCGTTGGGATGAACACCATCAAGCGTATACTCATATTGGTTCTCTCCACCAAAGAAACTCATTCCGTCAATGAAATATACATATTTGTCACCATTTTTCCTCGCCGCCAAATATGAATACATTACCACATCGCGACGCTGCAATATTTCCTCTTGATTACGAATCGAAGTCCAATAATTAGGACGACTAATCATAATATACGGCAACTCAGGATTCTTTTCCCGGATAGTCTCATACATGGCATAATGAGTCTGTTCCAAATGCTCAACTGTCGGTGCATTGTAATCGTAATCACATACAAACACGCTCATTGGCAAAGTCGCCATCCAATCCACCAACACCTTTTCTCCCTTTGCGTTTCCCGAAAATCCCAGATTTCTCACATCCACATTCAGTTTGCGTGAAATCACCGCAGGATAGATATTTCCCGGTCGACTGGCTGCCGTGCCATGGACGATGGATGAACCATAAATGACTACAGGCTTGATATCACGGTAAGGCCTGGCCGCATCCAGTCTAGCTCCAGGCTTCAGTCCGATTTCCATAGATTCTACACAGGCATGGACAGGCATATTTATCGTGTATGAACGAAATGTATCGCTGTCCAGATAAATAATCTGCTCATAGCAATCCACCATATCGTAAGGCATGCGGAATTCTTTTACATAACGGCTGCCGTATTCACCATCAATATACAGATCAAAACCTGAGGTCGACACCAATGTCAGGTGAGAAGATCTGCCCACCGCGCGATATGTAGCTCGAACCGCAATATAGGGTGAATCAGTTGAAAACCGTACCCGTCCGCCAGTACATTCACGATTCAATCGGTCTACTCCTCCGCTAGTGGCCGCTGCAACATCCAACGGAATCCGATAAAAAAACGGTTCACTCTCTGGCTCATAAAGGCCATGCAGCGATATAGGCGACTTTCGGACATCATGCCACTCCACCGCCACATCATCAATAGTCGTATTGACTATCATGTTCTGATCAACATTAATGTAATTATCCATCTTTTGCTCCTCCTCTGCAAATTATATTTGTACTCCCTTTTCTCTTAGCACACCCCTAATTTTTTCAGCCGATAATTCTCTTGGACATTTGTTTTCCTGTATACTTAATGCTGCCGCAATTCCTGCCGCTTCACCGGTTGCCATACAGATTGCCATTACCCTGTACGATGCATGTGCCCTGTGTGTTCCGGAAATACATCGCCCTGCAGTCAGTAAATTTTCCACCCCCAGCGGTACCAATGCGCCATATCTGATGTCATAGGGCTCAGCCATTTTGGAATGACCTTCTGCCTGACCACCGCCGGACGGATTATGGATATCAATAAGGAACCACGCATTATGTACAACTGCATCATCGTAATGCTTTCCCTGCTCCACATCATCATCGCACATGATATATTCCCCAATGATTCTCCGGGTTTCCCTGACCCCCAGCGTGTCTGCCGTTGTTTTCAGCATACAATTTTCATAACCAGGAATATGGTTGCGCAAAAAAGCTATCACTGAATTAATCTGTTTCCGAAGTTCTGCTTCTGCCTTAAAAAGTTCAATCGGGTCAAGGGAATCTATTCCATTTAACTGTGTGGCATTAACATTTCTTTCCCCTTGATAAAAGGTTCTGTGCAGACGGACTATCGAGACATTCCGAGGTAAAATTCCGTTTTGTTCACACTCCTTACAAAATTCGGAATATTTCTTCCCATTGGGCAGCTTTACCGGGTCACTGCCCCCAAAACACATGATTGCACGACTTTCATCCACATTATTTATCGTAAATTCCACCGTCGTGGGCTGAGTTTTTCCATCACTCTCCCTGCCAATTTTATATTCACAGCCAGCGAGAAAGGCCACCGTTCCATCACCGGTCGCATCAATCACCCTTTTCGCCGTTATCGCCTTAATCCCGCAAGGCGTTGTGACCACTACGCCCTTTAATATGTTATTTTCTTTTATAACATCACAAACTGAGGTTTGCAGCATTACTCTAACATTATTTCTAAATAATAAATCCGTTAAAATGCCCTTTGCTTCTTCGGAGTCAATGTGTATCTCTTTGCCATTTCTGGTTTCTACAGGGATTTCATCTTTATGATTTTGTGCCAGCAGTTCTATGATTTCATCATAGATGGTCCCCTCAGAAACTCTGCCGAGTATAGGGCTTACGTTGCCCAAAGTAAGATTTCCTCCTACTGTACCGTAACGCTCTATCACCAATACATCCGCTCCCTGTCTTGCTGCCGCGACTGCGGCACCTATTCCGGCAGGTCCTGCTCCCACAACGAGAACATCAACCTCATTCAAACATTCCGTTTCTTTGCTGTATGAATATTTCATTTCACTCTCCGCACTTTCTCATTTATTCTTTTGCGTCCCACCATGTTCTGAATATATTTGATCGCATTTTCGGCCTTTGCCAACGAATTTATTCTGTATCCTTGATTATTCTCAGCAACGCCCTCGGATCATTTGCTGTAATTAACGATGCGCCCTTCTGAATACATAAATTCACATCCTCCTCCGTATCCGCACAGTACATATGGATCGGAAGTCCCTTTGTCAGATATACATCACAGATCTCTGAGCGAACAATACTCATGGACAATCCGATCTCATCATAGTAATCATAATTTTCAAACTCTTTCATCTGAAAATCCGGATAACCCATGGTGCGCGCACCATACCTCTCTTTCAGATATCGAATGATTCGTCCGTTAAATGCATAGAACCAACAATTCTCATAAAATCCATATTCTTTCAGTGCTTTCACCGTGATGTCCACGGTTTCTTCTGTATACTGCTTGATCTCCACGCCCAGCTTAAACTCAGGATTGATCCTCTTTGCCAGCTCCAACAGCTCATAAAGGGTAGGAACCTCCACCTTCCCCTTAAACCGATCACCGAATTTACTTTCACAGCAGGGATCCAGCTTTTTGATTTCCTCCAGTGTCATCTCACGCAGATCCACATTGACCCCGCAAGTCCTTAGCGCATTGGAATCATGCATGATCACCGGCACCTTATCTTTGGAAAGCCAAACATCAAATTCAATCGCATCCACACCCATCTCCATCGCTTTTTGATAGGAGATCAATGTATTTTCCGGGTATAAAGCACAGGCCCCACGGTGACCTTCAACATAAATCCTCTCCATCTTATATTCCCTTTCCCGTCCATTTATCCTCTGGTCTTTCCGCCACCCACGGTAACATCGACATTCAACTGCTCAATAATGTCGAACAGCCACAGATTTTCACCGGCAGTATTATAACTCAATGCCAGCTTCCCGTCATAGATGGCGCACCCTTCAGGCTCTACCGTTTTCATCGCCGATTTCTCCCACAGCTCCACCTTGCAGGTAATTCTCCGCTGTGCAATATCATACACCCGAAGCCCGTTTCGTTTTTCCACAAAATGTTCAGCCCCCGGCTGTGCGCCAAAACCAAACGGATAATATATCCGTCCCTGATACAGTGTTCCGCCCTGGGTACCCCAGATATCATATTCCGTAGTAAACTGACTCTCAATATGAGCTGGAGTCAAAGTAACCGTCTGTCCAAACTTCTCCTCGTTTTCAGGTAATTCAGGAAGAGTGAACTGAGTAATGATGTAGGCATTATGCTTCTCACTGTCAAACCCAGAGATGGCATCGCGATAATTACCCGTGGCGGTATCGCCGACTGCAGACCATGCAGTGCGGAAGCGAGCACTGTGTATATAAAGCTTTCCCTCTGTAAGTGCAATGGGGTCGCTGTCGACAAAATACGCCGGCCAGCCCCAGCATGGAACCTCATAGTTTTGAGTATTCTTCCATGTCTCGGTGTCAGAGTAAACAAATCGGCCATCCTTCAGCGCGACCGTGCCCTGTCTGCCGGTACCCTCGTCCACAAAAGCGATATCATTGAATTCAATGATCTGCACCAGCTGGGAACTCCACCGGCCGGTCTTTTTATCACAGAGAATACGCTCCACCGCACATTTAGCAATATAGCTGCCATCCTCCATCTTCCAGCCTTTGTTTCCGATCGTCACATACAGCAACGGAAACGGATCACTCTCATCCCATCTCCTTGTACCAAACATTGCCTGATTGCTGTGATTGATATAACATTTTGGATCCCACCGCTCACCTTCCGGACGCATTGCTTCCGCGCCATCATTAAATGAGCCCAGCTTAAATACCGCAACCGGCCCATCTTCCCGGTTCGCACTGAGATCAAACAGATTCACATATCCACTGTGATAACACTGTACCACATAATTGTCATAGATCGCCGTTCCCTGATATGCTGCTTTTTTCACTCCCGCCGGAGGAATATTTGTCATTTCCAGGAGAGGCGTTTCCTTATATGTATTGAAGTAAACCATACTCTTCTCCCTCACCGCGTTTTTATTATTCTCCGTCTATTTCCAGCCACTGGGCATATGCAGTGATCACATCGCCGTTTACTTTGGTCAGTTGATCCACCCTCTCCGCATCTTCCATCAGCTTCTTCTCTATCCCGGAAGGTACATCAGCTTCCGTATACCAATTTCCGTCGGCATAAAGCCACTTGCCGTCTGAACTGCGGTACAGATGCCAGCCGGTAAAGTCACAGTCATCCTCCCGATAATATTGATTTACACGCAGATTTGTCGCGATCCCGTCAATATGCGTTGTACTTCTCAGCATACTGAAATTGCCATTAATATTCGACTGGAGCCAGTTGTCCTGCTCTGCTCCATCAACGTTATAATTGTATTCAACCGTATAGATGATAGACTTCTCGTCCACAATCGGAACAGGTTTTTCAAAGCTGCCCTGCCGATAGTTTACCGACCAGATACCTTCATATTCAGAGACGTCTGATCCATTTGTGTTAAAAAACAGGTTGAGATTGCCCTCAGATCCCTGATTCTCAAGGAATACACAGGACTCGATCTCAAAAAGCTTTTGTCCGCTGTATCCAATGTGAAAGGTCAGCGTGGTCGGAAAAACAGTCAGGCGCTGATTTGATGTCACTTTCTCAAGGGCCTCTATCCTCAGCATACCGTCCATGGCAAACACCAAAATCACATTGTCATTGCCGTCGCTGTCAAACAACGGTACATAAATCACATCCTCAGCTTTATTGTAATAAAACCCCTGATTTGTCCAGTTTTCCAAATTATCTATCGTATAGGTCGATCCATCCTCATCTGCAAAAACAGCATTACGGTTGTCAATGGTGAACAGATGAATCGCCGCTATCTCAACCGCTGTTTCCGCCGTGGAACCGCCCAGCTCTCCCTCCGCAATCTTACACCAATAAAAATCATTTGCATTTTTGATCAGATAATAATGAAACCCGTTGCTGTTTCCCACCCAGCGGATAGCGCTGGCTGACAGATATACCGTTTCCCCTTCATCATTGATTCTCGTCAAATTATAATACCCCGCAAAGCGAATTGCCGCGTTTTCCTCATCTAACAAAAGCTTCGTAAGACAGGGCCCAGGATAGGAGGACGCTTCAGGATGATATCCATTGGCTGTAAGCATATATTTATTTCCATCCGTTTGGGTAAAGACAGTCATCTCGTTACAGTGCTGGACTATATCCAGTGCGGCTTGCTCTGTGGCATCAATGCCCGGATAGTATTTGAGGGTTTTTCTCGTACCTTTTTCAACATCATATTGGAAGATAACTGCATATGTATTTGTTCCCTTAATCTTGACGACATAGAGATAATCCTCCGTCGCTGCCATCCCCTGCATCCCGGTACATCTCTCGCCGGTTCCATAGGCATTTCGGTTTGGAATGGACTTCAGAAACGTCACATCACTGTACGTATATGTGGTGTATGCAGTGTCTTTTTCTGTAAGATGATTTGCGTACACTAACGCCCCAACAAGCAGCGGCAGCAAACATGCTATCCATTTTATTCTACGAGGCATAATTGATATATTCCCTCCAATCGCTTTATTGATATCATCTGCATCTGACCACTCTGCGATCCCTGATACATAAGAATTCTCCGGTCTTCAAGCAGTAATGCCGGGATGACGAACAACCACCCCGGCATAGTCCTGACAGAAATCATGAATCATTTGTGCAGTTCAGAATTACTTGCTGTTTTTAAATCCACTTATCCTTTAAGCTGTCAACCCTTAACACCGGAAGTTGCAATACCTTCGATAAAGTATCTCTGACCCATGAAGAACACAATCACCACAGGAACAATTGCGAGCGTAGCTGCAGTCATCATCATGTCAGTTCGCGAAACATCCTCCATCATCGTCCACTGGATAACCTGTGCAACCGTATAGAGTTCCTTTTTTACCAGGAAAATCAAGGGACTCATATATTCGTTCCAGCAAGCCACAAAGCTTAATACACATTGGGAAGCCAATGCAGATTTCGTCAGCGGCATCATTATCTGCAAGAAAATCCGCACATGATTGGCGCCGTCAATCTTTGCCGCCTCCATCAGCTCTGTCGGAAGAGTCTTGTAAAACTGTCGGAGGAAGAAAATCGCTCCCGGTGCAAACCAGTGAGGCACGATAATCGCCCAGAGATTATTATACAGTCCGATTTTATGAAATAACATAAATCTGGGGATGATCGTCACCTCCCCGGGAATCATCATGGTGGACAGCAGCAGCATGAACGCGATATTTTTTCCTTTAAAATCGATCTTTGCAAAGGCATATGCCCCCAAAGAAGCTACAATAAGGCGAACAACAATCGACATTACCGTAATAAACGCACTGTTCGCATAACCCCTCGCCATGCTGACAACCTCGCCATTCCACACAGTCGCATAGTTCTCCCATCGGGGCGATTTCGGAATCCAACTAAACTCTTTCGCAAACATCTCAGAGGGATATTTCAGGGAAGAGCTGACCATCCAAAGCAACGGCAGCAGAAATAATACTCCGATACCAAAGAAGAGAACGGTCTTCACTGACATGATCAAAGTCTCTTTTTGTCGATAACCAATTTTCATTTTCTTTCTCCTCTCCCTTAATAGTGTACCCACTTCTTCTGTCCCCAGAAATTAATGGCTGTAACGACCATAACAAGCACAAACAGAATCATTGACATTGCCGAGGCCGGACCAAAATCATATTTAACGAACGCTGTATTATATATATCAACCACAACCGATGTATTCGACTTCGTTGAGGTATTCATTGTAAACACATTGACCGAGCCAAATATCTTAAGCACTGACATGGTACGTGTGATGACCAGATAAAAAATCGTCGGTGAAATCATCGGCAATGTGATCTTGATAAACTGCTGCAGTCCGTTTGCTCCATCAATGCGGGCAGCTTCATATAAACCATTCGGAACGTTTTGCATCGCGGCAGTAAACAGAATCAGTTGGTATCCGATGGAGCACCAGACGGACAGCAGAATGATCGGAACCTTGGACAGCTTTGCATTGATCGCCCATTTTATGGGCTCAGAAATCAAGTTTAGATCCAGCAACAGATTATTTACAACAGCTTCCTCGCGAAACAGCATCCGGAAAACAGCACCAACTGCCACCATAGAACTGATATAGGGAATAAAAAACAGCATTCGCAGCACTTTTTTTCCGAAGATCCGTCCATTCATACCATAAGCAAAAACAATAGATATTCCGATAGATAACGGTACGATCGTCACAGTGTAAATAATCGTATTCTTCATGGCATTCCAGAAATCTTCATCCTCAAACAGTTCGACAAAGTTCTCCAGACCTACAAACTTCAACTTGTCCCAGCCATTAAAAAACTTCCAATCTGCCATGGAAAGAAAGATGGAAAAGAAAAAAGGGAAGGCTGTCAGAACAAAGAAAATCAACATCGTCGGTGCCACAAATGCCCATCCAACAATATTCTCACCTTTTTTTAGTGAACTGCGTTGTTTTTTCATTATACTTAACCTCACATTCATCGTAACCCTCTGCTTCTCATGAGGAGATATACCCCAGCCATTCGGCCGGGGTATATGATCGCAAGAAAACAGTTATTGCTTACTGTGCATCCCGAATCGCCTCATCTGCCTCTTCGGCTGCCTGCTTCAAACAATCCTCCGCAGACATTTCTCCGGAAATCGCCTGCATGATCGGGTCCTTGAGCGCGCTGCCCACATCCGCTAATGCTGTCAGATTAGTATCTGCATATGCGGGGAGATCCGTGCGTCCGATTACATGGCTGAAAGACTCAAAGTCAACCCACTTCGCCGCTTCTTCCTCAGAACCATAAATAAGTGCCAATGCAGCTCCCGGCTCGGTTCCAATCCACTTAGGCTGATGTCCTGCCGCAACCAGATACTTCACACCGTAGGTGGAATACCACTTCAGGAATGCCCATGCAGCATCTTCATCCTGACAGTTCAGCGCAATACCTGCATGAGAGAAAGTAGATACGCCGGACATATAGTTGGTCTCGCCCTCCTCTTCCACAGGATAAGGAGCAAAACCGGTCACCCACTTTACATCGGGATAAGTCTCTGTCTGATGCAGGAAGCGAACAATATTGGTAGTAATACCGGATGCAATTTTTCCAGCCAGGAAAGCTTCGTTTGTGTAGTAACCGTCTGATTTATACGACGCATTAGGATACCAAATCTTATCCTCCAGCTCTGCTTTCAGCTTACGCTCCAAAGCCTTGAGTGCACGAGGGTTATCATAACTGGACGTACCGTCCTCATCGTAAAGTCTGTCTTTTCCGCTTCCCTGACTGATGGTATACATAAAGTAGCTGTAATCCTGAACATCAGAGCCGCCATAAATCTCAACTTTACCGTCGGCAGCCACTTTAGTCATCGCCTTTGATGCCTCCAGATACTCATCCCAGGTCCACTCCTTAGGCAGCTCGCCAAGGCCGGCCTCATTCCATGCCGTCATATTGATGCAGATGTAGTTGCTCAAACCGCCGCAGGGGAAGGTATAAATACTGCCGTCGTACTTATACACATCGGTTCCCCACTGCTCAACCAGATCGATGCCCTCTTCCTCAACCTTGTCGGTGATATCCACAAACAAACCGTTCTCCCAACGATTGTTTGTATTTCCCAGACCAAAGGAAGCCAGTACATCCACTTCTCCCGCAAGGATCGCAGTATTTACTCCCACGTTGCCATCTGCTCCGTTGGAGTAGGAGTTTAAGTTAACCGTGATGTTGGGGTAAACACTGTTAAACTCCGCAATCAGAGCGTCCATTCCCTGTGTGCCCTTGAACGGGATCCAGAAATTGACGGTACCGGACATATTGGTGTCCTCCAATATCCAGCTGGTGTCAAGTGCCCCGTCATCCGGAGCATCAGTGGGTGTCTCTGCACCTGAAGTAGGCGCGGATGTTTCCGGGGCCTTTGTTGCCTCGGCGGGTGCCTTCGTAGGAGCCTCGGTCTGCGCAGGGCCGGTCTGGCTGCAGCCGGTCAGCATCAACATGCAGGCAGCCAACAGCAGCGCAATCAGTTTTCTCATGTTTCTCATGGTTTATCCTCCATATTTTTATTTATATCAGTGGTTCCTCCACCAATACATCGTATTTCATACCGTTTGAAGTTCCAAACGGTTTTCCGGGAACAAACGGTCAATCTGCCTTCTCCCCATTCACAATACAATGTTCTGCTTTGAACGGAATGCTGCAAATGTATTCATTCTCCTCAAAAACCAGATTTTTCACATTGTCAGCCCACACACACGGAGCTTCACACTGTGTAAACCGATTGTTTCGTATGACAATCGTATCGTGATAGTAAAAATCCTCCACCGTTTTCGGGCGCTTATTGATGTCGATCACCGCTCTGCACCATTTTCCATGACGACAGTCATCAAAGAAATTATCGGCGATCAGCACATCGCGAACACTGCCGCTTTCAAACCATTTCAGCGGATCTGATTCAAACTGAATGGCAGCACCCCCACTGTGAAAATGGTTACCCGCAATTTCAACCCTTCCCTTTACCGCAACCAGCATTCCTCTGGCACGATTGTTGCGGATAATATTGTTGCAAATCAGGGCATCTGCCTGGTCAGACAGACTCTCCACGATCATTCCGGGAGTGATCTCTCCCTCAACATCCGAAAGAGTCAAAATGGTCAAATCCGGATTGAGGATCTCAACCTCCGCAACATTGGCAAAGGCACTGGGCTGTTGGGTTTCCCTATCCATCATCTGGATATGATCACCGACATCGTAAATATCGATTCCCCGGGTCTGTGCATGGGCATAGCGCACCAGAATCCGGTTGCCAATAACCTTTTCGATCAATGTGTAGATACCGTGAAGATTGGCGGCGTCATCCAGCTGATTCTCAAAGCAGCAATCCTCAATGGTGATTTTCCCCCGGCAGTTGACAAAATGGGTTGCATCCTGCCCAGCCGACCAGCACCGTCCATCTTCCGGAGTCACTTTGCAGGCTCTGACTGTGACATTTTTACATTTCTGGGCGACAACTGCCATTCCCCAACAAGTGTGAACGGTCACATTCTCCAGCAAAATATTTTCTGAGTGATCCAGCAAAAAGGCCTGATTACATCTGCGGGGCATCATAAACACAATCGTGTCTCCCACTTCCGGCATATCGGGCACATCATACAGATACAGAACATCTCCATCCAGCACTTTTTTTATCTGTTGGAATGGTACACCAAAATGCACATCTCCCGTCCCCCGCCTCAGTTCTCCGGTCTCCGTCACATAGTCAAGCGTCCTCACCATCGGCTCCCACTGAGAGCCGAAGGTCTGAACTAACGCATCGCCGTGGAGAATCAATGGCGGGTGCTCCTCAAGTGCTATCGTCACATTGCCATTCTCCGCCCCAGTGACTTTCCCCTGAAAATTGCAGGTGTCGGCACAGGTAACAGTCAAATTTCGCACTGTGATATTTTTTGATCCGCGAATAATCGCAAAGTCCATTGCTCCGTGTAGGACAAACCGGCTCCCACAGCCGTCGATGGTCAGATTGCTCATTTCTTCTATCGCCATCGCCGTTGATTTGAAACCATTGTGCCCGTGGTTGGTTACACAGACTACCGGTGCAGCACATTCATCCGCATAAATATGATAAATACCCTGAGGAATCACAATCTCGTGTTCCCCCTGTTCTTTTGCGGCTTTTAAAGTGCAGGCAAACGAATGTCCGATTGAACCAAATGCAGACTCCAATAACGTCATAATGTCACTTTTCGGCAAAAATACCATAACATGGTAAAATTGTCGATTTTCTCCTTTTTGCAAACTCCTTTGCTATTCAAAACTTTCAATCAAATTGAAATTTTTCTTTATTTTTCACCCCAATTATAGTCAATTTTCTCTCAAAAACGAATTGCCTCAGGTAATATAGACATGGTATAATGTAAGATATTACAGGAGGTGACAGCGATGCAGCCCAGATATATCCTATTGACCAACCGACATCTTGTCGACTTGAATCCTCGCGGCGGAGGCGAAGAACAGGTAATCCCCGGACGGCGTGTCGGCCCCATCACGCGCCCCAGAGTTTGCCTTCACTATGTCCTTCACGGAAAAGGTATATACACAGTGCGCGGCAAGACATACCCGGTGGAAGCCGGACAAGCCTTTATCATCTACCCTCATGAGATTGCAACCTATCAGGCGGATATTGATGATCCCTGGCATTATCAGTGGCTCAACATTGAAGGCCGGCTTTCCGAATCGTTTCTTCAACTTCCCCCTGTATTTCCCTTATCCCGGAAGCATTTTCAGAATATTTTCAGTTATATGGATGATCTGGCTATGCGGGAATATAAAATCGCAGCACAGCTGCTTTTGATGTACTCAGAGCTTTTCTCAGACAGCCATCACTCTAATCATTATGTCAATCGGGTAGTCAATTACATTCAGATTGCCTACATGGAAAAGATCACCATTGAGAGCATCGCTCAGCAGATGAATCTTGACCGCAGGTATCTCTCCTGGCTGTTTAAACAAAAAACAGGAAAGACGATCCAGCAGTACCTGATCAGCGTGCGGATGGAACAGGCCTGCCTCTATCTGCAGGAAGGCCACAGCGTCCAGGAAACGGCACAGCTCTGTGGATACGAGGATGTATCCAATTTCTCCAAAATGTTCAAGCAGCAATACGGGAAAAGTCCTGCCCACTGGAAAAAGCAGATACTTCCCTAAGCGAAAAAAATCGCCTTATCCGCCGTGTCAAAACACCTTGGATAAAGCGATTTTTTTCTCATCCTCTATTTTCTGTTTTACTTCTTCTGTCCATATTTGTTCATAAAGAACTCATGGAAGAACTCACAGTCCTCCCTGGATATCTCCACCGCACCGCCCAGGGCCTGCACATCGATCCAGATCTGCGCCGTCTTTTCCAGAACGGTGGCTGCGATCAACGCCTCTTTCAGGTTGCGTCCCAGCGTGATGGAGCCGTGGTTGGCGATCAGCGCGCCGAACCGCTCATGAAGTGCCTCGCATACACTTTCCGCCATCTCCTGAGAACCCGGATAAGTGTATCCTGCACAGCGAACATCTCCGCCAAGGATCTGTACCTGATCGTCGCAAATGGGGGGAATACCCTTTCTGGTCACCGCCACTGCCAGTGCCTTGGAAGAATGGGTGTGTACGACACCGTTCACCTCGGGGCGGGTCAGCAGTATCCTGGAATGGATCGGCACCTCCACGGAGGGCTTCAGATCACCCTCGTACTCTCCGGTCTTCATATTGACCACCACCATCTGATCGGGAGTCAGCTTGGAATAATCCATGCCGGAGGGTGTGATCACCATATACGTATCATCAATTCTGCCGGAGATATTTCCCCAGGTTCCTGCGGTCAGACCGCCGTCCGCCATGGCCTTGGCAGTAACGCAAACCTCTTTCTGAACTTTCTTTGCATATTCTCTATCCATATCGCTTCACCTGTATCCTTTTTGTTTGCTCGGTCGCCGTGCTCCCGATGTCATCTGTCTCGCTGTGATATCACCGTATTCGCCGGCAATCGGATCAGCAGTAACGGTACAGCAAATGCTCACCGTTGATAAAACGTCTCACGTCAGAAACCAGCATCTTGGTATGGTTGGTAATGGCCTCCATGGTGGCTCCGCCGATGTGGGGAGTAACCACCACATTGTCCAGCTCTGCCAGGTAAGGGTGGTTCCGGGCGATGGGCTCCTTCTCAAATACATCCAGACCTGCGCCTGCGATCCGACGCTCGCGGAGCGCCTTGATCAATGCCACCTCGTCAAGCACAGCGCTGCGGGATGCGTTGATAAAATATGCGGTGGGCTTCATATAGGAGATCATCTCCTCGTTGATACAGCCCACGGTCTCGGGGGTCACCTTCAGATGGCTGGACACAAAATCGGAGTTTGCCATCAACTCCTTCAGGGACTGGGCCTTGCGGATGCCGATCTCCTCCACGTCCACCTCACCCACATAGGGGTCGTAGATCAGCAGCTCCATGCCGAATGCGCGGGCGATCTTGCCCACTCTGCGGCCAATGCTTCCGTAGCCGATGATGCCGAGGGTCTTGTTTTTCAGCTCAACGCCCTTGAATACAGAGTAGGGGGAGGTCTCAGTGATATCCCACAGAACGTCTGCACGCAGACCTTCCTTGGTCACCAGATCGGTCTCCTCCGCCGCAGTGTACTGTCCCGCCTTCAGCGCGGAGTAAGCCATGGGGATTTTCCGGGCAATGGAGAGCATCAGACCGATGGTCAGCTCTGCCGCCGCGTCGGAATTTCGCCCCGGAGTGAAGAGAACCGGAATGTTTCTCTCCTTCGCCGCCGTCACATCTACATTCACCGGGGTGGCTCTGGTGCAGGCGATCAGCTTAAGGCTCTTTGCGTTCTCAATGACACCGCGGGTGATTTCGTCAAAGGTGGTGATGATCATATCCGCATCGGCGGTCTTTTCCTTCAGTTCGTCCTCAGACAATTTGGGCAGGCCCTTCGCCCAGCCGTCCAATATCACCTCGCCCATCCCAAAGAGGGGCTCCAGCTCCTTTGGGTCGTATTCTGCGGTAAAAAAGATTTTCATGCCGACTCCTCCTTTATCTTTTCCATGATAACTTTCGCCATCGCGCAGTCAATGATCAGTGTATTTAACAGTCCGGACTTTAGCACGGCCAGAACCGCCTCCGCCTTTCCCTCGCCGGCCGCAATGGCAATGGTATTTTCCATCCTGCGGATACAGTCAGGCGAGGCATTCAGCAGGCGCTCCTGCAAAAAACAGCTGTCCGTGCTTCCGTCAGCCCGGACCGGATTCATACCGATGTCAGCACAAAAGCCCTCAGCCCTCAACTGCCGGATATCCTCCGGGGAGAAAAACTCCTTCCGATACATCAGCGAGTCCTCGCTCAGCTCTCCGATACCGAAGATACCCACATTGCACCGCTCCATCATCTCATAGGAACGGCGAATGCTCTTTTCCTCCAGCAACAGCTGCTTCGTCTGGGCCTTCGACACCGTGACCGGCGCGTAGAGCATATAGGTGGGCGCGTCCAGCTTGTCCGAGAGGGCGCGGACGATATCGTCCGACTTGGCCGAGAAACCGTCCAGACTCTGGGCGCCAACCAGCTGCACCACTCTACAGTCGGCCTTCCGCTCAAAGCGCATCTCCCGGATCGTGGCCGCCAGCGTACGTCCCCAGGAGACGCCGATCACATCTCCCGGCTCCAGCGTCCGCTCCAGATACTGAGCTGCCGCATTCGCCACCTTCAAGAATCCCAGCTTCGGATCATCGTAATCCGGCACAATGATCGCCCTGGTCAGTCCAAACCGCTCCTCCAGGCAATGCTCCCACTCCACATAGTCCTGCTCACAGCCGCGGATACTCACGGTGACGATGCCGTCCTCCTTGAGGGATCCGATGACGGCATTGACCTTCTGGCGGGTCAGCTTTAATCGTCTGGCGATCTCCTCCTGGGTAAGGCCCGCGGAGTAATACCAGAACGCAATCTTAGTTTTAATCTCTCTGTCCATCTTCTCTCCGTTACATTTGTCGTTTCGCATTACATTTGTAATATTATAATAAAAACCTGTATATGTCAAGCGCTATTTCGCCGGACATATACAGGTCACTGATTCATCCGATATTCAATTCCGTCGTTTACTTCTCACGGTTCAGCCGCTCTCCCACGGCGCCGCCCGGGTGGACCAGCGCGAACTGCTCATTCTGAAAGCCGGTCACCGCTCACTCCGCCACCTCGATCTGGCACATTTTCATGGCCTCCAGCGCATTTTTATGACTCTGGGGTGTCACGCCTGCGCAGCATCGTCCGTCCACGGACACGATCATCTCCGGCTCCGCCGCCTTCAGCAGCATTGCGTTGGAAATCACACAGATATCGGTGCACAGACCGATCAGCTCCACGGAGTCAATCTCCCCTGCCTGGAACATACTGGACACATAGCGGCTCAGCTCCACCGATCCAAAGGTGTTTTTGTCAAAGATTTCTCTGTCGTCCACCAGCATATGAATCTCCGGTGTCAGCCTCCATCCGTCCGTACCCTTAATACAGTGTTCCACCGGAAGCTTTCTGCCCTCCTGGGTCTGCAGGTAATTCGGTCTGTGGGTATCTCTGGTGAACACCACCGGGCCCTCATGTGCCTTGATCTTCTCCGCCACCGGTGCCACGATGGCCTGCGCCTCGGGCGTTCCCAGCGCCCCGTCCACAAAGTCATTCTGCATATCGACTACAACAAGCAATTTCTCCATGTTCTCCCCCTGAATTCTGTCAAAATGTCCGAAAGCGGTCAATTCCATCACAGGGGCCATCCCCCTCAATGGCGGAAACATCCAACGTTCCCAGCCTCTTCCGACAACCTCAGTATAACAGGAGATTACACAAGTTTCAATCACTTTTATCACGAGTCTGTGGGGAAAATCACGCAGGTGAATGCACGGTACTTTCGACCTTCAGGGCTCACATCCTCGCTTACAGATACGCCCTAAGTTTCAGCATCAGACTGCTCTCCAGACTGATCAGTCGCCCGGCGATCTCCTTGGACTGCTCATCCGCATCGCTGTACTGATTCATATAGCGGTACAGTGACTTGACACCCATGTTGCAGCCGTCATACATCATATCCGCCACCTTCTCATCGGAAGGATCCACCATCAGCTTCACCTCCGTCATCATCTTGGTCATGGCCTTTGCCATGGGAGACGGGTCCTTCTCGTCCTTGTCATACTGATTCAATAGAGTGTGCGTCAGATTTCCCAGCTCCTCATGCTCTGCCTTATTCTTTGCGAGAATCCGTTCCAGTGACTTACTCTCCACCTTATCCAGCACATCATCGATGGACGAGACCGCCGTCTTTACCCCCGCATTGCATTCCTTCAATAACTTGATTGTATCGCTGTTCACCATATTATCCGTCCTTTCATTCTGTCTGCCGCTCATCGCCCGCCTTTGCTCATCATTACTCCGGCAATGAGCCGCCATTCCTCTATAGCATGTATCGATTTGAACCTTTTTATGCGGTTCAGTCCGATTCTGCCTGTCTGCCCCGCCGTTTTTTTGCTTCCTGATAATATTTATCTCTCCATTTTTTTCCTTCAATTTGAAGCTGTCTGGCCACCTCCGCCAGATCATTGTACTGGGTGACGGCAGACTGGAGCCGAGCGCGATTCTCTGCCAGCGCTTCCCGGAGATCATCCTTCGCACGCTGACTTTCCAACTGGCATTTTTCACACTCCTCAGAAAGTCTCTGTATCTCCTCCTGATAGCCGGACATGTCCTGCTTCAACCGGTCCTGTTCCGCCTGAAGTTCTCCGTTTTCTTCCAGAAGTCTTCTCTTTTCCGCCTCACTCTCGCTTACTTTTTCTGCCAGCTGCTTCTGCGCAGATATCATCTGCAGCATGTTCACCTTTTCCTCCTCCGCTTCCTTCCGCATTCTTTCCCATCCGTCGACCGTCTCCGCCGCTGTCCAGATGCCTTCCTCCCAGCTTTCCGCTTCGTTGTCCGCGACAGACATCCTCCAGCACCGCTCTGCAGCTATCACCCTCAATTGCCCCTGATCGGAGATCACCTGAAACTCCGGTGGCTCGCCGAAATCCTGGGCCAGAATCTTCTCGCTCCCCTCCGGCAAAGCCACCGCTCCGCCCGGTGCGGCAGTTTCCGGTACTGTTCGCACTTTCAGCGCATATTTCTCCCTGATCGGGCTCCATGCGGTGTAAAACAGATATAGTCTTCCCTTCCACGCGGTCAGCGTCATTCCGCTGTGACGGCAGCTCTCGATGCTCTCCCCAAAGAGCATTCTGTCCTCCTCGCCGTCCGGCAGGTACAGCATGACCCTTCTGGACGTATTCTGATATGTAAAATAGATTCTTCCCTCGATGGCTGCCGCTGAGAAATCCGACAAGAAATCGGTCCGCAGCGTCATATGACTCCGGTTATTGCCCCCGCCGGACAACTGCCTGATAATCTGATTTTTTTCACTCCACAATGCCACACGGCGGCCGTCCGCCAGCCGAAACAAATAATCCATATTTCTCTGCTCCGCTTTTTTTCTATATAATATGTCCCACGTGCACATTTCATGCGGTATTCGCATAGGATATACCAATCCCACATGAAAGGATTCTTATCATGTCCAAAACAAAACGCTGCCGCTGTGTTGTCAGAAGCGCCCGCAATGCTTCCAGCCTTGCGACCGCCGGCGGCAATGGCTCCTGTGTAGATGTGTGCGCGTCTCCGATCTGCGCTGATCCCTCCACACTGACCCTGATGGCCCCGGTGATCT
Source organism: Lachnospiraceae bacterium (assembly GCA_017461725.1). Classification (GTDB taxonomy): domain Bacteria; phylum Bacillota; class Clostridia; order Lachnospirales; family Lachnospiraceae; genus RGIG423. The sequence goes on from JAFTXG010000026.1 coordinate 61,016, forward strand.
ATGACCAGCTGGGTCTGAATCTGTGCAGCCCTGTGACGCTGCCGGGTCTTGACGACTTTCCAAATGCTGCATCGGCCTCCGTTCAGGTAATCGATGTTTTTTTCGGTGAGGGAACCGAAATCACCCCGCTGACCGGCCGCCCCAACTGCTATGAAGTCTCCCTGGCTAATTTGAATGTGACCTTTGCGGTCCGCATCTTTGACTGTGCCGGAAGACTCCTGACCACGCTGACGACTGAGGCCACCTATCTCCCGCCTGACACAGCCGATAACTATGACGAGGAAACCAACCCGGATATGGTTCAGTTCGACATCTTTGCCCCCTACGGAATCTCCTACATTGACGGTGCCGTCTCCCAGCCACTGTTAAACTATATCGGATTCAGCTCCACCAATGCCGGTCTGCTCCAGGGCATAAATGTCACCGCATTCGCCAAGCTGCTGAGCCTGGATCTCGAGGATTCTGTCGCCACCGTCGGTCTCACCCTCTATGTGGCAAGCCTGTACTATTCGCAGTATCAATTCGGCGACATCAGCAGAGCCGAAATCCCCAAGATCAGTCTGATTCCCGAGGACGATTCTCTGTGCCAGGATTTCGTCGAGGGTGATCTGCTGAACCTGGCGATCAAGCCGCTGGAGCTGGGCGCACCCCACTACGAGGAATATCTGAAGAAGGATTGCTCGACCTGCAAATCCTGCTGTGACACCGTAGTCTCCGCGGATGACGATTCCGCGGCCGCACAGCCTGTCACCGATGGCTGAATATGCTCACCATTCATCCATCCGGCCACTCTTATGAACTACCCGATAAATAAAACACGGCGGTGCAGCCCTTCGGCCACACCGCCATTTGTTGTTACAATTTTCTAACTCATAGCACCTGTTTTCTCCCGCATCAAAGCCCGGTATGCGAGCTGACCCAGCGCTCGATCTCGGCCTGCGCTGCCTGCACTGACCCCTGTGCCATCTCATTCTTTCCGCCGCCGCGCCCCGACAGTGCCGCGTTCATCTCCTTCACCAGACCGCGCACATCGCCGCCGCGCTTTCCGATGGTGTATCGATAACCCGCACCATCCCTGCCGGAAAAGACAAAACACTCGCCCGGACAGGCATCCATGACCTTGTCCGCCAGGTGCCGCAGATCATCCATGGACAGATCGTCCTCGAAAATGACCGCATTTCGCTGTCCCTCATACCGCTTCGCCACCTCGGCATAATACCGGTATTTCCAGCCGGTCAGCTCCTGCTTCAGCTGATTAAGCTCGCCACAGACTCTCTCCACCGCTGCCGCCGTCTCCTCCGGCTTCGCGGAAAGTGCCACCGAGATCCGGCGGTTCTGCTCCTGCACTGTTCGGCAATCATTTTCCGCACGCTCACCGCAGCACAGCCACACTCTCACGCCGGACTTCCACTTCTGCATGGCCGTGATTTTGATCAGACCGATCTCACCGGTGCTGCTGACGTGAGTTCCGCAGCAGGCGCAGATATCCGCGCCGGGAATGGTCACGATCCGCACCTCCCCGGTCAGCTCCTTTTTGCTGCGGTAAGGGATATGCTCCAGCTCATACTCGGTTGGGTAATCAATCTCGATAGACCGATTTTCCCGCACCAGACGGTTGGCCGCCGCCTCAATCTCCATCAATTCCTGCCAGGTCAGATCGCCGCTCAGGTCGATGGTCATATTTTCCATAGACAGATGAAAGCCCACATTATCGTAGCCGAACCGCTCATGGATCAGTCCGCTGACCATGTGCTCGCCGGAATGCTGCTGCATCAGGTCCAGACGGCGATCCCAGTTGATCTCGCCGTGGACAGGAATCGAAGCTCCGTGCTTACGGCTCCAGCCTCCCAGTCCGCCATCATTTTCTCCGCAGGCATCCGCTCTCACCTGCTCACACAGTCTCCACCACCAGGCCGTTTTTCCCGCTTCAAGTGTTTTGTCTCCACGCTCTTTATCTCCGGACGCTCTGTCTCCGCGCCATCCTTCGTCCTCCTCAGACACCGGTTCCACCCGGTGCCAGATGACATCGCCCAGTTCCTGAACATCCACCACATTCATGCGATGGGCCTTCAGAGGGCTGCTGTAGGAAATCCGTTCATTCCAGGTGAGGGTTCCGGTATCACAGGGCTGACCGCCGCCCTCCGGGTAAAAGGCGGTAGCGTCAAGCCGAACCCATGTGCCTTCCCGGTCTTCTCTTATCTCCTCTATCAGCACATCAAACTCCCTGCAATATGCAGTTTCATAATATATTCGATCTGTTATCATCTGATATTACCTGTTTATATTTATTGTTTTAATTTATTGTTTTTACTTATCTTTATCTGTATCTCCGGTCTGCATGTTTGATTTATTCTGCAGACCCGGTTTGAGCTGCCTTTTTGACTGACCGTATATATTCGATCAGATCGCTGACTCTGCTGCCGGTATGAGCGTCTCTGGTCTCCTCTGATTTCACGGACAGTACATAATCATCCTCCGTCACATAAAATATCATATCACTGCCGATATTGATTTCTCCCCTCTTTTCGTCATACATACCTCCGATGACAAATCGAGATCCGATCTCCATCTCAGGCATCTCGATGTCAAACCCACTGTTATAGGAGATTTCTATGGTATCTGACGAAGCATTTCCAAATATATCCTCCACAATTTTAATCTCATATGTGGTGAACATCGTCGTCGGTGTGATCCCTCTGTCATAAGCGTCCGGCCCACTCACCACTTCCGCCACCACATAACGGTCGCAACGTGCGATATCCTCCTCGAAGACAGGGAATCGCTCCCGGCAATATAAAGGGTTCTCCCGATCATTGACCGGATACTGTTCCCGCAGCACAGCGATCTCCTCCTGTGATAATCTTGCTCCCCGGGCAGATCTCGCATAGACCAAGGCAGCAACACCAGTCACTACAACAACTATGACTGCAATAATCAACATTAACTTCTTTTTCATCCCTGTTTCCCCCACGTTTTATCTCTTTTCAAACCGCTCACCATGCATAATCATCATGCACTGATCGCATTCTCTTTTCCGCTCACATCAATTCTTCTGTGGCATCTGTTTCTTTTTCGATTGTATACGATTTTTCCGTTTTCGTCAATCATCCCCTGCTAAACAAAGATACTCAGATAAGCAAATATATTGCCGACAGGCAAAAGGACCCTATGCATCCCTCAAAAATCAAAAGCGGCGAATCAATCAGCCTTCCGCCGATCAACTTCGCCGCAATCCTGCCTATCTTGCTTTGTTCCTTTTCGTACTCATTTTTCACATCTTCCATTTCGGGGCACTGGCCCCCGATTTACCGGCACTCTCTGCCCGGCTCCGATCACTTCGCCTCGCCCAGGAACAACAGTCCCAGTGCTCCGGGGCCGGAGTGAGCTCCGATGCTGGGGCCTACGGGCTGAATGATCATCTTCACATCGCCCAGCTCTGCTTTCACCATATCGGCCAGCTTCATCGCCTCGTCCTCGCAGTCACCGTGAACGATGCCCACGAAGATCTGTTTATCTCTCCACCCACCGATGCGGGCCTTCATATTTTCCACCAGCTTCTTGATGGACTGCTGACGGCCTCTCACCTTGTCAAGGGCAACCAGCTTTCCCTCGTCATTTACATAGAGGATAGGCTTGATGTTTACAATAGTGCCCAGCACCGCGGTAGTCTTGGACAGTCTGCCGCCGCGATACAGATGATTCAGGTCATCCACAGTAAACTGAACACAGAGATGGGGGATCAGCGCGGTCAGCTCCTCAGCGGTCTCCTCGATAGTCTTCCCTGCTGCCTTTAACTCCAGCGCCTTTGCGATCATAATGCCCTCACCCAGCGATACACTCAGGGTGTCCACCACGATGATCTTCATCTCGGGATGCTCTTCCATCACCTGCTTAGCCACCATCTGCACATTGCCGCAGCCGCCGCTAAGTGCACCGGAAAAGCTGACATGAAGCACATCCTTTCCCTCGTTCGCATACGCGGTGAACATCTCCTCGATCACTGCGGGGTTGCTGGCCATGGTGCCGACCTTCTTCGCCTCGCGCATCGCCTGATAAAACTCCTTGATGGTCAGCTCACGGCCGCCGCCGTAAACCTCCTCCTCCACCATATAATAATGGGGAATGACCCCGATCTGATTCTCCTTCAGAAAGCTTTCGGGCAAATCGGTATTTGTCTCAGTGGTGATCACAAACTCTCTCATCGTTCTCTCCGTTCCGCAGCCTGTTCTTCGCTGCTTATATCACTAAAAATAATATCCGTTTCTATAATTACTTCTTGTTCGTAGGATACATTGAAAATGTGAACAAATTGTGTACAGCAGTTTAAGAACTTTAAATTTTTTAAGTATCTTACCGACAGCGGACAAATACAGGCGGATTGCTTCCAATTCTTCCCGCCGGACAATTGACATTCGGCGATTTTTCTTTATAATAAAACGTAATCGAAAACAGAGGTCTTTTTACAGAAAGGATATGCGGTTTACTATGGTTACATTAGACAAAATTTATCACGCAGCATTTGTATTGAAGGGCATCGCCCGCAAGACCGACCTGATCGAGGCTCCTCTTTTAAGCCCCGACACCCATATTTATCTCAAAACCGAGAACCTTCAGGTCACCGGAAGCTTCAAGGTCAGAGGTGCTTACTATAAAATCAGTCAGCTCTCCGCTGAAGAAAAGAAACGCGGGATCATCGCCTGCTCAGCGGGAAATCACGCTCAGGGCGTGGCTCTGGCAGCCACCCGACACGGCATCAAAAGCACGGTGTGCATGCCCGACGGCGCGCCCATCAGCAAGGTGGAGAGCACCAAGCGTCTCGGCGCTGACGTCTGTCTGGTAAAGGGTACATATGACGACGCTCACGACCGCGCAGTGGAACTTCAGCAGGAGACCGGAGCCACCTTCATCCACCCCTACGACGACGATGAGGTCATCGCGGGACAGGGTACTATCGGCCTGGAGATCCTGGACCAGCTCGCTGATGTGGACGCGGTCATCGTTCCCATCGGCGGCGGCGGGCTGATCTCCGGCGTTTCCTTCGCCATCAAGAGTCTGAATCCGGACGTGAAGGTTTACGGCGTACAGGCCGCCGGCGCACCCAGCATGTTCAATTCCGTTCAGCACCACGCGCTGGAAACCCTTTCCGGTGTTTCCACCTTTGCCGACGGTATTGCCGTAAAGACCCCGGGAAATACTACCTTTGATATGGTGGAAAAATACGTGGACGCTGTGGTCACCGTCAGCGAGGACGAGATCGCTGCCGCCATTCTGGCACTGATGGAAAAACAGAAAATGATCTCCGAGGGCGCAGGCGCTGTGTCCGTCGCCGCAGCCATGTTCCACAAGCTGCCCATTGAGGGCAAAAAAGTGGTGTGCCTGATCTCCGGCGGAAACATCGACGTAAATATTCTCTCCCGCGTCATCACCAGAGGTCTGGTCATGAGCGGACGAAACACCAATCTGATGATTGCTCTGGAAGATAAGCCCGGACAGCTCCAGCAGGTCAGCGAGATCATCGCCTCCTGCGGCGGAAATGTAGTCAGCGTGTACCATGACCGCGGCGATACCAATATGTCCATCTCCAGCTGTTTCCTGAAGCTGGGCCTGGAGACCAGAGATCACCTGCAGATCATGGAGATCAAGCAGGCATTGACCAACGCCGGATTTAAACTGGTATCCGAACGGGTGTGATCGATTTCCATCCGACAACCGACTTCAGCCGATTGCTGCAAATGCTATCCTGATTTTCAACCTGTCCTCCGTATAGTTTTGCAACATTTGCATATACTATTCACGAACTGTACGAATCAAAGTACAAATCTGTATATACGGAGGACTCGATATGTCTTTAATTCACAAACTCGCCCTGACATTGCTGATCGTCGGCGGTATCAACTGGGGACTGGTGGGTATTTTCCAGTTCGACCTGGTTGCGTGGCTGTTTGGCGGTGTTGATTCTATCGTCAGCCGCATCATCTACACACTGGTGGGAGTGTCCGCACTCTGGTGCACCATGCTGTTGTTCAAGGACTGGGACGAGTGATCCCATCAGGGACGCATACTGGATCCTGCTGACAAAAGGAATAAAAGGTATCCTTCCGGTTTTGATCATCGAGAGGATACCTTTTTCTTTCTTATCTTATCTTATCTTTTCCTGTCATTCAACTCTGCTTTTCGGGCACTCCTGCGATCACTCGAACATCCCGGCGATCTCTTTCATCCGCTCGCGGATCGGCAGATGCTGAGGACAGACCTTCTCGCACTTGCCGCAGGCAATACAGTCAGATGCCTTTCCTGCCTCCCTGGTCCGCGCCTCGTAAGATTTCTTTCCGTCCCAGTCCTGATAGCGCTTCTGGGTATTGTAGCAGGAGAACAGTCCTGGGATCGGGATCTGCTTGGGGCAGCCCTCCACACAATAGCGGCATGCGGTGCAGGCAATATTATCCTGACTCTTCAGGATCTCGCGCACCTTGGCCACTGCATCAAACTCGGCCTCACTGAGGGGAGCAAACTCCTTCATATAGCTGAGATTATCCTCCATCTGCTCAGTGTTGCTCATGCCGCTGAGCACCATGAACACCTGAGGGAAGGATGCCGCATAGCGGATCGCATAGCTTGCATAACTTCCGCCGCCCAGCGCATCCAGCACTGCCTTGCCCTCGTCGGGAAGATTGATCAGCAGACCACCCTTCACCGGCTCCATAATAATCACCGGCTTATTATACTTCTCGCATACCTGATAACAACCCCAACTCTCCACCTTGGGATCGTCGTAATCCACATAGTTAAACTGAATCTGAACCACATCCAGCTCCGGATGTTCGCTCAGAACCTGGTCCAGAAACTCGGGGGTATCGTGGAAGGACATACCGATCTTTTTCACCTTGCCCTCGTTTTTCAGCTCCTGAATGATCTCAAAGGCACGGCAACGCATATATTTGTCGTAATTCTCGCTGGTCACACAGTGGATCAGATAATAATCAAAATACTCCACACCGCAAGCCTCCAGCTGGCTCTCAAAGAAAGGACGAATGTCCTCCTCCTTCTCGAAATAGGGGTGGGTCAGCTTGTCCGTCAGTATGTAGCTCTCTCTGGGATAACGCTTTGCCAAACATTCCCGGATCGCGATCTCACTCTTTCCGCCGATATAGCCGTGGGCAGTGTCAAAATAAGTAAATCCCTCCGCCAGGAAGCGGTCGATCATCTCGCAAAACTGGGGGTAGTCCACCTCACCGTCGATCAGGGGCAGACGCATACAGCCAAAGCCAAAGTTTTTCATGTCCTTTCCTCCACCTTTTACTATTCTTTATATTCACATTTCAGATAACCTTTCCGTTTATCTCCCGGAAACATCAAGTTATTTCCAACGCCGTTATACTTCCGGCTTCATCCTGGAATTCCGAGAAATACAGCAATGCCGCACCGATGGCCGTCGCAAAGATCGCCTTTTCAGGAATAATGAACTTCACTCCATGAAGCATACCCACACCGTCCAGATATTTCTGCGCCATAGGCAGTGCTGCCACCGAACCGGTCACCACGATCTCCTTGATCTCCGTGTTTTTGCAGGCGAAGGCCGCCAAACTTCCCACCGTCTCGAATACCATATTGATCAATCCCAGCGCAAAGTCCTCCTTGGACGCGGTGCTCTCCACCTTGCCAAAGTTGGCCGCCGTCACGTGGGGAGGCAATGAGGGGATCTCCTCGTCGCTGATATCGCAGATCGCCAGATCCACCTGGCGCAAACTGCCCTTCTGTGCAGCCGCCACGATCGCGTCGATATGGGTCTCTCCCAAAAGCTTTGACGCCAGTCCCGTCAGAGTACCGCCGCCCACACCGCTGCCGCCGATGTGTCTGCACTCCTTCTCCGAAGCCATGACGAAAGCCGATCCGGTACCCACACTGACCACCAGCGTCTCCGAGAACCCGGTCAGTTCCAGCGCTCCCTTGCCGATGGCCTCGAACTCCTTCACCCGATAGGTAGGGATACCGTAGATATCCCCCTTCACCATGGTCGCTCCCACGCCGGTGAGCACAAAGGCCGTCACCTGGTCGAGCGTCAGATTACATTTATATAAGATATGACCAATGGCACCGTAGAGGGAAGTGATCTGGTCGCCTGCCCGGACCTGCAGACAGTCCAGCACACGCTCCTGCTCCTCGAATGCCACAATCTTGGTGGTGGAACCACCGATGTCAACGCCTAAAATTACGTTCATGATGATGCTCCTTTATCTGTCATACAGTCAACCGCTTCCTGTCAGCTAACTCACCATGTCACAATATTTCCGTTCAATCTCCGTGACCTTATTTCAGCCCTGCAATCACCTCAATCTCACACAGTACGCCCTTGGGCAGAGCCTTCGCTGCCACACAGGAGCGGGCGGGCTTGGACACAAACGCCTCGGCGTACACTGCGTTGAACGCCGCAAAGTCAGCCATATCCGCCAGGAAACAGGTGGTCTTGATCACACGGTCAAAGCCGATGCCGTTGGCCTCCAGAATCGCTCCCACGTTTTTGATGCTCTGTGCTGCCTGCTCCTCGATGGTGGTGCCCACGATCTCGCCGGTCACCGGGTCCGCGGGGATCTGTCCGGATGCGAACAGGATGTCTCCGTAGATCATGCCCTGAGAGTAGGGGCCAATGGCTGCAGGTGCTTTATCCGTAGATACTTTGATGATTTCCATATGTATAGTCCTCCTGAGATTGTATTCTTTTCTGCTATACCGCTGAACCCGCTGTCCAAAAACAGCGCCTCCGGCAATCTATCTTTATTTTAGTAAAAAGACCATTTATTGTCAATGTATAAATCTTCTATGTCACTCTCCGGTTTCGGTGTTTCCCCCGCGAAAAGGCAATTCTTAATTTTTACCGCAGACACGTTAACAATTTGACGCGCCACACCGCATATGGTATAATATCGTCAGATATTATACCCGCACCGATTCGCATCCGACCAAAGGGAGGATAACCACAAAAGCGAACGCTCCAGAACGCTTAATATTTAAGGGAGGAAATGAGTATGAAGTATACCATCAAAGGGGATTCTCTCCCCGTCGTGATCTGTGAACTGGAGTCCGGCGAGCAGATGATCACCGAGAAGGGCTCCATGAGCTGGATGTCCCCGAATATGCAGATGTCCACCAGCGGAGGCGGAAGCCTTGGCAAGGCCTTTGGCCGCATGTTCTCCGGCGAGTCCATCTTCCAGAATATTTACACCGCCAAGGGCGGCCCGGGCATGATTGCTTTCGCGTCCAGCTTCCCCGGCTCCATCCGCCCCGTGGAGATTTCCCCCGGCAATGAACTGATCGTTCAGAAGAGCGGATTTTTAGCCTCCACCAGCGGTGTTGACCTGTCCGTTTTCTTCCACAAAAAGTTCGGTGCAGGCCTGTTCGGCGGCGAAGGCTTTATCATGCAGCGTCTCTCCGGACGCGGGCTGGCTTTTATTGAAATCGACGGCACCGCCATCGAGTACGATCTGAAGCCCGGCCAGCAGCTGATCGTGGACACCGGCTATCTGGCAGCCATGTCAGCTACCTGCAAACTGGACATCCAGTCCGTTCCCGGCCTGAAAAACGCACTGTTCGGCGGCGAGGGGCTCTTTAATACAGTTGTCACCGGCCCCGGCCATGTGATCCTGCAGACCATGCCGGTCAGCAGCGTGGCAGGCGCGATCCAGCCCTTTATTGTAACCGGAAACTGATATTTCCCGATGTGGTTTCGACCTCATATCGGCACGCACCGCTGCCGCAGGAATATCTGTCGCCGTTTTTGGCCAGCGAGAACTCACTGTCAAACTCTCCGCTGACCGTATTAATCTCCACTGTAAATTCAGCAGTCTCCGGCAGGATCAGCTCCACATCGCCGGAGACTGTTCCGATTTCTCCGGATGCCGGCGCATTCGCCGCACTTAAGGACACCGCTCCGCTGGTGGAATTGATCTCAAATTCTCCCAGCTGATCCACACTGATCTGCGTTTTTCCGGAAACCGTGTCAATCTCCAGCTCGCCCAGTGATCCGGCAAACATGGCTGTGATATCTCCCGAGGTGGTATCCGCGTTGAAGGACTGGGAAACAGCCGCCTCCTCAATATCGATCCAGCCGGAGACCGTATCCATATCCGCGCGTTTGGCCGCGATCCGATGGGCCTTCAGATTGGCGGAGACCGTGTCGATCTCCAGCTCATTAAGCACCAGATCCGCCGGAAGCATCACCGTAAGCGTCTTGTGGAGATCACCGAAATTCCAGTTACCCGACTCGGCAAATTTGATTCTCAGTGTGTCTCCGTCCAGCCAGTAGCGCATCGCCAGCTGTTCATCCTCCTCGCGGTTGGAGGTCTCCGAGAAAACGATTGTCCTCTCGTCATGGTAAACGATCTCAATCTCCCCACTGACCCAGTCGATGTCCAGATTATTGACGGCCGATGTCAATGCAGCCCCGCCGGGGGTGTACTTGCCGGCATCGTCGTACTGGTAGGAGGACAGGCCGCGCTGCCCTTCATTGTTGTCAGTGCATGCGGTAAAACATGTGCTGCACATAATCAAAACCATTAATACTGCAAATAACTTCTTTTTCATCACGTTCCCCTTTCCGAAATCCATCGGTTGTTCTTTGATTGATTTTGTCTGATAGTAGTATTGCCCAAATCAGTCTAATCATCATTCTTTCCCGCATTCATTTCGTAAAATTTCTACTTCATTTACAACTTTATCCATTACCGTTTCATCTGATCACCGTCAGTTATCTCAATCTCTCCACCATCTCCCGGAACCGTTCTATCAAAATCTCCCTATCCTCGCCCTCATATCCGAAGTGCCCGGAATTCTCCATCACCGTATTCCGAATATAGGGATGCCCCTCCAGATATTTACAGCTGCGCATGGCCACCAGCTCATCCCGACGCGACTGATAGGTCTCGCAGGGTACGGCCAGCTGACAGATCACCTTTCTGGTCTTTCTGATCTCCCACAACAGCTCGATCATCCGAAACAGCCAGGGAATATACTCCCAGAACCGCTTGTTCAGACGGATACTGCTGTCGCTCTGCATCATCCAGGCAGTTTTATTCAAGCGACTAATCCTTTTTTTTGCGGTCCCGGCACTGATGGCCTCATCGGGTGACGTTACCCGCCCGAACATGATTTTTAATGAGCTGAGCATAACCACCGGGCGCAGAAAAACACTCAGGGGAAGCACCAGCAGAAAAAGCTGCGCGATTTTTTCGGGATGGCGGATCGCCGCCTGAACGGCGAACAACCCTCCCATGGAATGGGTGACCATAATCACCCGGTCATGGCGCGCCATGATCTCCTCCAGCCGCGCGTCCACCTGCGCCTTCCACTTTTTCATGGAGGTAGCGCCGAAATCCCGGACTTCCTTGCCATGGCCGTCCAGAAGAATATTGTATACAGACCATTCCTCCGGAATCAGAGGAATCAAATCACGAAAATGGGCAGGAGTTCCTGCGATGCCGTGGATCATCAGCACCGCGACCTTGCTGTCCTTGGATATTCGAATGTATTCGCGATGATCGATCACTTTTGATATGTTACAGTCACCGGAATCGATCTTCGTTCTTTCTCCCCTTCTTCCCGCTTTCATCCCTAATCACTCCTAACTCCCATACAGCCTTATTTGTGTCTATTATACGCGTTTTTCATCGACAATACAATATCGACCCCGAAGCGTTTTTTCTGTTGCAGAAATCAAAAAAAATACCGGACTCCCGAAAGAATCCGGCATTTTCGCCTCACCACACTATCTCATGTCACGCAGAGCCTTCACATATCCTTCCATATGCTTTTGCGCAATCCAGTCAAGCTCCTGATAGGCCTTGATCAGCTGATACTCCTTGGACCGCTTGTCAATCAGGACGCACTCTGTTTCTCTGTATTCCTTATGTTTTTTATTTTCGGCCCCGGCCAACAACTCGTACGGTGAAATGTCAAGCACTTCACATATGATCATGATTTTATCGGCGGACGGATTCGTGCCTTTTCGTTTCCAGTCACTGATCGTACTCTGTGCGATCCCTGTCCTGGCCGCAAATTCCACTTGCGACAGGCCCTTATCCGCGAGATACCTGTATATGCGTTCACTGATTAACATTTCGTTCTGCCATGCTCCTTTTCGCCGATTCATTTTTCAAATTGAACACTGTTCATGATTGATTGGCATACATTGCTAACGCCTCCCGGTAGGCCCTGTTCATGGCACACATGTATTCCGGTCTGCCGTCAAAGCTTCCGGTCTCGGTATAGGTCACTGCTGCGCAATTCATGCAGGTATTCTTTTCCGGACAGGTCACACAATCCGGGCACAGACGGATCTTTGCTGTCATCTCCCGAAGCTTTTCCCACGACTGCAAAAAGCCCTCCTCAAACGGACAACTTGCCGGACTGTTCAACATTCCGCAGGGAACCATTGTGCCATTCCAATTCACCCAGAACTGGGAATGGCCTGCCATGCACTGAACCGGGTCACCCAAATCCAGCTTGCAGCTGTTCAGCAACGGCTGCGCCAGCTCTGCTGCCCTTCTGCGAACAGCCTCCTCGCCTTCCCGATAACACATATCCCTGACCGCAAGTTCTCCGGCCACCTCTGCAGGCAAACGTTCATAACCCTTACCTTCACCACGGCGCATCGGTGGAAAACAGTAGGTGGTCATCCTCAGCTCAAGCTCTCTTTCTCCGGCAAACTCCTCGAACAGACGCCAGCGCTGCAGATTCGTCGGTATCATCGTCGCATTAAGATGAGTCAATATTCCCTCATCCCGCAGCCAATCCAGCGTGTTCACCATCCGATCATATGCCTTTGAATCTCCACAAAGTTCTCTATAGTCCTCCCCGGAAACACCATACAGAGTCACATTGACCTGCGCCGGCGGATATCGGTGCAGTACCTCGCGAACTTCCCGCTGAAACAAGGTACCGTTACTGTTGATGCTGATCGATAACCCCATTTGAGACAGGCCTTCATAAATCTCCGGAAAATCGGTCCGCAGCGTAGGCTCACCCCCTGTCAACAACAGAAAGATCAATCCTGCCTCTCTCGCCTGCCTGGCAAGCTCCAGCCATTCCTTTGCGGTGCGCTCCCTTCCGATCGGCGCCATCTCTTCGGGGGTCATCCGAACATAACACATCCGACATTTCAGATTACATCTGGGAGTCAGCTCAAAAATTCCGCTCACCGGAACTCCGGCCGATGCACACTTCAACGACAGCACGCGGCGAATCTGCGCACTTGTTTCCTCCATATCAGATGCCTCCCTCGAATAAAGTATTGTACGCCAGCCGGACAGCGTCCTGATCCGGCCGACAATTCAGCTCATAGACCGGAATCTGCCCCAACAGTTGTGCTATCAGATCGGACAGAGCGACAACAAACTCGCTGGCCCATTCATTGACAATACATTGCTGATATATGTTAATAAACGCCTCCGCTTTTATCCTTCTCACTGAATTTTTCTCTGCCTGACCCAGAATGAAAATCCCCTTCAGCGGTGCCATCTCATTCCGATAAATGGCAGAGGTCCCGCACCACGGTGATCCGGCACCCCAAAAGCTGTCGCCCATTTTTCGAATGATACAGCGATCTCCGTTGATCACCTCCGCACCGAGATACTTCTCCCATAGAGATGCCTGTGTGGACTTTCCGGCCCCCGACGGCCCGGAAAATAAAACCATATGCCCATCCTTTTTCACCACAGAACTGTGCAGCAAAAAGGCCTCATATCTCAGAAGAATCTCCTCTATGCCAATCAAATGCAGAATTCTCAGCTCCTTCGCGTAAAATGACCATTTTGATGCCGGATAGTACAGTGTGTTCTTGCCGGCTGCTGTTGTGAGACAGGCCACCTGACAGCCATCCGCAGCCGTCAGTGGCGTATACACCCGCAGCCATCCTGACTCTCGCCGATAAACCTGCATTCCATTGTAAGATTCAACCGGGACCTCTGTCAGATTTAATGGCTCTCTCAGCAGCTCCACCCGGTACTCGACCTCCGGCCTCCGCCTCCCCATATTTGACACTATCCCGCTGCCCTCTCCCATTGCCGACTTCGGTTGAGTATCAGCACTCTCCTCACAAAGAAAGGCAGACAACGCAGGAGGAATCACAATCGGTTCAGGAAGTCGAAAACCGATCGTCAGGCCGGCAAAGGAGACGATAAAGTGATCGGATTTATTCATCAGGAATTGAACGCTGCGTTTGCATTGGTGTGATAGCAGATTTTATCGTACTCATCCATTCCAATTGCAAAAACATCGCATCCACCCTTCTCTGAAAAAAACCCTGACCATGCTAAATTTTTCATCTCATTTGTCGCGTCCGGATCTTTTTTCACACAATCGCTGTCCAAAAAACCGATTTTTGTGGCACAGCTGGCAATCGCCTGTGTCAGACGATAATACTCAATTGTAACCATCGGCGATACATAATTTTTTTTCATTTCCATTCCTCATTTCCATCCAAGTCAACTTTTATCAAGCACTATTTTCCGTCATAACCGGAAGATCACTCCTCCAGAAGCCCATCTTTTCTCAGGATTTCCAGAAAAGCCGTCACATCTCTTTCCGCTGTCGTCTCATCTGTCTCGTAGGTTTCCAGCAATGCCCTGACCAGAGACTCCTTCGTCTGAGTGGATTGCAGTAATTGGAACAGAAACTCCCCAGTCTCATTCATTGCAATCAGACCGGAGAGCCGGTGTGCCGCCTCCTGTGTGGGGACAGCCACCGTCTCATCTAATATCCTTCTTACACAAAAACCTGATACCAGTTTCATTCACACCCTCCCCGTTTTCCTGCCGCCTCACGATCTGTGCGCCATCCGGAAAACCGTTTTACTTAACCGTCACAGTCACCGTGGCCGATTCTGCCCCCGCTGTAACCGTATAGTTAAATGTCCCGGTTTCCACTGCCGGAATATACACCAGCCATACCTTTATCGTCTCGCCTGAATCCAGCGTCTGGTCTTTGCCGATGCACAGCACCGGCTGTGCATTCCCGGTAACCGTCAGTGTTTCCACGCCGGCTGCGGTGATGATTCTCATTCCGATATTTTTCCCTTTTCGTGCAGCCGCACGCAACAGCGTGATCTCGATCGAACTCTCTTCCGGGTCAACGGCCAGCGCATTGATCGCCGCAGTCAATGCTGCAACCGCCTCGTCGATTTCCTCCTGCGCTGCGTCCTCTTTTGCGCCTATTTCCTTCGCCGCCGCCAAAGCTGTCTGATATACACTCCAGGAATCATCGGTAAAGGATCCCTGTTCCGCAATTTCCGCATCCAGAAGTTCCTGCAGCTTTGTCCTATCCACAGTCACCTTCTCGGTCAATGCCTCCTCTGCCGCCTTCAGCGCATCTACCGCAGCGTCAACCTCTGCCTGCGTGGCACTTGCCTTGCCCCTCAACGCTTCTGCAGCAGCTACCGCTGCCTGATATGCACTCCAGGAATCATCGGTATAATTACCCTGCTCCGCAATTATTCCCTGCAATGCCGCGTTCAATGCACTGTGATCCGCCAGATACGCCTGTGTGGCTGCGGTTGCCGCAGGCATAGACGCCGCTGCTGAACAGGAAGTAAATCCGGGGAAGTAGCCGAATGTATCGCGGACAGCTGCGAAAGCACTGTAAGATACAGAGCTGTTGACATCGCTGTTCCACATCTTGATGATATTTGACCACATACGGTCAAACAGGCTGTACACATAAGAACTGGTACCGGTATTATCCTTCACATCATTCCAGACCTCGGCCTCAGTGTTCAGGGAGGCGTAATCGTTCCAGATCAGGAAATAAGCACCGCCCAGCTGGTCCGCCGGAACATCTGCGGCACCCTCCGTATAGAGCCCCTTTTCGCTGATATCAGCAGGATACCACTTATTGTAAATATCCTCCTCATTGCTGCCGTAGAAGGTCCAGTTGTAATTCTCCGGATTGCGGGCATCCATATTCGGATAGTCGGTGGTACTTGCAGCCACGCGGAGAACATAATAGCAGTTGGTCTGGATGCAGTTATACATGATTCTGCCGCCATCGCCCCAGTTATCCGTGGAGCCGGTATTATTCTCCCAGAAAAATTTCACGTGCCAGATCGGCTCATCCCATTCTCCGGTGGTTGGATTAAAGTCAGAATTCCAGTACATGATCTCGATATTGTCATCAAACTCATAAACCGCTGTCTCGCTGCTCTGATTGTAAGTGGTGGAACCGATAAAATCATTGAACATACGGCAGGTATAGCCCTTCCCGTTCAGCATCTGATTCAGTTCATTGACATAGCCGGGGAACTGACTGTAGTCCCACTTTACAGCACTATTGGAAAGATTTACCTCATCTGCACCGATGGAGAAATCGGTGGAACCGGCATATTCCTTAAAGAAATCAGCGATGTCCTCGTAGAGCGCAAACACAAACGCTTTTGCCATAGTGCCATCGGTAATATCTATCGTCGTATAGTAGGGCCAGGTGGGCGAGCTATCGCCAGTCCATCCTCTGTAGTTGATACAGCCGCTGGTGGAGCTTGCCTTATATGTCGCACCGTTGTAAGTAAAGCTGTAGGAAGAATTGCTTTTATAATTCTGCTCAAACTTCCAGGTAATATAGTCCATGTGTGCGGGACTGTCGAAGGAAGGGATCACATCAATGTGATACTCCTTCGCAACCTCCAGGATCTCTACCAGCTCCGCCGTGGTCAGGTACTTGCCTGCGTCCGGATCAGTACGGTAGGGATCCTTTACCCACGATTGCACATGACTGCCGCAGAGCCAGGTAAAGTCATTCTCTGGCTGAAATTCCCCCTTGTAATATGCCGGATCCCAGAAATCAGCCCGGAATCCGCCGTCCTCGGAGAAATGAAGCTCAATGGTATTGTATCCCATCCACGAAATCTGGCGAATAAAATTGCAGATCCACTCTTTGGTGTAATATTTACGGCCGGTATCCAGCATGACCGTGCGCTCCTTCGTGTCGGGCGCATCCACTGCGGTAAAGCCGGAAAGGCTGCTGCCGTAAGCATTCAAAAACTTCAACAGCATGTTCAGGCCATACAATAGACCGTCCGCGTCGGATGCAGTAACCGCCGCAGTCTCCGCCACATTCAGCTGATAGCCTTCTGTTCCGATGCCGGAACCGGAATCCAGTTTTACCACGATGTCACCGGATTTCGCATAACTCTCATCCGGTCCCCAGACGATATCCATCACCTCACTGCCGGGTTTTCCAGCCGCCGCAAACTGCCGCTGCGCCAGCTGAACCGTCTGCAGCAGATCTCCGGCGGGCTCCCCGTCGGAAATCACCAGAATCCGGCTGTCTGTATCAAGTGTAAACGTTCCACTCTGACTTGCATAGCTGTCCAGCAGGGCGCCCAGTTCTTCCGGCGTCGCAGCTGAACCGACCAGTGCAGCAGAATTCAACATCAGAATCATTGCAAGGGAAAGAGCAATCCACTTTTTGATCTTTTTGTACATAATTCGCACCTTCTCGGGTTATCCCGCACTCTTTCTAATCTTTTCCGTGTGTACTTTCCATTATTATACAGGGAATCAGCTCCTGATCAGGACAATCCCCACAGTCTGCGCAGCATCTCAATCAGCTTTCTGATCATATCCGCTCGCTTCTGTACCTTATCCTCAAAACTCTCAGTGGTCTCCTCGTCAGGCTCATAGGTCTCTCCTGACTCGGGTGCTCCTGATTCGTCTTCTCCTGAAGACTCTTCCTCTGACGGCTCAGACGTTTCCTCCGCAGGATTTGACTCTTCGTCAGATCCGCTCTCCTCAGCGGGTACCGTCTCTTCCTCTACAGGGGCTGTCTCTTCCTCTGCGGGGGCTGTCTCTTCCTCTGCAGGGGCTGTCTCTTCCACAGATCCAGTCTCTTCTTCTGAAGGAACCGTATTCTCCACTGAGCCTGTCTCCTCCTCAGAAGGAGCGGTCTCCTCCGGCGATTCATTCGCTCCCGCCTCGGATTCGGTATCCACATCAATGTCAGCTGCCAGGGCGTACATCGCCAGCGAAACAGCCTCAAACTCAGGGTAATTCATCGCGGTGACTGCAACTCCGGATGCCTTATCCTTCAAAACACCCTCATCATAATACAGCGTGGTAGACTCACCATTAATTGACTCAATCGTCACACCGTTATATTTCAGGCTGGTGAAGGAAGCCATGCCGCTGTCCACTGCAACCGCAACCTGTATTCTGCCATCGTCAAGCACAGGGCACTTGGACAGATCAATCGCGTAATACTGCTCTGTACCACTCACTGTCTGAGCTAAATCTGCCCACGCATAGGCATCTCCATCCTTGACTCCAAAGAGAATCTTTGCGTCCATACCGGCAGCTCCGGCTCCGAAGAACTCTCCCACATCCACTGCGTGGACCGCAATCTGCAGATTATTCACGGCAGCTCCCTCAACCGGCTTCACATAGAGAACCAATGCCGCGTAATCCAGATCACCATTCATGTAAACCTCATTGTTAGGTCCCATGGTCAGGTAATCTGCCACACTGTCAACCTGATTTCCGGTATAGGTTTCGCCATCAATATCTTCACCGTTTCGATTCTCCGTCCAGGTAACGGTTCCGGTGGATGTATAAACGCTCTCATTGTCGTAATCCACTGCGGCAACCTGACCGTCTATGATCAGATCCCGGATCTGCGCAAATGTTGCACCGTTTTCGGTCTCGTTGTAATGCTCATTGCCCTCGCCGATGGGCTGATAAATTCTCAGGCCATCGATATAAAGGTAAGTAGGGATGATCGCCGGCGAGCCATCAGCTCCCTCCTGATTATAATCGCGGGCCGGGACCCCGGTGATCTCAAGAGTATATGTGCCTAATGTCAGACCATCCACACGGATCACCGGTACCTGGTAGATTGTCTCAGCACCACCGTCGGCTCCGTTATCAAACTCCGTGATTACCGGAATCGTCTTTACACTATTACCGTCAGCATCCTTGACTCTGATGATCAGGGTCGCGGAGTCGGAGGCATTAGTACGTCCGATCAGTTCAAAACCGGTACCCTTAAAAGTAAGAGAAGCCACCGTACTGTTTTCATTGATCGTAACCTTATAAAGGCTGTTTCCGCTCATTTCATCATTGGCGCTGTCAGCATAGGTATCATCGCTGCCGTACTCGGTATCCTGATCTGCACTCTGGGTCAGATTGCCGCTGCCAATGGCCGTGAACTCATTCTCCTTATTGTATTTGATCGCGGGGAAATCATCCTCGTAATATACAACGTTGGCCGGCAGAACGGTCACACTCTTAAACATCTGAACCTCGTTGTTGATGTCAACCACTCCCAAATCCGACGGGGTATGATCTGACTCGTAAACATTCATCGCCAGCCAGATAGATTCCATCCCCTCCAGGAACTTGCCGGGTATGTATCTCAGGACATTGCCCTTCAGCGCAAATTTTCCATAGCCGTCTGCCGCCCCGTACTCCGATCCTTCTATCGCAGTGAAGCTGATACAGTTTGGTGCGTACGCAGGCGTTTCCGTTCCAAGCGCCATCAGACCATTTTCGGTATCGCGGCCGGGAATGGTGAGCACATCATTTTTATACAGCTCATTGCCTTCCGTCAATTCAACGCCCAGGCCGTAATCCAGTACATATACACTGTTCTCCACGTCAGTAACATTTGCCAGAACAGGAACAATCACCGTGTTCTTTTTCGTGTTGTGGGTAATCTTCAGATAGAACACATAGGAGCCCGCCTTCGGATAATTGACCGTGACGGTCGTTTCGGAGATCGCAACATAACTGTGTGTAATGGAGGTACCGTTGGCAGCCGTTACCTCAATGCTGTCAACATTTTCTGTCGTCAGATTCGGAACCTTTCCGGCCAGTACATTGTCGGTCTGACTGGCCGCTGCCAGAACATCACTCACCAACTTCTCAAATGAAATTTCCAGCGCATGCCCTGCCCACTGATAATACATAGGGTCCGCAGGGACAAAAACACGCATGGTCGCCTGACCATTCAGCGTCTTGGACTTTGTATGGTTAGTTGAAGTGGTGAAAACCGTATTGTCAAACACACCTGCCTTGACCTGTGCGTCAGTCAGTTTATAGCCAATACCTCGAATCAATACGGTACTGTTTATCCACAGACCGCCGCCATTTTCAATCACCGCATCACTGGTAAGGCTTGCCAGGAATGCTTTCAGTGTATCGTTATCCCCAAAAGTTACGATTATGTCATCGTAATCCGGATGCGAAACAATTGCGGTCAGGTCACCGACTTCCAGCGTTCCGCCGTTCATATCATATACCCGACTTCCGGTAACGGTCAGACCGTTTGCCGGATCCAGCTTCACACCGATATCATTGTCGGTGAATGTCAGATTATGCAGATTTTCCGCTCCGTTGTTGGTAATCGCAAAGCCGTACTCAACCACCTTATCCTTGTCCACAATGCTGCCGAAATCCAACTGAACACCAGTCTGATAAGCGGTCTTTTGGGTAGTCATCGACGGGTCTGTGACATGAATATTGGTCTCTACACGAATATTTGCGCCGTATCCGTGACGCTCCATATAATAAAAGTCAAATGTGTAGGTGTTACCTTCCTCCAATGCAAGCTTTTTATCGCGCTCGTCCGTGCTTCCCGCCGCCAGATTCGCTTTCGCCGCATTGACATAGTCATTCAGACTGAACTTTGCCACATCGATGGAATGCGCAGAACCAAGATCCATCACCAGCTCGCCGTTAATGAACAGATACACATCGTCATCACCCTCGAAGTTGAAGAAAAGATCATCCTCCGCATGGTATACGAACTCACCCTTGCTGACCATCACATAATTAAAGTTACGGTTTACGTAAGTATCCTTTGTCTCTGCCGTATTCAGAATACCGTCATCCTGATAGTAAACAGAGTGAGTCTGACCATCTGCGCTATTTCTGTCGGTCACCGGCAGGAACGGGTTCAGGGTGGTAGTACTACTACCCTCATAAACAAAGTGGGATTTGCCCGCCGCGCTGATGTTTTTGATGGACCTCGCCTCTTCATTATAATCAATTGCCATTTCAGCACTTTCAGGTGTCGCCGAAGTCGTAAATCCGCCGTCAAACACATACACCTTTTCATTGGTCTCCGCATCGGTTCCTGCCGAGAGAACCAGATAGTCATAGGTATCCTGGGGCGTATTGTAGGAACCGGGCACGAAAATACTGTTCAGCAGGAAGTAGGCTGCATCATAATAGGAGGCGATATTTCCCTCACATTCCTCCCAGGTTCCCACCAGTTTTTTCCCGCCGGCAGCGGCGTAGGAGCCCATATTTCCGTTGATGTGGGAACGCAGCGCCGTCGCCAGATCAGTTCCGCCGTACACGGAAGATGAGGTTCCCTTTACATAGCGATAGTTTTTCCAGCCATCCGAAGTTCTCTCCGGGATTTCCAGAGAGTGCTTCAGCAGATTTGCTACGTATGTCACGACCTCCTCTTTGTACACCGGGTAACCCTCAGCGGAAAGGGCGGACTGTAACAGACCAACGTTGGCAATGCCGTTATCACCGAAGGTTCCTAACAGAGTGTAGCCCAGGGTGGTGATGGAGGACATGTCAATGGAGGAGAGGGTGTCGCCGTAGGTGTTCAGCTGATATACGGTATCTTTTGCGCCTTCATAGGTTGTGATTCCGTTGAATGCACTGCCACGACCATTTTCATCTGTACCATTATCGTTTTCATGACGCGAACCACGAAGCAAACCAAAACCACGGTTATCTCCGCGGTCAGAACCGTCGGTGAGGGCATATTCGGCAAATTTTTGCGCTTGGCTGCTGTCTGCAAACAGTGCTACATGAGCAATATCTATATATTCGTTCTTATTGTCCATCGGCAAAGTCGTCCAAACAGCCTTCGCATTGCCATAATCATCCCATGTCTTTGCAAGTTCGCCCTGTTTTAAATCGTAAATCGCATAGGTCCAGTTTGTGGTTCCTTCACTCGTAAATGTATAATCTCCGGCAAGGTTATTCGTGTTATTTCTGTCAGCATCTGCTCGCTCCACAAAAAAACTGATCTTTCCGGAAGAAATGTTAGAGCGATAAACAAGAACCAAATATCGCGCATTATTCATCGACAGATCAATATCATTGGGCAGCAGCGCACCCGCACGTCCTTGAAGGCCGCCGGTTGTGCTATTTCCACTCCATGTAGCCCTTAAGAAAGAAGCGTATGCGTTGTCAGTATTGAGTGTATTGGTCGTACAGTTCCAAAAATTACCATACATCGAATTGGTTACATCACCGATTTCTTCCAGTTCTTTTGTGAATGAAACGGCCCATGTCGCCCCAAAATCTTCCGGATCCTTTTCTGCATAACTCTCTGCATACTCAAAGAGCATACCATCCGCCTCATAATCATAAATCTTGATCGGCAGACTGATCGTATCTTCAGTATCAATATCGCCGGTAAGCCCAGTGCTGACATTTGACAGGTCACCCACAGCAGCATCTGCCTGCAGACTTGCAGTCGGAACAAGCATAGTCAGTACCAACAGTAATGAAAGTATTTTTCTGCCAATACTCTTTTTCGTCATAACATTCCCCTCATTTCATCATATTTACATCACGCCGGTTCGGCGTACGCTTTTCTATTTCTCACTCTCAGCCTCGGAGGTTAGTTAGTCACTCCCCCGCCAGCTGATCCGTATAATTCGTGAACTATCCTCAGCATAATGACCTGCGATAGTCTCAAGCGGAACTCCCGGTTCCAGATCGCCGAAATCCACCCGGTATGTAATACCGCCGAAGAAATTTCCATCGGTATGCACTGTCTTGTAATATACATAAACGTCTTCCAACGTCTCCGTTGTATTATTTATTGCGATGAGACTGCTCCCGTCAGCGGTGATAGTCACCTGATCTGTCGTAACCATCACCGTATCCCTGAAGGACGTAATACTGTCCTCATAGGTGAATACGGAGTTGTCACTAACTGTCAGACGTGTATATTCCATAACCCAGGCTGACTCTCCCGCCGGCAACCCGGACACCACAAAAACTGCCGGTATCCCATCAATATCGTAGGTTAATACTGCAAAGTTCAAAAATCGATCGGAGTGATTTGTCACCAACACAGCTGCGACATTCTCCACCAAATCATCGCGGCCATCCTCCACGAACTGTCCCGAAAAGCCTGCAAATCTATCACAGGTGATATCTTCGTAAGCCACCTCATCTTCCGGCTCGGTCGGCTTAGTGTCCGACTGCGAATCATCCTCCGGCGGCAACTGGGACGCTGCCTCCGTGGTCTCCTCCTCCTGCTCCGTGGATACCTCAGGCGATCCCCCCACAGTTTCTTCCTGAGCGACAGTGCTCTCCGGCTCAGCCGGCTCCTCCGGTTTGGTCACCTCATCCAGTTCAGCAGGTTCCGACGATGTCTCGCTCTCCGATTCCAACGCTGTAGTTTCCTTCACAGGCGCATCTGTCCTCTCCGCAGTTTCATTTGTCTGCGAAGGCGTTTCCTGATGCGCATTATCTTCAGCTGACGCTTCTGTTTCCCCGCTGTCAGCAGTCTGCAAAATATCCTTTTTAGCCTCCTTTGGCCAAAAAAGCAACAAAATCAGTCCAACGGTCGCTGCCCCGATCAGCAACAGTAGTACCGAATTGCGTTTTATTCTTTGATATAATTTCACTTTGTCTCCTTCCAAGCAAAATGCAGCATTGCACAGGTTTCCAAAAACAAGCGTTACATTCGATTAAAATATACACCCTCAGCGTACAATCATGCAATTGATAATAGATGTAATCTTTGTCAGCCGAATTTTTTTGTGCTCAGTTCCATTTTTCATGCCCATTTTTGCAACATTTTCGCACTCATCCAAAATAATTTATTCTTTTATTCTGTTTGACCTTTATTATTATGGGACTTATGGAACCCAAAAAAAGCCCTGTAGCTATCCACTACAGGGCTCCAAACGATGGAATAAATCATAGATTAACGAACATATTTTGCCTTCAGCTCGTCCGCCTTCTCCGTATATACCTGATTCTGTTTCTGCTGAACCAGATTGCTTCTGATCTGCTCAGAAACCTCAGCGAGAGGCATCACGGACGCCTGATTTTTCTTCTCCACCTTGATCAGGTGATAGCCAAACTGAGTCTTCACCGGTCCCACAACCGCGCCAATCTCCGCCTCAAAGGCGGCATCCTCAAACTCCTTTACCATCTGGCCGCGGCCAAACTCGCCCAGATCGCCTCCGCGTCCACCGGAAGGACAGGTGGATTTCTCCTTCGCCGCATCCTCGAAGGTCTGCTCTCCACTCACGATGGAAGCGAGAACCGCATTGCACTCGTCCTCCTCCTTCACCAGAATATGCTTCGCGCTGACGGTATCGCCCTTCTTGAACAGGTGAGGATTTTCCTCGTAAAATGCTGCGATCTCCTGCTCGGTCACCTCAATGCCCTTCAGGGTCTCTGCGATCGCCATCTGCGCCAGCAGATCCTTGCGCGCATTCTCCATGATACGCTTGAACTCATCGGTCTCCTCCAGCTTGAGCTCCTCGCCCAGCTTTGCGTAGGAGCGGATGGTCACCAGCTGATCCAGACAGTGATTGCGGAAATAAGGGTTGGAAGCGTATGCTCTCTGCTCCTGAGGCATGTTCTCAATAAAATGATCCACATCTGCCTTAGTAATATTTTCTCCGGCCACTACGGCCAAAATTTCCTGATTCATGTTGTTTCTCCTTTTGATTGCGGTCATATTTTCACAATGCGAGTATTATACACGATTTTGTCCCGCAGGACAAGACTGACTTATGATATAAACTCATCAATCAACCTGATGTAGCCATCCGGATTGAACATGATCGCAAGATGGCCGCCTTCCACCTCATTGATCACTCTCGGCCCGCTCATCATATTATACAATGCCATCTTGATATCGTCCGTAAATGTTTTGTCGTCCACCGGCTCGATAATCAGGACCTTGCCCTTCAAATATGCGAAATCCTCCTTGCGGTATCGTCCAAAATGATTTCTCAAATCACCGAGCAGACGCGTCATGTGCACAAAATGCTCCTTGCTCATTTCCGGTTCCAGAATTTTAATCAGCTCTTTGATGGTCCTATATGCCTTTTTATCTCCCTTCAGATGTGGCTTAAACATCATCGGAAACATGGCCATCGCGAGCCCCATGGGCATCTTTCTATATTTTTCGGCTCTTTTCTCTTCTTTTTCTTCGTTGATCATATTGACGATGCACTTCATCCCTGCAAACGTCAGCTCCGTGGAAAACGAGGCCGTCGAGGTAAGAAGCAATCCACTCACAACATCCGGATGCTTTTTCGCAATAATCTGAGCCAGAAGTCCGCCATACGACTGTCCCCAATAATAGACATTCTCTGCCTTCAAATACCGAACCAGCGCCGCGATTGCGTCCGCGGTCTCATGATTATCCCGACAAAAAATCGGATACGGTATGGTGATAAGCGAATATTTGTCCATGAGACTTCTTAAAAATAAGAAAAATCCGTCCGCAAGCCCGGAACCTCCCGCCAGAACGACAATCGTGGCCTTTGCCTCTTCTTTCTTGTAATAACGATATTTCAGTTCATTTCCATTCAGCAAATACGTTTGAAAGGGTGCTACCTTATTGTAATATGCCCATTCTTCTTTTACGTTCAATTCCGATAACTTCATACCTTACCTCACCTCTTTCTCGCGACAACCGTGTAAATAAATGTCGTAAGCTTCTCCCCTTTTACGATCTCAAAGCCATTGCGTTTCAGGTCGCGAATCGATTTATTCAGATACGAAACATTGCAGTCCCCCGTATTGCCAAAACGGGTGTAAACAAAATTATCTATCATCACGCCGAACATCCTGAAAAATCCGACTCCGGTATCCGACAAAATATAAATCCCGCCCGGCTTTAGCACGCGAAAAGCCTCCTGCATCGCCTTGTCCGTGTCCGGATAGTGATGAAAGCTCTGAGAACAGGTAACCACGTCAAAGGAATTGTCCTCAAACGGCAGCCCATCGGATCTTCCCACAACAAACTCCGCACCGTCTATATTTTTCTTACCGGCCTGTCTGATCATTTCCGAAGCCAGATCTAATCCAACATGCTTTGCATCATGTGTCTTTGAAAGCAATTCGATCAGGTAGGCGGTTCCACAGCCCACATCCAGCAGGGTTTGATACGTTTTGTCAGCCAAATAGTCACATATGTTTTTACAGCTGATCTTTCCATATTTGGAATAAAGGATCGTGTCGGTTTCATCATATACCTTCGCCTGATTGTCAAACCATTCCTCAGATAATTTCACAAAATCTTTTTGCTTGCTTGTATTCGTTATTTTCATACCACGATTTCCCCGATATCAGTTAGTTTCTGCTAACCATTATAATTCCGTTTATTCCCTACGTCAAGTACCCTCATCACTGCTATTTTTCTTTGAGCAGCATCATCTCCGGCACAAAATAGAACTGCCAATGCGTATCGCATCGACAGTTCATCGCACTTTATTTTTGCAACAGGACAATTGTCTCGACATCCTCCGTCCCGGGAAACATGTCCACAGGCACGATCTTTCGCGCCTTATAACCGATCTTTGTCAGCCCGCCCAGGTCTCTCGCCAGCGTCTCCGGATTGCAAGACACATAAACGATCTTTGCAGGCTTCATCACCGACAGACTGCGGATAAATGCCTCGCTGCTGCCGGTTCTGGGCGGATCCATCAGCACCACATCGGCCCGCTCACCTGCCGCCGCCAGCTCCTCCATGTACTGTCCGGCATCTGCGCACACGAAGGAAATATTTTTCACATTGTTTGCTTTGGCATTGACGATGGCATCGCGGACCGCGTCCCTGTTTGCCTCCACGCCGATGACCTGACCTACATGCTCCGCCGCGATCAGTCCGATGGTGCCCACGCCGCAGTAGGCATCGATCACGTTCTCATCGCCCTTAAAACCGGCCAGCTCAATAGCGGTCTGATACAGCACCTCGGTCTGCACCGGATTTACCTGGTAGAAGGAATGAGGGGAAATCTTAAACCGTTTTCCGCACAGCTCGTCCTCTATGTAGCCTTTTCCGTAAAGCACGGTGTCCTTGTCTCCCAGCACCATGCTGGTATATTTGTCATTGAGATTCATCACGATGGTGGTGATCTCCGGGTGTTTCTCTCTCAATGCATGAATAAAATTATTTTTACCGGGAAATACGTTGGTCGCGGTGACCAAAACCACCATAACCTCGCCGGTCATCCGCCCCACACGGATCAGCACGTGGCGAAGAAATCCCCTGCCGGTGTACTCATTGTAGCCGGTCAGGCGGAACGAGGGCATCAGATCGCGAATGGTGCACATGATCCGGTCGGCAGTCTTATTCTCCAGCAGACATCCCTTCAGGGAAACAATCCGGTGGGTGCTCTCCTCGTAGGAGCCGGCCACGATGCCGCCCTTGCGGTCTCCAGCGAAAGCCCAGTGAACCTTGTTTCGGTAGTGCCAGGGCGAGCCCTTCATGCCGATGATCGGGTCGACCTTTCCGTATTTACTCAAAAGCTCACGCACTCTGTCCTGCTTTTTCTTCAACTGCTCCTCATAAGGGAGATCGATCAGCGTACATCCCCCACAGCGGCCAAACACCGGACAAGGCTTTCTGTTCTGATGGCCTTTATTCTCCGTTTTTTCCAACCGTTTTTCATGATTTTTCACTCCGCTGCTCTCCTGGTGTCTGTACACATTGTTCTCCTGCCCGCTTTTTATCTGTGCGCTTTTTATCTGTCCATGTTTTATCTGCCCGTTTTTTATCTGTCCACTTTTTGTCTTTTCCATCGCACACTCCCCACTGTTCTGCCGATTTCCGATGACCGCAGTTCTCGATCGTCGACGCTATATTTCCAGTATACCTAACCAAAAATCCCGAGTCAACTTTTATTGAAAAAATCTGCGTGGATATGCAAAAATTTTCGATAAAATCATCCCCTGATTCTCCGGCAAAAAGAAGGACCCCGCCGAGCGAGATCCTCCCATATCTTCCCTATTTAATTTTTATCAGACTACTGTCAATCCTCTTTCGCCTTCATGAAGCTCTCCAGCACGGGGATCAGAATGAAGCACACGATACCTGCGGTGAAGCCGCCATTGTAGAGGCAGAAGCCGCCGTGCCACAGAGGTACGGAGGTTACCATAAACGCGTGCATCGCTCCTGCGATCACGCCGGGGATGAAACCGAACTTGCCGGAAACCGGTGCCAAACCGCTGGCAAAGCAGAGGCCTACGAGGATACCCTGGGTGGTCAATGTCCAGCTCTGTGCGGGGGTAACGCCGGTCGCATACAGTGCGAAGGGAACCAGAGATGCAAGCGCATAGCCGATCATAATCGGGAATACGTTGCGGGGATGCTTACCCTGCGCCACGAAGGCGAACATGCACATGATCGCGCCCATGGTCGCGCCGGTGAACTTCGCGCCGGTAAATACCAGCTGGCCGTCCACCAGAGTCATACCGTGAACCAGGTTGTAATAGAGCATGATGAACAGACCGTACACGCCCATGTTCACCAGCGTTGCTGCCATACCGTACTTTGCGGTGAAATCAATCTTGTAGCCGGAGCTCTGCCAGAGCTCTTTGTACTGCTTAAAGCAGTTTTTGTCCAACATATATGCTGCCACCAGGCAGAGAGAAAATACGATCACAAAGAAGATGTTCACAAACATCTTATGTCCGTCGCCCAGGTCGGTATTTCCGGGAACCTCGATCCCCACGCTCTTATAGAGTACGCAGAATACCAGAAATGCCAGAAGACCTGCCGCAGGACCTGCATTGTACAGGTCATAGCCCTTGTGGAAGTTGGGTGCGTGTGCGCAAAGCGCGGGCATCACACAGCCTACCACCACGCCGAGAACCAGTGCTCCCAGAAGTCCGACGAAGCTGAATCCGCTGGCCTCCAGATTAGGGTAACGGAAAATCAACTCGCTGGCAAAGGGTGCCAGTGCGGTGGAAAACAGCGAAAAGTTTGCAACGCTGCCAAAGTTTGTCTTCTTTACTCTGGAATATACCCAGCCACCGAATACAAAGGGAAGCATGCCCACGGGGTTCATGCCGAAGGTGGCGAATCCGGTGTTCAGCCAGTATGCGGCAACGGATACGCCGGTGCACTTTGCTTTGCTGAAATAAAATACTGCACAGCAGATCAGGCCCACGATACCGGTGTTGAGGAATGCAGCGCCCAGCCCGCCCAGCTTAAAGTAATCTCTGGTGAACTGTGCCGGTGAGGTCCAGATCCGGATCAGTCCGGGGAATAACTCACCGAAGTTTCCGGCAGCGAGTGCTCCGATCACGAATGCGACGGAAAAGCCGAATAGGGTGCCAAGGATAAGTTTGCTTGTGTCTTTCTCCTGTGTCATAGTAATATACCTTCTTTCTTGTAAGGGTGCCCGTACCGCCGTTTTTCTTTTGTCTTTAACGGTACTGTGGCTTTGTATGTGATATTGTTAATTTTATCGCAATCACATTTTTTGTCAATCCTCACACAGGCTTTTCTGTCCCAAAATCTTGTACTTTTTTCAGTCCAATTAATTTTTCATCTCTCTACCGCTCACGTTTTCATTTTTAGCCGACGGACGTCCTTTGTTGTCGGGCAGCGTTTCCTGCTTGTTTTTTCCTCTCAGAAAACCGACAGTTTATTATTTTCATCACAGACCGCCAGATAAATCTCCTTCGTGTGGCGATATCCCTTCGCCTGAATCTGTTTTTGCAGCCATTTGTCATCCAGTCCCATTCGCTTCAGATTCTCTGTCAAAACCTTACCGTCCATAATCAGCTCCGTGCAGAGCCCTGCCGGCTGAGGCGACAGATTCATGTCCTCCGGATTGACGGGCCGTTTCGTACTGATGGGCAGAACCGTCAGCCTGCCGTTATATTCAAACACCGCCGTGTGAATATCATTCAGATCAAAATAGCCCTGCTGCCTGCACATCACCATAAATTCGCTGAGGTCAAGCTTCGCTTTTTTCATGTTCCTGCGATAAAGCTTCCCGCCATTCATGATAATCGTAGGTGTTCCATTGATGAACTTGCGCATCTTCGGCAGCTTGCTGGTGACAACAGTGAGCAGCACCACCATTACACCGTAAACAATCATGGCGATCAGCGGTTTCCACGGTTCCTCCAGCTCCGTGGCCAGCTCCGCCGCAATGGAGCCTATGGTGATCCCCGTGATGTAGTCAAAAAAATCCAGTTGGGACATCTGTTTGTGTCCCATGATTTTTGCAATAATAAACAGAGCCGCCACCGACAGCAGCGACGTGAGAATAACATTGATGATATCCATAGAAAACCTCCGGGCTTTTTCTATAAACATGCCCAAAACTGAGGGCCGTTAATCGTTATTCCCATCGGATTTCCCCTTAATAAACCAACGTCTTCGCACTTTACTTATTTTTTCGCGCTTTATATGCATCGGCATCAATGACCCCAGTCACCAGCATCTTCTCCGCCCAGAGCTGCAGCGTCTCCACCGTGATGGAAATCCGTTCCAACTCGTCCTGAATATAGATGAAGTCATCGATCTCATCGGTATCGATTTTGCCGTCCGCAGTAATCTCGATCAGTCGGTCTTTCTTTTTGTTCACCGAGTTTAGCGAGGCCAGCATCTCCAGCACAATGGAGGACAGCTCCTTGATCTGGATCTCCGGCACATACTGCTGGCCGATGGGGCACTGGCGGGAACAGTAATAATTACACAGAGACGGGCGCTTATACTTCTCCGCCATGGTCAGAACCTCGTCCGGATGGGGAAGGACCTTCTCGCTCTCAATCTTTTCAATGCGGTCCGGCATGACGGTCTCCAAAAGCTCACTGGCCCTCTCCCGGGAAAGTCCCAATTCCTCTCGGACCAACTGATACTTATTTTTATTTTCTTTGGTTGATGCTCTTCCCATGGTAAGTCTCCTTTTCGTCCATTCGATGTCTGCTGTGATGAACTGTTTTGAGTCAGTATATCATTTGCGGGATAAATTTACAACACTTACCGTTCTGCCTGCCGGTCAGCAGCGGCCATATTCTCACAGATCGTCCTTCTTGTCACAATGGTTGTCAATGTGTCGCCCAGCTGGACAAGTGTTGCCGCCAGAAGGCTCAGTTCATCGTTGCTCAGATGACAGGCTAACCCATTGGCGACGGCAGTGATTGACGCAGTCAGTTCGCAATAATTCATCATAATACCACCTCTGATACCATCGTATGCGACAGAAGCAGGAGCTGGTCACTGAATCTCTGATAATAATTTATACAGATAGCGCTTCCGGTATTTCAGCTGCACATACCTCATCACCTTCCGGTAGTAGACCGGGTTAGCCGCCCCGCCGATGATTCCCACCAACGGCAGCCCCTGAATGAATTTCAGAAGCAGCATATCCACCGCAAACACAGACGCAGTATTTTTGATCTGCGCCCTGAATGATGCCTCCGTGATCACGCTCTCCTCACCGCCAAGCATCCCATCCACCTGGCTGTTCAATGCACACCACTCCTCGCCGGTGCTCAGCGCAGTCGCCATCATTTTCAGGATCAGCATCTGCTCCCGCCGGGACTCGTAACCGAATCCGTAATTAAGGGCAGTCTCATAGATACCTTTTAACAGTGTGCTCAGGAAAAGAACGATATCAGGCATCCCCACGCCCAGCGCGCCGAGCCCGATGCCTTCCGCCGTCGTGAGCACCAGATTGAACGCGTCCGACTGTTTCGCGCTCTTATGCATCTGCCGCAGCTCCTTCCGTCCGCCCTTCAGCTGCACCGCATAGTCCCGGATGGCGTGATCCGCCTTGATCTCCTCTTTTTTGTAGCTTTTCTCGATGATCGCGCGGCCCTGACTGAACACCACAGAAAAGCCCTTGCAGAAAGCGCTCTCCAGGCCGGTATATACCTTCGCCGGGATTTTGCTCTCCAGAACGGTTTTCCAGGCTGCAGGGCGGGCTTTCAGGGCAGACTGTTCCAGTTTCTTTTCCTGTTTTTCTATTGCCAGCAATTCTTTGCTGATAGCTTTATCACGTTTTGCTGTTAACACAATTAAACTCCGTTTCTTTCAACATTAGCGAAAAGTTTCCTCTTGTTATTATAGCATACAAAAAACAGAGGTACAATTCAACGCTTTTCAAAAAGCTTTCAAAAGATGATCATGTTTCAGGCCTTTGGGGACTTTCCCTTTCCTTTGTTTTATGCTAAGATAAATGAATATCATGGGTTTCTGTGCGAAAATCAGATCCCGACGATAAACTGATTAAAATTTGCACTTACCCCCGGAGGCTGTAATGAAAAAATTACTGGTTTACATTAAAGACTACAAAAAAGAGAGCATCTTAGGCCCTCTCTTTAAAATGCTGGAGGCCACCCTGGACCTGCTGGTTCCGCTGGTGATGGCAGCCATCATCGACAAGGGTATCGCTGCGAACGACACCCCCTATATTCTGCGAATGGGACTTCTTCTGGTGTTCCTGGGCTTCGTTGGCCTGGTCTTCTCCATCACCGCGCAGTACTTTGCGGCGAAGGCCAGCGTGGGATTCTGCACCAAGATCCGCCACGCGCTGTTCGCCCACATCCAGTCCCTCTCCTTCTCTGAGATGGACAAGCTGGGCACCTCCACCATGATCACCCGCATGACCAGCGACATCAATCAGGTTCAGTCCGGTGTGAATCTGGCGCTGCGTCTGTTCCTGCGCTCCCCCTTCGTAGTGTTCGGCGCCATGATCGTGGCCTTCACCATCGACGTGAAGGCGGCTGTGATCTTCACCATCGTGATTCCGCTGCTCAGCATCGTGGTGTTCGGCATCATGCTGTGGAGCATTCCCCAGTACAAGCGCGTACAGGCCGCTCTGGACAAGGTGCTGGGCATCACCCGCGAAAATCTGACCGGTGTCCGCGTGATCCGCGCGTTTAATAAGGAAGAATCCGAGGTGGGCCGATTCAAGCTGAGCAATGAGGACTTGACCAGACTGCAGCAGTTTGTGGGCCGTGTGTCCGCGCTGATGAATCCTGTAACCTATATTATAGTGAATATCGGAACTGTCATCCTGATCTACTCCGGCGCGCTGAGAGTGGACGGCGGAGCCATCTCCCAGGGCGATGTGGTGGCACTGGTGAACCTGATGTCACAGATCCTGGTGGAGCTGGTAAAGCTGGCCAACCTGATCATCACCGTGACCAAGGCCGTTGCCTGTGCGAACCGTATCCAGAATGTACTGGACATCCCGGTTGCGGAGAAGCCTACCGGCGTTCCCGGTGCAGCGGATGACTCCACCCCCATCGTGGAGTTCCGCCATGTAAATCTGACCTACGCCGGTGCCGGTGACGAATCCCTGACCGACAGCGATTTCAAGGTCATGAAGGGACAGACCGTAGGCATTATCGGAGGTACCGGTTCCGGTAAGTCCTCCGTGGTCAACATGATCCCCGGCTTCTATCCCGCTACCGCCGGTCAGGTGCTGGTGGACGGCATGGATGTGGCCGAATATGATCCCGAGGCACTGCGCAGCCGCATCGGTATGGTGCTGCAGAAGGCAGTCCTGTTCAAGGGAACCATCCGCGAGAATCTGGCATGGGGCAATCCCGATGCATCCGACGAGGATATGTACCGCGCGCTGGACATCGCCCAGGCCCGCGAGTTTGTGGATAAGAAGGATAAGGGCCTCGATTCCGAGATCGCCCAGGGCGGAAAGAATCTGTCCGGCGGTCAGAAGCAGCGCCTGACCATCGCCAGAGCCATTGTCAGAAAGCCTGACATCCTGATTTTGGACGACAGTGCCTCCGCACTGGACTTCGCCACCGACGCGAAGCTCCGAAAGGCGATCCGCGAGATCGACGATATGACCGTGTTCATTGTTTCCCAGCGTGCATCCTCCATCCAGTACGCAGATCAGATCATCGTTCTGGATGACGGTCAGATTGCAGGCATCGGCACCCACGATGAACTGCTGGCCGGCTGTGATGTTTACCAGGAAATCTACTATTCTCAGTTCCCGAAGGAGGTGTAAGGACATGAAAAAGCCATCGACCAAACAATTCAATACCCTGAAAAAAGTCCTCACCTACATCCGACGCTACTGGTTTTTGCTGGTGCTGTCCCTGATCTTCGCGGCAGTCACCGCCCTGCTGACCCTGTATGTGCCGATCCTGATCGGCCAGGCTGTGGATCTGATCCTCGGCCCCGGCAAGGTTGATTTCGCAGGCATTTTTGTGATTCTGAAAAAAATCGCCGTCATCGTCGTGATCACCGCAGCCGCACAGTGGCTGATGAACCTCTGCAATAATACCATCACCTACAATACCGTCCGTGATATTCGCCGGACAGCCTTCGACAAGCTACAGATCCTGCCGCTGAAATATATCGACGGCCACTCCTACGGTGACGTGGTCAGCCGTGTCATCGCCGACGTGGATCAGTTTGCCGACGGTCTGCTGATGGGCTTCACCCAGCTGTTCACCGGCGTGATCACCATTCTGGGAACCTTCGGCTTCATGCTCTCCATCAACGTGTCCATCACCTTTGTGGTGGTGCTGCTGACTCCGATCTCCCTGTTTGTGGCCAGCTTTATCGCAAAGAGTACCTTCTCCATGTTCAAGCTCCAGTCCGAGACCAGGGGCGAGCAGACCGCTCTCATCGACGAAATGATCGGCAATCAGAAGGTGGTGCAGGCCTTTGGCCAGGAGGATGAGGTGCTGGAGCGCTTCGACGAGATCAATGGCCGCCTGGAGAAATGCTCCCTGCGGGCGATCTTCTTCTCCTCCATCACCAACCCGTCCACCCGCTTTGTCAACAATATTGTTTACGCGGCGGTCGGCATTGCCGGCGCCCTCTCCGCACTGAGCGGCAATATCAGTGTGGGACAGCTCTCCTCCTTCTTAAGCTACGCAAACCAGTTCACCAAGCCCTTCAATGAGATTTCCGGCGTGGTGACCGAGCTGCAGAACGCCCTCGCCTGCGCGGGCCGCGTGTTTGAGCTGATCGAGGAGACACCTCAGGTTCCCGAGGCGAAAAACGCCGTGGATCTGGACAATATCAGCGGCGAGGTCGCCCTGAATGACGTGGCATTCTCCTATGTGCCTGAGCAGCCGTTGATCGAGAACTTAAATCTGACCGCAAAGCCCGGACAGCGCGTGGCCATCGTCGGCCCCACCGGCTGCGGCAAGACCACCATCATCAATCTGCTGATGCGCTTCTACGATGTGAACAGCGGAAGCATTCAGGTGGACGGCACCGACATCCGTCAGATGACCAGAGGAAGCCTCCGCACCGGCTACGGCATGGTGCTGCAGGACACCTGGCTGAAGACCGGAACCATCCGCGACAATATCACCATGGGCAAGCCCGATGCCACCGAGGAGGAGATCATCGCGGCGGCAAAGGCAGCTCACGCCCACAGCTTTATCCGTCGTCTGCCCCAGGGCTACGACACCTTCATCACCGAGGACGGTGCCAGCCTGTCACAGGGCCAGAAACAGCTTTTGTGTATCGCCCGCGTCATGCTGTGCCTGCCTCCCATGCTGATCCTGGATGAGGCCACCTCCTCCATCGATACCCGCACCGAGATCAAGATCCAGCAGGCCTTCGGCCGCATGATGGAGGGACGCACCTCCTTCATCGTCGCACACCGCCTGTCCACCATCCGCGAGGCAGATATCATTCTGGTCATGAAGGATGGCCACATCATCGAGCAGGGTAATCATAAGGAACTGCTGGCAAAGGGCGGATTCTATGCGAATCTGTATAATAGTCAGTTCAGTGCGTAAAGCTGTGAATTGCAAATAAAATCTCCTATCATAATTATCGAAAAACTGCGTCCGCTTTTAACAGGTGGACGCAGTTTTTTCTCATGATATTTATTAATGTTCAGAGTTAGAAATGCTAATTATACACTGGTAAAACTTCATGCTATACTTGCAACACGGGAAGTCAAAGCCGGGCGGCTTGTCCCCTCTTGTTCGGAGGGGTAACCCTCCAGATATCATGCCCTTGGGGTACGAAAGAAAGGAGGGTGATGCTGATGGTTACATATGCTGAACTGATTCAGTTTTGTATTCTGTTGGTTGCCCTTGTTAGTCTGTGTTATCAGATTTTCAAGGAAAGAAAATAGCCGCCATTATTCGCACTAATGACGGCTGTTAAGTAAAACAGTGGTTTTGTGGGGATAAGCCGTTTCTTTGGCTTCCCTGTTGTCTTCAATATAGCACAGGATTTCAACGCTGTCAACAATAAAAAGCCTTAACATATCTCTCACAAAACCCGTGGGATTTCCCTATATTTCGTGTATAATTAAATGAGAGGAACTTTATGAGGGAGGTGTTTACGTGTCGGACCATGCTTTGATTGAATTACTGCGCAGGCGCGACCAGCAGGGTCTCCATGAACTGCAGCGTTTGCACGGCCCTCTGATGCGTTACATCATCTCACCTATCCTGCCTGATCTCCGCGAACAGGAGGAATGCCTGGCCGATATTTCCATGCTGGTCTGGGAAAAGATCCACCTCTACGATCCGGATAAGGGCAGTCTCAGAACGTGGTTGTCTGTATTGACCAGAAATACCGCGCTGAACCGTGCCAGAGCTGCCATTTCTTCGACACGCCCACAAGAATTACCTATGGAGGCTTTAACAAGTGATCTTCCCTCCTCCGAACCCACTCCCGAGGAGCATATCCTAAAAACGGAGCGCTTAGAACACTTAAAATCCGCAATCGCTTCCCTACATAAAAAAGATCAGCTTTTGTTTTACCGCAAATACTTTTATCTCCAATCCACTGCCCAGATCGCTGCCGAGCTGGGAATGACTGAACGTTCGGTGGAGGGAAAACTGTACCGCATCAGAAATCGCCTAAAAAATAAATTAAGGAAGGAAGGGTTTGCTTATGACAACTAAAAATCTCACCTCTGAACAAAACACCTCCGGCTTCGAGCAACAATTACATACGGCACTCTCTGACTGTCCCCCAGCTGATGACCTGGTTGCACAGATCACTCCATGGAGCAGATCCATGAAACAAATTTTATGGGGCATGGCGTTCAATGCCATGACACTGCCGATCCTTTGTCTGAACTATATCCTTCCGACAGTCGGTATTCTTTTGATGTTTTTAGGTTTCCGCAGCCTCCAGTCGGAAAATGACTTTTTCCAAGCATGCAAAACCATCACCCTGGTCCAGCTGCTCTCTGTCCGTTTTCCTGTTCTGATAATCAACGGAACCATCTGGCAGAATGCCTTTAATACCTCTTCCTTGCCCATGTTTTTCAGTCTGGCAAATCTGGCATTGACCATTGCATTGATGCTGAATTTCCAGAATGGTTTCCATTCCGTCCGCGAGAAAGCCGGTCTCTCTGAGCGGACGGCCAGTGTCAATTTGCTGGTGATCTGGTATGCTATCCTCTGTGCCTTTGAACTGGTTCCGAGCAGCCGTCTCTGGTGCGAAATTCCTATGCTGATCCTCTACGGATTCATTTTCCGGGCATTTTCCAAGCTCTCCCATGAACTGGATCATGTGGGCTATCTGATCAAGCCCGCATCTGTCCGACATCCCGAATGGCAGTCCATCGCCCTTCTCACCTGTCTTTTATTGGCAGGCATTACCGCCGGTTATCTACTATTTCACCAATATCCAATGAAATGGGAAAAGACCACTGACACCACTTCCCCTGAGCAGGAGGACCTCCGCACCCATCTGTTAGCATTGGGAATTCCGGAAAACATCCTCAATGATATGAGCAGCGAGGATATTGCTGCCTGTGAGGGTGCATTACGAGTCTTCGTCTCACAGGGCGACCGCGAACTCACCCCCGATTCATCTGCATCCCCGACGCTTCGGTTGACCACCATCGCCATTCAGCTTCCGGATAAATGGGATGGTGTATTGACTGCGTGGAAAGTCATACATCACTTTGAGTGGTTGGGCGGCATGACCTTTTACGGAACAGAGGCCATCGAAATCTGGCCTGCCTATTACGACAATGATTTCGTCTGGGAACCTGAGAGAAATAAGGGTAAAGTCATATCCTCAGGCCGGGTGCTTTACACCAAAGACGGCGAGACCTACGCCTCCGATTACTATCAGCTTGGCCACACTGCTCTCGAGCATTTCCATCCGGCTGCCGGTATGATTGATGAGGGAGATCGCATACAGCTCAGCCTGACAGCTTCCTTCTCCTTCCCATCTGATGCGGATGCCCAGCGCGGATACGTTTCCTACCAAATGTTTCAGTCCATTGATATCCACAGCCTGTTTAACTCGATGATGAATTACGTTCATCAGACCTCGGCTCTGCAATATCCGGTAGTCCCCGCAACTGCCAAACTCGTTTTCGGCAGTAACTGGTTCCGCACCATACAGACCGGGATTCTGGTTGACCCGGAGTCTCCCGATAATAAACCAATTCAGTAAAACGAAAAACAGATCACCCCGACTGCGTCACACCAGCCCCGGCGATCTGTTTTCGTTATTTACTCTCTATATATTCATGAACAAACTCAAACTATCTGTTATTCCCTGGCACCACACATTCAGCTCACTCTCACTCCGCCCTCTGTCCGAATACTCAGACAATGGCAGCTTCCCTCGCCGAGCACTTCCTCCATGTTCTTTACGAAGTCCTCTATCATCTCGTCCGGCACAAAAGCCTGAATCGTTCCGGCAAAGCCTCCGCCATGAACACGGTACGCACCTCTACCATCAAGCAGCTTTCCGCAGAGTGCCAGCGCAAGGGCCATCTCCTGGTGCTCTTTATACCCGGCAGGGATCACATTCTGCAGATACATCCAGCTGCTCTCGCCGGACTGGCGCACCAGCCTGAGAAACGTCTCAAAGTCATTGTTTTTCAAGGCTTCACACTGTTCCACCACTCTCCGGTTGTCCGCATACACGTGAAGCGCTCTCATCACCGCGCGGTCACCGGCTGCCTTTCGCACCTCGGGGATCCGCCGCATAAACTCCGCCTCGGGGATCTCCCGAAGGACAGACTTTCCAAATACAGCGCAAACCTTCTGCAGTTCCCCGGGAACCGCCGCATACTCGTCGGTCAGGTTTGCATGATCCGCTCCCGAGTCGATGATACACAGTGTATATCCCGATTTGGAAAAGTCAAAGTCAATCTTCTCCACCACAGGGGTTTCATTGTCCGCAAAGTCAATAGTCACTAGATTTCCCACAGAGGATGCCATCTGATCCATCAGCCCGCAGGGTTTTCCAAAGTACACATTCTCCGCGATCTGGCCAATCTGCGCGATCTCGATGGGCGATGCCTTTCCGCCGTGCATCAGTTCGTTGATGATCGTGCCCATCAGCACCTCAAAAGCCGCCGATGAGGAGAGGCCGCTGCCCCGAAGCACATCGCTGATCACATAGGCATCAAAGCCCCGCAGCTTCGCTCCGCGCTTCTTAAACTCCGCCGCCACACCGCGAATCAATGCCGTGGTCGTTCCACGCTCTCTCTTTCTGTATCTCAGATCCTTCAAATCGATTACGCACATACGGTAACCTGCCGACTGCATACGGATGATGCCCTCATCATTGAACGCCACCGCCGCCAGCATATCCAGATTTACCGCGCCTGCCAGCACGCGCCCACGCTGATGATCAGTATGATTTCCGCCGATCTCCGTCCGCCCGGGTGCAGAGAAAAGCATGATGTCCTTCCCCGTGCCGAAAGTTTTCTCAAAACCTTCCTTTACAATTCCTACACGTGTCGCATCTACCGTCATATCTATCGTCTCCTGACCTTCTGTCTTTCTGTTTTCAACCCCATTACTTCCATTTCAGCATTCGCGAGACAATCGCCCTAAACGCATGGCCTGATGTTCACCAAACCCGAGAAATACGGTTCATCCGCTGTACCAGCCTCACTCCGAAAGAAGCTTCCACACCTCATCCAGCGTTTTCACCTCGTAATCGATCTTCATGCCCCTGTCCGGCTTCCCTGCCGGATTGTACCAGCAGGTGGCGATATCGGCATTGATGCCGCCCTGAATATCCGCACTGAGGGAGTCCCCCACGATGATGGCCTTCTCCTTGCAAAATCCGGGGATATTCGCAAAGCAATGGTCAAAATACTCGCGCTTAGGCTTCTGCCAGCCAATCGCCTCGGAGATGAACACGCCGTCCACATACCGGTTGATCCCGGACATCTCAAGACGCTTCACCTGCGTCTCCAGAACACCGTTGGTCACAATATATGATTGCGCCGAGCTATCCTTCAATTTCTGTAGGAACGCCTCCGCTCCCGGTTCAAAAAAGGCGTAATCTGCCAGATTTCTCCGGTACTGATCCTCGAATGCCGCCGGATCGCCGTCAATGCCATATTCATTAAATAAAAGCTCAAACCGCAGCACCAGAATTTCCTCGCGGGTCTTCTCGCCCCGCTCATGAATCTCCCATACCATGGCGTTAATCCCGTGATAACGGTGATATATCTCCTCTGTCCAGTGATACCCGAACTGCTCAAAGGCGCGCTTAAACGCCTGTGCCTCGCAGGCATTGAAATCCAGAATCGTCCCGTCCACATCCAGCAAAACAAATTGATAATTCAAGGGTAGTCCTCCTCATTCATTCAGGGTAAGTCCAGTATACCGAATTTTGCAGCATAAATCAACAGCAGTTTGCTCTGCATACCTTATCTCTCTCCGGCATATACTTCTGTAACCATATTTCCGAGGTCAGTCCATGAAGTTCTCACTTCCCAGCCTTAAGACATCCCGCCCTTCCATAAAGAACACCCCGACGCCCACTCCCGCTCAACATACAGCGCCCAATGACCGCCCGGTCCGCCTGTCCTATCAGGTCATCATGGAATGCGGTATCATCTGGGCCACCGCTCTGATCGTCGCCGTCGGCGGTCTTTTGTTCACCGAGGCCACTCTGAAGGCATCCGGACCGGACGGCTCCGTCATAGCAAACGCCATTCCGGGCGAATCCGATTATCAGTCAGGTGTATCCGGCCAACCCGGCAGCAATACCGACAACGGCAACACGCAGGGACTAACCGGCGACTCAGCCACCTACGACAATCAGGTTGGCGACCGACAATTGCCCATTTACTGCGTGAACACCGATAAAAAGGTGGTCGCACTGTCCTTCGACGCCGCCTGGGGCAACGAGGACACCATGATCCTCATGGACATTCTCGCCAAGTACAATGTCAAAGTCACCTTTTTCATGACCGGCGGCTGGGTCAATAAATTTCCTGAGGATGTGAAATACATCGCCGAGCAGGGCCACGATCTAGGCAACCACTCTCTGAGCCACAAAGAAATGAGCAAGCTTTCCGAGGCAGAGATCCGCGAGGAGCTTCAAGCCGTCCATGACAAGGTGAAGGAACTGACGGGCATCGAGATGGATCTTTTCCGCCCGCCCTACGGTGACTACGATGACGAGGTGATCACCACCGCCCGGGATATGGGCTATTTCACCATTCAGTGGGATGTGGACAGTCTGGACTGGAAGGACTACGGCGCGGCCTCCATCGTAAAGACCGTCTGCAACCACAAAAACCTGAAAAACGGCTCCATCATTCTCATGCACAACGGGGCGAAATACACCCCCGAGGCGCTGGAATCCGTGATCAAGGGACTCCTGGATCAGGGCTATGAGATCGTTCCGATATCCGAGCTGATCATCCGGGACAGCTATCATCTGGATCACACGGGAATGCAGATTGCGGACTGACGGGCATCGCTCCGGTCATCGGCAGATCAATCAGCCTCCGCACACGGCAATCCGAGTCCCGGGCTAATGATCGTCTCCCCGGCCACCTGAATAAACCGCTCCATGGCTCTGGTCACATAACGGTTCTTTTTTCCTGCAATGGAAAGTGTCCTGTGACCGCTTCCCCTGACGCGATACAGATAGACCTCGTCCGGGAAGCGATGATATTTAAACATGGTGTCCGTCACAAAACACACCCCATTCCCCGAGGCGGCCAGCGCATAGGAGGTCAACAGCTGGTCCATGCGGAAGCTGACCTGGGGCGTAAAATGATTTTCCCTGAAAATGGTCACAGCCTGGTGATGCATGTTGTGACCACTTTTCAGCAGAATAAATTTCTCATTTTCAAACTTCTCTATGAACACCTCACGCAAAGATTCTGCCGTTATCCCACCCAGATAAATTTCCTTCGGAGTGGTTCGATATCCCTCCAGCCCCTCATTACACTTACAAGCCGCAGGCACCGCCAGCAGGATCTGCTCATTCAGCAGAGGAACATACTCGAAATTCTTCACTTCCTCATTAAAGCTGTCGATGACCAGATCAATCTCCTCGTCAATAATCTTCTTTTGCAGTTCCACCGAACTGGTCTCCACCAGCGAAATATTGATTTTAGGATAATCCCTCGAAAAGCGACTGACCACAAGCGGCAGAATGTAGGAGGACACATAATTTGAACCGCCTATGGTAATGCTGCCTTGTTCCAGCCGGTTCATGTCACTCACCCGCGCCGCGAAATCTTTTTCCAGATTCATAATCCTCTCAGCAGTCTCCAGATAGGCCTTCCCGATCTCCGTGGGACGCACCGCGGAATACCGACGCTCAAACAACGGCATGCCGATCTCCTCCTCGATTTTTCGGATGGCCGAGCTCAAACATGGCTGGGAGACGTAAAGCTTCTCCGCAGCCTTGGTAAAGCTCTGCTCTTTGTATACGGTGTACACATATTCCATTTTCTTAAACATAGTCTGTCTCTTCGCCCCTCTTCTCTCCGTTTTTGGAACTTTCCTTTTTTCCGATGTCCCGCTGCTGTCGTCAAAAGCAACTGAGACATCCGATCAATAACAAAAATTTATATTTAATATACAATTATACAAATTTGATTATATCTCCGGTGTGTAGTAAAATCAACCCGGAGGTCGAAATTATGGAACTTTTGTCGAAATTGATTTTTGTATGTCCCTTACTCTTTATGGCCGGTGTGATCGACGGTATCTCGGGCGGAGGCGGTCTGATCGCGCTGCCGACCTATATCATGACCGGAATGCCCATGAACTTTGCCTATGGCTGCAACAAAATGCAAAGCGGAATCGGAACCTTCGCCGCGCTGGTAAAATATATGAAGAGCGGCTTTGTGGATCTGAAGGCAGCCCTTATCTC
Organism: Lachnospiraceae bacterium; assembly: GCA_017461725.1. GTDB lineage: Bacteria > Bacillota > Clostridia > Lachnospirales > Lachnospiraceae > RGIG423. The sequence goes on from JAFTXG010000026.1 coordinate 104,090, forward strand.
CGCTGCGACTGCCATTATCGGAGCGCTGGTTTCTACGCGGATCATGTTGACACTGGACGACGGAACCATTAAAATAATCATTGTAGTGGCAATGTGTTTCATCATTACGCTGATGCTCCTGATGAATAAGGTGAAGTCCGGCCAAACGACCAAAATTGAGCTGAATCGACAAAACATTCTGCGCTGTCTCGCCGTCGGACTGGTGCTGGGCCTGTACGACGGTTTCTTTGGCCCGGGCGGCGGCACCATTGCATTGATGCTTTTTGCGATTATTTTTAAATACGATGTCCGCACCGGTACCGGAAACGGAAAGGTGATCATCGTCGTATCTAATTTTATTGCGCTGATCAACTATATTATCGAGGGCAGCATTTTATATGAGATCGCGATCCCTGCCACCATCGCCAATGTGCTGGGAAGCTGGCTGGGCGCAAACCTGGCGGTCAAAAACGGCAGAAAACTGGTAAAAAAGATGATGATGGCCGTGGCTGTCATTCTGGTCATCCAGGCAGTGACCAAGTTAGCTTAAACTTGGCCCCCAGCGGCCACAACAAATTAAATCATTTGCAATTACATATGAATCAATAAATTTAAAGTGGAGAATTAAGCATGTATGATCTGATCCTTAAAAACGGAAACATCATCGACGGAACCGGAAGTCCGGCCTATCTTGCGGATCTTGCCATTGTGGACGGAAAAATTGTTCGCATCGGTCAAGGGCTGACCGGAGCAAAACAGGAGATCGACGCGACCGGGTTGACTGTGACCCCGGGATTTATCGATTCCCACAGTCACTCTGACTCCACGGTACTCACCTACCCTGACCAGATCGAGAAGATCGAGCAGGGCATCACCATATCCATCGCCGGACAGTGCGGCACTTCCCCTGCTCCCATCAGCCGGGACATCACCCCCGACAAGGCTTCCATGATCGGGGAATTTGGTCTGGATACGGATATTTACCGCACCATGGGGTCCTTTTTGCAGACGGCAAAGAATGTTCCCCAAGGCTCCCACATCGCTATTCTGGTGGGACACTGTGCGCTGAGATTGGCGGTCATGGGCATGGAAAACCGGGAACCCACCGCCGATGAGCTTGAAAAAATGAAATCTCTCCTCCGCGAAGGCATGGACAATGGCGCTCTCGGTGTGTCCTTCGGTCTGATCTACCCGCCCAGCTGTTATGCAAAGACGGATGAATTGATCGAACTTGCCAAGGTAGTCTCCGAGTATCACGGCATCGTGGCCGCCCATATTCGAAACGAGGGGGATTTCGTGGTCAAATCCACCAACGAATTTATTACCATCATCAAGGAATCCGGCGCGAGGGGTGTCATCTCCCACCACAAATCCGCAGGCTTTGAGAACTGGGGCAAGGTCACTCACACCTTGCGAATGATCGATGCGGCCAACGCAAACGGCGCCGAAATTTATTGTGATGTATATCCTTACGGCGCATCACACACCTCCGTAGGCGTGCGGTTCGTTCCCAAGGAATACCACGCCATGGGTCTGAAAAACGTCCTGTCCGACCCCGAGCTTCGCAAAAAGATCCGTCAGGAAAATCTGGATTACTTCGGCCCCGGTCTTGACTGGGTACTGGTCACTTCATGTGACGCTTACCCGGAGGTTGAGGGGAAGACCCTCGCCCAGATTGCCCGGGAATGGAATAAAGACGAGTACGAGACCACTTTTGACCTGGTGCGGGACAGCGGCAAATGCCAGGCCTGCTTCTTCAACATCTGTGAGGAGGACATCGAAACCGTGATGGCCTACCCCCGCGCCATGATCTGTACCGACTCCGGTGTGGCCCGCAATAATACGGTGTATCATCCCAGACTCCGCGGCACCTTCCCCAGAGCACTGGGACGTTATGTGCGGGAGCGGGGCGTTGTCACCCTCCCGGAGATGATCCGCAAAATGACCTCCATGCCTGCCGCCGTCTACGGTCTGACGGGCAAAGGTCTGTTAAGGGAAGGCTTCGATGCGGATATCTGTATCTTTGATCCGGATAAAATTATTGACCGCGCCGAGTACACTGACTGTAGCAAGCGGGCGGAGGGCTTAAACTACGTAATCCTCGGAGGCGAAGTGGTTGTCGAGGATGCGGTTTATAATGGTAAACGGATGGGAAAGGTGATTCTTAAAAATACCAGATAATTGTATTTCCCCTCTCATCCTCAGGCACTTCCAGAAAGTCAAGAGTTACCATACTTTTCGACAAAAAACTTTACAAAAGCAGGCCATGAAGAATGAGCACATAAAAGTCCCATTATTCATGGCCTGCTTATTATCACGTTTCTATTTCCTTTTCACAATCCAGACAATTCTCACTTCACAACTGCCTTGTGGAATACCTTCTTACCCTTCTTGATCTTCACACCCTCGGTCAGCTGCTCCTTGGTGATCACCAGGTCAATGCTGGTCACCTTCTCGCCGTTGACGGAAACACCGCCCTGCTGGATCAGACGTCTCGCCTCGCCCTTGCTGGCGGTCAGCTTGCAGGTCATCATCAGGTCCATGATACCGATACCGTTCTCTGCGTCTGCCGCGTCGATCTCGGTGGTGGGCATGTTGCTGTCATCGCCTACGCCGGAGAACAGTGCGTGGGAAGCCTCACGGGCCTTCACTGCCTCTTCCTCGCCGTGAACCAGCTTGGTCAGCTCGAATGCCAGAACTTCCTTCTTCTCGTTGATGCGGTTGTCTGCCCAGTTCTCCATCTCCGCGATCTCCTCCAGAGAGATGAAGGTCAGCATGCGGATACACTTCATAACGTCAGCGTCATCCACATTTCTCCAGTACTGGAAGAACTCGAAGGGAGTGGTCTTATTCGGATCAAGCCATACTGCACCCTTCTGGGTCTTGCCCATCTTCTTGCCCTCGCTGTTTAAGAGCAGGGTGATGGTCATGGCGAACGCGTCCTTTCCGGTCTTTCTGCGGATCAGGTCGGTGCCGGCCAGCATATTGCTCCACTGGTCATCGCCGCCGAACTGCATGTTGCAGCCCAGGTTGTTGTGCAGGTACAGGAAGTCGTATGCCTGCATGATCATGTAGTTGAACTCCAGGAAACTCAGTCCCTTTTCCATTCTCTGCTTGTAGCACTCTGCGCGGAGCATGTTGTTGACGGAGAAGCAAGCGCCCACATCGCGCAGCATCTCCACATAGTTCAGGTTCAGCAGCCAGTCAGCGTTGTTTACCATCACGGCCTTGCCCTCGCCGAACTCAATGAAACGCTCCATCTGCTTTCTGAAGCACTCACTGTTGTGCTCGATGATCTCCGTGGTCATCATGGAACGCATATCGGTTCTGCCGGAAGGGTCACCGATGTGCGCGGTTCCGCCGCCCACCAGAACGACAGGCTTGTTTCCTGCCATCTGCAGACGCTTCATCAGGCAAAGCGCCATGAAATGTCCCACGTGAAGGGAATCTGCGGTGGGGTCAAAGCCGATGTAAAATCTCGCACCGCCGTTGTTGATCAGGTCTCTGATCTGGGGCTCGTCAGTCACCTGAGCGATCAGGCCGCGGGCCTGCAATTCTTCGTAAATCTGCATGTTTGTTTCCTCCGAAAAAATATAATGATAAATTAATTTTGCCCTTTTCCTCCACGTAACCATAAGTCGTCTTCTGAGAATAGGGCTTCTTACCGCCGCCGTCCGGGGTTTCGAAAATAAAAAAGAAGCCCCCTGTCCCGGCTGGCCGGAACAGAGGACGAATATACTTCGCGGTACCACCTCTGGTTTAAGCATCCCTCGCGGAAATGCTCCTCTACGTGTGCAATCACACACTGGCGCGATATCGGGCGCACCCGTCTTTCCCTACTGTAATAAGTCTTTGGATTGCTCTGCCGCAATCCCACGCTCATTCGCAAATCGCTCCGCTTCGCGTTGCTTTTTTGCTCATGATCGTTGTCCCGTCCAATGTCAGCGCATCCCTGCATGCAAGCATGCGGTCTGCACTGGTCTACGCTCCGCTCCGGTCGTTGCTAAGCGAGTGCCACAGGCACTCAGCAACGCTGTCCGGCGACTTATCGTTCAGGAAGCAGCTCCGGAATGTATTCAAGTCAGTCTGTTTACACCCTCACACCAACCGGATGCTCTCTGAAAAACCTTTACTGCTCTACTGGTTTCCTTCATCGCCTTGCTTTATAACTGGCGACATTATAGCACAGGTTTCTCAAAAAGGGAAGATACTATTTCGGGGAAATTTTATCCCTCTGGTATAATTTACCTTTAGTCAGTTCAGCTTTCCGGCGTTCTTGCTCGCCTCAAGGCTCTTGTTGAGCATTTCCTGCTGAGCTGCCATGCGCTTCTCCTGATCCGCTGCGATTTTGTCCAGTTTCTCCTTGCGGTTAGCCTCCAGCTCACTCTGCTTCTCCGCCATGCGCTGCTTTGCCTCCTCGACCGTCTCGCCCTCCTTGGTGAAGAATTTGTCCACAAACTTGTCGGTCATCTTGTTGAAGCCGCTTACCACACCATCCTCAATCTTTTTGTAACCGCTGACTACACCGTCCTCGATCTTCTTATAACCGCTGACTACGCCATCCTCAATCTTCTGAAATCCTTCTGCTGCGCCTTTACCCATCTTCTCAATCGCCTCCTCTGCATTCTCGCCAAACTGCTCTACCTTATCTGCAACCTTCTCCGCTGCGCCCTCAGTCACATTCTGAATGTTCTCAATATCCTCTTTGCTGAAATCAAATCCCTTCATTACTTTTACCTCCACGTTTCTCGTTTTCTTGCTTATTTGCATTATTCTTTGCTGTTCTCTGTGTGTTATGCTCTCTGCGTATCCTTATTCCGCCGTCTTGAATCCCTTGATCATGGGGATCAGTCCCAACAGCATCACGATTCCGACCACACCGACGATGAGGCCGACGATCATCATTCCCTCGAAGGCCATGATCATTGCCATCCCGATGCCGAGCACCAATGCCGCCACAACTCCGTAAATCACCTTTCCAGCGATCTTCCAGTTGACCTTTGCCACAGGCTTTCCTGCCATCACCCAGCAAACGATCCCCAGACTGATCAGCGCCACCGCGCCGATGGCGGTCACTATCACGCCCTCATTGAACAGGTTCCACTCAGGAAGGAGGCACATACACATGCCGATTCCAAACAGCAGCACACTGATCACACCAACCACCAAAGTAACAAAGTTTTTCTTTTCCATTTCTAATCTCCTCCTGAAGCCTTTGTTTTGCTTTTTCGCTTTCGATGGTTGTATTCTAGACCAGAAGTATTTTTGAAATGATTCGGAAATGTTTAAATTTTGTTAAAATCCATATGCTCCATCAGCGCCTGCATGGGCAGTGTGACCCACTTGTCCCGTCGGTACAGCACCTGCTTCCACAGCTCCACCTGAATATCCCTCACCGGCAGACGCACGATGCGGCCCTCCTGCACTGCACGCTCCGTTACATAGTCGGGGAGGAAAGACAGGCCCACGCCCTCCACCACCAGGCGGCAGATCAGGTCCGCTCCACCCATCTCCAGCACCGGATGAATCTCCATGGAGCGCTTCGCCAGCTCCTCGTCCAGCAGACGTCGGTAACTCATGCCCTTCTCCGTCAGGATAAACGGCTCCGCCAGCAGCTCATGGATTTCCACGCTGTCCTTCCCGGCCAGCGGATGACCTGCGCAGGCCACAAAGTGAGCGTCAATCTTCTCCTCGTCGGCGATCACATAGGCAGTATCATAAATGTGACTGTCCAGCGTGCAGACCAAGTCCGCCTCATTGTGGTCCAGCATCCGAAACAACCCGTCCGTTCCGGCGGTCATCACCTTCAGCGAGACGCTTGGACAGGCCTTTCTAAAGGATGCAAACTCACCAGCAATCAGCGGCGTGCAGAGTGAATCCGCCATGGCCAGCCTCATCTCGCCCTTGGGCACGCTGCGCTCGCTGACCTCCTGCACCATCTCCTGGGACATCCGGCAAATGCGCTGGGCATAGTTCAGCGCATCCTTTCCCGCGTCGGTCAAGCTCACCGTGTGCCCGATCCGGTCAAACAGCTGCACTCCCAGCTCCTGCTCCAGCTGTTTGATCTGAAAAGATACCGTGGGCTGAGAATACCCCAGCTTCTCTCCCGCTTTGGTAAAACTTTTCAATTCAGCCACCTCAATAAAAATCGTCAATGCACGCAGATCCATACGTTTCCCTCTCTCATTCTCTTCCTATTTTTAATGTATATCCTTCTGCAGCAGCAAAGGTCCCTTTAGCAAAAGCCTTTCCCGCAATCTTTTTCATTTAGAATATAAATCCCAACCATAAAAACCATAAATTAGACAAATACTCATTTGTATTATATACTCTATTTTAATTAAGTCAAGAAAAGCTAAGAGAGGTTTTCCATGAAATTAATCAGTGATGTTTACGGTCTTCTCTGGGGCGATCTGTTCACGATCCCGCTGCCCGGAGGCTCATCCATCGGCATTTCCCTGCTGGTTCTTCTGCTGATCCCCGCGGGAATCTATTTTACAATTCGGACCAAATGTCTTCCGATCCGCTGTTTCCCCGAAATGCTCCGCATCTCAGTGGAGAAACAGAGTCACGGTAAGCAGGGCGCTCTCTCCGGAATGCAGGCGCTGATTGTGTCCACCGCCACCCGCGTAGGCATGGGCAATCTGGTCGGTGTGGTTGCGGCCATCTCCGCCGGCGGCGCAGGCGCAGTGTTCTGGATGTGGATCACCGCGCTGATCGGCTCGTCCACCGCATACATTGAGGCCACCCTTGCCCAGATGCACAGACAGGAGGATCCCCTCTACGGCGGATACCGTGGCGGCCCTGCCTACTATATTCACCATTTCTTCACCCGCGGAAAGACGAAGCGCTACAGTGTGATTGCCGTGCTGTTCGCGCTCTCCGGTCTGCTGTGCTGGTGCGGTGTCAGCCAGGTCATCAGCAATTCCGTGTCCGAGGCATTCTACAATGCCTTTAACCTCCCGCCAATTGTCTCCACAGTGATCCTGGTAGCCCTGGCGGCGGTTATCGTTCTCCGCAAAAATGCTACCGTGAAGGTTCTGGACATCATGGTTCCGGTCATGGCGGCCTTCTACTTTGTGATCACCCTGATCATCATCGGCAAAAATATTGCGCTGCTGCCCGACGTTTTCAAGCGGATTTTTGAGGAGGCCTTCGGTCTCCGCCAGGTAGTGGCCGGCGGCTTCGGTGCCGCTCTGATGAACGGCGTAAAGCGCGGTCTGTTCTCCAACGAGGCCGGCTCCGGTTCTGCGCCCTGCGCAGCTGCTGCCGCAAATGTGAGTCACCCCGCGAAATCCGGTCTGTTTCAGGCTTTCGGCGTATTTATCGATACCCTGGTGATCTGCAGCTGTACCGCCATGATCATGCTGCTGGCCCCCGCAGATCTGCTGGATGGGCTCACCGGCATGGCACTTCTGCAGACCGCCATGCAGCATCACTTCGGCAATGTGGGCGTGATCTTCACCGCCGTTGCCCTGTGGCTGTTCAGCTTCTCCACCTTTATCGGCATCCTGTACTACGCACGCTCCAACGTGGCGTACCTGTTCGGCGACAACTGGCTGTCACAGACCATCTACAAAATCCTCGCGCTGGTCATGCTGTTCATCGGCGGTCTGGCTGCCTACACCTTCGTGTGGGATCTGGGTGACATCGGTGTCGGACTGATGACCGTATTCAATATGATCGCGATCCTGCCCATGGGCGGACAGGCAGTGCGGGCACTGAACGAGTATATGGCTACGCGAAAAAAATAGCAGCGCTGATTTAAACTGAAAGAGGTTACCCGGAATTAAACGAAAGAGAAACCCTCTCCGGCCGCCGGTACTTAGCAAATCCGATAATGTGAACACTTAATGAAGCGGAGTGTCAACGAACGCTGAATTTAGTGAGAGCTTATGCAAAGCTGCCGCCAGGCGATGGATGAGCTTAGTATCCGCTGCGAGACGGAGCGGAGCGAGAGCGTGTTTCTCGGGTTTATTTCGGATAACCTCTTATATATTTAAATCATAACACCGTTTTTCGCAGTCCCTGAAATATTTGATTGACATGTACACCACATAGTAAGTAGAATAAAAACAGTCAATGTGGCAAACATAACATTTGCAAAATCTATCGCTCATTACAGGAGGTATATCATGGCTGTTTTCGAAGGCTCTTTCCGCTCAAAATCACTGGAGATGTCCACCACCGTCTCTGTCTATCTTCCCTATGACAACGCAAAGTACAATGTGGACAATCATCCGCTCCGCACCATGATCCTGCTGCACGGTCTCCACGGAAATCACTCCGAGTGGTTCCGCAAAACAAATGTGGAGCGCTACGCACAGGCGTACAATCTGGCGATCATCTGCCCCGACGGAAACAATTCCATGTACGCGGACACCACCTACGGTGAGAACTATTTCGAGTTTATCACCTCGGAACTGCCCGAGATCGCCCGCGAGCTGTTCAACCTGCCCACCGACCGGGAGCACCTCTATATCGCCGGTCTGTCCATGGGCGCCTACGGCGCACTGAAGGCGGCGCTGGCTCACCCCGAACGATTCTCCAAGTGCTTCTCCTTCAGCGCAGGCACCATGCTGGGCAATCCCCGACTGACCGCCTTCGTCGGAGCCAATGAGACCTTCGCCACCAGTACTTTCGCCGGCATGGTAAAGGGCGCCTTTGGTCCGGAGATCGTCTACGAGAATCCGAACAATATTTATTATCTGGCCGAGCAGTGCGACCGCTCTCTTCTCCCCGAGATCCTGATCACCTGCGGAAAGCAGGACTATCTCTACAATGAAAACGTTCACTTCAAGGCTCACCTGACCGAGCTGGGCATCCCCTTCACCTGGAAAGAATGGGAGGGCGTACACGACTGGAAATTCTGGGACGAGTCGGTGAAGCTGGCATTCGAGACATTCCTGTAAAAGAATTCCATAGTCTTTATCATGAATGGGGCTGTTCAAAATAGCAATCAATTACTTTGCTATTTTGAACAGCCCCATTCATCACCATGTCCCTATCAAATTTAGCTCGCTCACCGCTCGTCGAACATCTCAGCGATAATTTCCACAATACTGATATCCGTGGTATATATCCCTTCATAGGGAAGTTCTACGTAAGCATTATTGCCTCCCTTTTTTCATACAATATCCCCCTGAAAAATCCAAGATCAATATGATAACACTCAATCCCCGGCTTCACTCAGTCATGATTCCCCGACTACTCAGCCGCTTCCTCCAAACGCTCCGCCTTGTCCCCCAGATATTTCGCAGCTCTCCACTCCGCATAATTCCAATCCCGGAAATCATCATCCTCCGCTTCCACATGGGAAAGTCTGTATTCCAGTGCAATCTTCACATCCTCCAGCACCTGTGCATCGGTGACTTCCTCCTGCAGTTTCGCCAGATACGGGATCGCACCATCCCCCATGTTCATCAGATGTCCCACATCCACACCGTATATGCGGCCCTCCAGGTAGGCATTCACGTTGTAGCGCGCCACCTGAGTGTCTACGTCCGCCCAGCTGACCGCCGCGCCCATGATCAGCGCGATCACCAGCACCACCTTCATATATGGCAGCCTCGGCACGAAGAGCCACACATTGACCACGGCAGTGGTAATTCCCAGAAAGATCATCACGATCTGTGTCAGTAGCCTCAGTCTGGTCAGACCATAGCTGTCGATATACAGGATCATCTTTGCGCTGGCTGCGGCCACAAAAAACAGTGTCACTATGCCGATGACCAGGCACAAAATCCGGGTACTTAAGGGTGTCGGTTCTTTCTCCCTGCAAACCCACAGGCTGAACACCATGATGCTCAGATTGATCCCGCACAGCACTGCCATCTCAAAGAATCCGCGGCGGGCATACTCGGCGAGTGTGTATTCTTCAGGCAAAATCCCTGCAAATCCCCCAATAAAGTAGGCCAGCTGGCTGACCAGATACACAACATACACCAGGCTGACCGACACCAACACCGTGTTCACCGTCAGTGCCGCCAGTCCCTTTCTCGTCCTCGTCACGACAGGTCTGCCCTCGCTGTGCTTCAACGCCGCACCGCGGGTGTACAGAACAATCGCAATACAGCCGCCCACTAAAATCGTGCCGATGAACTCACCGAGGGAAAAATCCGGCAATCTGTCCATCAATCCCTCGAATGCGGCATCCGCCCGCATCAACAGAAAGCAGATGACCAGAAGCACAGGGACAGCCATGCTCAGTCCCAGAAGCACTGCTCCGCCCTTCTTTCCTGCGGGACCGCTGTGGCGGAAGCCCTCCTTCACGCCGCGGCTGACCGGCTCCATCTCTCCAAATCCCAACGAAAACAGGGTGTGACCTGCATCGCCAAGAGACGCCAAGGTATCGGGACTGCGACGATTCTTTCCGGCCAGCAGACAAAGCCCCAGATTCACACTGACCATCAAAAACATAAGCATCACAAACTTCACATAGCCGTCATCCGCCCGGACGAAGGACGCAGCAATCACCGTACTCAGCGCCAGAAGGATCAACGCGTAGGTTTTATTTGGCGTCGCCTTTTGCTCTCGGTTCACGGTCTGAAGATACACTGCACTGATCACAATACTCAATATCGCCGCCACGGCAAAGCCCAGATTGAACCCGCCATATATGGTCGCATTGGCCATCAGCAGTCCACTGATAATAATTCCCAGACCGAACCGGAACTCCCGTTTACCGGCCGGATATTTCTTTTGTCCAGGTTCACTCGCCGTTTCTGTCTCATCTATCTTCGCTATCGTACCGATCTTCTGAGCAGCACCATCCGCAAACTCTTGTTTCCCCATCACTTCCATCACTCAATCCTCCACAAACTCAAACAGATCGCCGGGCTGGCACTTCAGCTCCCGGCAGATCGCCTCCATGGTGCTCATGCGCACCGCCTTCGCCTTTCCTGTCTTCAGGATCGACAGATTCGCCTGGGTCATGCCGACCCGGTTCGCCAGCTCCTGGGAAGTCATTTTCCGCTTGGCCAGCATCACATCCAGATTAACTATGATCGCCATGACTCCCTCCTAAATCGTCAGATCATTTTCTTCCCGCATCTCGATGGCGGCAGCCATGATGTTTTTCACCATGCTGACCACCAGCGCCAGAAATGCCATGATCACCACCATGAAAACCAGCGGCGGATAGAAAAAGGAGGCTGGTAAACAGATCACGCTGACACCGACACAGCACCACCGGATCCGGCGAATGTAGCAGGTGTTTTTCTCCACAAACACATCCAATTTCAATACATTTGTCACCAGGCGGTCGATACACCACAGCGCATACTCTACCACCGGAACACACAGGTAAAAGGCAATCGCCAACGCCTCCTGTCCGTAATCTCTGAATGGGCGTATACCGCTGTACCATCTGAGCAGTGACGGAAACACAAAAATCAGTACTACCACCGCCGCCGCGATCAGGCGGCTGCACCAAAGGGTAAATTTTGCCGAAAGCTCTGGACTCATCTTTAGTTCCTCCAAACTGTTTTATTCTGAAACACTCCCCCGGGGAATCGGTCTCTCTGTCATTCATCAACCGATCCTCTCAAGGAAATATATACCATTCTATTTACTGAATGTCAATATGTTTTTATCGTAATTCGATAATTTGTATATTGATTTTCGATAATTTCAAACAATTTCATAACAAACTGTTTTTCTTTATATTGCAACTTGTATTTTCTTTCCTGTTGTGCTATACTACGTCATATCCAGTTTTCGACGTTCGTCGCCCTCTATGATATTTAATTTTACTATCCGAAAAATTATCGAGAACTTTACCGAGCAAACCAAAACTGAATATATTTACCCAGGCAGCTGGGGGACGTGCTTCCATCCGTTCCGAGATTCGGAAAGGAGTGGTTCTTATGAGTACATACGAAGAATTTATGATTATTCTGGCTGTGGCCAGTCTGATTGTGGCAATTCTGAACCTGTACAGCAAACATAGCAATAAGAAATAAGCCGTCCTGCACTCGGGAAAGTCAGACGGCTTATTTCTTAAATAACGTTTTGATTGTTCACCGGGACGGGTGAGTTGCATTCACCTTCCGGCTGTCTGGTTAAGTATATTATAGGTTAATCTCTTTCATTTGTCAATGTGGGATTTCCCATCCATTGCTGCGCCTGATCGCGCACGATTACCCAAGCCCCTCAATCAGCATCACCAGACCGCGGGCATCACAGCTTCTCAAAATCCTCCACACCGTGCTTGCACAGAGGGCAGATATAGTCCGCGGGCAGTTCCTCTCCCTCGTACACATATCCGCAGATCTTGCACACATAGCCCTTCTTCTCCTCCAGCTTGGAGGGCTTGGGTTTAATGTGGTCGAAGTAGTACTGGTAGGTCACGGAAGGAACGTCGGACAGCACCTTCGCCTCGGTTACGTCAGCCACAAACAGGGTGTGGGTTCCGTAATCTCTGGTCTCGATCACCTTTGCACAGATCACGGCGTTGGTGTTCTCGGTCACGTAGAGGATGCCGTTGCTGCCGCGCGCCACCTGGGTATAGCCTGCGAATTTATCCACATCCCTGCCGCTGGAGAAGCCGAACTGCTCAAACTGCTTGAACTGTGCGTCCTGGGACAGCACGGAAACGTTGAATGCTCCGGTCTTCATGATCATATCGTGGGTGTAGTTGGCCTTATTCACCGCGATGGTGATGCGCTTAGGCGTGTCGGTCAGCTGAACGGTGGTGTTGATGATGCAGCCATTGTCCTTGTCCCCGTCCTTTGCGGTCAGCACAAACAGTCCGTAGGACAACTTGAACATAGCGTTCTGGTCGATTTTCGCCTCATCAGCGGGGGCAGTCTCAACCGGTGCAGGAAGCAGATCGGCACTGATGGCCTCGACCAGCGCATCCACCTGCTCCATCTGACTGGCTTTCAGCGAGGACTTCAGCGTCAGGGTATTGTCCAGGATCTTCACATCCTTCAGGCTGGACAGGAGGTTTCGCATCAGACTTCCGGCGGTGGGCGCCCAGGTACCATTCTCAATCAGAGCGATGGTGCGCTTCTGCAGGTTGTGGGCGATCACGTCGTGGAGCGCATTCTCCATGTTCACAAAGATGCCTGCATTGTAGGTGGTGGAGGCAAAGATAATGTGGCTGCAGCGGAACACCTCGGACACGATCACCGAGGAATGGGTCACGGACACGTCATAGACGCGGACATCCTTGATGCCTTTCTCCGCCAGCTTGGACGCGATGATATCCACGGTGTTGGCGGTATTTCCGTAAACAGACGCGTAAGCGATCACCACGCCCTTGTCCTCGGGCGTGCAGGTCGCCCAGTTGATATACTTCTCGATGAACCAGCCGATATTCTTTCTCCAGATCAAACCATGGAGAGGGCAGATCATCTTGATCTCAATGGTGGCCGCCTTTTTCAGCAGAGCCTGCACCTGGTTGCCGTACTTTCCAACGATGTTGGTATAGTAGCGGCGGGCGTCATCCAGCCAGTCGCGCTCGAAATCCACTTCGTCCGCAAAGATATTGCCGCTGATGGCGCCGAAGCTGCCGAAGGCATCCGCGGAGTAGAGGATCTTGTCGGTGGCATCGTAGGTCACCATCGCCTCGGGCCAGTGCACCATGGGTGCCATGACGAATGCGAAGGTGTGGCGGCCGGTGCACAGGGTGTCCATCTCCTTCACGATGATCACCTTGTCCTCCACATCAAAATCAAAGAACTGCTTGATCATAGTCAGGGTCTTCGCGTTGCAGACAATCTGCACGTTGGGGTAACGTCTCACCACGTCCTCAATCATCGCGCAGTGATCGGGCTCCATGTGATTGACGATCAGGTAATCCAGCTCTCTGCCGGCCAGCGCAGCCGTCAGATTCTCAAAAAATAATCCGGATACGGCGTGATCTACCGTGTCCAGCAAAACAGTTTTTTCATCCAACACCACGTAGGAGTTGTAGGATACACCGCGGGGGATCGGATAAACATTCTCGAACAACGCCAGTCTGCGGTCGTTGCCGCCGATCCAGTACATATCTTCGGTGATTTTTCGGATACAATGCATATATGGTCCTCCAGAACTCATTTATTTTTAGATTGTTATTTTCTTAACTATCTTGACAAGATTTTAACATATTTTCCGCTGTTTGTCTACATTAAGTTGCGCATTTTCCTGTAGAATATTCGCTCTATATGCAGCACTCTTTTGTACAAAATGATTGATTTTTTTGCTGCTTCGATGTACTATTGACGTGGAGGAATTTACTGATATGGATTGGATGACATTTATCTTTCATATAACTGAGATCATCGGAACCTTCGCCTTTGCGGTCTCCGGGGCCATGGTGGCGGTCAAAAAGCGCATGGACCTGTTCGGCGTTCTTCTGATGGGCGGCGTGACAGCTCTGGGCGGCGGTACGATCCGCGATGTGCTGATCGGCCATTTCCCGCCAAATATGTTCTACAGCTATAAGTTTCTGCTGATTGCCGCAGTCAGCGCCCTGTTTATCTTCTACATCGCTTATAAGTGGCATGACGCCTACACCATCAACGAGTTTTATTTAAACAATATCAATAATGTATTCGACGCCATCGGTCTGGCCGCCTTCGTGGTGACCGGAACCCAGACCGGTATCAATGCAGGCTACGGAGACAATCTTTTCCTGTGCGTCTTTCTCGGTACCCTGACCGGCATCGGCGGCGGTGTACTGCGTGATGTGATGTGCCAGGAGATGCCCGCGGTGCTGCGAAAACACGTCTACGCGGTGGCAGCCATCATCGGCGGACTGGTATACTATGTGCTTCACTTGTATATCGAAAATACCACCATACCCACGATCGTGAGTATGGCGGTAACGATTATCATTCGTATGCTGGCGACCAAATATAAGTGGAGCCTGCCGAGGATACCGGAGTGAACAAAGGAGCTGTAAAAAACGACCTTTTTATTTATCATCGTTTTTTACAGCTCCGATTTTTACACCTCCAACACGCCCGCTGCCAACAGCTCTATAAACTGCTTTGCCACGCGGGGAGATCTGCCTCCGTTGCGGATCGCGTGGGCCTCGGCTCTCACATCCAGCTTGTCCTGATCCAGTGTCACGCCGTGCTGCTTTGCCAGTTCATGGACGATAGCCAGATACTTTTCCTTGTCCGGCTTTGCGAAGGTGATGGTCAGACCAAACCGTGCGGACAGACTCATCATCTCCTGCATGGTGTCGAAGAGATGGATGTCATCGCCCTCACGGTCGGACAGGGTCTCTTTGATCAGATGACGGCGGTTGCTGGTGGCGTAGACAGCCACATTGTTGCTGCGCCCGCTGACACTTCCCTCCAGGATTGCCTTCAGCGCGCTGAAATTGTCGTCGTTCGCATTGAAACTCAAATCATCCACAAACAAAATAAATTTCAGGGGATTTTTCCCCAAAGCATCCACCAGCTCGGGGATCTGATAGAGCTGATTCTTCTTTACCTCGATGAGGCGCAGACCCTTGTCGTAGAATGCGTTGGCAATCGCCTTCACCGCACTGCTCTTTCCGGTTCCTGCGTCTCCGTAGAGAAGCACGTTGCAAGCAGGCTGACCGGCCAGCAGGGCCTCGGTGTTGGCAATGACCTTCGCCCGCTCCCGCTCATAGCCGGGTAATTCCTCCAAAGTCTGGGGATCGGGATGCTTCACCGGCACGGGATGACCGTCAGCGACTGTAAAGGTATAGTGACGGGCAAACATGCCATAGCCGTGAATATGGATTTCTGACATGCGCTGCGCGAACAGTTCCTTAAAGTCCAGTTCCTCCGTCACATAAGAAGGCAGGTAGCCGCTGTAGTTTAAATGTGCCGTCAGCTCCGATGCGCTGACTCCACTCAGTTCCTGCAAAAAGGCCAGCTCATGGTCCAAACACTCCTCCAGACACACACCCACGCTGCCCTCGGCGCATTTTCTGGTGACATAGAGATTTTCATCCTCCAGAATCAGCTCCAGCAGATAGCGGCTGAACTTCTCGGTCTGGCTGTAGAGCACGGTCACGAACTCACAGTAGAGCCCCACCCGCTCCTCGCCCAGCTCGGCAGACGCCGCCAGATATCGGTCCAGCGCCTCAATGACGGGATTTTTTAATATATTTCTGAAAATAACCAGACTCTGAAGTCCGGTGTGTAGTTTCAATGCATTCATCTTATGTCCCTCTTAAATTTGTCATTATTATGAAAGCTGATTGCTGCCCAAGCAAGCTTGGCATCTGCTCAGCTGCCGTCCGGAGCTTTCATCGTAAATATTCAAGTATCCCCATACACAGTTCCCACGCCAGCCTCTCCTGATGCTCCTCCGTCACCAGCATCTGGGCCTCCTCCCAGTTGGAGAGAAAACCGGTCTCAGCGATGACAATGGGACAGCTGACATTGAGCAGGAGATAATAATCCCCGTTGGCCTTCGCCACCCGCTGTTTGAGACACTCCGGCATGGCGTTGAGCCGCGCCTGCAAGGTCTCCGCAAGCTCCCGGCCCTTCTCGGAGGTCTTGTAATAAAAAATCTGAGGCCCGCAGACGGTGGAATGACTGTAGCTGTTCTGATGGATACTGACCACGATATCGGGCTGTATTTCCTCGATCAGCTCACATCTCCGACTCAGATCGGACACCTTTTTATTGCTGTCCGTCTCGTCGTAAAGACCATCGTCTGTCTCTCTGGTCAGATGGACGGTCACGTCGTTGGCCTCAAGATATTCTTTTAGCTTCATTACAATACTTAAATTTACTTCCTTCTCCAGCGCACTGTTGACACCGATCTTGCCGGGGTCCACGCCCCCGTGCCCTGCATCCAGAACCACCACTGGCCGTTCCACAGGCAACCCAAGCTTGGCACTGGCCTCTGTATTGGAAATTGCCAGCGCACTGATGGCCACAAACATCAGCACCATCATCAGGTACTGCACCAACCGGTCAATGCGGCTGTCCTTCGACTGCTGAAGCTGCTGGCTGGCTTTGTGCAGACCACTTACGCGGAAAATGCTCTTATGAAAATTCTCCGATGTTCCATTTTTCCTGCTCATATCCTCGGACATAAACTCCCCATACATGAACTCTGTTCGTTCTGGTTAAAGTTTATGCCACCGCCAGCAAAAATATGGTTCCCAATTCAAAGCCGCTGAAACTCTCCTTCAACTGCGCTTGTCACCCGCGCTTCTTTCCCATTCCGCGCTCCATACCGGTGATACCGGTACGGCACATCTCCACGATCTCATAGGGCGCCAGCACCTTCAGGAAACCGTCGATCTTCTCCGACTTTCCGGTCAGCTCCAGAATCATACTGTCCACTGACAGATCGACAATCTTCGCCTTGTAAATATCCGCGATGTCTTTCATCTCACTGCGGCAGTTTGCAGGCACGGTGATTTTGATCAGCAGAAGCTCGCGCATCACACTGTTTCCACGGTCCAGAACAAACACCTCGCGGACATCCTGCAGTTTCTCGGTCTGTCCGATCACCTGGTTCAGAATATCCTCATCACCGTGAGTCACAATGGTGATACGGGTGATCGCCGGATTGCTGGTCTCCGATGCTGTGATTGCGTCAATGTTAAAACGGCGGCGCGCAAACAGCGCTGCGATCCTCGCCAAAACATTCGCCCGGTTATCTGCCATAATACTCAGAACATACTTTTCCATACTTATCCTCTACCTTATCATCATTTTACGGATAATCATTTTTGATACAATAGTTATATACAACGGCTTTGGCGATCCATGGCCCAGTCACTTGTCACTTTAGCCGTCCCCACCCCGTAATGAAGTATACTTTATTGCTGCACTTTCGCTCTATCATAATTGAATGCGTTCCTCACTGTTCAACCTCAATTATCTTTCCGCAGGAAAGGCGAAAAGCTTTCCCGTGCAAAAGTTGATTCCCGATTGTCCCGTTAAGCTCAGCCCGCGGTAACGCCCGCGGGTGAGTAGGGTCAAGTTCGGGTCAACTTTTGATAGGGAATCTTTTCGGCTGACTGCTGCAAACACTCAGCCGGTTGAACTCAGCAATTACTTCATTACGATCACATCCACCGTTGCCCCCGGCGGAATCATCGGCAGTACCTTCTCATCCTTATCCATCACACAATCGATCCACACAGGGCCGGTGCGCTTCATCGCCTCATCCAGCGCCGCAGAAAGTTCATCCAGGTTTGTACATCTGAAGCCCGTTCCTCCAAAGCCCTCGACCACCTTCACATAATCGGTCTTGCGGTGAGGGTCTGTGCTGGAATAGCGTTTCCCGTAGAATGCCGTCTGCCACTGGCGAACCATTCCCAGCACTGCATTATTGAAAATCACAGTGATGACTGGAAGCTCGTAGCTGACCGCTGTGCACGCCTCGTTCATATTCATGTGGAAGGAACCGTCACCGGTGATGTGAATGACCGGCTTGTCGGGGCAGGCCACCTGCGCGCCGAGTGCAGCGCCGTAGCCGTAGCCCATGGTTCCCAGACCGCCGCTGGTCAGGAAATTGCGGCTGCCTACATGGTGAATGAACTGAGCCGCCCACATCTGGTGCTGGCCTACGTCGGTGACATAGATCGCGTCCTCTCCCGCCTTATCACAGATCATGTCAATGATCTGATGAGGCTTCAGAGTAGTATCGCTGTCAGTGGGGACATAATCCTCCGCCTGCCATGCGGCGATCTGCTCCATCCACCGGGGATGGCGGCGAGCCTCCACCTTGGGAAGCAGCGCGGCGAGAATATCCTTCACCTGGCCAATCATATACTCGTCGGCCCGAACATTTTTATGTACCTCGCTCATATCAATATCAATGTGAACGACTTTTGCTTTCTTTGCAAATTTTCCGGGGTTCAGCGCCACACGGTCACTGAAGCGGGTTCCGATGGCCAGCACCAGATCCGCATTGTCAATGGCCATGTTAGTGGTCAGAAGACCGTGCATACCGATCATGCCCAGATTCAGCGGCTCTTTGTAGCCCAGTACCCCCGCCGCCATGATCGTGTAGGTCGCAGGAATCTCCGCCTTGTTGATCAGTTCGCGAAGTTCATTGCCCGCCTCGGAAGCGACCACACCGCCGCCGAAATAGACCACAGGGCGCTCTGCCTGATTGATCAGCTCTGCCACACGGTCAAGGGTCTCCTCATCAAGCTCAGTCTCGAACATATCCTTCGCCGGCTCCGCGGGAATATACTCGCAGAGTGCCGCGGACACATCCTTGGGGATGTCCACCAGAACAGGACCTTTACGGCCGGTCTGCGCGATCTCAAATGCCTGACGCATCACGTCCGCCAGATCCTCCACCCGGTCAACCACAAAATTGTGCTTGGTGATGGGCATGGTGATACCGGCGATATAAACCTCCTGGAAGCTGTCCTTACCCAGACCGGAAGTAGCCACGTTTCCAGTGAAAGCAACCATGGGAATGCTGTCCATGTATGCAGTCGCAATACCGGTCACCAGGTTGGTGGCACCGGGGCCGCTGGTCGCCAGACACACACCCACCTTGCCGGTGGCGCGGGCATAGCCGTCGGCTGCATGAGCGGCACCCTGCTCGTGGGCAGTCATCACATGATTTATCCGATGCTGGTTCTTATATAACGCATCGTAGAGGTTCAGCACCGCGCCGCCGGGATAACCGAAGATGGTCTCCACACCCTGCTCGATGAGCACCTCCACAAAAATATCTGAGCCTGTCATTTTCATGATACTTCCTCCTCCAAAATCCTTGCCAAAAACGTAACATCTTGTCACGCATTCCGCTCGGACACAAATTCTTTTAATATACTATATTTTATCACATGTCCAAATCGTTACCGTTTGTAACAATCTGAAGTCAATGCTATTTTCAATTTATCCAATTCATGCTCTACTCTCTCTAACACAATAATGCTCTCCCCTTATCATACACGATAAGCTGTAAAATTCCAACAAAATTTTACAGCTCATCATGTACTTGCAAAATTCATTTAACGCCGTGATCCACGCCGTCTCGCCCCTCCGGGACTTTCCGACGGCTGTCAGTCCTCGTGCTTCCGCGCATGCGGCGCTCCGCACTCTGACTGTTTCGTCCAGCTTTCTCTTTCCACTCCGTGAATCACGCCGTCTCGTCCCTTCGGGACTTTTCGACGGCTGTCAATCCTCGTGCTCTCGCTCCTTTCGGTGCTTCGCGCTCCGACTGTTTCGTCCAGCTTTCTCTTTCCACTCCGTGAATCACGCCGTCTCGTCCCTCCGGGACTTTCCGACGGCTGTCAGTCCTCGTGCTTCCGCGCCATGCGGCGCTCCGCACTCTGACTGTTTCACCCGCCAAATGTGCAACTGGGCGTGCCAGCACGCCAGTTGCCCGCTTGTCGGGTTTGATTCACTCCATGACGGCGCCTTTATTTGCGCCGCTTACCAGTCTCGCATATCTCGCCAGCCAGCCGGTCTTGATGTTCGGCTCGGGCTGCACATAGGCCGCCTTTCTGGCCGCCAACACCTCATCGCTGACCTCCACATTGATCTGTGCATCAGGGATGTTGATGGTGATGATATCGCCCTCCTCGATCAGTCCGATGGGACCGCCGGAAGCAGCCTCCGGTGCCACATGACCGATGGATGCGCCGCGGCTCGCACCGCTGAAACGTCCGTCGGTGATCAGTGCAACGGTCTTGTCCAGCTTCATGCCCGCCAGTGCACTGGTGGGATTCAGCATCTCGCGCATACCGGGACCACCCTTGGGTCCCTCGTAGCGGATAACCACAACGTCGCCGTCCACGATCTTTCCGTTATAGATCGCCTGAATCGCCTCATCCTCACTGTTGAACACACGCGCGGGACCGCTGTGCTTCAGCATCTCCGGAGCCACCGCACTGCGCTTTACCACGCAGCCGTCGGGGGCGATATTGCCCCACAGGATCTGAATACCGCCGGTAGCGCTGTAGGGATTGTCGATAGGGCGGATCGCATTGTAATTCTTTACATACGCGCCCTCAATGTTTTCTGCCAAAGTCTTTCCGGTGGCGGTGATCACGCTGGTGTCCAGATGACCGCCCTTGACCAGTTCGGACTGTACCGCTGCCACACCGCCTGCCAGGAACAGATCCTGCATGTGGGTGGGGCCGGCCGGTGCCAGGTGGCAGAGGTTCGGAACCTTCTCGCTCATCTCGTTGAACAGCTCCAGATTCAGCTCCACGCCCGCCTCGTTGGCGATGGCCAGCAGGTGAAGCACACTGTTGGAGCTGCAGCCCAGCGCCATATCGCAGGCCAGAGCGTTACGGATGGATTTTTCATTGATAATATCGCGAGCCTTGATGTCGCGCTTAACCAGCTCCATGATCGCCATGCCGGCATGCTTTGCCAGCTGCATACGGCCGGAGTGTACGGCGGGAACAGAGCCGTTGCCGGGAAGGGCAATACCCATGGACTCGCAGAGACAATTCATACTGTTTGCGGTGTACATACCTGCACAGCTTCCGCAGCCGGGGCATGCGCCGGTCTCACAC
Organism: Lachnospiraceae bacterium; assembly: GCA_017461725.1. GTDB lineage: Bacteria > Bacillota > Clostridia > Lachnospirales > Lachnospiraceae > RGIG423. Next base: position 125,496 of record JAFTXG010000026.1, read on the forward strand.
TCGTGAAGCTTCGCGTCGTCGATCAGATTAGCCTTTCTCGCGCCGACAGCCTCGAACAGCTTGGACAGGGAAACCTCCTCGCCGTCATACAGACCGGCCATCATGGGACCGCCGCTGCAGACAACAGCAGGGATATTCATACGAACAGCCGCCATCACCATGCCGGGAACAATCTTGTCACAGTTGGGAACCAGCACCAGACCGTCAAACTGATGCGCCATGGCCATGGTCTCCACGCTGTCCGCGATCAGCTCGCGGCTGGCCAGAGAATATTTCATACCGATGTGGCCCATGGCGATACCGTCGCACACGCCGATGGATGGAACCATGATGGGGGTTCCGCCTGCCATGCGCACGCCAGCCTTGACTGCCTCGGTAATCTTATCCAGATGGAAGTGGCCGGGAACGATCTCACTGTGGGCGCTGACAACGCCGATCAGAGGTCGGTCCAACTCTTCCTTGGTATATCCCATGGCGTAGAACAGGCTGCGGTTGGGCGCACGCTCAACACCTTGGGTAACATTTGCACTTCTTAAATTCATAGTTTATATCTCCAAAGATCAATAACTTTTTATCTTACAACAAATTGAAATTATGTTGAACTGCCCTTTACTAACAAAGGGAACAAAGAGGCTGTCCCACAACATCAGCAGAGAGGACCGTTGAGAATAAATGAAAGAAAAACCCTTTCCGGCCGCCGGTACTTAATGTATAAGTCGCTGGACAGCATCAGTGCATTTTGTAAGCTCACTTACAAAATGTACTGATATTGGACAGCACAACCGATATGAGCAATTAGCCCGAGCAGGGCGAATTGCGAATAACGGTTAGTGACGCGAAAGTCGTTATAACGACGTAGCGACACGTGACTTATCTATCCGCTGCGAGACGGAACGGAGCGAGAGACATTTTTACTTCTTCAGCCAGCTCATCATACCGCGCAGTTCCTTGCCGACCTTCTCCAACAGATGTTCGCTCTCTTTGCGGCGGGTTGCCAGGAAGCGTGCCTTTCTGCCTGCGGAGAACTCCTGCATGAACTCGCTTGCGAAGGTACCGTCCTGAATCTCGGACAGAACTTTCTTCATCTCCTTACGGGTCTCGTCGGTGATCAGTCTCTTGCCGGTGCGGTAGTCGCCGTACTCAGCGGTATTGGAGATGGAATATCTCATCATTGCGAATCCGCCGTTGTTGATCAGGTCAACGATCAGCTTCATCTCATGGATACACTCAAAGTAAGCCATCTCAGGCTCGTAGCCAGCCTCAACCAGAGTCTCGAAACCAGCCTTCATCAGCTCGGTAACACCGCCACAGAGAACTGCCTGCTCACCGAACAGGTCGGTCTCGGTCTCCTCACGGAAGGTGGTCTCCAGGATACCTGCACGGCCTGCACCGATACCGCAAGCGTATGCCAGCGCGTAATCCTTTGCCTTGCCGGAATAATTCTGATGTACAGCGATCAGACTGGGAACACCCTTGCCCTCAACATACTGGCTTCTTACGGTGTGGCCGGGGCCCTTGGGTGCGATCATGATAACGTCGATGTTCTTCGCGGGCTGGATCGCGTTGAAGTGAATGTTGAAGCCGTGTGCAAAGCAGAGAACGTCGCCCTCCTTCATGTTGGGAGCCACCTGCTCATTGTAGATATCAGCTGCCAGCTCATCGGGAACCAGCATCATCACCACGTCACCGGCCTTAGCCGCGTCAACAACCTCCATAACCTTAAGCCCTGCTGCCTCAGCCTGTGCCCAGCTCTTGCTGTCCTTGCGCAGACCAACTACTACATCCACTCCGCTCTCGTGCAGGTTCTGTGCGTGAGCGTGTCCCTGGCTGCCAAAGCCGATGATGGAGACGGTCTTTCCGTCCAGCATTCCAAGATTGCAATCGGTGTCATAATACTTCTTAATCATGATAAATCTCTCCTTTTTCTTCTATAAAATATATTTACGCGGTTGCGAAAGCGCATTAGCGCGTGGCAATCGGGTTTAACAAATTAAATTTCTCCATGGAGCACCTGCGTCACATAGCTGTTCTCGCCTCGCTCCATGCCGGTAATTCCGGTGCGGCACATCTCCACCACCTTGTACTTTTTCAGCATCCCCAGGAAGCTGTTGATCTTGTCCGGTCTTCCGGTCAGCTCCAGAGTCATGCAGGTGGGCGTCACATCAATGATTTTCGCGTGATAAATCTCCGCGATCTCCTTGATCTTGCTGAGGCTGTCCTCATCCGCCGCGATCTTTAACAGAAGCAGCTCGCGAAGCAAGCTTTTTTCTGAGTCTAACACAAACACCAGCTTGGTTTCAATCAATTTATCGGTCTGCTGAATAATCTGTTTCAGGACCTGTGCGTCTCCCTCGGTCACAATGGTGATTCGGGAGATCTCCGGGTTATCGGTGGCCGATACCGTCAAGCTGTCAATATTAAAGCCGCGTCGGCTGAACAGCGATGCCACGCGGGCCAGTACATTGGCGTGGTTCTCTACCACAAGGCTCAATACAGCTTTTTCCATGTTTTCTCCAATCCGCCCGCAGAGGTGTGAATATTTTCGCCACAGACACGTTGATTTTTGCGAAAGCAACAAGCGGTGCAAAGGCAGGCTCAAAGTGAACCGTGGAGCTTGCTCCAAACGGTGAATCTTTGGGACTGGCTTTATAGGGCGACTGCCCGTGAATGAACGACTGAAAGTCGTGAATTCGCACCGCATCCTACTGCCCTCCGCCCGCGATAGATGCGGTGCGGTTCGTCGGGCAGTAGGTCTACTCGCGTCGCCTGCAAAAATCTGCCTATCGTCTGCTTGCAAACAATATTCACACGCTCTGCTAGGCTATTTCTTGCAAAAATATACTAATTCACTGCTACTTTATTAACTGAGCAAAATGTGATCAAAAGATATCTACATTTTCTTATATGCAAGCTTACTGATAATGAGGATACATCTTCCCTCAGTGCATGATCACCGACTCCACACCCTTCCCCGGCGGAATCATGGGGAGTACACGCTCCTCACGATCCACAATGCAGTCGATCCACACCGGTTTCTCAGACTCCAGCGCTTTGGCGAAAGCTGCTTTGAATTCCTCCGGGTTGGTCGCCCGGTAGCCGACACAGCCAAAGCCTTCGGCAACCTTCACATAATCGGTCTCCCGCTCCGGCTCGGTGGCCATGTAATAACCTTTATTAAAGTAGCGCTGCAGCTGCCGCACCATGCCGAGAACAGAATTGTTCATGATGACGGTGATGATCGGCAGTTTGTAGCTGACTGCGGTACAGGCCTCGTTCAGATTCATGTGGAAGGAGCCGTCTCCGGTGATATGGATGACCGGCTGATCCGGCTTCGCCAGCTTTGCTCCGATGGCTGCGCCGTAGCCGTAGCCCATGGCACCAAGTCCGCCGCTGGTGAGGAAATTGCAGGAGGTCAGATGCTTCAGATACTGCGCTGACCACATCTGGTGCTGCCCCACATCGGTGGTGTAAATAGCGTCCTGACCCGTCATCTCGCAGATCATACCGATGATCTGATGAGGCTTCAGCACGGTCTCACTGTCCTCGGGGTGATAGTCATCTCGCTGCCATGCGGCAATCTGCTCCATCCACTCATCGTGCTCCCGATCCTCAACCTCGGGAAGCAGCGCATTCAGAATATCCTTCACATCGCCCAGGATGCTGTAATCCACCTGAACATTTTTATTGATCTCGCTGGGGTCGATATCGATCTGGATGATCGTCGCCTTTCCGGCGAAAGTCCTGCGATTCTGCGCCACACGGTCGCTGAACCGGGTGCCGATGGCCAGTACCAGATCCGCCTCGGCGATGGCATTGTTCGCGGCCATCCAACCGTGCATACCCAGCATACCGAGGTTCAACCGCTCGCCATATCCCAGAACTCCGGCCGCCATCAGCGTGTGGGTCACCGGAATCTCCGCCTTCATGGCCAGCATCGCCAGCTCCGCTCCCGCGTCGGAGGCGATGACTCCGCCGCCGCAATAGATCACGGGGCGTTTTGCCTGATTGATGAGCTTCGCCGCCTCGGCGATCTGCTCCGGGATAAGCTTCGTCTTATATGTATTGGTCATCGCCGGTTTCGGCTCATACTCCGCCTCGGCGAGGGTGATATCCTTGGGAATATCCACCAGCACGGGGCCCTTTCGGCCCGACTGGGCGATGGCAAATGCCTGTCTCAGTGTGTCCGCCAGCTTGTTCACGTCGGTCACATAAAAATTATGCTTGGTGATCGGAAGGGTAATGCCGGCGATATATACCTCCTGAAAGCTGTCCTGCCCGATCAATCCGGTGGGAACATTTCCGGTGATCGCCACCATGGGAACACTGTCCATGAACGCCGTCGCAATGCCGGTGACCAGATTGGTCGCTCCGGGACCGCTGGTGGCCAGACACACGCCGACCCTGCCTGTCGCTCTGGAATAACCGTCCGCCGCAAAGGCCGCTCCCTGCTCGTCGGCGGTCAGAACGTGACGGATCCGATGCTGATTGTGATAAAGTTCTTCATATATCTGTAGGACAGAACCTCCGGGATAGCCAAATATGGTGTCCACACCCTGCTCTGCCAAAACTTCCATCATAATCTGTGCGCCTGTCAGTCTCATGGGTGTCCTCCTTAATCAAATGTCTCTTCATAAAATCGATTGTTCCGTGCTTTCGCACTCCCACAATCACCACCTCCATTCGTAATCCGGACTATCGTCCTACTTACTCATGCAGGTCAGGCGCCATATATCCGTACATACTTATGTGCAAGCACAACGTATGCACATCTGCATGGCTTACTTTTATAACAAAATGCCCTCGTCTCCTACTGCTAAGAGACGAAGGCATAACTTCGCGGTACCACTCTTATTGCCGTCGCAGACGGCCACTCATCCTCCGCGCCGATCCGATGGTCCGCTCTTTTGCAAACGCCCTCGCTCGGCACGAAATGATCTGGATAACGGTGATCAACCGTCCGGACTTACACAAGCCTCACGCCCTTGATCCGGCTGCTCCGGGAGAACCTTCAGTAACTGTCTGCACTGCCTCGCACCATCCGACAGCTCTCTGCGCCAGCACGGGTACTTACTCATTCCCTTCTCTGCATTGTCTATATATATGAAAATACAGTTCAGTAGCGCCATTCGCAAAACCGCCCCTTGAGGGGCTTTTTCACTAAAACGATTTCTGACAGAATAACACAATTCCATACAGTCTGTCAAGAGTTAGCGCTATTTTTTTGAGTTTCCGTGAATTTTATCGTTCGTTTTTGGATATGTTTCATTTTTACAGAAATATTTTCTGCATTTTTATTTATCACCAAAAATTTTACCCCATCTGTCAATCAACAATTTTTATCTTATTACACCCTTTCAAAATCACCCCTCCCGCTTCTGCACATTGCCGCATACTATATAGAAAGAACGCAGTTAATGAGACCTTTCCCATGATATATATAGTCCAACCCGGTGACACCGTCACCTCCATCGCATCCGGCTACAGCCTATCCCCTGACCGCCTGCGCTACGACAACCAGCTGCTCCTTAATGACACTCTGGTGGTCGGGCAGGCACTCCTGATCCTTCCTGCGGAAGTTATCCATCAGGTACAGCCCGGAGAGACCGCCTTCAGCATTGCAAGACAGTATGGAATCACCCTGCGGGAGTTGCTGCAGCGGAATCCTTTTCTCGCACAGAACGTCCAACCACTTTCTCCCTCGTTTTCCGAACCTTCACGCCCGCCTCAGCCGCCATTTGGCGAGTTGCCTGTCCCGGAACCACCTTCACTGGGAGTTCCTTCACCGGAACCCCCCCAAACCGCCCGGCCCTCCATCACCGGTACAATCCCCCTCACCCCCGGACAATTCCTGGTCATTGAGTACAACGAGCAATCTGACGAACCCGCCACGCTGGAAGGCTACGCCTATCCGTTCATTCGCCAACCCATTCTCCGGGAGACATTGCCATGCTTGCATTCCTTATATGTATTTTCCTATGGTTTTACTCCGACGGGCCAGCTGGTGGAGCCGATGAACGTCCGGTTTCTGATCAGGGAAGCCCAGACCTTTGGCGTGAATCCGATTCTCGTTTTGACGCCCTTTACTGAAGCCGGCTCCTTTAACAGCAACCTGATCACTATTCTGGTCAATGACCCGCAGGTCCAGGACACATTGATCGGCAATCTGCTGAGTGCTGCGGAGCAGCAGGGCTACACGGGTATTGATGTAGATTTTGAGTTTATCCCTGAACGGGACCGTGATGCCTACACCACCTTTGTGGCAAATCTGGCTGAGCGGGCTCACCAGGTCGGCTTGACCGTCAGTGTGGCCCTGCCGCCCAAGACCTCGGCTGAACAGCGCGGGCTCCTCTACGAAGGGATTGATTACGGCGGGCTGGGGGCTGTGGCGGATCAGGTACTTCTGATGACCTACGAGTGGGGATATACTTATGGCCCACCTCTCGCAGTCGCTCCCATCCCCAACGTCCGCCGGGTCATCGAATATGCCTTAACCGAGATCCCTGTGGACAAAATCTTCCTGGGCATCCCCAACTACGGCTACGACTGGCCACTGCCCTTCGTCCGCGGCACCACCGCTGCCGCCACCATTGGAAATGCCCAGGCCATCGACATAGCCCGGGCAAATAATACAGAAATTCAGTTTGATGAAATTGCACAGGCTCCCTGGTTTAACTACCGCGCCGGCGGTGTGGAGCATGTGGTCTGGTTTGAAGATGTGCGCAGCATCAGCGCCAAGTTCGATCTGATCTCCGAGTACGGCCTGGCTGGAGGCGGATACTGGAATCTGATGCGGGAATTCCGGGCGAACTGGATACTGGCGGGGGCAAGGTTTGATCTGACGTGAAGTTCCACGGCGGACCACTGCGGCATTGAAAAAGAAGTTATTCACCGTCTCAATAATTTTCTTTCCGCACCTCAAAGTAGCTCTGTCCATGCAGACATACCGGGCAAACCTCCGGCGCTTCTGTACCGACAACCAAATGACCGCAGTTTCGGCACTCCCACATGGTCACGCCGCTCTTTTTGAACACTTCCATGGCCTCCACATTGTGAAGCAATGCTCTGTAACGCTCCTCGTGGGCCTTCTCGATGGCTGCCACGCCTCTGAACTGCTCTGCCAGATCGGCGAAGCCTTCCTCGTCGGCCTCCTTTGCCATGCGGTCATACATATCGGTCCACTCGTAATTCTCACCCTCAGCTGCGTGGAGCAGATTCTCAGGGGTATCCCCCAGCTCTCCCAACGCCTTGAACCAGAGCTTTGCATGCTCCTTCTCGTTCTCGGCGGTCTGCAAAAACAGCGCTGCGATCTGCTCATAGCCGGCCTTCTTCGCCACGGATGCGAAATATGTATATTTATTGCGTGCCTGGGACTCTCCCGCGAACGCATCCCAAAGATTTTTCTCGGTCCTGGTTCCCGCGTACTTGCTCTTACCGACAGGCGCGCTCTCGATCACGACCTTCTCAAAATCGGAAGCGGGATGCTTACACAGAGGACAGATGTAATCGGCGGGCAGCTCCTCGCCCTCGTACTCGTAGCCACAGATCGTACATCTCCAGATGGTCTTTCCTGTGGGTGCCTTCTCCTGCTGGGGCTTAGGCTTGATACTGCTGTGATAATAGCTGTAGGTCGCGGATGCAGCATCGCTCAGCACCTCCATATCAGTCACATCGGCGATGAACATGGTATGGGTGCCCAGATCAACGGTCTGAAATACCTTTCCGGACAGGTAGGAATTTGTTCCCGCAGTGATGTACTTGACTCCGTTCTCGCCAACCGCACAGTCGGTGAAGTCCGCAAACTTATCAACGTTTCTGCCGGACTGGAAACCAAAGTGCTTGAACAAATCAAACTTCGCTTCCTGACTGATCGTGGAGACGGTGAACACACCGGACTCCATGATCATATCGTGGGTATAGTTGGCCTTGTTGACAGTGATGCTGATCCGGTTGGGATCGGAAGTCACCTGCTGCACGGTATTGATGATACAGCCATTGTCCTTCTCACCCACCTTGGTGGTCAGAACAAACAATCCATAGCTCAGACAATTCATTGCTTTCATATTCATTGCTAACTCCTCCTGTTCGCATTGTTTGCGCGATTATTTTTCATGTATCATTCGTATCAGATGCAGCCGTTTAGCATTCCGCACCCGAAACAGTTCTCACCGGTTCACCTCTTCCACAGCAATTCCAGCCAGTTCTCTGCCAGTCCGACCCACTTTTTCACCTCATCGTGGTCCTTGGAGGGCTTCACGATGGTGTCAATGTTTTTCACCGTGTAGACCTCCGGGCTGTTCAAGAACTTCTCCAGCTTATCCTGTGGAATATCCAGCTCGCCCCGCTCATAGGCCTCAAGTCCCATCATGAAGGGCTCAAAGGTATAGTAATTAGAAACGGTTGTGTTGGCGGTCTCGTCTGCCACCGACAGTCCATGCCGTCCGTCGGAGAACAGATGCAGTGCAAACTTCACGCCTGCCTTGCGGCAGCTCTCCGCGAAAACCATACTGTTTCTCACGCTGATAACCTCGTCAGTCACCGTCTGCCAGATAAATGCGGGAGGACAAAGCTCCGTCACATGATTCTCCAGACACATATATGTCTTTTCTTCCTCCGGCGCATCCTCTCCCACCAGATTTCTGCCGGTACCGTACATTCTATCCCGGACGTCCATATCTGCATGCAAATCGATGACCGGATAGCCCAGAATGACCGCGTCAGGGCGACAGGAGATATCTGCATATTCATCACGCACATCAGTCACATCCTGCCAGTGCACACCGAGGCTGGCCACGCAATGACCGCCTGCGGAGAATCCAGCAGCAACGATCCGCTCTGCGTCCACATGGTACTCCTCCGCGTTTTTGCGGATCATACGCACCGCGCGCGCCAAATCGTTGAGGGCACGCTTTTTGATGGGCTCCACCTCCAGGAAGTTTACCGTATAGCTACACACAAACGCCTGATAGCCCATCTCGTAAAACTTCAGCGCCACCGGCTCACCCTCGCTGGGTGAACACTTCATGTATCCGCCGCCGGGGGCAACCACGATACAGGGACGCACCTCATCATCCTCGTGAAGATAGGCATCCAGCTTGGGGATGAATCCGCAGCCAGATGTGTACTGATACTCTTCGGGTGTCCATAAACGGGTAGTAAATCGTTTCATTTCACAGTCTCCTAATCATATACTATTCTCAACCATCGCATCAGAACATACCAGGCAGATTGCCCTTCCATTATGCAAAAGTATACTATGAAAAGAAGATTTTTTCAACTAAAAAAGGTGCCAACATATTCTGTCGGCACCATATATCTTAACGTCTCTTCCGCGCAAATCTGCATCCTATTACCGCTACTGTGGCACTGAGCATCATCAAAGAAATCCAAAGAATCATGTTAACATTATCCCCGGTCTCCGGTGCACTAGTCTCCGTCTCTTCGCCAGCTTCAATCTCCGTCTCTGTCCGGTTTCCTTCCGTTTCTGACGCAGACTCAGTCTCAGATTCACTCTCAGACTCGCTCTCGGATTCGCCCTCAGACTCCGACTCGCTCTCGGATTCGTCCTCAGACTCCGACTCACTTTCGGATTCGCTCTCAGACTCTGACTCGCTCTCGGATTCGCTCTCAGACTCCGACTCGCTCTCGGATTCGCTCTCAGACTCCGACTCGCTCTCGGATTCGCTCTCAGACTCCGACTCGCTCTCGGATTCGCTCTCAGACTCCTCAGTTTCCGTTTCTACTTCCGACTCTTCCGTTTCGCTTTCATCCTCAGTTTCCGTCTCATCTTCGGAAAGAATGATGCCGCACCGATCGCACTTGTTGTCAGAATCCTCGTCAATGTGACCAAGTGCATCAGACATAACAGCATTGCAAATATCGCAAACAGCGTTTTCTGTACAGGTTGCGTCTTTGCCAGTACAGGCAGTCTCGTCCGCTCTATGATCACACCCATCCACCGTACAAGCATGATAATGCTTTCCGTTCTCTGTAGACCACTTTGTTTCCATCACATGCTCACCAGGAACCGTGCTGTCCCAGATTTCAGTACCAATTGCATCACAGTTTTCGCAATCGTAATAGTACTGTTTTACACTCTGGCATGTCTCACCGGATCCAGCGACCTGATGAGCCTCATCCGCAATCTGTTCACTCCACACATGACCCGCTGCACCAATTACCACACTGCTCTTGTCTGTGATTTCTACTGCTGCATTCTCATCCTCAAACCATTTCCCACAATTACAGGTATAATAAGTCTTCTGTCCGCTCTCGGTACAGGTCGCATCATAACCCTCAACTTTGGTTGTTTTATGGGTATGGGGAAGCTTTTCTTCCATAACATAACCACATACAGTACAATACTTGTCCGTTTCCTCTGTGGCAGCCTCTACATTCGGTGTATGTGCAACAGCCTCACTGTGTTCAGAACAATTCTCACAGTCATGCCAGTGTCCAGAAGCATCTCCCTCATTCCACTCTGTCTTATAGTCATGTCCGGAAGCAACAATCGTTTCTTCCTCCACTGTCGTCTCAGTCAAACCGTCAGCTTTAAGTGCCTGACCGCAGGAATCACATACATAATACAGATTATTGCCGTCGTTCACACAATCCGGCTCTGCTACAGCCACCTCAGTTTTATTTGCATGAGAACATAAAACGGTAATCTTTCCATTCTCGATATCAAATGCAATACTTTCCTCGGCTATGTTGTAAACTTCAGTCGGGTCATAGGAAATCGTAATCGGACAATCGCCAACCGGTGTTGTTTCTGCCACAGTAAACGAAAGTGTTGCCAATACCCAGTCCCCTTCAGAATTAGCTCCGCCATTAAACCAGTTAATCACTACAGGGCTAGTCTTTTTCTGAGGCTGCATAGACATACCGCCCATGCTCGTATTATAAGTGATGCTGTTCAAGGTCAAATTCGAATCATAAGTCACATACATTTTTATGGATGCAATTCCCGGATTGTTTTTAACCGAAATGGTCACATCCACCGTTTCTCCCTCTTTAGCCTCCACTGTATCGACAACAAATGTCGGATTTTCTGTCTCAGCATGTGCCGTGGAAAATCCGCCCAATGACGCAGTGATCATTACTGCTGTCAAAAGCCATGCTAAAAATTTTCTCATTTCTCTATTCTCCTCTTAATATATTTCTACATCCCAGTCTGATAGATACTGGAACAATCTTGTCAAATCGCGATTGTTTACATTTCCATCACCGTTTACATCAATTGCCCGCTCATTTACCTCTACATCCCAGTCTGACAAATACTGGAACAGGCGAGTGAGGTCTCGATTATTTACAACACCATCATTGTTGATATCACCGGGGAGATAGTCTGAAATTTCCACGGTGCCATTAACCACACTAAAGCTAATACTCTCCTCCGCTATATTGTACAGATCAAGCAGATCGTAGCTTACCGAGATTTCTGCTGCATCCCCTTCCTGTGCCTCCTCTGATACTTCAAAGGTCAGCGTTGCAAATACCCAGTCACCCTCACTGTCACCGGCACCATTGAACCAGTTGAGTGTAATCGGACTGCTCATGCTCTGCGGTTGCTGTGATTGACCGCCAATTTCCGAATTATAGGTAATACTATTCAGTGTCAGAATCTCATCATAAGCAACTTTCAGCTTCATCGATGCAATACCCGGATTATTTTTAACCGAGATTGTCACCGTAATGGTTTCGCCAGGCAGTGCACTTTTGCTCTCCACCACAATCTGCGGAGCTTCCGCATCCACTTCTTCCTTCGGCTCACTGACGGTAACGGTAAAGCTTGTACTCATATCCCCGTAAGAAATGGTAATGGTCTGTGTTCCTGCGACTGATGAATCGAAACCACTGACAGTAAAGCCCTCGGTAATAGTATTTGTGGTTCCATCGCTGTAAGCAGCCGTGATTACCATTCCAGAAGTATCCAACTCCTCTCCCTGTTCGTATGTCAGCTTGGCCGGATAAGTCGATATTGTCACGGAACTCAAAACCACAGGAACCTGTTCCGTAATAATGTATCCGGTCCTTGTCTCGTAGGAAGTTGATATCTGCTCCACATAACTGCGGCTACTGTATCCGGTTGTAATTACTACTGCATCAGAATCTGCATCGATTGTTCCAATTGCCGTGTCATTTACATTTCCGGAACTGAATATCCATACCTGCCCATCGCTGAGCGAATTTGTGTAATACTTTGCTGTGGTGTAGCTAAATGTTTTATAATTACACTGTGAATAGGGTGTCGTAAACCATCCCGTATATACTGCGGTGTTTGGAATCTGTGCGCCACAGTCACTTTTTCCGTAAAAAGGCTCATGTTCGCCACAGCTTGGACACAGATAGTAATAATACCTGTACAACGGTGCCGTTCTCACCTGTACTGTATCACTGGCTGCAATCACATCGGTGCCATATCCACTCCACTCTGTCCAGTAACTGTTGTCGATGTAATGAGGGGTTGAGCTTTGCTCTTCCTTGATATCATAACCGGAAGTGGTGAAGTCATTGATATTATAAATGAAAACCATTTCTCCGGAGACCGCTTCTTCATGTGTCACATATACTGGATACAGGTTGATATTCCCCGTCACCCATACAGTACCGGACGGTCTCACGCTATAGTCAGATGCCCCCTCAGCAAATGACCAGCCACAGAAGTAGCTCCCACTCTTCGTCGGGTAACTCGCCGACAATGTGTGAGTTGTATTTTCTGTAACAGTATCCGTTAACCACACTGCCCCCGTCGAATCATAGTAGGTCAGTTGAAAATTCTTAACTTCAGGAACCATGATGTCGTTCACATGATATACACTGCTGTTTCCCGCTGTATCATATGCATAAATATGGGTAAAATATTTACCGGAATCGTTGTTATGATCCGATACGGATACATAATAAGTAAATGTATTCCCGTTTTGCGTTCCCCTGCACGCCTGACTACCGATCCAATTAAGATCCAAGTCATCCTGCCCATTGTTATCTGACCATGAAGGGAATTGTACGCGATCCACAGCAACATCATCGGTAACCGTACAGGTGACGGTGTATCCAGCAGAACTGAGATTGCTGACACTGACATCAGAAATAACCGGTGCCGCATCAGTGCTTATAGCTGCATTTGCATTGTACCACTGATACATTCGATCAATCGTATCCGAAATAGTTGTACCATTCTTAACATAGGTTGCAGAAGATCCATTAATCGTCATCTCTGTAACCGAACATGATGCCGGATCCAAAATCTGATACTGAGTACCAGAAATTTGTCCTATAACCAGCACAAAATGCCCTGCCGATGAGTAACCAGGAATGTGAATCATAGGCGGGCTGTACTTTCCATTTCCACCTATATAATTACTCATTGCTGTGGTTATCCCAGAACTAGAATGAGACACACAGCTTGATCCATCATACCCCTGAAACATTGTATATCCATTCGTGGCTTCAAGTAAAGTTTTCGGAGTCTGATTAATCCCAATATAGGAAAGTGCCATCGACATACAGGCTGTACCGCATTCAATGCCGGGTCCACTGTATCCTCCGAAAGATGAGGTCGGCCAGTAACTCCAGTTAAAGTAACTGTCTCCCGCATTCTGAGAAATATATCTTATCGTACCGCATGAAACCGTGGACGAATAGCTATACTCAATTGATGGATTTGGCGAATATGCACTCTGCGTAGCCGCCTCTGCTGGAACCTTGTAAACGATCATGCAGATCATAGTCACCATTATTATCAGACTCAATAATCTCTTCCTCATTGTTCTCTCCTCCTCTGCACTTATTTTCTTCACACACTTTAGAGTTATTTGCGCTACACTTTATTATTTTAGAGTTTATTACTCTATTTGTCAATATACTCTCAAAATTTTTTTATACTTATTTTCAGAGGTGACAAACATGAGATATAATGAGCGAATTCGCGATATCCGAGAAGATAATTACCTAACGCAACAGAAAATCGCTGACCTGCTTCATGTCGGACAGCGTACCTATGCTGACTACGAGAGCGGAAAAACAAGGATTCCGGTAGACAGTCTGTTGATTCTCGCCAAGTTCTACGATGTTTCCATGGACTACATTACCGGCGCAAGCAACATCAAAACTCCATATCCCTCAAAATAGGCAGCAGTCAACATTTCGTGACTACTGCCCATTTTTATCTTAGTCTGTTATTTACGATACACTGGTCAAATTCCTTTAATGCCTGTCCTATCTCCTCGCTCACACAATCGACATACTTTTGATATAGATACAACACACAATATAAATCCCGCATTTCGTCATTCTCGTGCACCGCCAGTAAATCTTCATTAATCTTTTGGAACACCTTCAATTCCTCTTCAATTTCCAGAAATTTCCTCATGATTGCATACCATTGTTTCATTCACTCTTCCTCCGTGATATAATATATTTATGTAAAACATACTATGTCCAATCGGATTTTCAAAAGATATTGCTAATTATTTAGCATTTCATTTTTATGCAAAAAACTCCAGACTTGAAACTATTTCCATTTCAAGTCTGGAGTCATTAAACTTCGTGATTCGTGTTGACTTTTTTACTTCTTCGTTTTCTTCTTCGCCGCGATCTCGGCCTTCTTTTCTTTGATTTTTTTTGCTCCCGCATCATCGGTCAGCTTCATGGTCCGCACCACGAAAAGCTTCCCATCGTTGGCCTTTTTGATCCGCAGCTTGCCCTTCACCAGACCGTGTCTCGGGCATCTCACCAGACACAAATAGGTCTTGGAACCGGAGGCAAACCAGCGCACATTTCGCCAGACCAGACTGCGGCAGCGATAACAGCCGGGAGTGATGACCGCCTTATCCGCCAGCGCCTGCTCCTTGGTGGCAAACATCCGTGACACAAACTTAGAATACTCCGGAAACCGGAGACTGATCTCATCCTCCTTATTCACCGGAGGTCGGAAATAATCAACGGAAAGATAGCTGCCCACCTTGTCCATGTCCAGCCGTCTGAACACCTCCGCGGTGTAGGCTGCATCGTCCAAAGCGCGGTGAAAAGGCCGCTCCTCCGGGATCTCCAGCATCTCGATAGCCGTGGAGAGGGCCTTGCGGCTGCGCCCGTCCTCATAGCACAGGCTGAACAGCTTCTGAACATCGTAATATAAAAGGGGATACGGCAGCGGATTCGCATATTTATAAAATTTCATATTCCGCTGGATCTCCAGCAGATCGGTGGTTCCCCAGGTGCAAATGCGGAAATCATCCCCGCACCACGCAAAAAAGTCGGCAACCACAGCTGTAAAGGGCTTGCTGTGAGCCAACTCTTTGATATTCATATGTAAAAGTTCTTTGGTCTTATAATGGAGGCGGCGGTACACCTGCGGTCGAATCGTCCTGCTGTACTCATCAATCACATTGCGGTCTTCATCCAGCTTGACCGCGCCAATCTCAATGATCTCAAAGGGAAATCCGGGTAATTCGTCCTCTTTACCGGTAGGGCACTGATTCCATTCCAAATCCAAAACAATGTAATTCATAGGTTTACACTCTTATACTTCCGTTCAGCCGCGCCATTCGCAAAGACGCACTTTCAGTCATGGCCGAACTATTTCATATTCTATGATACACGGATTTCTCCGCATTCCATGCTCTCGAATGTCTCCGCTTCGCTTCGGTCGGTGCTAAGCGAACATCCACCGGACGTTCAGCCCCCTGAAACATTCGATCTTTGTATCATTTTACAAATTGGTCGATAGCCTTATTTAACTCCTCCAGTGCCTCATGATCCCCCGAGTCGATGGCATCCAGTATACAGTGCTCAATGTGATCCTGCAGAATGATCTTTCCGGTATTGTTCAGCGCGGACTTCACCGCCGACAGCTGCACCAGCACCTCGCAGCAGTCTCTGCCATCCTCCACCATCCGCTTGATGGACTCCAGATGACCGATGGCTCTGGCCAGACGGTTGACAACCGCCTTGGTGTTCGCATGGACATGACCGTGGCTGTGGGCATGATTGTGCACATGCTTCTCCACATGGGACTCATGGGTGTGCTCGTACACCGTGCCGTCCGGCAATACATGAGTGTGAACGTGGGTATGCTCGTGGGCATGAGAATGATCGTGGCCCTCTCCATGAGAATGGACATGACCAGCCCCATGCTCGTGGCTGTGCATCTCACTGTCCTCCACCTGCATATTCAGCTTTGTGTTGTCCGTTTTTTTCAAGTCTATGCTCTCCGTATCTGCTTTCTCACATCACTCTGTCGCTCTGCCATAGTGATGATATTATCATACCAGAATAAACTATAACCCGCAACCCCCACCGGGGGAAAAATATGACGCATGAATGCTCTTTTCTCCTGGTCAGGATTGTATTTGTCGCGACTTGCGCATATAACAAAAATGAAATTATATCGCACTTAAACCATAATAAGCCTCCGTCGGTAATCAGATACCAGCGGAGGCTTTTGCCTTTGCAAACTATATTGCCGTGCCACTTTCACTTCCCGGCGTTTCGCATCTCCTCAAAAAACCGGCTCAGTATCTCCGCGCACTCATCTCTCAGCACCCCGGTCTCAATCTCTACCTGATGATTGAAGCCCTTCTCCTGCAGCAGGTTGATGATGGACCCGGCACAGCCGGATTTGTCACTCATGGAGCCAATGACACATTTTCCAAGTCGACTCTGCACCATGGCACCTGCGCACATGGGACAGGGTTCCAGGGTCACATAGAGGGTACAATCGGAAAGTCTCCAGTCCCCGATCTTTTTGCAGGCCTTACCTATCGCCATGATCTCCGCGTGAGCCAGCACATTTTTGTCAGTGGTCCTGCGGTTATAGCCACGGCTGATGATCTGTCCGTCGCGAACAATCACACAGCCGATGGGCACCTCCCCAATCTCACCGGCCTTTTTTGCCTGCCGAAGGGCCTCCCGCATAAACCGCTCATCCGCGGTCTTCTGCAGTGCTCTCTTCTCCAAAGCCAGACAGGCTTTCAGCAGACTCTCGCTTTTCTGCAGGGCAGGCTTCAGCTTCTCCTTATTAAAGAAAATGCCCACCGCATAAAGGGCCTCATAAAATCCCCGGCAGAGCTCCTCGTCCACCAGACCGTTATTCGCCGCCGACCATGCCGGCGCTGCTGCCTTCTTTACATTCGCCAGAATCTCGCCCTTCAGTGAGCGGATCGCCGGCTCATCCTCCGACAGTTCAGCCAGATCATAGGCCGCCACGCGCCCACAGGGGTGTGCACAGAACTCACAGGTCGGAACGCGCTGCCATTTCTCCGCGATCACCTGCTCAGCCAGCGCGCTAAGTTTTTTCAGCAGCACGCCGTACCGTTTTTTGATGGCTCCAGCCGGTCTCGACTGCTCACTTCCCGCTTCTGTCTGGTCAGAACCACCCTGACCGCTCTCTGTCAATTTCGCGTTTTTCCTGATAGTCGCCTTCTCAGCGGCGATCTCCTCAGCCACCGCCGCCAGACTCTCCAGCACCACCTGATGACAATCTGCATCCGGAGCAAAGCGCTCCTCGTCAATACTTCCGCAAACGGCCTTGGACAGGCCGATGAGTTCCCCCAACAGCCTGTCCTTTGCCATTTTGATTTCTTTTTTCGTTACATCTATATTTTTGCTCATACAACCAACTCTGTTTTACTGAATTTCCTCTTTGATCGTAGCGTATGCCTTGACGATCTGCGCCAGAACTGCCTCATTCTCGATACCGGTCAGTTCCTTCGCGGTCTCCAGCACGCCCTTCTCAGCGATCTTCTGCTGCATCTCCTGGCTCTGAGGATCGCCCTCGTAGCTGTAGTGCAGACCTGCCGCAATGCCCTTGATCAGATTATCCACGGTGAAGCCGTATCTGCGGGCATTCAGCATGGGGCCAACCAGACGGTCGGTGGCAGACAGCTTGCGGTAGGGCTCGCGACCAACGCGCACCAGCTCATCTCTCAGGTAAGGGTTGCGATAACGGCCCAGGCTGGTCTCCACATATGCCCAGTGATCCTCGGGCTTGAAGCCGTGCTTGGTGATCAGACCATTTCCGCTTTCGACCATGGCACCCTTTACAATATTGAAGATTTTCTCATCGGCAATCGCCTGATCGATGGTCTCATAGCCCTTCATCACACCCAGGTAAGCAGTGATGCAGTGTCCTGTATTCAGTGTGAACAGCTTGCGCTCCAAATATGCCATCAGATCGTCCACAACGTGCATAGCGGGAACATCCGGGATCTCTCCCTTGAAGCCGGAGCGCTCCACGCTCCACTCGTAGTAATTCTCAACAGCGACATCCAGAGGTCTGCTCTCGTCATTCTTCACAGGAGGAACGATGCGGTCAACCGCACAGTCCGGGAAGCCCACATACTTGTCCGCATAGATGGCAGTCTCCTCGTCCAGATGCTCATAAACCGATTTCTTCAACTGAGAGCTGGCGCGAATCGCATTCTCACAGGCAACGATATTTAAGTACTCCTCACATCCGGCTGCCTTTCTGGCTGCGATACCCTTAGCCACTGCGCCTGCGATGCGGGGCAGAATGAACAAACCCACCGCGGTGGTCACCAGATTTGCACCGGCGATCTCATCCACAACATCCTGTGTGGTGGAATTTACACCGCTGACATCGGTGACTACCTGCTCCTTGCACTCCACGTCAACGATATGTACGGTGTAAGTGCCCAGCTCATTGAGCTTATTGATCAACTCCATATTGACATCGGCAAAGGTGATGTGATAACCTGCCTCCGCCAGAACTGCTCCGATAAATCCGCGGCCGATATTGCCGCCGCCAAACATAACTGCTTTCTTCATAGTTTCGCTCCTTATATTATGTATTTTACGATAAAGCTGATTTTTACGCGCTTCGCACTTCCACGATTACCGCCAATATTCGCAATCTGGGCTGTCGCCCAACTCAGTCGCCAAAGCGGGACGGGCAAAATAAACTTAGAAAAACCCTCTCCGGCCGCCGGTACTTAACGAATTCGAGCGAGCAGCGATGAATGAGTTTAGTATCCGCTGCGAGACGGAGCGGAGCGGGAGCATGTTTTTCGAGTTTATTTTTGCCCGCCACGCTTCTATTCCCTTAATGCGACAGCCCTGTCAGTCGCTTTATCGTATAAACTCCTTAATCGGCTTTCCGTCTGCCCCCGGCAGATCAAATCCGAACATCGCCGCGTAGGTGGGTGCCTCATCCACGATGGGCCGTCTGTCGATCACCACACCCTCGTTGAAATCAGGACCTGCTGCGATGAAGATGGGCTGAGGTCCCAGATCCGGCAGATAGCCGTGGGTCGCGCGGCCGTAGCGGTAATCGGTCACATCGTAATTGGTCACGATGGGGCGCTCCCAGCTGTCACCAAAGGAAGAAAATCCGTCAGATTCCACCGCAAAAGCGAAATCTCCGCCCAGTTTTTCTTTCTCGTTGATCTCCGCCTCGGTGAACACCTGACCCATACCGTAAATGCCCTCGCTTACCATATGTTTCAGCAGTGCGTAGGTCTTATCGTAAATCTCCTTATTGGAAGGATCCTTCAGGTATACCAGACCGGAGAAACCGCCGGACAGGAAATAGGCATCCCAGTCCACCACTCTGCCGTTCTCCACCTTGATCAGTCCTGCGTCTGCCAGGAATACATTAGGGTTAACCACACGCTTGATATCCATCTGACCGTGGTCACTGGTCAGAACGAAATTGGTCACATCCAGAAGTCCGGCTTCCTCAACCGCCTCCATGATCTGTCCGATCCAGCGGTCAGTCTCCTCAATGCCCTCGGTGACCTTATCATTGAACAAGCCGTACTTATGGCGGTAGGAGTCAATATTTGCAGGGTGAATCATCAGCAGATCCGGCTGGAAACGCTTGATGATATCGCAGGTGCAATCAATAATAAATTTATCGGTGCTGGGATGCTCACGGAGAACAACCCCATCCTTATGCCTGTCCACGATCTCCAGCACTTCCTCGCTGGAGCCGGAACGACGGAATGCCTCCAAAAAGTCATCTCCGGGATACTGTGTCCAGTACTCATCGATCAGATAGTCGATATCCGGGTGATTTCCGGTCACCGGCCAGAATACTGCCGCCGTGGTCAGGCCATGCTTCTTCGCTGCAGTGAAGATATCCTCCACCCCGGGATTTCTCCACTCCAGGAACCATTTCCAGGGGCCTTTCTTCATGCCCGGAATAAACTGCAGGTTTCCGAAAATACCGTGCTTGTTCGGATACACACCGGTGCACATACTGGTGTGGCAGGGGTAGGTGATGGTGGGATAAATGGTCTTTACCCGCTCTACCATACAGCCCTTTGCCAGATATTTCTGATAGTTGGGCAGCTTCTTTAAATGCTCAAGGTCCTCTGTGACCATGGCATCTGCCGAGAAAACGATCAACTTCTTTTTTCTGTCCATAGCGTCTTCTTTCTGCACGTTCCGCGTGCCAGCTCGTATTTTTGGTGCCGGAAAATGTTTACACCCCGGTGCTTTCGCAAAAGCAGCTCAGGTCCGCATTTCACAAAGAAAAATCGACAGGCAGAGAAAACTCCCGGCCTGCCGACACCTATTCATTTTATACCACAAAATGCGGACGAACGCAACGCTATATTGTTAAAATTTAAGCAAATCGATCCGCCCATTCATTCCCCTTGAGCCGCCTTCTCCCGCAACATTCAGGAACGAACGAGAATATCTCACTCCAGGTTAGCGTGATTCTTTCGCATCCTCTGGGGATCCACCGCCAGATGCTGCACCAGGGAATCACCAAACAACAACAGCGACTGCTCAAACAGACTTCCCATGACCTGGCCGCTGCCGGTCCCACTGTCCTTATCCGGCACGGAGAACTGCACATCAGCCGGTGCAATGGCTGTCAGCGGAGAGCCAGCTACGTTCTCCGCTGCAGATGACACCTGCTCCTTCTTCGCGGTGATGATCATGAGATCCACTCCGCAGTTTTTTGCCACCTCTGCGTAATGACACACACTGTGGGTCTTTCCGGATGCGGAGGCCAAAATCAGCAGATCCCCCTCCTCCACGGACGGTGTCACGGTCTCGCCCACCACATAGGCACACTTGCCCATCTGCATCAGCCGCATGGCCAGCGCCCGCAGCATGAGGCCCGAACGGCCTGCACCGTAGACAAATACGCGGCTGTGGGCATCTATTTTCTCCGCACAGGCCTTCACGGTCTCCTCGGACAACCCGTCTGCCACAGTCCCGAGCTGTCCCAGAATATCATTCATTGTAGTACTTGACATCTTGATTTTCTCCTGCCTTCATCTCTCCCGATGGATTTCTGCTGCATTTTCCCATCGTTTCATTTCCTTGCAAAAACTACAGAATGTAATCAGCATTGGGAGATTTTATCCAACCATCACTTCCTGATCAGCGCATAATAGGGCCACAGCACAGAATAGCGATCCTTCAGGTCCTTGCCATAGAACATGGCATCACGGATCTTCTCCGCTCCGTACATCCGCTCGAACTCGTCCATATCATAGCCTGCATCCACAAACATCTTTGTGATCTCCGCCGCGGTAGGGCACTCGGACATGATAGCCTTCATCTCCTGCCACTTCTGCGCATAAACCGGATTCAGATTGCGCTCGTAGGAGCCGGCGTTGTCCTGGATCGCCTGCACCTCCCCGGCGTAGGAGCCGTAGATGCGGGCATACTCCGCCTTGCGCTCCTCAGCGGAAACAGTGATAAACTCGGGGACCTCGATCTTGCAGAGCTCCTCGCGCATTCCTGCGGTCACCACGGTGGAGTAAGCCACATCGGTGCCGTGGAGGAAATAGGGCTCGTCGTGAATCAGACCGACGATCTCAAAGAAGTGAGACAGATGGTGCTCACTGCCGGAGCCGGGGCGGGTGGAGCCCAACAGACTCAGAGTGACACCGATCAGCACCAGCGCGTTGGTCAGAAACTCGATGGCATCGTCGTCGCGGGCAATAATCTGCTCAACCTGACCCCGGATTTCATTGGTCACATCCATCACCAGATCATAAATCTCCTGACAGAAATACTCATTATTGATCAGATGGCTCAGGCGCCAGTCGTTCAGCGCACTGTACTTTCCGATAATATCGCCGTATCCGGCGCGGATCATATCCATGGGAGCATTCTTCACCACGTCAACATCCGCGATAATCATTTTCGGCGGACGGGTGGTGTAGGTAATCTTCATGCCGCCCATGATCATGGCCGCACCAGAGGATGCGTAGCCGTCCATGGAAGGAGCGGTGGCAATAATCGCGTACTCCATCTCCCGCTGGAACACCACATATTTGCAGACATCGTTGATGACACCGGAACCGATACCGATAATAAAATCAGTCTGTGCGGTCAGCTTCGCCTCCAGCTCAGCCACCGCCTTCTCGTCAGGCACCAGCAGTCCCTCGCAGTGGTAGATCAGCGTGCTCTCCAGCTTATCGCCCAGCAGCGCACTTACCTGATCACCGCAGGTCTTGTATGTATTCTCATCTGCCACCAGTAAAATGTGACTGTACTCCTTCACCAGCCCGGGCAGCTTGGCAAGGGCCCCCTTCTCCACAACCACCTCGGAGATCGGGCAGAAATGGGTATGACCGCAGGAGCAGCTAATCTCCCGGTTACAATAAGAAGCGATATCCAGTTTCATAAAAATCCCCTTTCTTTTCTCTATTCTCAATTCAGTTTGGTGCCTCGCCGAATCAAAATCGTTTGACCTGCACCTCTTTGTATGTTACTATAACATCATGCTCAACCTTTGCCAAGATTTGGCGCAATAATTGAAAAACAATCTTTTTTCACCGCAAGTTTGAGCAGAGTTACGCAATTTTACGCAGCCGACAATTTTTATCCCCGTCAGAAACACCCACTTCGATCACGCAGACTGTGTTTTGCCGCTCACCGTAACTACTTTATTGCCATGCCGAAAAAGACTTATCCACCGCAGCGAAGAAACGGAGAATGATTATGTACCACTCAGAACGCCAGATGCAGATCCTCGCACTTCTGCAAAAAGAAAAAAGCCTGTCAGTCCATCGACTGGCAAGGCTCCTGTCCATCAGTGAATCCTCCGTCCGCCGGGACCTGGCAGCCCTGGAAGAGCTGGGCAAAATCAAGCGGACCTACGGCGGCGCCGTTCTCTTCGAGGCTCCCGAGCGGGAGGTCTCTCTGATGTACCGTTCCTCCCAAAAAATCCGGGAGAAGGCGGAGATCGCCGGTAAGGCCTCCAAATATATCAAGGACGGCATGCTGATCTTTCTGGATGCCTCCTCCAGCGCTGCGCAGATCGTTCCCTACCTGGAGGGTTTTAGAGATCTCACCGTCGTGACCAACAGCCCCACCACATCCATGAAGCTGGGCGAATTAAACATCCGCAACTACTGCACCGGCGGACTCCTGCTGCGCCATTCCCTGGCTTATGTGGGCAGCGGCGCGACCGACTTCATCGAGCGCTTCACCGCAGATGTGGTCTTTTTCTCCTGCCGTGGACTGTCCGAGGATGGGGTACTGTCCGATTCCATGGAGGAGGAAGTACAGATCAGGCGGGTGATGCTGCAGAATGCAAAGAAAAAGGTATTCCTGTGTGATCGTTCAAAATACGGTCAGGAATACCCTTATCGGTTATGTAAGGTTGGGGATGTGGATGAGGTGGTGACGGAAAACGTCTAACCCTTATCTCTGCCTGTGAATCTCCTTCAACGAAAGGTATTGTTATGAAAAATCTTCCCTCAAAAATCATGATCACATATTTCTGCGCTTTGTCCGGGATCTTTCCTTTGTTTTTTACCAATTACTATTACAATATCCAACTGTCCAAAAGCCTGTTTTTTATGATCATAACCGGCATCTCTTTTCTCGGCATTATGGTCACACAAAAAAGGTCCCCCATTGCCGTTCTCCACTCCTGCGTTAAGTCTCCCGCACAGCTTTCCGTACTTCTGTTTGGCCTATCTGTCTCCATCTCCGCCATCCTCTCTGCCTACGGTCATTCTGCGTTCACCGGTGAGAACGGGCGTTATATCGGCGCATACATGCTGATGTCCATGTGTATATGCTTCTTGTTATTTTCCCAACACTATGTTGAATTAAAGCCGTTTTACGCAGTTATTCCCGCAGCCGGAGTCATCGTGGCTCTGCTGGGCATTCTCCAGTTCATTCAAATCGATGTTTTAGGCTTCACAAAGCATATTCCGGAGCAACTGACCGGAACCTACCTGTCCACCATCGGAAACATCAATGTTTTCTCGAATTATATTTCGATCATCGCCGCCTTTTGCGTCGGTGTTTATTGTCTTACCTCCAAAAAATCCCTTTTACTATGTTTCTTCATCAGCGATGTAGCTTTATTCCCCGCCAACAGTGATGGAGGTCTTCTCGCTGTCCTTGCCGTGATCGTGCTCTGCCCTCTCTTTAGTCCTGCCCGCGAAAAGGCCTTTCTGTATCTGTCAGAACAGCTTCTTGTATTTTCAGCTGCCTGCATTGTCGGCAAAATCATATCCCAGTTCGCAATCACCCCTTATGTGGGACTGCCCGCACGGTTTACCTCGCCCGGATTTTTTATCCCTGCCTTATTTGGCACTGCCCTTATGTATCTGTATTTCAGATACCGCACCCTCTCTCCAGCAAACTATGCATTCTGCCGGAAAGTCTATATTTGCTTCATTATCCTCTCCGCATCGGCAGCAATCCTTCTTTTTGCGGCAGTCATTCTAAATATATTATCTATTCCGGCACTGCAGCTCTCCGATCAGTGGGGCTCCGGCAGGGGATATATCTGGAAAAAAGCGCTTGACTTATGGTATACTGCGCCTCTTTTACAGAAATTGTTCGGCTACGGACCGGATACCTTGAAACTGCTGCTACTGGAAACCTCTTATCACGAAATGCTTTCCGCCACCGGAAAAATCTTTGACAGTGCACATAACAGCGTTTTGCACTATCTGATCACCACGGGAGCCTGCGGAGCGCTTTCGTGGAGCGCCTGTCTCCTCTCTGTACTCATCACATCCATAAAATCAAAAAAAGCCACGGTATTTCCATGGCTGATGGCGTTCCTCGCCTATCTGATTCAGACAATGATCATGCCTGACCAGCCCATTACAACGCCTCTGGCTTTTATGATCGCAGGAATCTGTATCGGAATCACCTCATCGCACTGCCATCCGATTGAAAAATCCAAAGTTTTCCGACAAGGGGCACATAAATAACCCTTAATGATGAATTCCTTTTATACTCTGTTTGCCCAGATACGAAACATTGTGGCTTTTCTGGAATTTACACGATATCCAACAGCAATGATGGCATCCAGATTGTAATAGTTCGTATTGTATTTTTTGCAGTCTCCCGCAGTTGTTTCCAAAATGGAAACAACTGATTCTTCAAGCAGTTCCCCCGATTCAAAGATATTTTTCAGATGTTTTGAAATGGCTGCTTTCTGAACGTCAAATAACTCCGCCATTTTCGCCTGTGTCAACTACAGGTTTTCCTGATATAAAAGAATCTCAACCCGAACATCGCCATTGTCAGTTTTATAAATCAGGATTTCTCTCGTTTCGTAAGGAGTAAGTCCATATTCCTCGTTCATCTTCATTTCCTTTCTGCTCTCATTCATCACTTATTCCATCATTTGCTCCTTTCCCGGAACAAAGTGAATCCTGAGGTCGTTCGGTTGATTCAATTATAACTGACGCTGGCCCGCCCGTCAATGGCGGGTGGGCCAGAATCAGCGGTGCGATCAGTTCTTCAAGGGGGGCTTAGGGGAGGCATCCCCTGACGAGCACCGTTTTTACGACGGAGGAGTAAAAGGTCTGCTCGCTGATAGACCAGAACGGATGGTGCTGACGGGGTTAGCAAAAGCGATTTTAATGGTTCTTTTTCTTCAGAAAGTAAATTTCATGAACCATTTTTTGCGCTCATCGAACCGTTTGATGCAACACTCGGCTGACTTCTTGGAGAAGAAATCAGCCGATTGGATAGCAAATCATTATCTGGTGAGTTGTCTATGATATCTTTCAAGTTTGAAATAAGAGCTGCTTAATTTGGAATATAATGTAGTTTTCTCAAAATCACGAACATTCAATCTACATTTTTCCAAAAACTCATTTGTGCAATTTAAGAACAGATTGACAAACGTCTCAAAGTCAGCCATTCCCTCTGCATACACCTCTCCACCTCGCTCTTTACATGCAATAAAAATAACGTTATTCTCGTGGACACGAACTTGCATTTCATAGGGCCCATCCATAAAAAACAAAACACATTTCTCTTTCTTTTTCCTGACAAACTCAATCACACAATCTATCCACATCTCCAAAACGGATGATACCGCGTCATACCATTCGTTATCCGGAAAACACGTTCCATCAATTTCAATGTAAATATTACCCCAAATTGACTCACAACCAATTATTCCATCATCAAAGTCCAACGATTTTATATGCAACTGTATAGTATTCATGCACTCATCTCCACAACTTAGGATATGCCGTTTCTATTGTACGGCTTTTTACATTTAACCATATTTCAATCAGTAAATCATATGTTTTTGAATATCCTTGCAAGAGAATTCGATCACCCTGCGTTTGCAATCTTTTGGAGTTTTTATATGCTTCTTCAATAGCCCGATACACTTGCTCAGCTGTCATGCCCCAAAAACCGTTTTGTTCCCCTTGTTGTTGCGAAAACCGCCAGGCATATGACCGGAACCAATATGCCTCATATCAACCGTTAGTTTTCCCCACGAAGGAAGATTCACCGGTTTTTTTGCCAAAGTCACCCCAGAGGTACTCGAAACACAAACACTAGAAGTTGAGCTTTGCTCAACCGCAACAACTTGATTCCCTTGCGATGCGATATTTTCAATCGCTTGATCGACAGATATTACAGGTGTAGTCGAAATATACAAAATCACCAACAGGTAGAATACCATCTAACACTGGCAACCACCACATCGTCCCAGACCATCAACACAATGCATCCGCGTTTATCCCATTACTATGTAAGATTACGTTCTCTGTCCGCAATCCACCCACGAGAAAACCAGATATGTCGATACAATCTTAATCTCTTCTTCGAACATAGGCACAATAGCCCAATTGTTTCGAGGAAATGTCATCAAGTGGAGCTTCCCCCTCTGTTCTTTCGGCCGGAATAGTTTCGACAGTGTTATATAACTACTTCCGGGATATAGCGCCGGATAAAGCAAGTGTTTCAACATCCGTGCATCGACTATTTGATACTGATCGATCTCCTTTGTGGATCCGATCAGCAGTCCACCTCCATTCAGTTCAGAAATCGTGACATCTTTCGAATGAGCATTTTGGCCGTTTACGTCTGGAATGTGTTTCCTGACCAATGGAGAAATAATATTCATCCATTCCACCCCCGGAAGATAGTATGTGGGATACCACTCCGCCGCCATGCATTTTTCTTTTACATGGCTTTGATCCACCCGTCCATCAGTCCCAAAATAACGCATATGCGAACAAGAATAACCTATCACTGGTGGTTGAAGCTGTACGCGTGCATTTACATTGATATAGGTCTCAGACATATGTAAACCAAATTCAACAAACCTACGCGCCACCTCGTTCACATACCGGTTCAAACTGTACGCGCTGAATCTGACTCGAAAATACCCCCAGTACAAGCCAGGATTACTCTCGTACGAGCAGATAGAAATACTTGCATGTACATCCGGCATACCAAATCCAGTCATTGCTTTTCGTTTTTCTTCGTTAAACAATCTGACAATGTTTTGTTTAATCTGATCATCATCCGGTCTGCCCTCTGGAAACAATTCATCCCAATACGCAACGTAATCCACCGATGTCCAGTCCAGTTTTTTCTCATGAAGTATTTCTACAGCTCTTCGCCTATACTGATTCATCGATTTGATATTATACACCACAGGACTGTATACAAAACCTTCCATCCCATACGACCAGTAAAGCCCCGCGTGTATTCTTCTCTGTAACTCCATCAGTGCTTTTTGCTGGGTAGTACTCTTATTTGATGAATCAAACCTCTTTCGCACAAATCCATTGTCTGTAAGTTCCTCAAGCCAACAAAGCGCATCTTCACAAAACGCTTTTACCTGTGTTTGGGATAATCGGTAAAATTCAATTGCAAGTGTGAGTTCTCTGCCATCTATAACATTTCCCACTTGCTCTGCCGTGGATAAAATATTCTGGTACATGTGAACACCTTCCTACTTTATGATTTTTTGTCTGATAAGACCAAGAGATCCTTCTTGTGCAAATGTAAGCCCCATTACCGCCCCAGCAACTATACACGCCCGCGCTGAAACCTCCAATCTGTATCTTGCCTCATTAAGTGCCCATGTGTAAGTTATCACCCCTCATCAAAATACTCATAAGTGATATCCCAATATTTGTATTGAAAGTTAGCTATTCAAATTTAGGTAACATCAATCTTCCAGTCGAAGCAATTTTTAAAATCATTGAAGCATGCAACGCAAAGCCAATCACCAGTTTTTTGGCAATAATACCCCTGTGTTTCTCCCTGACCATATGCACAGTTACTGATCTTCTCAAAACAGATCGAACAATGCTCGTGATCACTTCTTTCTGTCGATTGATACACCTGTTGCTGAAAAGAACATCCCCGTGTATCGGTCATTGTATACAAAAGATTTTCTCTCCAATCCTTCATTTGAGCCTCCTATGTTTCCCCTTAATTCTCCTAAAAAGGCCCGGAAAATCGTTTCCAATCATCCATTTCCAGCTGAAAACTTTCTTCTCCTTTTGAAAAGAACAATACCGTAGATAACCATTTCTTTTTATGCTGATCTCCTGCATTTCAGAGAGTTTACACGCACAAATCTGCTCCAGTTTTGTTGAATTAAATTCTGTATTATACAGATAAAAATAGTGCACTGTATATGCTTTCTTTTGCCCCGTCTGTCGCCAGGATTGTATTACTCACCCACAAAAGATATTGATCAGTATGCATTGATTTATGAAGCCCGTGAGAGACTATCATTAAGTTATTAAAATCTGTAAATATATTTATTTCTGCTTTTTCTATCATTGCCTGTGCTTTATGCAATTGATCCTGAACAACTTCATTTCTATTGCTAAATTCTCCCCACGGAACAATATGATGTACTCTAGGCTGCTTATCGTCGTATGTACTTAAAGCAGCATTTACCAAACTTTTAGCAAAATCATAAATCTCTGCGCTTTCACTGGCTACTACAGTCGCCGTCGCATACCCTGCTATAGCAACAGCCCCTACAGTAGCTACTTGTCCCAAAGCAGCCGTTCCGATAGCTCCACCAAGTCCTTCATCTTGGAGACGCAACTCAGGAGATAAATGGACAGCGGCCGCCATGCTCATGTTTCCAGCAAAGTCAACACGATTCACCGGATTATTAAGGCAATAGGCAAACATATTAAATCCGATGATGCTCTGCCCTGTAGATATCAAACTATTCGCATTAATAAACCGCCCAGTCTCAGGATCATAATAGCGGCTCTGCAGATAATATAGACCAGTCTCGACGTCGTAGTAGTATCCACGATATCTCAGCGGATTATCCGCACCCAGTGTACTCGCCAGCGTTCCTGTGGTGGAGATCAGCTTGCCCCAGCTGTCATATGTATAGCTTACCACCTTTGTACCGCTCCCGTCAAGCAGACCCACG
>JAFTXG010000027.1 GCA_017461725.1 Lachnospiraceae bacterium
AGCCAGCTCCTCGTTGGTAGGCATCAGCATTACCTTAACCTTGGAGTCGGGAGTGGAGATCATAGTCTTCTTACCTCTTACGTTGTTTGCCTCATCGTCGATCTCAACGCCCAGGTAGGACAGAGACTCACAGATGCGCTTACGGCCTGCTGCGTCGTTCTCACCAACACCTGCGGTGAATGCGATAGCGTCAACGCCGTTCATCGCTGCAGCGTATGCACCGATGTACTTGATTACACGGTAGAAGTATGCGTCCAGAGCTACCTCTGCGCGCTCATTGCCCTCAGCTGCTGCCTTTCCGATATCGCGGAAGTCGCTGGAAACACCGGACATACCGAGAACACCGGACTTCTTGTTCAGAACGTTCAGCATCTCGTTGATGGACAAACCTTCCTTGTTCATGATGAACTGAAGAACAGCGGGATCAAGGTCACCACTTCTGGTCCCCATGATCAGACCCTCAAGTGGAGTGAGACCCATGGAGGTGTCCACACACTTGCCGCCGATGGATGCGGAGATACTAGCACCGTTGCCCAGGTGGCAAACGATAACCTTTGCGTTCTCGGGATCCAGCTCAGCAAACTTGATCGCCTCACCGGAAACAAAGTTATGGCTGGTGCCGTGGAAACCGTAACGACGGATGCTGTACTTCTCAAAGTACTCCTCGGGAATAGCGTACTTGTAAGCCTTTGCGGGCATGGTCATACCGAAAGCGGTATCGAATACTGCTACGTTGGGCTTGCCGGGCATCGCTGCCTCACATGCCTCAATACCCATCAGGTTTGCAGGGTTGTGCAGAGGTCCGAGGTCGAAGCACTCGCGGATAACAGCCTTAACTTCCTCGTTTACAACGATGGACTTGTAGAACTTCATACCGCCGTGCAGTACACGATGGCCGATAGCGGAGATCTCATCGGTGGACTTGATCACGCCGTGATCAGCATCCTGCAGAGCCTCCATAACCAACTCGATCGCTACCTGATGATTAGGCATGTCCTTCTCAATCACAACCTTGTCCTTGCCGGCGGGGCTGTGGGTCAGCATGGAACCTGCAATACCGATACGCTCGCAGAGACCTTTTGCAATTACGGACTCATCATTCATATCGATCAGCTGATACTTCAGAGAGGAGCTGCCGCAATTGATAACCAAAATCTTCATGATATTATTCCTCCTAGGTTAATTTAATCGAAAACCATTTGGTTTTAGTTTAACGCTTTTTTCCTTATCTGTAAAGTGTTTCCGATTGATTATGCAAAAAAATACAAAGTTAGGATTTATAAGTCACTTTTTCATAACCCTTTTTACTCATAATCGGGCACTTATCTCATTGGGCGAACTGCTTTGAGAAAACACATCCGCAATAGTTCTGCCGGTACAGATTGTGCTCAGCAGAAAGCTCCACCGACCGCTTGTAGCCGTTCTTTTTCTTAAAATCAGACAGCAGATACTCCACACCGCATTCTTTCGATAGTTCCTGCCCGATCTCGTTGAGCTTCGCCGCATTTTTCAGCGGACTGATGCTCAGCGTGGTGGTGAAGTAATCAAATCCGCCCTCTTTTGCCATCTGCGCCGTGTAGTGAAGCCGCTGGCGATAGCACTGAAAGCAGCGCTCGCCGCCCTCCGGCAGTTCCTCCATCCCCTTCGCCATGGCATAGAATTTCTCCGGCTCATACGCTCCCACCGTCAGCTTCACCGGGTGAACAAACTCCATCTCGCTGATCAGCCTCTTAAGTTCCTCCGCGCGGGTGTCGTACTCAGCTCGGGGGGAGATATTCGGGTTATAATAAAGCACGGTGATATCAAAATACCGGCTCAGATACTCCAGCACATAGCTGCTGCAGGGCGCGCAGCAGGCGTGGAGAAGCAGGGTGGGGACGCGACCTTCCGCCTGGAGGCGGGTGATGGTTTTGTCCAGTTCCTTTTGGTAGTTGATTTGGTTCATGGTTTCCTCCCGATGGGAAATGGTTAATGCTTATGCCGCAAGTGCGTTTGCATTGATATTGTCAATGACTTTCTTGATGCCAAGCCATACGGTCAAGTCAGTGAAAACCTCCACAATACTGCCGTTGTCGGTGAAAGGTGCATCCTGCAGAACAGAAAGATCCTTCATAAGGCCATTGTGGATGATATATTCGACAATCTGATTTACGAAATAGATCTGACCACTATCCAAAGAAGCGTCATTCAGATACTCTGCAAACGCTTCTTTTGCGGCGTTCATATCCAGACCAACGATCTCTCGGACAAATTCACCCAGCGGCTTACTTCCGTACTCGTTTTCATAGTCCTGTCTTGTGCCAAGTTCACCCCAAAGAATTTCCTCCAGCACCCGCACATCCGCATTTGTCAGTGGCTGATTTGTCTTCAGCTTAGCGATGACCACATTGTCCTGATTCTGACGGATGTAATACTCCGCTTTCATCTTGTAATTCTTCAGATCATCATTCTCCAGTTCGGATTCATTCCACTCCATGGTCAGAATTTCATCCGTAAAATTGGTCGTATAAGTAGGATGACCGCCTCGAATATATTTAACCAGATCACGCAGGTTCTCGCGAATATGCTCAAACTCATTGATGCCAGCGTTTTCAAGATAATCCGTGTGCAGGATCTTATTGATCAGTTCACTCTGCACCATGATTTCCGGAATATTAGCAACCGACGCAATACCGCTGACCTTCTTGTAAAGATCAGTTCTCGCCTTGGCGTACTTCTTCCCCATGAGATATGCCAGCTCAATGCCGTACATCAGCGCATCGAAACGAATTGCTTTCGCATCGCCTGCATCCGGCGTAATCAGCGGAGCCAATTCATCACGCATCTGCAGTGTATTCTCATAGGTCAGTGCAGCGTAATTGTCCGGGTTGGAGTACAGTTCCACATACTTCAAATGCTGACGGACCGCAAAATTCTCCTTATTCAATTCTCTGACCTTGCGAACCATATCGCCCACCAATGTCTTGCGGAATGCGATCAGTTCCGGTGTCTGGTATTCCAGATCCTGCAATTTGAAAACAATCTGCGCCTTCAGACTGAAGATAGAACCCTGCAGGGCAATCTGAAGCGCCGTTGGTTTACCGTTAGTCATGCGGAAAAACTCAAAATTTCCGCAGAAATCAAAAATATAAAACTTGTCCTTATCCTCTCCATCCCGCAGTCCGGGGCAAAGACGGGTACCTCGCCCGATCATCTGCCAGAATTTAGCCTTACTCATCACCTTCTTGAAGAATACCAGATTGAGGCACTCCGGGACATCAATACCGGTGTCCAGCATATCTACTGAGATAGCAATCTGAGGCATCTTCTTGGAATCGGAAAACTGGTCAATCAGGCTCTGTGCATAATTGATCTTGTTGTCGATGACCTTTGCAAACCCGGGCAGATGTGGATATTCCTTATTGAAAATCTCGTAAATTTTCTCTGCGTGGGCATGGTTCTTTGCGAAAATAATGGTCTTACCCAGCTTCTGACCATAGTCAATCTTAATTCCTTCCGTCATCAGCACATGAAGCACCTGCCGAATGGTGTCCTCATTGAACACCCACTCATTCAGTGCTGAGGAAAAGATCTTCTCTGGCAGTTCACCGTGCTCATCAGTAAACGTGTTCTCATACTCTTCCCGCTCATCCTCCGGCAAATCCTCGTAGGTGATTCCGGAATCCAAAAACTTCAGTTTCGTCTCCACGGACATAAAGTCCACCAGATAGCCGTCCATTACCGCCTGTGCCAGCTCATAGCCATAGGTGGGCACACCGTTTTCCAGTTCAAAGACCTCGTAGGTGTTCTTATCGATCTCGTCCTTGGGGGTCGCAGTCAAGCCAATCAAGGGCGCATCAAAATAATTGAATATATCCCGGTACTTGTTGTAAATGGAACGGTGAGCCTCGTCACAGATCACCAAATCGAAATGCCCACAGGTGAACAGCTTTCCCTGCTCGTCCTTCACATGATCAATGCAGTTCATCATGGTCTGATAGGTGGAGAATACGCAGTGGGCCGTGTAGTTATCCTTCTCCTCACAGAGGTTTGTCACAGAGAGGTCGGGCAGCAAATTGACAAAACTGCGCTTTGCCTGCGTAACCAGCGAATTGCGATCAGCCAAAAACAGGATATTCTTCACCCAACCGTGCTGCAGCAATACATCACACAGGGCAATGACCGTTCTGGTCTTACCGGAGCCGGTGGCCATGACCAGCAACGCCTTGCGGCGATTCTTTCTGTCAAAAGCGTCACAGACAGCTTTAACCGCACCTTCCTGATAATAGCGGCCGGCAATATGCTTTTTCACCATGACATTTTTAAGAGAGATGCGCATAGTTCGCAAGTTAAACATTTTAGTCAGATCCCGTTTGGAATAGGTGGTGGCGCACTTGCGCTCCGAGTACTGACCATCAATAATGTGGGTCTCAAAGCCGTTGGTCAGGAAAATCGCCGGACGGCGCTTGTACATCTTCTCCAGGATATCGGCGTACAGCTCAGCCTGCTGACGGCCCTTGGACACGTCCACGCAGGTGCGTTTAGCTTCAATCAACGCCAGCGGCTTGTGAGCATCGTCATAAAGTACATAGTCCGCAAAGCCCACCTCGCTCTTATTGGGCATACCGGGCAGCTCCACCTCATTGATCCAATCCTTGCCCTCTGTCCAGCCCGCATCCTCCAGCATGGCATCAATATAAATCTTTCTCGTCTCATATTCGGAGATATCCAACGGCTTGGGCACATAGGTCTGCTGCTGCTCTGCTCGGCGAGCAGTCAGTTCCTCTTTCAGCTTCTTGTTTTCCTCGATCAAAGCCTCCAGGTCAATATCGTCATGGTCATGTTCCGCCTGAACCGGGACAATCTCCGTCGGAACAAGTGCTGTATCAAACGTCGTCTCCACATACTCATCCGCATAACAGTAGGCAACAAAGTCCAGAAAAATATGAAGATTTTCCAGACAGAGCATGGCTACCGCCTCCGTGATTTTTCCCGTATCGTGGGCAGCGGTATTTCCTTTCTTGCGGATCAGATCCATCCGCTGCCAAATATCTGGGCCAACAATAGTGCGGAATTCCTCCCTGGACATGAGACTCTGGAGGTTATCCTGATAAGGCATCTCCAATTCATAGTCCACGGAGTACATCCACTTCACGGCAAACTCCATAGCCCGCCGACAATTGAGGATACTTGCCGCCGGGTCAATATGTAGGATTTTTTCCGCCGAAATGGCTACCTCCGCGAAGGGGGCGAAGGCGGAGGTGGGGAGGAGGAAGTTGAAGTTGGACATAGTTATTCTCCCTTTGTTTGTAACTGCTCTTCTGGTGTCATTCTAAAACGATTCGAATAACAATTTATTATCTCAGCAATCACTTGCATTTTCACTTCTTGACTAATATTTTCCGTATTCTCTACCGCTTCAATTGCACCCAATGTTATCTCTGTTTGTTTATTGATTTCATTCTGCAGTTCAACTTCCACATTGGTTACTTTTGATTCTTGTAACATTGCTTTCTTTTTCTCATTAAAGGGTTTTAGTATGTCAAAAAGTAAACTAAGAACAGTATTTGTACACAATAGCAAACCTAGAATAGACATGCTTTGAGCGAAGACAGTCGCTTCTCTTGACGAAACATACACAAAGACTGTTGTAGTCACTAGGAACAGCATTGTTACTAACATCAAATTAATACTGCTTAGAAGCGTCGTTGCATCATGATAAAAATCACCCCTAGCTTGAATATATTTCCAAGTTTTCGTTGGTAGACAAGATGTGGGTTTATTCGGCTTTTTATTTTCCAAATATTCAATTGCAATTACATTCCAAATCAAGAAAATAGCCATTGATATACCAGAAATACTCCAACTCAAGGAAATTATTTCTTTCATTTCTTCAATTGTCATTATTAACTCAGCCTTAATGGACAAACAAAAAACGGTAATAAAGGTATAGGCGAGCATCATTTTCGCACGATTATTAGACAACCAGTTCTCCAATTTGGTTTTTTTCTCAGTCTTAATAAGAACTATTGTAATGATCAAACACAATACGGAAAGAACTGATGCAAATATACATGTCCATGTGAATAGTCCCGTTGTGGAAATCAATTCAAACTCACAAAAGACATGCAAAATAGAAAACACTAGTGCAAACGAAGCAATCCACATTATCACAAATGTAGCTAACATAATTCCTAAAATCTTTTTCATATTTCTCTATTCACCTCTTTATCCGAAGTATTGTTGCATCAAGGATTTTTTCAGCATTTCTAGCTTGTCCAAACTCTGCTGAATTGCCATTTTTGATTTGTCGGTCTGTTCGACGAAAGCTGAAAATTGGTTCTGTAGTTCAAGCGGAGGAAGAAATGCATCCAAGTTAACTATCATATTAGTATACAGACCCGCTTGAGCCGCCGCATGAGCGCATTCAGAAATATCGCTTTGAATCGCATCACTTTTCAGCAAAGAAACAAGAAACGTACTGTCAACCTTTCGCTTGTCTGGTTTAATCAGTGCAACACTTCTCGCCATACTGAATTCACCCAAATCCGCTGGCACAATAGTACACTTACCAATTGTTGCACCTACACAAACGAGAAGAATGTCATCTTTTTCTGGATTGCATCTTTTATATATTTTCCGATGCACATCTTCAGGAACATATGATGTCTCGGACAAATCAACCGTTCCATCTTTTGTAATATTTCGAGCCATAAGATATAAATAGCCATCATCTTTGTTTACTCTTGGAACAGTTCCATGCTCTCCGTCGGTTATTTTAACTGAAACATCACCAAATCTGCATTTTTCCCATCCAAACTTGTTTGTTTTTACATCTCCAAACAGTTCGATAAATCGGGATTTAATCACTTGATCAAGTTCATGAAGTTGCTTTTGTCTCAACTCTATCAAATGACATATTTTATCCAGTACCCCAACAACGTGTAATTGTGTCTCCATATCCGGAACATTGATTTCGATTTGTAACAAGTTTGCCTTGGTTAAACTTGGAATGGTTACCGTGGTGTTCAACTGCTCAAAGTTGAACTTCACACAAAAATAATACAAATATTTTGGCAAAAGCACTTCTCTATGTGCTACAAGTCCAAATGCTGTATCCACATTCCAAAAAGGCTCATTCACAAATATAGGGTTATTGATACTACCTTTCCGACCAATCACTACTGTTTCAGCATCGCAAATATAATCATCTGCTCTCCCCATAACACCACCACTACCATAGATTGGATATTTGCCATTTTTATTTTCCACTTGACGCTGATTGCGTCCATTCCGGATATCAAGTACATCAGAAAATTTCATTCTATCACCGCCATCTCATCACAATATGTCGATCTTACAACTGTATTACGCTTTTCTCCAGTAAAATCAGCCCTTCACTAACGCAACCAGCGAAACTATCAATGCAACAAAACTAACAACTCCAGAGAATAATGCAACAATATAATTCCGATCCTTTTCTCTTTGCATGTCATTTGCGGCCCCTCTAAACATAATAGAGATTAAAAATAAGAGGATACAAATAGCTATTGAAAGCATTATTTTAATGACATCATCAATAAAATACCCGCATGCCCAAGTCATTCGGCTTACCACTTGACAAATTGCGAATATTGCCCCCACAAATGCTAACATTCCAATCCAGAAAAGCACTTCAAACCCCACCGACAGAACACCCACAAGCAACGCTGTTGCAAAGCTACTATTGTCGCTTCCCTTTCCTCGCAGAATCGACCACACAGATTTCCAAAATCCAACCTTTTTCCCTTCTTCGTTTGTATCATCAGCATTTTTAGTCGCCAAAGCAATACCTTTACATACTGCATCCTGAATATCTTCTTTTGTCAGTGGTGTAGACTGATCCGTATTGAATTTTTGCAGTTCTTCCTTAACCACTTGACGAGTAATCTCTTGAATATTCTCGTATTCAACTTTATCTTTTGTCTTAATAATTATTTTCACAGCATCTCCTCCAACTCCGCCAGCCCTTTTGTGATCTCCATTTCCAACTCATGCAGTTCCGCCATTATCTCCTGCGTCGAAGGATACTCCACCGGCTTGTACTCCGTCTTCTTGTACTTGTTGATGGACAGATCATAACCATTTTCCACAATCTCTTCCTTGGGGACGAAGAAGGATTTTTCCGTCCGCTGGCGGTCTGCTTCACCCTCCAGATTTCTAAACCGTGCAATGATGTCAGGGATGTCATTGTCCTTGATTTCGGTGCGCTTATCATCCAGACTGAAGCCGTCTGCGGTCATATCGTAGAACCAGACCTTGTCGGTGCCGCCGTGACTGGTCTTGGTGAAGATCAGAATACCGGTGGACACACCTGCGTAGGGTTTAAACACACCACTGGGCATGGAGATGACAGCCTCCAGTCGGTTTCCGTCCACCAGCTCCTTTCGGATAGCTTTGTGGGCAGTGGACGACCCGAACAGTACACCGTCTGGAACGATGCAGGCACACCGTCCGCCCACTTTCAGCATTCGCAGAAACAGTGCCAGAAACAGCAGTTCCGTCTTCTTGGTCTTGCAGACTTTCAGGAGATCAGCAGACACTGTGTCCGCATCCAGACTGCCCTTGAACGGGGGATTCGCCAGGATCAGATCAAATTTTTCCTTATCCTGATTCTGATCGGATAAGCTGTCCCGATACTCGATGAAAGGACTGTCCACTCCGTGGGTCATCATATTCATGGCACCGATGCGCAGCATGGTGCGATCCATGTCGTATCCAAAAAACATATGGTTCAAAAAGTGATCCTTCTTCACGCGGTCGAAAAAGATCTCCTTTTTGTGGTTTTCCATCAGATATTCTTCCAATGCCACCAAAAATCCCGCAGTACCGCAGGCGGGATCACAGATAGTGAAATTTGGCTTGGGCTGCATCAATTCCACCATCATCTTGATAATGTGGCGGGGAGTTCGAAACTGACCGTTGAGACCGGACTGGCTGATCTTGGAAAGCAGGTACTCGTAGACATCACCGCGGATATCACTGTCTTTCACTTTCTCCATCTGGTCATAGATCTGGTCAAGGCTGTCCACCACCTTGCTCAACAGCAACGGCGTAGGCAGTTTGAAAATGGCATCATTCATATACCTGGAGTAGGCACTGTCTTTGCTGCCGCCCAGGTTTTTGATAAAGGGGAACACCCATTCCTGCATGACAGTGTACATCTTACCCGCATCAAAATCATGGAAGAGAGACCACTTCAACTGTCTGCCGTCGATCTTCCTCTCTCCGATTTCCACCTCATCTGCAAAGATACTCTTAAAAGGCAGACCCAGCATAGCACTTTCTTTGGCACGGAGATTGTCCGTGGTATCCAGATCATGGATAAACATCAGATAGGTGATCTGCTCGATCACATCCAAAGGATTCACCAATCCGCCAGCCGCAAAAATATCCCACAAACCGTCAATTCTGTTTTTTAATTCGCCTGTAATCATATCAATCTATCTCCCTGTTCCAAGTGTAAGAAGTGTAGCGGCCTCCGCCGACCTTGATGATCTCTCCGCTCTTGACAAGTTCATTCAGCGCCCGCTGAATCGTGGTCTGGCTGATATCCGGGCACTGCTGCATGATCTCTGCCTTGGTGAGCGTTCCATAATGTCCCTTGATAATATCCCGGACACGATTTGGTTTCTTCGTATTTTCCGTCACTATCTTGACCCGCTCCGAGAACTCCCTGTAGGCGGCCAGAATTACCCCCAGCTGATAGGTCACAAATGGAATATAATCGTTTTCTTCCTCGTGCCATCTCAATGAACTGTGCTGCAGCTCATCGTAATATGAGTTTTTCGTCCGCTCGATCAATTTTTCAATACTGATATATTTACCTACATTGTAGCCGGCTCTATACAGCAAAAGTAATGTCAACAAGCGGCTCATTCTGCCGTTGCCATCGTTAAACGGATGGATACAGAGAAAATCCAGAACAAATACCGGAATCATCAATAAGGGATCATACTGCCCGCTATTGCAAAGATTGCTGTAGGCACAACATAACTGCTCGACAGCCTCAGATGTTTCCCATGCAGAGACCGGCTGAAAACGAATATATTTGTTTCCCTGTGCATCTTCCTCGCTGATTACATTGTCAGAAATCTTATAGGCTCCCCCCATATTCATGCCACTGAATTTATATAAATCTCGATGAAGCTGCAGAATCATGCTGGGTCTCACCGGGATATATTTGTGGTTTTCATGGATGGTCGCTAAAACATCTCTATAGCCTGCGATCTCTTTTTCACTGCGGTTACGAGGTGTGGTCTTATCCTTAACGATTTGCTGCAAACGCTCGTCAGAAGTATATATACCCTCAATTCGGTTAGATGCTTCGGTACTTTGAATCCGGGCAATCTCGATCAGGTGCGTCAGCTCGTCCTCCTGCACATTTGCCGATTCCCCCTTATATTCATGAATTTGAGCTAACAAATGTACGATCTCCGGAGTCAGCAGTTTTGCGTATATTTTCTCGTAATCAAAACTTCTCATAAAATCCCCCACATTAAATATCTGTCTTTATTATAAGTTTAATTTAATCAATCGTCAAGTTAATTTAGTCATTTTTGCAAAAATGACTAAATTGAACCCCAAAATGACTAAATTAAATCCCTCAACAAAAGAAAAAGACCGCCGAATCTTTCGATTCGACAGTCTTTTTCTTTTGCATATTACGGTTTATTACAAAAAGTCTCTGATCCGCTTACTTCTCACCGGATTTCTCAGCTTTCTCAGTGCCTTCGCCTCAATCTGACGGATACGCTCACGGGTGACATTGAACTCCTTGCCAACCTCCTCCAGCGTGCGGGGATGTCCGTCCTCCAGACCGAAGCGCAGCACGATAACCTGACGTTCTCTGTCCTTCAGATCGTCAAGCAGTGCGTCGATGTGCTTTCTGAGCATCACGGACTCCACATTTCCCTCGGGGGTCATCGCCTTATCGTCGGCAACGAAATCGATCAGGTTGGAATCGTCCTCCTCACCGATGGGGGTCTCAAGGGATGCAGGCTCTCTGGCGATCTGCATGATCTCCATCACCTTCTCCTCGGTCATATCCAGCGCCTGAGCAAGCTCATGGGTGGACGGCTCATAGCCGAGCTCCAGCGTCAGCTTACGCTGCATCTTGGACATCTTATTGATGGTCTCAACCATATGTACCGGCACACGGATCGTTCTCGCCTGATCAGCCAGAGCTCTGGTCACAGACTGGCGAATCCACCAGGTAGCATAGGTACTGAGCTTATAGCCCTTTGTATAGTCAAACTTTTCAACACCCTTAATCAGACCCAGATTTCCCTCCTGGACCAGATCAAGGAAGCTCATTCCTCTTCCGGTATAGCGCTTCGCAATGCTGACAACCAGTCGCAGGTTCGCCTCGATCAGACGCTCCTTCGCCTCCTGATCACCGTCAGCCTTACGTTTCGCCAGTTCAATCTCTTCCTCGGCAGTCAACAACGGAACGGTACCAATCTCCTTCAGATACATCTTTACCGGGTCCTCTGTGCTGACACCGCTGAGCAGATTGATGGCATTGAGGTCGATCTCCTCTTCCTCGCTCATATCGAAATGTTCTTCGTCCACGTCCACATCGAGCACCAGATTTTCCTCCAGTGTCAGATCATCGCTCATCACGCGCAAGACTTCGATACCCTGATTTTCGAGGTAGCTGACCACATGATCCATCTGCTCTTTCGACAATTCCTCACTGCCGAAATGTTCCTGAATCTCGTTGATATCCATGGCTTTTTTGCTCTTGCCAAGTTCTACCAACT
The DNA here is from genome assembly GCA_017461725.1 of Lachnospiraceae bacterium. Classification (GTDB taxonomy): domain Bacteria; phylum Bacillota; class Clostridia; order Lachnospirales; family Lachnospiraceae; genus RGIG423. Next base: position 11,784 of record JAFTXG010000027.1, read on the forward strand.
TCTGCAGTTTTTCAACAAACTTTTCTTTTTCCACAGGCTCACGTCCTTTCACACTTGCCAAAAATAGTGACAAGATTCACCATGGGACACATTACCGCATAATAACCCATAGTGACTTTTATTTATACCACATCTTTCGACAAATGTAAAGAGTTTTCGCCATAAAAATTTATTTATATATCCGCAGCCCCTGCTTCTCCACATCTATGGTCACGCTCGTCTGGTCCCCGCCATACTCTCCGTCCAGCACCCAGGCCACCGGCTCGTCAAACTCAAATTTGATATGACTGCCCTCAAAGCGGTACACCCGCTTCGCCGGCATATCCGGAGTGAGGAGTTCCGTCACGGTCTCCGTCAGCCTGATCGGGTTAGTGGAATGCTCCACCAGAAGCACCTCAAATTTACCGTCATCCAGCTGCGCATTTTTACCGTTCAGCCCCTTGATCCCGGCGATGCGGCTGGCATTGCTGACCATGCCCACCAGAATATCTCCCTCATAGGTGATGTCATCGATGGTCATGCGGACATGCTTACTCTCCATCTTACCGAGGCGCTTTGCGCCTTCCAGCAGATAAGCCTGATAGCCCAGCACCGCCTTCGACTCTCTGGGGGTGGCGTAAGGCACATCGGTCATCATGCCGAACGCAGCCACATAGGTAAAGTACCGACCATTGAAACACCCGACATCAATATCTGCCGTGTTGCCGTCGGCAATCACCTGAGCTGCCTGCATGATCCCGGAGGGTATGCCCTGGCTGGCCGCGAAATCGTTGGTACTGCCGGCGGGAAGATATCCCAGTATCGGTTTCCCCGCCAGCTTCATCAGACCGTTCAGTACCTCATTCAGTGTTCCGTCACCGCCGCTGCAGACCACTACGTCGTGATCCTCACCTCGTTCTTCCACGATGCGGGCTGCATCCATCTCTTTCTGCGTAATGTAAAGCTCAATCTGATATCCGGCCTTGACAAACAGGTCTGCCACCTCCACCAGTTTGCCCTTTATCTGTGATTTCCCCGACTGGGGATTGATGACCAATAACATGTTTTTCATCTTACTTACCTCTTCTCCACTCTCTGCAGCGGCTCTTTCATCCGGCAGACACCGGATATCCCCGTTGCTGAAAAAAAAGGTGGCTCCTTAAGGAAACCACCTTCTCTTTCACTTCTGTCAACTATACTGTCTGTTCCTGCGCTGTCTACAATGATGTCTGCAATGCTGTCAACTAAGCTGTCAACCTTGATGTCGATATCATTATATCCGCCTGTTTTCCCAAAAACAAGTCTTTTCGCGCAGATTTTTTATTTTTGTAGAGCTTGTGGTAATACACAAAATCTTGTTCCCATTTTTGTGCAATTTAACAATGATTTCACAATGCTTTTTTGTTTTTTCCAAAATTCAGGAAACTAATTCCTGTCTTTATTCAACAGCTCCGCAATTTTTTCGGTGTACGCTCTGAATGCGTTGGGAATGGCATAGCGAGTCTTCAGTTCCTCCGCGTCAGCCAGAAAAACTGTCTCTGCGATGCCTGATATCTGTTTCCAATTATCCTTCAGTTCATCAAGTCCCGCTTCCGGAAATTGTATGATATATCCCTTCATCCGCCATTCCACATGACTGAAGATATGGGTGGCATCCCCTGCGCACCGAATCTTACAGGCAGCATGTTCATCTCCTGTTACCGGTATACTATTTATCCCCCGCAATTTCCCAAACAGTTTTTCCTGTTCTGACAGCCATTGTCCCAGCTGCTCCGCGCCCCCCTGCTCATTCAGCCAGCCCAGATCATTTGGAAACTCATAGAGTCCGGCCAACAGCCCCTTCTCCGGCCTTTTTCGGACTGCGACCCTTCTTCCGTCTGTGATCAAAAACACCGTCCGTTCCTCGACTCTTCTGGCCTTCGCGGCCTTTTTCACCGGGATCTCGCCGGTCAGTCCGTCGCGGCGGCTTAAGCACAGAGTATAAAAGGGACACTCCTCACAGAGCGGCTCACCTCTGGGAATGCAGACAGTGGCTCCCACCTCCATCAGCGCCTGATTGAAATTACCCGGTGCGTCCGCTGGCATCACCCGCTCCAGCAAAATCTCCATCGCCTTCTTCGTGGACAGCTCACTGATATCCTCACGGCTTTTCAGCACCCTGGAAATCACTCTGAGCACGTTTCCATCTACCGCCGGCACTTTCTGCCCGAAAGCGATGGACGCAATCGCCCCTGCTGTGTAGGAGCCAATGCCCGGCAGTTTTAACAGTTTCTGATGATCCGCCGGCAGTTCTCCGCCATGCTCCTCCATGACCTGCTTCGCGCTGCGGTTTAAGTTTCTGACTCTGCTGTAATAGCCCAACCCCTCCCACAGCTTCAGTAGCTGGTCCTCCTCCGCCTCAGCCAGTGCGGCAATATCCGGCAGAGCAGCGATAAACCGTTCGAAATAGGGCTTCACTGCCTCCACTCTGGTCTGCTGCAGCATGATCTCCGACAGCCACACCCGATAGGGGGTGGGCTGCTCCCGCCAGGGCAATATCCTCGCGTGCCCGGAGAACCAGGAAAGCAAAGCAGGAACGGCTGCCCTCAGCCGTTCCTCATCGCTCATTTTTGTCTCTTCCAGGATCTGCACCTCATCGTAGAGATGCTCCCACTCGCCGTTTCCAACAAACTGATTTAAATCAACTTGACCGTTTTTTTCCATATCATTTCTATTTTGCAATTCCCATGCCTTTTCATGAAATCCGAGAGTACCTCTTACCCGACTCAGATTGCTCTGGTCGCTTCTGCCAGCCATGCCTTCTCCTCATCGTTCATGAAAGGTGCCAGCTTCTCGTACACGTCCCTGTGATAGTCATTCAGTCTCTTCTTGTCGGTCTCATTTAAGAGCTCCACAACCACCGCGTCCAGATCGATGGGTGCCATGGTCAGGTGCTCAAACTCCATGAACTGACCGTACTGGTTTTTCTCCGCCTTTTTACAGAGGATCAGATTCTCAGTGCGGATACCGTGGCTGCCCTCAATGTACAGGCCCGGCTCGTCGGAGGTGATCATGCCCTCCTCCAGAACACAGCTGTCATTGCGCTCGGGCACGATGCGCCAGCGGAAACCGTTGGGTGCCTCGTGAACATTTAAGAGATAACCCACACCATGACCGGTTCCATGGTTGAAATCCAGACCGTGCTCCCACAGCGGACCGCGGGCCAGATAGTCCAGGTTAATGCCGCGGCAGCCATAGATAAACTTGGCTGCAGCCAGGTTTAACATGCCCTTCATGACCAGCGTAAAATGGAGCTTCTCCTCATCGGTCAGCGGTCCCACCGCCCAGGTTCTGGTCACATCGGTGGTTCCCTCGTAATACTGTCCGCCGGAATCGCAGAGGAACAGACCCTTAGGCTCGATCACTGCACAATTATCCTTTGACGCGGAGTAGTGACACTGTGCCGCATTAGGTCCGTAGGCGCAGATCGCGCCGAAGCTGTTGTCCAGGAAGCCCTCCTGCTCCTTTCTGAACTCCTCCAGCTTCTCGCCCACGCTGTACTCGTCCATGGGCACCGTGCCCACGTTTTTCTTCATCCAGTAGATAAACTTAGTCAGCGCAGCACCGTCCTTGATGTGGGCCTTGCGCATATTTTCCATCTCCACAGGAGTCTTCACCGCCTTCATCAGCACGGTGGGATTCTGCTTGTCCACGATCTTTGCGTCTCCGGACAGGCTCTTTAACAGTGCATAGCTGATCTTTGACTGATCCAGCAAAATCGCCTTATCTGCCGGAACCGCTGCCACCGCCGAATAGAACTCGCTGTACTCCCTAAGCTCCACACCTGCCGCCTCAAGCTCTGCCTTTAACTCAGCCCCTACGGCCTGACTCTGCACAAACAGGATCGCCTGCTCTGCGGTCAGCATCGCGTAGGACAGTACCACCGGATTGCAGGCAACATCGCCGCCGCGGATATTGAACAGCCACGCGATATCGTCAAGGGTGGTAATAATATGCACATCGGCACCGGCCTCAGCCATCGCCCTGCGCACATCGGCGATCTTATCCTCTCTGGACTTGCCCACATAGGACACATCCAATGACCAAGCGGGCGCACAGGACAGTGCGGGGCGATCCTCCCAGATCAGATCCACCAGGTCCTCATCCCAGCGAACAGAAGCTCCCTTCTTCTCCGCGATCTCACCGAGATTTTTTCCCTGCCTACTGTCCATGACTCTGCCGTCAAAGCCAAGACAGGAGCCCTCGTGAAGATAGTCCTCCAAAAACTTGCTGATGGTGGGTACGCCCTCCTCACCCATCCTGTAAAGCTCCACGGTGGAGCCCTTTAACTCTTTATCCGCCTGTATAAAATATCGTCCGTCAGTCCAGAGAATCGCTTTATCGGGCATGATCAGCGCAGTTCCGGCCGAACCGGTAAAACCGGTCATATATTTTCTGCACGTAAAATATCCTCCCACATACTCGGACTGATGAAAGTCCGCCGTCGGGATAAGATACGCATCGATCCCTCTTTTTTTCATCTCCGCTCTCAGAGCAGTCAAACGCTTTACAATCACTTATTTTACCTCCTGCGCATAGTCTATTATTGTAACAAAGGAAAGGAGAATTTTACCATGGCAAATCAATCATCCTGCCGCTCCCATCGGCCCATGCCGTACTCCGGACGCCAGGGTTCCGGTCGGCCCATGTATGATATGAACCGCGGGCCATCCGCCCGACCTGTGCACGATGCCGCTCGCAGCCGCTCATCCTCAGACTGCCCCTGCGATGACATGCGCACACTGCCGACAGACAATATGTGCGAACAGATGCGGGATAATCATCACAGCGACCACAGCGGCAGATCCGTAACCTGCGTTGCCAACGCGAACTTCCCTGTGGGGATGACTTACGTACCCATGCAGAAGTGGGGACCTCTCTACGATCACCAGAAAGCACTCTGCCAGGGAACCCTGTTTCCCGAAATGGATAAACCGTTTATGGGAGGGAGGGCTCTGCGATGAATAACTCTATGGATGTATACGAGCTGGGCTTCGCCCTGGTGGAAGTCACCCTGTTTCTGGACACCCACCCGGACAATACCGAAGCGCTGGAATACTATCATCAGCTAAAGCACCGCTACGAGGAGGCGGTAAGAGAATACGAAACAACCTGCGCGCCTCTGACCATTGACCGCGTACACGGCGACAATTACTGGATGTGGGTCAAGACCCCCTGGCCCTGGGAAGGAGGATGTCTATGTGGAACTATGAAAAACGACTGCAATACCCGGTAAATATCACTCAGACCAACCCCAAAATCGCCATGATCATCATGTCCCAGTACGGCGGTCCCGACGGTGAAGCCGCCGCATCCATGCGCTATCTGTCACAGCGCTACGCGACACCTTACCGGGAGGTTGCGGGGCTTCTGACCGATATCGGTACAGAAGTGTCAAAATGTCTCCTCCGATATCTTTTATTATAGAGGTAAAACAGGAAAATGCAAGCAAATATTTCTCATCTGCACTGGATACAGCTGGATACCATAGCAATAAACTCTGAGTTTGTAGGCTTTCCTCTCCTGGTACTCACCGTGTGTCCAAACAATCTGTCCTGTGCCTCAATAGACCCTCTGCCCCAGGCCACCTCGATGGCATGGCGCAATGCTCTCTCCACCCGACTGGCCGTGGAACCGTGCTCCTTTGCCACATACGGATACAAGAGTTTTGTCACACACTCCAGCATCTCATCATCCTCCAGCGCAGCCCGGATAGCCGTCACCATATACCGATACCCCCGCAGGTGGGCAGGGATTCCCAGCTGATGAAGCATGTCTTTTATGATTGATTCCACCTCCGGCTGCGCAGGTATTCTCACACTCTCCTCCACCGGCACCGTTTTCGTATAATCAAATCCGGTCTCCATCCCGGTCAGCTGCTTGACCCGGTTGGTCAATGTCTGCGCGTCATACGGCTTCAGCAAAAAATAGCTGACACCCATTCGAAAGGCAGCTGCCATGATCTGCTCATTGTGAGCCGAAGTAGTCAAAATAAATTGCGGCTCCTTGCGAATGGATCTGTCCTTTTTGACCTGTTCGATCAGCGTAAATCCGTCAATCTTCGGCATGACCAGATCAATGACCACCACATCCGGCTGTTTTTGGCGAATAAGCTGATACGCCTCAACCCCATCCCGGGCTCCTCCCACAAATTGTAACTGCGCATCCCGCTGCATTGCAGCCTGAAGCGACCGATGGACAGCCGGATCACAGTCTGCCACCGCCACTTGTAATAATCCCATATTCTTTCCTCCTTCTTTCGTCATTCTTAAACACCAACTTGCGTTTTTCCCCGGTATTTTTCTTGAAACTCCCCCAAAATTACGCTACAATCACCAAGTACACCTATTTTACAGCAAATTTTTTGAAAGGGAAGTTCACAAACGGCACCATCTGGATCAATTTTCATATCCAAAAGTGCCATCGATGGCACTTCACAAAGGAACTATGGAAAACACCAACGATGAATTACTGAAAAACCGTCTGCAGAACAGCTTGAACCGCAACCTGAGTCAGAAGGGATGGACATTAAAGACCCTGTCGGACCGTTCCGGAGTTCCCTACGAAACCCTGAAAAAGCTGGCCAATGCCAAAATCGATAATCCTTCCCTGCAGAGTGTGGTCAAAGTGGCCCACGCCTTCGACTGCTCCCTCGACTCACTGTTCCTATCCGAATCTGATCTGGCCTATAAACTCCACTCCCTGTCCGCGCGCTCACTGGAGTTTGTGGAGGCAATCACAGACCTGGAACTGGCTCTGATGCATCGTGAAAAAGAAATGGGGCAGTGCCTGCTCCCCATTGTTATCCCCACCGGCATGATGGAAGACGGCATGATCTATGACTCTCTCTGTACCGAATATCTGGATGCCACCCCTTATCTGTCCCAGTTTGGCACTCACCTCATGTGTGCAATCAAAATCACAGATAATTCTTTTTACCCCACCTATCTGGAAGGGGATCTTTTGCTGCTCGCCAGAGACAGACTTCCCCGCTACGGAACGACCTGTGTTATTCTTCATCACCGTCAGCTCTATATTCGAAAATTTATCTCCGGATCTCCTCCGAAATTAGCATCTCTGAACCACCCCGATGACTGTATTCTCATCGGTGATCCCTCCGACTTCACGCTGCTTGGCTGTGTACTCACGGTAGTCCGGCAGGGAAACTGAGCAGACAGGACGCTGCCGCAGTTTGATTTCCACACGCTTTCCCGGGTATGCCATAATCACTTCCAGCCGGTCGGTAAGTGCAGTGTTTTTATTCACCGTTTCCCATTGCCCCGCATATTCTGCCATTAAGCCCAGAGCAGGCTCCGGCTTTGCATATTCTTCCCGCATTCGCTCCATCTCGGCAACTGTGATCCTCCCGGCAAAATAGCTGTCCAGCAGTTGTATTTTTTTCTGTTTCAGCAGCTTTCTCCGGCGTTCCCACCCAGGCAGTCCCTCTGCCCCTGTGGCGTCCTTCCCATCAGATACCCGCCCATCAGCGTCCCTGCATCGCCTCCCTGTGTTTTTTTCGCTGGCCACCGCCATCTCCCTGACCAGCCCCATGATCACCTCATCCCGCATTTGATATCCGATGGAGCATCCCTTCTGTTCCTGAATCGCTCTCCCCTCCTTAACTGCCTTTGCGCAGCGCCACACCAGATAGTTTTCCCCTTTTCGTGTGGTCCTCCACCGGGCCACAAAACTGCTCCCACAGCACCCGCAGCGGATTTTTCCAGACAGCGGATATCGGTTACCCGCGCCATCCGCCAACACGGTCGCTTCGGTTTTCGGCTTTCTTCTCCTTCTCCGCTGCAGTTCTTCCTGCGCCGCATCCCAAAGCTGCCGTGGAATAATCGGCTCATGGTGGTCCCTCAGATAAACCATCTCCTCCTGCCCCCGGTTACTAATTTTTCGATGTGTCAGGTAATCCGGTGTCACCGTCTTTTTCTGCAGCAGATCACCGCAGTATTTCTCGTTTTTCAATATTTTCACAATGACACTGCCGCTCCACTCCCGATTTCCGCGGGCGGTCAATATCCCCTCAGCCGTCAATCTGGCTGCGATCTCACCGGCTCCCATCCTCTCCGTCACATACCACCGAAAAATCGTCCTGACGATCTCTGCCCCTTCTTCGTTGATGGCTATCTGACCGTTTTTTACGTCATACCCCAGCAGAGAACGCCCAAAGACAACGCCCTGTTCCATCCTTCTTTGCTGTCCCCATTTCACCCGGGAGGAGGTTTTACGGCTCTCCTCCTGGGCAATACTGCTCATGATGGACAGGCGCAGCTCCGCGTCAGGCTCCAGTGTGTTGATCCCGTCGTTCACAAATTCCACGCCGATCCCCAGCCCTCTCAACTCTCTGGTAAAGTTGAGGGTATCCACCGTATTGCGGGCAAACCGGCTGACCTCCTTAGTAATGATACCGTCAAATCTCCCTGCCCGCGCGTCGGCAATCATCCGGTTAAACTCGCCCCGCTTTGCGGTGGTAGTGCCTGAAACGCCCTCATCCGCGTAAATCTCATACAACTCCATGTCCGGTCTGCGGCTGATCACCTCACCGAAATACCGCTTCTGACTCTCAAAGGAATTTGCCTGGTCCTCTTTGTCGGTGGAAACTCTGCAATAGACGGCAACCCGCAATCTGACTGCCTCCTTAACGTTTTGTCCTATGCTTATGAAAAAAAGCGCCGGGATTTGCCTGTCCCGACGCTTCTGTTTGTTTTACTTACCTTATTTCCTTACGAACCTTTGGTTTATCATGCCGCATTCATCATCCGAACCGTTTCTTTATCTCCTCATACTTCTCCTGGGTGATAAGTGCATCCCTGTCCATATCCTTAAAGGTAACGATATATGTCCACCTGCCATAGGGCTCGATGGTCTTGATTCTGGTCAGATTCCGCTCCTCCTTCTCCGGTGTCCTCGGCTCCTGCTGGGCCTGTATACGGTTCAGTGTCCGCTCCACTCTGGCCAGATCAAAGGGCTTCACCATTTTCATGCTCTCTTCGTAGCTGCGGTTCTGGTAGCGGGCCGCCGCAAATATCCCCGCCACAGAAAACAGACTGGACAGCAATATCAGACCGTTACAGCTCCACACCATAAGGCTGCCTGCCGCTGTCGCACCTGCAGACACATACCATGTCACCGTCGCAAACGGGATACCCGTCATCAAAAATATGGCCGTTCTTTGGCATCGGCCAGCCCAACTTCTCACTTATATCATAACAGTTCAGAACCATTTTCGCAATGGAAAATCATGTGTGCCATTTTGATTGCGATGTAGGTACAGAGGAACTGGCCCACATGGAGATGATCTGCACCATCGTCCATCAGCTCACCCGCAATCTGACTCCAGAAGAGATCGCAGCCTCCGGTTTTGACAAATATTATGTGGACCACACGCTGGCACTCTGGCCCCAGGCAGCGGGAGGTATCCCTTTCAATGCCTGTGAATTCCAGAGCAAGGGCGATGTGATCACGGATCTGGTGGAGGATCTGGCTGCAGAGCAGAAGGCCCGCACCACCTATGACAATATCCTCCGTCTGGTGAAGGACCCCGAGGTCTGCGACCCCATCCGCTTCCTCCGCCAGCGAGAGATCGTGCATTTCCAGCGATTCGGTGAGGGACTGAGGCGGGTTCAGGAGGATCTGGACCCCAAAAACTTCTATCTCTACAATCCGGGATTTGACCGGGACTGATTTCAAAAGGAGGAGCAGGTTTACCCCTGTTCCTCCGCGTTTTTTCCTATTTCCGACACCCGTCAAAATTCCTTCTTCCGATAGAGTCGGCAGCCAATCAGATATCCCAGCACCCAGACAACCATCGCCAGACCCACCAGCATAACAGGCGCCTCCGGCGCTTCCAGCCAGTTGAGGATGCCGGCGGGATCATCGCTGTTATATACCGAAAACCATACGATACCCGCTATCATACCGAATCCAATGGAGAAACCGGTTCTGGCCTTCTCCACGCCCCATTTGATCGCCACCGGGATCATAATCCCCATGCAGATCACCGAAAAGGACATAAATGTGATAATCAGGATCAGTTCCTCCATCATTTTCCCCTGATTGAGCAGACAATTCGCCGCCGCAATGACGACCAGATCAGAAGAAGGCGGATATGCTCAAATCATACCCGCCTTGTCCATCAATGCTATGTAATTTATCTCTCCTTGCCCGGGAAGAACAGTGCCAGAGTACCGGGGCCGGAGTGTGCACCGATCACTGCACCCACGTTGGTAATCAGACCGGCAGAAACGCCGTGCTCCTGACAGATCATATCAGACAGCAGCTGTGCATCTTCGAGGCAGTCCCCGTGGGAGATGAAGAAGGTGCCTCCCTTCGGATCCTTTGCCAGCTCAGTGTACTTCTGTGCCAGTGCCTTAATCGATTGCTTTCTGCCGCGGACCTTGGTCATGTTGATCAGATGGCCCTCGTCATCCACGTGCATCACCGGCTTGATGCCCAGCACCGCGCCCGCAAGCGCCACCGTGGCACTGACTCTGCCGCCTCGCTTCAAATATACCAGATCATCCACCGTGAACCACTGGCACATGCCCGCACAGTTATCCTTGACCCACTGCGCAACCTCGTCCATGGATGCGCCCTCAGCCTTTTTCTGCACAGCCATCCAGACCAGCAGACCCTCTCCCGCTGAGGCGGCCAGCGTGTCAATGGCAATCAGTTTGCGCTCGGGATACTCCTGCTGAAGTTCTGCCGCCGCCACCTGTCCGGCCTCCGAAGTGCTGCTCAAGCCCGAAGAAAATCCGATGTACAGAATATCACGGCCAGCCTTCAGCTCCTGCTCAAAGGCCATCTTAAAGGTCTCTGTGTTCACCGCCGATGTCTTCGCCACACCGCCATCTCTCATTTTCTGATAAAAATCCTTGATGGGCATATCGCCGTCCAGATACTCTCGCTCATCATCATTGAACTTGAAACTGAGACTTACCCTCTTCACGCCCCACTTATCCAATGTTTCAGGGACGATATCACAGCCGGAATCAGTAAAAATAATATATTCGCTCATACAATCCTCCAAAACCTTATAATCTAGTATTATTTACTAGATTATATCATTTGTGCCTGCTTGTCAAGTATTTTTAAACACGCTCAATGGTAATTTATCATGCAATCCATTACCGCAATTTAATCTAATCCTCAACTCCTCGCTTGCAAATCCGCTTCTCCCGCAGTAAAATAGATTTGTATATTTGTATCTTATCACCTTACGGAGGATATTATGACTTACGATTTTACCACGATCATGGACCGCCGCGGCAGGGACGCCATCGCCGTCGACGTCATTCCCTACGAAAACTACGAAGTGCAGGAGGGCTTCTCCCGCATCCCCATGTGGGTGGCCGACATGAATTTTGCCACCGCCCCCTCTGTGACACAGGCCGTGGCTGAGCGCCTCGCGCACCCGGCCTTCGGCTACTTTAACCCATCTGACGCCTATTATGACTCCATCATTCGCTGGCATGAAACCCGTCACGGGATCACCGGCATGACCAGAGATTGCATCGGCTACGAGAACGGTGTCTTGGGCGGCGTGGTCAGCACCGTGAACAGCCTCTGCTCCCAGGGAGATTATATTCTGCTTCACAGCCCCACCTATGTGGGATTCACCGGCAGTCTGACCAACAACGGCAACCGCCTGATCTTAAGCCCCCTCGTGCAGGACGAGCAGGGCGTTTGGCGCATGGACTACGAGGATATGGACCGTAAGCTGAAGCAGTACAAAATCCATCTGGCCATTTTCTGCTCTCCCCACAATCCCTGCGGACGTGTCTGGGAACGCTGGGAAATCGAGAAAGCCATGGAGGTCTACGCGGCCAACGACTGTTATGTGATCTCCGACGAGATCTGGTCCGATATCATTCTGAACGGAAACAAGCACATTCCGACCCAGTCTGTCTCCGAGGATGCAAAGCAGCGCACCGTCGCCATGTACGCGCCCTCCAAGACCTTCAACCTGGCCGGACTGATCGGCTCCTACCATGTGATCTACAATCCCTGGCTCCGGGACCGGGTGCGCTCCACCGGCAGCAAACCCCACTATAATTCCATGAACGTGCTGTCCATGCACGCGCTGATCGGTGCCTACAGCGACACCGGCATGGCATGGACTGACGAGCTGTGCGCCGTGCTCAGCGAAAATGTGAACTATGCCTGCGATTATATCCGTGAGCATTTTGAGGGCATCAAGGTCGAAAAACCTCAGGGCACCTACATGCTCTATCTGGACTGCACCGACTGGTGCGAATCTCACGGAAAGACCATCGACGAGCTTCAGAAGGCGGGCGTGTCCGTCGGCGTGATCTGGCAGGACGGACGCCCCTTCCATCACCCCTGCTCCATCCGGCTGAATCTGGCACTGCCCCACAGTTTGGTGGTGGAGGCGTTTGAGCGCATGGATAAGTATGTGTTTAATGCCTAGTTCTCTGAAATTGACATCAATTAATATGCCATGGGTGGGAATTCAAAACGGATTCCCACCCATAATTTTTATCGGCTGTACCAAGGGCACATCCGATTTCTATTCTGTCTCATCCGATTACTCAACCACAGTCACCATTCCGCAGCACACAAAATCGGTATCAATATAGTGGGCGATCGCCTTCAGATGAAGGTTTCTCTCGTCACAGATCGCATTCGGCGTCCCGGCGGTATCCAGCGTCTCCGGCAGCACGAACTTTACGCAGCGCACCAGCACATCCCGGCAGCTCGACTCATCGTGTGCAGGAATCACCATGGTTTTCACGCCTCTGGACAATTCCAGCCCCTCATCCGTCACCTCATAGAGCAGCAGTGCCAATGCCACCCGCTTGCCGGGGCAGACGCTTCGGATGGTCACATCAACCTCCACGATGCGCCCCAGAGAAGAAAGCAGGACCTCTCCCTCGGTAAACACCAGCGCATCCCGGCAGCCCTCCACGGTCAGAGCCATCGGCACAGGGCAGGGCTCGGGAATCACGATCACTTCATCATCACAGTCTACCAGCACACTGGGCGAAGGGAAGTCTACCTCATGATCCTCGCTGTCGGAGTAAGTCACGTCCTCATTGACTTCCAACACACCGTCTCTCACTCCTGTGTGGCGGATCACGAAGGAAACCGTCGCCGTCTCGTCCGCAGTCACTCCCAGTTCGTCAATTCTCCATACAAAGGTCCGATCACCGGTCTGTTCCACCGCACCATGGCTGGGTGTGCCGATGCTGACAAGCGTGAAGTCCTCAGTCAATTCCTCCTCAATCACAATATCCGTCGCACCGGGGCCGGAAATGGTCTGTGCCAGATTCTCAAACAGCTCCACCAGTTCCGCTGCGTTGGGGGTAATGCGAAGAAATTCATCCTTGGGGGAAGATGCCCAGGCAGTGAGTGCATCGATATTAATTCCGCCGTTTCCGGTGAGACCGATAACGTAGATCTGAATCCCCAGCGCTTTAGCCGCCTCGGCGATAGCGTCGGCGGAACCGCCCACTGTAGTCTCTCCGTCGGTGAACATGATTATGATTTTTTGATTATCGGAAACCGCAGATAGCAATGCAATGGCTTTATTAAAGGCATCCACGTGGTTGGTTCTCCCGTTGGACACCAGATCGTCGATGGCATCTTTCAGATCATCCACCGAGGTGATCAGCTGCGTATCCTGGGTGGCATCATCAGAAAAGCTGACCACGCCGATGCGGCTGCCGCCTCCGATCTGCCCGTCAGTCTGTCCATCGGTATTTTCATCAATAATGTCCACAAACGCCTTGGCACCCAGCTTCAGATTGGCCAGAGGTTCCCCCTCCATGCTTCCCGATCGGTCAAGCACCAGAACCATATCAGCAGGATTTTCATTAATATTCGGTGATGCCTCCACCGACAGAGTCACCGTCAGCGTACCCCGGCAGGGGATTTCATTGGTTGAAACCGTTTTATTTCCAATTGGTTGACTCATCAACAGTATACCTCCTTAAGAGCTTACACTATAGAATATGTCGAAACGCGGCGAACGGTTAATCTCCGGCACCGATTTCAAATGGTTAACTCTGTCTCTGAATCGAAAAGCCTTTGACATCTCACCGGCATCACTTTATAATAAAGAAAACTGGATGTGCATTTTTCTTTCCGCAATCGCAGCTACTGATTTTTGTATACAAGGAGACTCACCATGCCCACCACCCATCTTCCACACGACCACGGCCATAACCACGATACCCAGCATATTTTGGAACACATGCCCTGCCTTGAGGCCGCTTCTGAGGGTGCTGCCCTGTTTTCCCTGCTGGGCGACAGCTCGCGCATCCGCATCTTCTGGCTTCTGTGCCATACGGAGGAATGCGTCTGCAATATTGCCGCTGCAGTGGGGATGAGCGATGCCGCCGTCTCCCATCACCTGAAAATTCTTCGCCTGAACAATATGATCTCCAGCCGCCGGGAGGGCAAGGAGATACACTATTCCCTGGCGGATAACGATCAGGCACGGTTTGCCCACCGGATTCTGGATGATTTCTTCCGGATCAATTGTCCCTGTGACCATCCGCATGAAACCTGAGACGCCTGTCAAATCGGATTTACTTATTCACGCATTACTATACGAATTACCCTCGAAAAGGAGAAAAACCATGAGCGTTGTCAATGAACCCAAATACAAAAACGGCCTTCTTCAGGCCATCCGTGAGCAGTTGGAGCACCGCGCACTGTGGATGTATCTGCTGTGCGACGAGGCAAAAAAGAAAGGGCTTGATCCCGAGGAGTACGCTCCCGCGGCCATCAAGCGCTGTGGACTCTATCAGGGTGCAAACCTGGTAAAAAAGGGCGGCAAGGACCAGAGCCTTAAGGGTCTGAAAAAGGCACTCTTTGGCAAGCCCGCTCAGCTGGTATTCGAGATGAAGATTCTGCGCTGCACCGACGACAATCTGGACATCGACTTCCACTACTGTCCTCTGGTAAAGGCATGGCAGCGTCAGGGCTGCTCCGACGAGGAACTCTGCCGCCTCTGCGATCACGCCATGTGCGGAGACCGCGGTATCGCCGAGAGCTTTGGCTGTCAGCTGGAGCTGCCAAAGACCATCGCAAAGGGTGACGGTGTGTGCCAGATCCGGTTTGTGCGGAAGTAGTCATACGCTAAAAGGGCTGCGGCGAAAGTGCCGTTCTGCTTGATTTATAAAGATCCCCTCAGAAATAAACCCAAGAAACGCGCTCTCGCTCCACTCCGTCTCGCAGCGGATACTAAGTTCATCCGTCGCCTACTGGCTAGGATTCACTAAGTACCGGCGGCCGGAGAGGGTTTCTCTTTCGTTTATTTCTGAGGGGATCTTTTTCAAATGAAACATCTGCACTTTCGGCGCAGCCCCTTAATTACCGTCGTCATAGTTTCTTCGTATCTAGCGCCCTCATGGCATTGACCACCGCGATCACCATGACGCCCACGTCGGCGAAGATCGCCAGCCACATATCGGCTTTACCGATAGCGCCCAAAATCAGGCACAACGCCTTGACGGTCAGCGCAAACCAGATATTCTGGTGCACGATACCCAGGCACTTTCGGGAGATTTTCATCGCCAGTGCGATCTTTGCGGGGTCATCGTCCATCAGGACCACATCCGCCGCCTCGATGGCCGCGTCGCTGCCCATGGCCCCCATGGCGATACCGATGTCCGCTCTGGAGAGCACCGGCGCATCGTTGATGCCGTCGCCCACAAAGGCCAGTTTTTCCCTGCCGGTCTTCTGCTCCAGCAGTTTCTCCACCCAGTCGACCTTGTCGCCGGGAAGCAGCTCACTGTGATATTCGTCCACAGCCAAGTCCTTCGCCACCGCGGCAGCCACCTGCTCACTGTCTCCGGTCAGCATGACAGTCCTCTTCACTCCCGCGGATTTCAGTCCGGCGATGGCCTGCTTCGCCGTCGGTTTTACCACGTCACCGATGACGATATGGCCTGCGTACGCACCGTCCACCGCCACATGGACGATGGTTCCGGTCACCTCGCAGGGGTCGTGGGTGATACCGATTTTCTTCATCAGTTTATCATTGCCGGCGGCCACCCGCTTGCCATCGACGATGGCGCGCACGCCGTGACCGGCCACCTCATCAAATCCCTCGATCCGGGACAGATCCAGCTCCTCCGGGCATGCCTCCCGCAGACTCTTGCTGATGGGATGGGTGGAATAGCACTCTGCCAGCGCCGCCAGCGTCAGCAGTTCGTCCGCCTCCATCCCGCCCGCAGGATGAACAGCCTTCACCTCAAACACACCCCTGGTCAGTGTTCCGGTCTTGTCAAACACCACATGAGCACTCTCCGCCAACGCCTCCAGGTAGATGGAGCCCTTCACCAGGATGCCTCGGGCGGAGGCCCCGCCGATTCCGCCGAAGAAGGACAGCGGAATGGAGATCACCAGCGCACAGGGACAGCTGATGACCAGGAAGGTCAGACCTCTGGTGATCCAGTCGCCCCAGCCTGCCGGCTGGCCCAAAATCAGTACATTGAACAGCGGCGGCAGCACGGCCAGTGCCAGTGCCGCGTAACACACGATGGGTGTGTAATATTTCGCAAAGCGGGTGATGAAATTCTCCGCCTTCGACTTTTTCATGGCTGAGTTTTCCACCAGCTCCAGCACCTTGGACACAGTGGACTCGCCGAACTCCTTGGTGGTTCTCACCTTCAGCAGTCCGGTCATATTGATGCAGCCGCTGATGATCTCATCGCCCACAGCCACATCTCTGGGAAGGCTCTCTCCGGTCAGCGCGCTGGTATTTAAGGTGGAAACACCTTCCTCCACCACACCGTCGATGGGCACCTTCTCACCGGGCAGAATGACGATCACCGTGCCGATCTCCACATCGTCGGGGTCCACCTGCTCGAGGCCGTCCTCCGTCTCGACGTTCGCGTAATCGGGACTGATGTCCATCAGGTCACTGATGCTTTTGCGGCTCTTACCCACCGCGTAGCTCTGGAACAGCTCGCCGACCTGGTAAAACAGCATAACCGCCACACCCTCCAGGAAATCGCCCAGAAGGACCGCGCCGACGGTGGCCACCGCCATCAGAAAATTCTCATCGAACACTTCACCGTGGGTGATACCCCAGACGGCCTTACGCAGGATATCGTATCCCACAATAAAGTAGGGAATCAGATACAAAAGCTGCCAAAGACCCTCCAACTGCAGTGCCAGCAACACCACCAGCAATGCCGCAGCCGCCAGAATCCGGTACAGCATGATTTTTTGTTTACGGTTCATACTCCGCTCCTATCAGTCAAGGAAGATCTCGCAGTCGGACTCCACTTTCTTACAGGCCTTCAGCACATCCGCCATCACCGCTGCAGGGTCAGCGCCCTCCAAAAACTCCACCTTCATCTTCTGGGTCATAAAGGATACGGTGGCATCTGCCACACCTGCGGTCTTCTTCGCAGCCTCCTCCATCTTAGATGCACATACAGCACAGTCTACCTCGATTTTGTAAGTCTTTTTCATTGATCTTCTCCTCATCCTCTTTTTATCATTCAAACAATCGTTTGAATGTTCACTTAAAGAATACCTCCTGACAATGTATTTGTCAAGAGGTTTCTAGACAAAAATCATCCCACACGCAGAAAACTCTCCGATATCACTCAAACGCTTTCATCAGAAATACCTGCCGTCTCCTTCACGATATATCGAGGCCGATGCTTCGTCTCCAGATAAATCTTTCCGATATACTCTCCGATCACGCCAAGAGAAAGGATCTGCAATCCACCCAGCGCCCATATGGATACACCCAGACTGGCCCATCCGCTGACCACATTGCCGGTGATATAGCTGACTAAACAGTATACCAGCATGACCAGACTCACCATAAAAGCAAATGCTCCCAGCGTCGTCACAAACCGAATCGGCTTGATCGTAAAAGAGGTGATTCCCTCAAAGGCAAAGGCCAGCATCTTCTTTAACGGATACTTGGACTCTCCGGCAAACCGCTCGCCACGCTCATAGGTCACTGTCGCCGACGGATAGCCGATCTGCGGAATAATGCCTCGTAAGAACAGATTTACCTCGTCAAACTCCTCCAGACCGTCAAGCGCTCTCCTGCTCATCAGGCGATAATCCGCATGATTGAACACGATCTCCACGCCAAGGAACTTCATCACATGATAAAAGCCTTCGGCTGTGGTCTTTTTAAACCAGGTGTCCTTTTCTCTGGAAGAACGCACACCGTATACGATATCATTTCCCGCATGGAATGCATCCACCATCTTCTCAATGGCATTCACATCATCCTGCAGGTCTGCATCCAGAGAGATCACTGCGTCCGCATGCTTTTTCGCCTCCATCAAGCCGGCCAGAAGCGCATTCTGATGCCCTCTGTTTCTGGAGAGACAGAGACCGCAGGTCCAGGGGCTGGTCTCCGAATACCCTTTGATCAACTCCCAGGTATTATCCTTTGAACCGTCATTCACATACAACGCGCGGCTTTTTTTATCGATTTTACCGCTCTTCACCATCCCCTCCAAAATCTGATCCAGACGGCTGACCGTCTCCGGCAGAACCTCCGACTCATTATAACAGGGAATTACCAGATACAAAACTGTCATTTAGCGTTCCTCCTCAACCAATATCGTTTCCCGTTTAGTTTGCTGCATCCTTTAATTGATACAGATAGTAATCGTAAATCTTTCCGGCGAAAAACATGGACGACTCTGCCACACACTCATAGTTTTCCGATCTCAGCTCATATGTCCTTGTGACAACAAAATCCACTTCGCCGTTTGCCACCACTGCCCGCTGTGAGTCCATGACATCCGGGAGCGGTATATTTAAATAGCAGAAAAACCGGGTATTTGGCACAATCCCCGCCGCCGTATAAAAGCCACCGTCCAAAAATCCGTAATTCAACAGTGTGGCATTCTCTTTCCGATTGATGATTTCAGCGAACTGATACTGGGGCATGTCCTCCTTCTCGTAGGACATCAGATACGTATTTCCACTGATCATATAGGCCAAAAGGACCGCCAACACCCCAGTAAGCGCTGTGCTCAACCCACAAAACACCCTATCCATCCGTATCCGCCCCAACAGCTTACAGAGAGGGATCAGTCCTACAAATGAGAATACCGCCAAAATAAAACCGTAGTAAACATATCCCCGCCCCATGCCGTAGACCGTCAGACAGGTGAGCACCAACACGGTCACCATGTGAAATTTCATACTCCACTTCTCTTTCAGCAGGATCCAGACCAGACCGATCTCCGTCAGCAGCGCGTACTGGATATTTCGTTTAAATGTCCACTTGGTGGAAAGCCATGCGGTCTCCAGGATAGTACCCAGTTTTTCCCACAACGTCTGGGTCTCAGAGATCTCCACGTCCGCATAGAGGAACATATTATCGTAAAAATATACCTGCCAAAGATCACCCAGCGCTCCGTTTACCGCGAAATAGAGAAGAATCGGCAAGGACACCGCTCCGACACCAGCCAAAACCCAGCCGATGGAGGAAAAAAGTTTTCTGAAACCGCCTTTGCGCAAGGCAATGACCGCAGGTACAATGAACCATCCCACAAAAAAGCCCAACATCGTATACTTGATCCAGAGCACACAGGCACCCGTGGCTCCGGCCAGGAAAAATCCCCCGCGGCTGACCTCCTCGTCCCTTTGCAGTGCAGAAAATGAAACCAGCAGACAGAGCGCGTACATGGGAACACAAAATTCCTCGGCGCTGTCACCATAGGAAAGACTGGGCGCAGAATACACCAGTGCCGCAAGGATCGGCAGCGTTATCACAGCTGCCCACATACAATATTCTTTTAATGTCCGATAGACACAGAATAAAAACACAGCCGCCGCCAACACCTCAAACAGATACACGCCGGTAAATGACCCCGGTGAAATCACATACGCAACCGCATGAATCATATAGAGCAGCGGACCTTTCTGCTCATAAATATCCCGATACAGCACCTTTCCGTGAATCATGGATTTTCCCACCGTATAAAAACAGTTGGAATCTACCCAGTCATTCAGCGGATACAGAAACGAAGACTTGGTGCAGATCATCAGCACAGCTGCCGAAATAACAAGACAAAACAAAAACGCTTTTCCCCTCATAATCAATCCTTCCCCCGGCCAACCATCTGTTTCTCCGGCTGACACTTTAGTACCCCCATATTGTTATAGTCTACCAGTTTTCACCGGAAATGTCTATGTTTTCACTCAATTTTTTTATCTTCAGTAAACTGGTCAAGCCACACTTCATATCATGTTATTGTAAAAACCTTTTGGAGGTTATTCTCATGAGTGATTTAGCTGCTACTAACTGCGGAAATGGCTGCGGATGCGGCAACAACAGTTGTATCTGGATTATCCTGATCCTTCTCTTCTGCTGCGGTGGTTTCGGTTCTTCCGCATCTGACGGATGCGGCTGTGGCAACAGCTGGGGCGACAACAGCTGCATCTGGATCATCCTGATCCTGCTCCTTTGCGGCGGATGCGGCAACAGCGGAAACATGTGGGGTGGATGCGGCAACAGCCGTGACAACTGCGGATGCTGCTGATCGGCATTTTCGGTCAGTCCGCCTGAATAATCAGGGAGTCCCAAACCGGTTCTGCCGGGGCGGGGCTCCCTGCCTCATTTTGTCAAATTATACTCTCACTGTTTCTTTAGGCTGCTCTTATTTGCCGCGCCATTTCCCGGCTTTTTACCGCATACATGTTCCGCCCTGTCAACATTGTTCGATTTTCTTCTCTGTTTCTCCCAGTCCTTTTTCTTCATGCAAGCTTCATCTATCTCATAGACCGAATCGTCCTCAATGATCAATTTTCTGTTCATATTGTTCCTCCGTGGATTCTCACTACCATTCTATGCATTCATACCTTTCACCGTCTTTGCATAGGATAAAAAGAAGAAGCAAAGGGAGGACACTCCGATGGGACAACAGGACAGCTGGAAAATGACGCCCCTCGATACCATGCTCTGCAACAATCAGCTGCAGATACTCAAATCCCTTGTCTTCTTTTTCCCACCAGCCAGACAACGGCAGATGATTTTTCTGGTAAAGCTGATGGAGCTGCGACAGTGTCTGACACTTCCACTGTCTCGTCTCTCTTCCATTTCTGCCACTGGGTATGGCTCCGAACCCGGTCAGGAAATGTTTGAACAGATTTTTCCTTACTGCGATCATGAAAAGCAGCAAATCTTCCGCCAGATGCAGAATGCTTTCCAGATAATGAAAACAGTTCAGCAATTTTCCGATGCCGGAATGTTTGACAGCTTCAGCGAAATGATGAACAGCGGAGGCTTCGGCAGCATGGAAAATGGTGGTGACACGAACCCCTTTGTGAATATGGGGGGCTTGGGCGGTATGATGGACGCACTCAGCCACATGGGCGGAAACATGAAGTCCGAAGGGAATGCCCCCTCATCAGCCCGCCCTGCCGACCTGAACAATGACTCAGGAAATACTTCCGACGGTTTTGCCTCCATGTTCTCCTCCATGATGAACCCGGAACAGAAGGCACTTTTCGCCGAGTATGAAGCCATGCTCGATGATCTCTGATCCATATCAACACAATAATCATCAAAGAAAGGAATCTCCCATGAACACACTCTCCTGGAAGGAACACCCCGCCCTGAAAAACATGGACCATCAAAAACTGAAATGGCTGGAGAAGCTGGCCGAGCAGACCGCCAGTCAGAAACCGGACAATATTCTGCCTTTTTTGCTTGCGGTCAACTCCCACGCCCAGAAGAAAGGAATCCACTTTACCGACGAGGAGACTGATGTAATTCTCTGTGTGTTGAAAGAAAATATGACGCCCGACGAGCAGAGGAAAGTGGACTCCATGAGGAAAATGCTGGCTGGCATGATGAGAAAATAAACTGGCCTTATAATTTTTTTCAATTTTGGCCATTTATTCCATGCCAGAATACGGTATATTAATGTCAACATACATTACTGTCAACGAGCAGGACACAACATCCTTCGCTGACCATATACACAAGGAGCAAAACTATGACATACCCGAAAATACTTACTATCCAAGACATCTCCTGTGTGGGACAGTGCTCCCTCACCGTTGCACTTCCGATTATCACCGCCTGTGGCATTGAGACCTGCGTGCTGCCTTCAGCCGTACTCTCCACCCACACCGGCGGCTTTACCGGATATACCTTCCGCGATCTGACTGACGATATGCCAGCAATCAAGGACCACTGGGTAAAGGAAGGCATCAAGTTCGACGCCATCTACACCGGCTATCTGGGAAGTACCAGACAGATTGACTATGTGGCCGATATCTTTGAGGCTGTCGGTGCAGAAAACTGTGTCAGGATCGTTGACCCGGCCATGGCGGACAATGGAAAACTGTATGTTGGATTCGATGCTGAGTTCGTCGAGGCCATGAAAACGCTCTGCCGGAAGGCAGATTATATCCTGCCAAATCTGACCGAGGCCTGCTTCCTCACCGATACGGAATACCGCACCGAGTATGACCGTGCATATATCGACAACCTGTTAGAAAAGCTGACTGCTCTTGGCTGCAAAAATATAATTTTCACCGGCATTTCCTACGCACCCGGCACATCCGGCGTTGTCGTACTGGAAAACGGTGTCTACTCCTACTATGAGCATGTGAAGCTGTCCAACAGCTGTCATGGAACCGGCGACATCTACGCGTCCGCCTTTGTCGGTGCTCTGGTCAGAGGAAAGTCGCCCTACGAAGCGGCAAAGATCGCTGCCGATTACACCGTGGAGTGTATCAGAGCCACAGCGCAGATGGAAAATCACTGGTACGGCGCTGCGTTTGAGCCTGTTCTCGGAAAACTGATCGAGGCGGTAACTCGATAATTTATATTTCTACCATAAATGGATTTCCCCAAAAAAAGAACTCCGGCCTCATATCAATGTGGTCAGAGTTCTTTTTTATGCTCTAAATTTTCCATTCCCGGTCCTACGTCTCGTTCATATCATCCCCGTCCGGCAATACAACGTGCAAGCCACTTCCCTCTCGCAAAATAGACGATAAAGAAGCCGGTCACCAGCGCCCAGGTAACCACATAGCACAGCATGACATTTTCCATGGTATTCCACAGCGGCACCACAAACTGTATCCAGAGCACTCTCACCAGACAGGTGCCGATGATGGACACGATGGTGGGAACCTTCACATCGCCGCAGCCCCGAAGAGCTCCGCTGTAAACCTCCTCCGGGAAGAAGAGCATATAGGCCGGAGCCAGGAAGCGCATCATGCCCACACCAAGCTCGACGACCTCCGCATCCTTGGAAAAGAACGCAAACAGAGGATACGCCCACACATACAGAATGACAACAATCACCAGCACTGCCGTGCCGAGATAAAGATTGCCCAGCTTTGCGCAGCGCTTTACCCGGTCATATCTTCCGGCGCCGTAATTTTGTCCGGCGAAGGAGGTCACCGCCATACCCATGGCACTGGTGGTCATCCAGTTCAGACAGTCCACCTTTCCGTAGATGGTCCACGCCGCGATCACCGCCGTGCCGAAGCCATTCACCGCCGCCTGAATCAGCAGATTAGAGAAAGAGTACATCATACTCTGGATCGCACCCGGAACGCCAAGCCGGAAAATATTTCCATAGACCGACGCATGCTTGACGCTGCCCTTGAAAATTCCCGGCTGAGTTCTCACCAGCAGAATGATCACCAGTATCGCGCTGACAATCTGCGCAATGTCGGTGGCCAACGCCACGCCGAACACACCCCAGTCAAAGGCGATCACAAACACAAGATCCAGCACAATATTCACAATGGAGGCCACAATCAGCACATACAGCGGTCGTTTGGAATCGCCGAGTCCGCGAAGAATCGCCGTTCCGAAATTGTAGATCAGCGCAGGAACCATCGCGCAGAAATAGACCTGCAGATAGATGGTGGAGTCCGCTACGATCTCCTCCGGCGTGTTCAGCCAGCGAACTGAGGTCTCCGCCATGGCCACACCCAGAATGGAGAACAGCACACCACCGACCAACGCGATCACCAGACTGCAGCGGATATCAATCTTTACCTGCTCGTGTTTCTCCGCGCCGTAGTGTTGGGAAATAATCACACCGGCTCCGCCTGCAATACCGGCACAGAGACCGATGAGCAGCTGCACCACAAAGGCCACATTACCCACAGCAGCCACCGCGTTGGTACCCACAAACTGGCCGACCACCAGCGTATCTACCGTATTATATAACTGTTGAAACAAAAGGCCCAGCCAGACCGGAATAAAAAACAGTATCAGCTGTTTTCCGATAGGGCCACTCACAATGGCGTTGTTATCACTTGTCTTTTTCATGGCATGTCCCTCTCATCCACGTTTGTCATCAACTGTGGTATCCTCCTGCCCAAATCAAACGCAACTTGCAGACCGGATTAAACCGTTCGATTATCATATCACAAACCAAATAAGTGTACAAGTACTCTTTTGGTACAATTAGATCTCTGTACGGTCCTTGCCCAAGCACTCCGAGCGCACAAATCAGTCAGCAACGCAGGGAGACCTATCTCAGCAGTCTCCCCACATCCAGTCTCCCCCAGCCCTGCCGTCTGGCCGGCCAGCCCAGATCCACCGCCCTCTGATAGAGCCTCATTTTCACCTCTTTGTTGGTCAGTTTGGGCTCTTTCTCCAGCAGAAGCGCCAGCGCGCCTGTGACCACTGCCGCCGACATGGAGGTACCGCTCTTTATAGTGTACCCGTCATTTCGGTTGGAACAGCTGCTGATCATCTGGCCAGGAGCGATGATCTCCGGTTTTAAGATACAACTCTCCGTAGGGCCTCTCCCGGAGTAATTTACCATTGTCCCCTTCCCGATCCGACGATCATCGTCGCAGGTTCCCACTGTGATCACTTTTCTGCTGATTCCCGGCGTGGTGATGGTTCCCTCCTCAGGCCCCTCATTTCCGGCCGCCGTCACGATTGTCAGCCCGCAAGCCCAGGTCGCCTCCACCGATTTAATCAGTTCAGAGCCTTCTCCCGAATCCTCTTCCGGCACGGCACCCAGCGAAATATTCACCAGCCGAATTTCATACTCTTTGTAATGTTCTCTCAGCCATTCCAGCGCATTCAGCATGATCGGGATTTTCCCGTTTCCCTTATGATCCAGAACCTTTATGGGCAGGATCCGACAGCCCGGAGCTATCCCGCAGAGTCTGCCGTAGGACATCCTGCCGCTCCCGCCGATGATCCCTGCCACATGAGTGCCGTGGGAGTGATCATCGTACCAGCCAGTCCTCCCGTTCACAAAATCCCGCATGGGATACAGGCGATCGTCAAAATCCCGGTGAGTGACGATGCCGCTGTCCAGCACAGCGACACCCACGCCTCTCCCGGTGAGACGCCACTTTTCTGCGGCCACGCAGTTCACTGTCTGACGGACTCGATACACAGAAGACTCCTTCCATCTCTGCGCTTATCTCAGTGCAGAAATTTTCTCTTTCGTCTACCCTATGCCGTATTTTTCGTCCACATTCCCATTTCATTCAAAAAATTCCGGGACGATACACCCCCAGTGCTCTGCCCGTCAAAAAGCCCCTGCACCAACCGATACAAGGGCTTTGCACTCTTTTCTATTGTCCGATCAACCCTCCAACAGGTCTTTCAGCGCTCTCTTTCGCGCCTTGGGGTCGTCCATATTGCGGATCGCGTGGCGCAATGGCAATACACTGCCCGGCGTCACGCTGAGCTCGTCAATCCCCATAGCCAGAAACGCCTCGGTGAGGGTAGGATCAGCAGCCAGCTCACCGCAGATGCCGATCCACTTTCCCGCTTTGTGGGCGTTTTCCGCCACTGTCCGGATGGCGCGGAGCACTGCCGGGTGGTGAGGGTCAAAAAACTTCCCCAGTCTGTCGCACTGTCGGTCACAGGCCAGCATATACTGGGTCAGATCATTGGTACCCACACTGAAGAAATCCACCAGCTCTGCCAGCACATCACTCATCATCACCGCCGCCGGTGTCTCAATCATAATTCCCAGTTCCGTATCGGGATCGAAGGGAATTCCCTCCGTTTTCAATTCCTGCTGAACGGCCAGACAGGCTCGCTTGCACTCACGAACCTCCCACTCGCTGGTGATCATCGGGAACAGGATCGCAACCTTACCGTAAGCGCTGGCGCGATAAAGCGCCCGCAGCTGTGTCTTAAATATCTCCGGTCTGCTCAGACAGATGCGGATCGCGCGGAGTCCCATGGCGGGATTTTCCTCCTTCGCCAGTCCGAAATAGTCGGCCTGTTTGTCCGCCCCGATATCCAGTGTGCGGATAATCACCCTTTTTCCCTTCATCAGGGAGGCCACAGTGCGATACGCCTCAAACTGTTCCTCCTCAGTGGGATAGGTATTGCCCTGCAGATACAGAAACTCACTTCTGAACAGTCCGATACCACCGCCATCATTGGCGATAACCGCATCCACATCCTCCACACTGCCGATATTACAATAAATCTGAATGGATTGACCATCCTTTGTCTCGTTTGGAAGTCCTTTCAGGTTAGAGAGCATCCGCCGGGTCTCCTGCTGCTTCGCCTGCTTGGTCAGCATACGCTCTGCGGTCAGCTGATCCGCCTGAATCACGATCTCACCGGTCTCTCCATCAATATACAGTTTTCTGCCCTCGAACTCATCCTTCAGTGCGTCTCCCACACCGATGATCGCGGGAATCCCCATGGTCCGGGCCAGGATCGCCGTATGGCTGCTGCCGCTGCCGCCGGCGGTGATAAAACCGAGAATCTTACTCTTGTCCATCTGGATCGTCTCGCTGGGGGCAAGATCATCGCTGGCCAGAATCACCGGCACATCGCTGTCGATACCGCCCGAAACCACTCCGGTGAGAATACCCACGATACGGCCGGCAACGTCCCTGATATCCGCCGCCCTCGCCTGCATATACTCATCATCCATGGAAGAAAACATCTCCGCAAACTGCTCCGATACATCCATGACAGCTGCCTCAGCGTTCAATGCCGCATCCCGAATCAAGCCCTGGACTGCATCAACGAAATCCATATCCTCAGCCATCATCTGATGCGTTTCAAACAAAAGCGCAGCCTCGTCCCCGGCTTCCTCTCTGGCTTTCTCTGCCAGAATCCCCAACTGATGAGCAGCTACAGCGGAAGCCTCCTCGAAACGTTTCCACTCTGCGTCAGTATCCCCGACTATTCTGCGAATAATCTCCTGCGCAGCACGCCGATAAAAATATAATGGTCCGACTGCCACTCCGGCCGAAACGCCTTTCCCCTGAATTACAAGCATGGATTCCACCTCTCAGATATCCGCTGCCGGACAATCGAATATGCCTCCATCGTCCACCAACCAGATTTACAGATTTATCTTAAAAAACTCCTCAAATGCAGCTGCAACCGCATCCTCGTCTGCTCCGGATACTTTTACCAGAACAGACTCTCCGGTCTTAACACCGAGACTCATCACTCCCATCAGCTTAAGACAGTTTACTTCCTTGCCATTTTTGGTAAGGGTAATAACGGTATCGGGATATTTTTTCGCCTCCTTCACCAACAGTCCGGCGGGACGCGCATGAATACCGATGGGATCGGTGACAACATAGGTAAACTCTTTCATGGCAAATTCTCCTTCGCATTATTGGATAAAATTATAGACTATTTGCACTGTTTTTTCAACCGCCAATCCAAATTTTCATGAGAAAGTGCCTGTATACCCAGCAAGCATAATCTGCAGCCAGCGATTCCAGCTGGTTCTAACGAAAAACAGTTGAAAACCTGTTGTCATGTATGATATACTTTCCCATATATCTGATAGCACACGAAGCTGCCGTCAACAGTATGATCTGCACCGGTTCAGCGTTTGAGCATTAAGGAGGATAATATGGCTAAGAAAAATGCAGTAGAGTATGTATGGAAAGACAGAAAGCACTGGGCCTGGTTCCCGTTCAGCTTCACCGTTTATGCAGTTGCCGATGAACGCCTGCATATCACCTGCGGCTTCTTCTCCAAGGTTTACGATGAGACGTTACTGTACCGCATCACCGACCTGACCCTTCGCCGCAGCTTTGCACAGCGTCTCTTTGGCACCGGTACGATCACTCTCAACACTCTGGTGGATCACGATAAGACCATTGAGCTGAAAAACATCAAAAACAGTGTGGAGACCCGCCAGCTGCTCTCCCGTCTGGTGGAGGATGCGCGCCGCACGAAAAATGTGGTTGGTAAAGAGTTCTACTCTGACGGTTCCTGCGATCATCCCGGCATGCCGCCCATGGGTCCCGACGGCCCCGATTTTGACGGTCCTGATTTTGATGGTCCCGAAGGAGACTAATAAACGCTGGGCGGTAATCAGTCAGCATAAAGTCCCGGAAGCAGTCGTCTCAGAAGGAGACTCTGTATTTAAAAAAATGCAAAATTTATGTTGACAAATCGATCCGAGTGTAGTATTATATCAAGCGTCCGTGAAACACGGACGATATGCGCGAGTGGCTCAGTGGTGGAGTATCGCCTTGCCAAGGCGAGGGTCGCGGGTTCGAATCCCGTCTCGCGCTCTTAAAAAGAAGCAGATGTTACTTTAGTAACACCTGCTTCTTTTTTTCGAGTCCGATCCTGGACTCGAAGGTTCGAAGTCTACGCTCCGCTTCGGTCGGCGCAAAGCCAAGGTCCACCGGACCTTGTGCGCCCCGTCTCGCGCTTAATAAGTAACTTCCAAGTTTAAATCCAATTCTGGACTCGAAGGTTCGAAGTCTATGCTCCGCGACCGTCGGTGCAAAACCGATGTCCACATATTTAAAAGCCGGCCTGCCCAAAGCAGAACGGCTTTTTATCACCTATATGTTATTTTTTTGAGTTAAATACCAGCTCCGCGTACCATTCTCCATCATAGGGAAGAAGATCCATCCCGTTATCTACGCCGATCCCCTCGCAGACAGTCTGTAATCGCGTTTCTCCAAATAAATCACGATGTCTCTTTTCCAAGGGTTCTTTCAAAAAGAACCCTTCTGCACCGGAAACACTCTGTTCAGCACAAACCTGCTCCAGAATCTCATATCCCTTGGAATCTTTGCTGATAACCACAAAGGAATCTGCCAATACACCACCCTGTTTTAGGACTCTGTGCGCCTCCTTGATTCCTTCTCCTGCACAGCCAAGCATATTGCTGAAACCACCATAGGTAGTGGCTGCATAGATCACATTATCCTTTATCGGAAGGTTTGTGGCATCGCAGGCAAGGTAGCTGATTTTCCGGTTCGGTGCGATCTTCTTCAGCTTTCGATGATCATATTTTAATACAAACGCACTCAGATCAGCGGAAATAATCTGCACATCTTCCTCCAGATTCCTCGCCAGTTCCGCCAAAAGCATGCCACGTCCACTGGCAATATCCAGAATCACTTTGTTGTTGCCACCCGAAACTGCATTCACCAGTGCTTTCAGCACTTCTTTCCTCTGTTCAAGTGTGGCCTGCGAACTTCCGGCATCCATTTCAGCATCCAGTTTTTCAAAGTTCTGCCCTTCACTCATGGTTTCCCACTGATTCGCAACCCCCTGCTCGTGGGAACAAAAGTCTGCGACACTATCTGAAATATGGTACACATGCCCGTTTTCGCAGCATAAAATACCTTCCACAATCTCGTCAGAACTTTCTTTCTCCGCCTTCACCGCAAAATCGCTACGGCATTTGGGGCAACACAAATAGCTAACAATTTTTCGATACATTAACTTCTCCTCCGCTGTCAGACTGAATGCGATTGTATCCGGTCACAACACGCTCATCACTCTTCCGGTTTCAACGCATCCAGCTCCTTCATCCACAGCGCAGGCGATGCATCGCTGGGCATTCTGAGATCTCCTCTCGGGGACACGCCCACACTTCCCACCTTGGGACCGTCGGGCAGACAGGAGCGCTTGAACTGCTGCGCGAAAAATCTCCAGTAGAAGGTCCGCATCCATTTGTAGATGGTCTGATCGTCGTACTGTCCTGCAAAGGCGTGTTTCGCCATGCGGTAGATCCGTGCAGGACGGTAGCCGTAGCGCAGAATATAATACAGGAAGAAATCGTGAAGCTCATAAGGGCCAACCAGATCCTCGGTTTTCTGAGCGATCTTTCCGTCCTCCTCGGGGGGCAGAAGTTCGGGGCTTACCGGTGTATCCAGCACATCATAGAGCACTGCCTTCAGCTCGGGCTCGCCGCAGGTGTCCGCATAGTAGCGCACCAGATGGCGCATCAGTGTCTTGGGGATGCCTCCGTTGACGCCGTACATGGACATGTGGTCACCGTTGTAAGTGGCCCAGCCCAGGGCCAGCTCGGACAGATCGCCGGTGCCGATGACCATGCCGTTTGTCATGTTCGCGATATCCATCAGAATCTGGGTCCGCTCTCGCGCCTGCGCATTCTCGTAGGTCACATTCTTCACAGCGATGTCATGACCGATATCCTTAAAGTGAACGGTGACCGCATCGCGGATGCTGACCTCGCGGAGCTCCGCTCCCAGCTTTTTCGTCAAGGTGCAGGCATTGGTATAAGTTCGGTCGGTGGTTCCGAAACCGGGCATGGTCACGGAGGTGATTCCGCTTCTGGGCATTCCCAGAAGATCAAAGGTCTTGGCAATGATCAGCAGTGCCAGAGTGGAATCCAGACCGCCGGAGATACCGATGACTGCGGACTTGCAGTTGGTGTGCTCCAGACGCTTTTTCAGGCCCAGCGCCTGAATGGTCAATATTTCCTCAAAGCGCTTTGCTCTGGCGGCCGGGTCAGTCGGAATGAACGGCGACTGTTCGATCACGCGCTCAAGCTCCAGCGCTACTCTCTTCATCTTAAAGCTTACGATTTTGTGTTCCGCACCGTCCGCGGGGAAGCTTCCCAGACGTCTTCTCTCACTGCGGATGCGCTCCAGATCCAGATCTCCGTAGATGATTCCGGTACCAAACAAAGCCGACTCAGCCAGCACCGTGCCGTTCTCCGCGATCATATTGTGACCGGAGAATACCAGGTCCTGGGTGGACTCGCCCTCTCCGGCGTTCGCCACCACATAGCCGCAGACCAGTCTGGCGGACTGTCCGGTCACCAACTGACGGCGGTAATCATTTTTTCCGGTGGTCTCATTGCTGGCGGAGCAGTTGAGGATCACCGTCGCTCCAGCCAGTGCATGACTGATGCTGGGCGGACAGGGTGCCCACACATCGGCGCAGAGCTCCGCACCGATCACCAGCTCGGGAATGCTCTCACAGGCAAACAGCAGATTGCAGCCGAAGGGTACCGGATAACTCTCCCCGGACTTATCTCTGAATATCATCTCTGTGGAGATGTCATTGCCGGCAGCAAAATATCTTCCCTCACCGAACTCACCATAGCCCGGAAGATGCTTTTTCGGCACAAAGCCGAGAACCTTACCCTTATTTAAAACAGCCGCCGCATTGTACAGGCGGGCATTTTTCTCCACGGGAAGACCGAGGGCGATCACTGCGTCCATTTTCGCGGTGGCTGCTGCCAGTTCGCGCAGCGCCTCCATACAGCCCTCCACCAGAGTGCTCTGCAAGAGCAGATCGCCGCTGGTGTAGCCGCTTAAAACCAGCTCCGGCAGAACGATGATCTTTGCGCCTCTGTCATAGGCCTCTCTGATCTGTCCCAGTGCCTGACTCAGATTATAACCGGGGTCTGCGACTTTAATCTTAGGTGTGGCTGCTGCCACACGAAGGAAATTATCAAACATGATCTCATCCTCGCTTTTCAGTAAATTTTCTATCAAAAAAGATTCCTATATCATTTTAATATAAACTCCAGCAACACCGGATTGTGGTCGGAATACGCAAACTCCACATCCAGATTGTCCAGTGTCACCACCTCCACATTGGGTGAGACGATAAATCCATCCACCGTCGCCACAAAGCTGACGCCCGGAGTGTAGGGAATGTCATTGTCGCGCACGGACGGTGAGCGCTCCGCGGTGGTCTCCGCGCAGACCATAAAGCCCTCCGGCAGGTACTGTAACTGCAAGGGCTGTGCCCAGGAGCTGTACGCGTCGGCTCCGTTAAAGTAAGTCACCGAATCTCCGGTGATGTCCTGATTGAAATCGCCGCCGCAGATCACATAATTCCCGGCCTTATACTCAGCCTCCATCTCCTCGCACAGCATCATAAACTGCCCGGTGCGGATGGACTCATCTCCGCCGTAAGCGGTCAGATGCACATTGAACACGCAGAGATACTTGCCGTTCTCCGTGGGAATGCGATTCACGCTGTAGCAGCGGTCCAGATCAAAGAACTTGTTGGGAATGCTCTCGTCGATCTCCAGCTTTCTGCGCACCGCCGACTCGATGGTATATTTGGAGAAGGTCCCCAGCCCCGCATAGGAAGCCCCGTGGGGCTCAGTGAACGGGTAGAACAGAAACGCCGAATCGTAGTTCACCGCGAAGGTGGACGCATATCCCGGAAATATCTTCTGAAGCTGCTCATACTGATTTATATGATAACTCCTGGTGGAGTCCAAGTCAATCTCCTGAAACAACAATATCTCCGCATCCAGATCACGGACGTACTCTCCCGCACCCTGCACTGTCTCGATGCACAGCTCCTCACTGCGGGCCCAGGACTCCACACCGCCGTCCATGAAGAAGGTGTAGTCCGGAATATAGGCACCGAAACCGATATTGTAGGAGACCGCCTTCAGTGTGGTTCCCACCGGCACCCTCTCCTCCTGCTGATTCACCGGCTCCAGCGGCAGATCCGGCTCCAGGCGGTGATAGCTGGTCATCAGATAGACGAAATATCCGCCGACCACCAGTATCAGTATACCCAAAGCGATCAGAAACACGCGAAGTATCCGCTTTTTCAGGGAAATTTTCCGATCATTTATTTTCGCCATAATCTTCCGCCCTTTCTCTCTTTATCTTTGCAAGTCATATCTTCTTTCTTATTTGCTTCCTCGCAGTTCTTGGCCGATTCGCTGTTCCTTGCCATTTCGCTGTTCCTGACCGCCCATTGCTCTCGGCCGATTGCAAGCCATATATTCCACATTGCAGCTTTTCGGATCCTTTACTCTCCTGTGAGCTCCACAAACATCGGCTCATGTCCGATGGCGGGAAGAAATACCTCCAGCAAATCCCTCAGACCGATCCGCATGCTGGACGTATTGATACAGGGGTGGCAGCCAAACTTTTCGCCCTCTAAGATATCCCGGTCAATCAGCAGCTGCACCTGATGTTCGGTGTCGTTCATCAGTCCCAGCACACTGACCGAGCCCGGCGAAATGTGGAGAAACTTCTCCATATACTCGGCCTCCGCAAAGGATAGTCTGGCACTGTTTATCTGCTTGGTCAATTCCCTGGTCTTGAACTTTTTCTCGCCAGGCATCATCAACAGATAGAACTTGGTCTTCTGCTGATTGCGCAGAAACAGATTTTTGCAGATCACTGCATCCAGCATCTCATCCACCGCCGCGCACAGAGCCATGGTCTTGGTTTCCTTGTGGTCGATCCGCTGATATTCGATCCCGAGACGATCCAGCAGATCATATACCGCCAGCTCCCGCTGCCGTCTGGCCTTCATTTTCTCCGGGGCCGGTCTGCCGGAAACCAATTCCAGCAGCTCGGGCACATCTTCGTAAGCTCCCCGATACCAGCCGAGCACGCCGTCTTTCTTGGCAAAACAGCCCGTGGATGTCTTCCAGATGACGGACAACTCTTCTCCCGGCTCCACCTCGAGCCGGGTATCACAGTAATCATCGCTGTGAAGTCCGCCCTCGCTGTCGGTCCAGACATGTCCAGCCGGTGCAAGGAAAGTCTTTCCTGTGCTCTCCTGCCGGAACAGGGACATATCCCCTCTCTCCTCCAGAAGTTCCACCTTGCTGGCAAAATATTTGATATCGATGGTCGCTAGTGCACCTGTCTGACGTTCCTTCGCAATCACCTTAGGAAATTCATCGTAGCAAGTCCAGCTGATCTCATCCATCGCCGCACCCGGACCCGGAATCAGCAGCGCATTCAACTGCCCGCTGCGCTTCACTCCGCAGCCTCCGTCGATGCTGATGATATTTTTCTCCCGGTCAAAGATCGGTGCCAACACCTCCCCATCGTCGTGATACAGGCAGACGGGCCAGTGTCCGACCACCATATATTTGGTGAAATGATGTTCCTGCTTCAGGAAACAGTCGTTTTTCAGGAAGCCTTCTGCCTCCTGTCCCACAACCGCAGAAAGGTCGTCGGTGGGCAGACCGCCGTGGACAAAGATATAATTGCCCATCTCCAGCACCACCGGAAGGCTCATCATAAAGTCGATTTCTTCGCGGAAATGCTCCCGCAACAGAGCTCGATACTCTCCCGCAGTCTCGTCGGTCAGCTTGTCCAGTGGGATCCCCAGTTCCCTGAACATATCCGAGAGCAATCCGCCGCCCCACCACTGCTGCAGCAGGTGAGTGTATTTGCAGAAGCGGGACTCTGCCTCCTCATCGGTGTCGGTCAGAAACTGCACCCGATGCAGATCCACATTTCCGATGGTCACATAGACCTGGTTTTTTCGGTTCAATTCCATCACATACTGCAGTGTCCGCAGGCTGTCCGGCCCCTTGTCCACCAAATCGCCCACGATCACCAGCACGTCGTCGCCGGAATAATCCACTTTCCGAAGAAGCTGAACCAGAAAATCCAGATGACCGTGAATGTCGCTGACCACGATCACCCGCTGATTTGGGTTGATTTCAATTTTCTTAACTGTCGTTTTCATAAAGTTAGTCTCACATTCTGTCGTCATTTCACAGCTGAAACTTCATTCTCAGCTGCCTGTCATGTCATATTGCTCCACATTTATCATCGGCTACTGAACGCCTTGGCCGGTCAACTGACCCTTCCCGCCTGCCTTCTCCTTGCTTCCGAATCTGATGGTTTTCTATTTTAATATTATAATTCTGATTAACGTCCCGTGCAAGAAGTTTATTCCCTAATTTCCATCTTGCACTTTGAAAACATTTTTCACTCGCACAACCTCCCGCTGATTAAAAAATCGGTATGTTGCAAATAGCCGCTCGATGGAGCCGATGCTATTTTGCAACATACCGATTTTCCTGTAAAGGGGTATGTTATAGAATATTATCCTTTCAGCCGCACATAATCCGCCAGGAAACGCTCGCGGAATCCTTTTGCAGGCTCCATCCCGCCATCCCAGAGTGCCTCGATAGCTGCTCCAAGAACAGGAGGATACTCTGCGGAGATCAGTTTCGCCCTCGGCGAGGCGAAGGACCGAACCGCCTCCACATACTCCGGAAACGCACCGAAAATACCGCCGCCCAGCACCACCGGAAACTCTCCCGGGAAATGCTTTTGTGCCGCATGGGTGAGTTCCGCCAGATTTTTTGCACCTGTCTCAAATATTTTCTGGCAGATCGGGTCGCCCGCCTTTCTGCCCTCAAACACCAGATGGGCGAAGGATGCGATATAGGCCCGACCTCCCTCATAAAATTCCGGCATACACGCGTAGGCATCACGCCCCAGCTCACGCTTAAACAGCTCCGTCAGAATTGTCTTTTCTCCCAGGCCGTCCCTGGCCCGGAAAGTCTCTCTCAGCGCATCGCGCCCCAACTCAAATCCACTGCCGCCGGTATAGATCATCCACCCGTATCCGCCGATATGGATCAGATCCTTCCCTGCCTTTCCCCCGATCCGGCCAAACAGAGCCGCGCCGGTGCCGCACACCATGCCGCAGCCGTCATTGTGGCCCAGCGTTCCGGAAATCAGGTTACAGCCATCATCGTCAATTCGGATGGACACCTCAAATTTCGGGCGCAGGAACTCATTGAACCGGTCGCCCACATAGTAGGTCCCTGCAATGCCGCCATACACAGCGCACACTGCTCCCGGTGCCTGCTTTAACACTCTGGAGATAACCTTAAACAGCCGTTCCTGCGCGGCCTCCGCACCGATGTCAAGAGGATTACAGCCCTCAGATCTGTCCAGATGCAGGATATGGCCGGTGTCATCGAACAGAACCGCATCCGTTTTTGTCCCTCCGGCATCCAATGCCACAAAATAGCTCATACTGTTCTCCTCTTTATCACTGGAAACTGTGGCTGGTCAACTGACCTTTTCCGCACACCTTTTCCTTGCTGCCGTCAAACTCCGGATCCACATAACACGCAAACCAACTGTCCAGCTCTCCTCTCATCGCAGCGATCAGCTCCGCACATGCCGGATCGCTGATCCGGTTGTGATCCTCACCGGGATCGCTTTCCAGATCGTACAGCTCATCCATGCCTTCCTCAGCGCGGATGACCAGTTTCCAGTTCTTATTGCGGATCATGCGGCAGGGACCGTACTCATCAAACACGACCACGCTGTCGCGAACCGACTGCTTTTCACCAGTCAGAATCGGAGCAAAGCTGCGCCCGGGATACTCTTCCTTCTCCTCCCAGGGGACATCTGCCAGCTCCAGGATCGTCTGATACAGATCATAATGGCTGACCATCTCATGGCAGACCACATCCCGCTGCACCAGTCCGGGACAACTGAAAATCGCCGGAACCTTCACAGAAGTATCGTACATATTCACCGGATTGGTGCCGTTTCCCTTGCCCCAGATTCCGTGGTGTCCCATATTCATACCGTTGTCGGCGGTAAAGATCACTATCGTATCATCGAGTATCCCCTTCTGCTCAAGGCAGTCCAACATACGCCCGATCTGAGCATCCATCGCTGTGATGGCCGCATAGTAGCCGGTAAGGCTCTCTCTGCGGTGTTCCTCCCACATTTCCGGAATCGGCGCATATTTGGCACCGCTGAAGCGGATGCCGGGGTGGGGCTTGGAATTCCACTCCGCCAGCGTCGTCTTTCCGTGGGGTGCCCAAGGATGGGGCGGGACATCGGGTGTGGACGAGAATGGACAATCCCGGTACATATCAATATATTCCTTTGGATGGCTGTCTTCCGACCAGGGCGAATGGGGTGCCGTGTAGTGGACAGCCAGATAGAACGGCTTGTCCTGATCCCGCTCCTCCAGGAAATTCAGAGCGTTATCGGTGATGATATTGGTCACGTATGTATTTTCCTTCAGTTCCATCCTGCCGTTCTCCAGCACCACCGGATAGAAATAGTTTTCACCTCCCATGGCCGTGGTCTTCCAGTAGGTAAAGCCTGCCTGAGGGGTGTAGCTGTCACCCATGTGCCATTTGCCCGAAAGGCCGCACTGATACCCATTCTCCGCCAGCTCCTGCGTGAAAGTTCGTTGACCGTCCAGATAGCGGATCGCGAAGTCTCCGCTCAGCTGATTCTTCGGCCACGCGTAATACCAGGGAGCATGTTCATCCGCAAATTTTTCTTTCAGCTCCGGGCTGATCACCGACTCGTCCAGATGTCCCTTTGCCAGCCAGTCATGAACGCCGTGCTGGGACGGGATTTTTCCAGTCATGATCGACACTCTAGCCGGGGAACACACCGGAGAGACGCAGAAAAAATTATCGAAACGCATGCCGCCGGCCGCCAGGCGATCGAGATTCGGCGTTTTCACTTCCGAATTTCCCGCACAGCCCATGGCCCAGGCACCGTAATCATCCGCTAACAAAAACAAAATATTCTTTCTTTTATTCATCAATCAATCTCCGTTTTCACAGGTTTCCAGATTATACGTTTTAAAAATCAGCGCTTACCGCATTTCGATCCCCACTCTTACCGCGTCTCGACACCGTTTCGCTTCAGCTCCACCTGCAGTTTGCTCACATTGATCTCTCCGGGCAGCTTGTTTTCCGCAATGGCAAGCGCTGCCGCCAGACCTGCCGCCTCGCCCATCATAAAGCAGTAGCCCATAATGCGAATCTGTCCCTGAACCTTGCGGTCCGCAGAAACACAACGGCCGGCAATCAGCAGATTTTTGGTATTCTGAGGCAGCAGACTGCGATAGGGCAGAGTCGCGTAATCATCCTCCCTCAGCCCCTCTCTCTGGCTGAACAGATTATAATAATTCTGATATGCCTTCTTATCCGGCGAGGATGCATGGACATCGCTGACCGCACCGCCGTCAAAACGCATGATCGCGTCGTCGAATTTGCGGTAGGTCGACTTATCCTCGAAGGTGGTCACATATTTTCCCACCACCCTTCTGGTCTCCCGCAGCCCCAGATAGCTACCGGTGTTGGTCAGGTAAGCCTTCTCAAATCCAGGAATGTATTTGCGGTAGAAATTTAAGTATTCCGCTGCCATCCTGCGGCCCTTCACTGTGGCGTCAGTCAGGCCCTCGGGACTTAAGCAATCGGCACCGTATACGTGTCCCGCATTCATCACACCCACATTAAAGCAGGGGCTGATCCGGAATATACCGGGATGGTGCAGATCCTCCACGGAAACGACACCGTCCTCCACCGCCTTGGGGATCAGGTCATGGATCATGTTTACTTTGGGGATCGCAGGTCCGTCTTCATAGGTCTTTAAAAATTCCTCATATCGCTCAAAATCCACTCCGGCATAGTAGGCCGTCATGGTCGGAGCCTGTGTGTTTCCGCTCTCATCGCCCAGTTCGATTGGCTCGCCGGCGTAGAATGCCAGCATCGCATCTCCGGTGGCATCGACAAAAATTTTTCCCTCAACAGAAAAATTGCCGGTGGGACCTGCCAAAACCAATCTCGTCAGACAGCCGTTCTCCTGCTCCACACCGATAATCTTCGTGTAGAGCATGAGCTCCGCACCGCTTTTCAGAACAATCTCATCCAGTGCCAGTTTCATGCTCTCCGCGTCAAAGGGAATCCGCCGATAATCCTTCACCGGATAATCGTCGATCAGCCGCGCTTTGCCCTCCGCGATCAGACCGTCAATGATCTCTTTTCCAATTCCGTAAAACCAGTAGTTAGAAGCCATGATCATGGTCATCAGACCGCTGGTTCCCAGCCCGCCCAGCATGGAGGACTGTTCAACCAGCAATACCTTCAGTCCCTTTCTGCCCGCGGCAACCGCCGCAGCCACACCGCTCATGCCACCGCCGGCTACAATCAAATCATACTGTTGTTTCATCCGCTTATCCCCTTTCTTTTCATTCACCCTCCAGCAGAGCATACGGAAAAATCGTCATGGCAAATCCGTTGGCCGCAATCTCGCTGAGGGCGGCAATACCGGTCTTTCCGATCTCCCTGCCGAAAATTTTCAGCATATATACCTGATAACGCTTGGATACCATTCCCAACTCCGTCATCTCCAGATAGTGAAAATACTCGTGCATCAGAATCAGATTCCGCGCCTGCTGATAACTGTACCCGTTCTTCTTCGCCCACATCTGAACCGACTGCTTATATACAGTGACCACCTTCGCCCCGGGCTGTATCTCCGCGAAATAGCGAATGCGGCCGGACACGTAATCTTTATCCTCCGTCTTGACTGCGAAGCCTTCCCCTGCCAATACTACATCAAATTTTAACGGTTCTGACAAGGGGAATTTTTTCAAAAAATTCCGCGCAGTATCCACGCCAAGCTGCCAGCTCATCTCGATCAACGGCTGAACATCCTGCTCAGGGATCTTATGATAGCAGTAATCTCTCTGAAGAATAAGCAGCGCATCTTCCCTACTGGGGAAGGGATAGTTTCGGTCAGTCATTCCCCCTGTCTCCTTTTTCATTCTCAGTCTTTCTGCTGCGTGCAGACGATCATCACCTTCTCATCGGCTCCCATTCCGGCCAGCTCCGTTCTGGCAACCGAGATAATATTTTCAACCGTTGCCAGACCGGTCAGCACGATAATGCGCTTTCCGTAAACCATATAGGTGGAAGGGATCTCCTCCCCGCCGTCACCGTACTCGGTCATATCCTCCACGAGTCCGCGCACCACCTGCGGCCAATTGCCGACTCCTGCAGTACGAACCTCCGCCGCCCGCTTCTGCAGACGGATCACGCCCTCATCGTCGATGATGCGCAGCAATTTGGTCTTTTTCTTCAGGAACCCAAACTTTTTCGTGATGATCTCTCCCACTGCGGCGTAAGCGCTGCCGTTTCCGGCTGCGATCTTCACTTCCTGGGCCGGAAGCTGCATATTCTCCGCCGCAACGGCAATGATCTCTTCCTCAGTCATTTTTTTCTGTCCCAGATTCTTTGTTCGCAGCTCCGTCGATCCAATCGCCGTGGCACGCACCAGATTGCTCTTGGTGTCCACCTCAACGACCACCTCGACCGTCGCGGGGTTGGCTCCAGCCTCGATGACCTTCATCTCCGCCTCGCGGCGAACAGCCAGAATATCCTCTTGAGTAGGGTTCACGACGGTCCTCTCCACCATATCCCGCACCAGCGCCAGCGCAACACCGATGGTCGAAATCACCGGTGCATTTTTGGCATTTCGGGTCCGGTGTCCCATCACCTTTGCCAGATGGGGAACTGCCGTGGACGCTCCGCCGCCACCGCCGATGAACACGGTGGTCCTCGGATCCATATTATAATCCTTCATCAGCTCCAGAGCAACTTTTTTATTCTTCTCCGATGCCAGCAACAGCACCTGCTCAGCCGCCTGCTCAACACTCATCCCCGCCATATCCGCCAGTGGTTTCCAGGCTTTTTTCGCTGCCTCAATATTTCCGCGGGCATAGTCCCCCTCCGGAACATACCCCGCAATGTTGGCCGCACCGGCGAGGGTGAGGGCAAATTTTTTCCCGTTGGAACACTCGATATATGCATACTCCGGATCAGATTCCGTGGGGCGCACCGTCTTCAGCGCGGGATCCACGATCTGATCCGCATCGGTATAAACCTCATACTGCAGACCTGCAATATGCGCGCTTCTGGGACCGGTCTCCACAATTTTATGATTTTTGATCTGAACCATACTTCCTCCGCCGATACCCACGGTTCTGACATCCAGAGAGGTCAGGAAGGTCTTGTGCCCGCCGATCTGCGCATACTGCACCATCACCCGACCGTCCTTGACACAGGAAATATCGGTGCTGGTTCCGCCGACCTCGAGGAACAGACCGTCGGTCAGTTTCTCGTACATCAGCGCTCCGGCAACGCCTGCCGCAGGTCCTGACAAAATGGTCAGGATCGGGCGATTTCTCACTTCGTCGATGGTCATTACACCGCCGTCACAGCGCATGATCATCAGCTTTGCGTCAATTCCCGCATCCAGAATACTCTGGGCAGTCATA
The DNA here is from genome assembly GCA_017461725.1 of Lachnospiraceae bacterium. Classification (GTDB taxonomy): domain Bacteria; phylum Bacillota; class Clostridia; order Lachnospirales; family Lachnospiraceae; genus RGIG423. Next base: position 52,828 of record JAFTXG010000027.1, read on the forward strand.
TTTGCCGTCTGCAGCATCTTCGGCATAATGCTCGCATTTGCCACGGCGGTTCTGGTTCTCACTTTAAGTCCATATAATTTTGATATCTCATTTGTCGCGGTGCTGGGCAGCCCAAGCTCCTTGCCCATCGCGACAACCTTATTTTCGTTTTCGGGTTTATCTACACTAAATGCTTCCGCAGCCACGATCGCCTCACAGGACTGATCCTTCAAGTTCTGTAATGCCTGCGAAATCTCGCTTTCCATATTTTCACTCTTTGTATCTACGTACTCATTTTCCGTGATGAGACATTTTCCTGCCGCCAGCTCAATCTGTCCCATCTTCGTATCCGTCTTTGATTTCACTCCCTCGATGCCGGTGCCCAACGTCAGCACGCCGACCTTCGCCACATCGCCCTCCAGCAGTGCATTGGTCGCCTGCGTTGTTCCATGAGCAATAAACACCACATCTTCAGGGCGAATATTATACTTGTTTAATGCACGCTGCAGCACCTCGATGATACCAGCCGCAACACCGTTTTCCGCAAAATGGGTGGTAGGAATCTTTTCCGTACCGATCAATTCATAGGTCTCATTGTTGATAATGGCCGCATCAGTGAAAGTTCCGCCAACATCAATACCGATTCTTACTTTCATTGCTGTCTCCCCCTAACGTGTGTCATATTCATAGCAATCTCTTTTGTGCAATCTGGGGTTGCCGCACTATAGACAGTGAGGAATGACCGGCAGAAACAAACGCGAAAAATATTGCCAGTTCTCCCCGGTGCCGGAATAGCGCGGCAACCCAAAATCAGTCAAATCAACATGCACATATGTACATTACCAGTACATTACCGCACCGATAATCAATGCAACCAGAGAAGCCGTCCATACAAAAGGCATCAGCTTTCTCATGATCACTCCCACGTCCTCCTCGACGAAACTGGACACCCATACATTGTGGGTATTGGTCGGACAGGAGGTGGTCTGCAGACAGCCATTTGAGATGAAGCCCACACAAACCAGAACAGGTGCCAACAGGCCGCCGGAAATCATCAGCGCCGCAATACCTGCACCCAGACCGTAGATAGTCAACGGACCGCGATACAGACTCAGCGGAGCAAGCAATGCAAAGAACGCGATGAACGCAATCAGTGTGGTAGGTGTGATCGCGTTGGTCAGCGGTACCAGAAGTGTAGAGATATTCTCATGCTGGATGGTCTTTAACAGCATACCGATGAAGATCATCAGCGCAGCACCGGGTGCTCCCATGGTAAAGCCCTCATAACAGGTATTCAGCACCAGATTGCAGGTTTTGTGCCAGCCGCGGGCAGTCCATACAAAAAGCCAGATCAGACCAAACAGGATAGCCGGCAACACAGCCCACTTAAAGATACCAACCAGCGCAATGGTCAGGAAAGGTGTGAGCATAGCCATCGCTCCGCGGATACCTTTGATCTCATATTTAGCAGTACTCTCTTCCGCCTCTGCGGAGAATGCAAACTTCTTTCCGCCCTTAAACCAGCGGAACAGAATGAAGCAAACAGCAGCTACAACCGTGCAGGCTGCGCAGATACAGCTGATGGTGTAAACCGTCTCAAACTCCAGCCCCAGCGCATTGGAAATATAGGTAGGGCGGGTCAAACCAAACTGATTTCCCGCGCCCACTGCCAGAAGCATCACGCATCCCGCAGTCAGCTTATCCACTCCGGTGGAGATCAGGATCGGGATTACAATGGTACCGATCATGATAACGCCGCCCAGTCCGTTAATGTTGGCGCACAGGAAAATCGTTACCGCATACAGCAGGAAGGTTACAAACAGTGTTTTGTCTCCGCCAAGCTCCGCCGCCTTGCGAATGATACTTTCGCTGACTCCGGTTTTATTCATGGCAACGCCGAGCCAGGATGCAATGATTACAACCACATAAGAGCTTGCCATATTGATGGAACCGGCAGTGATGACCGTGGTGAAGAGACTGTTATCACCCTTGATCGGAATACCGCCGATAACGCTGATTCCCAGCACCAGCAGAATCAGTGCCACAAGTGTTGGACACTTTTTCGTCATCATGAGAATCATCATGACAACCATAAATGCTACGATGATTAAACCTTGAACCATTTCTTTCTCTCCTTTTTGTTATTTTTTTGTTGCAAAAATCAATTATTTCTCCGCTATCACCTCACTTACGCCGAAGCAAACAAAATCCTTTTTCGCCAAAAAGAAGTTTCGTTTGTAATCGCCTTGGTTTCGTTCGTAACTTCAATCTCAGTATATGACCATTTTTCTTCTGCGTCAAGTACAAAATAATTTTTTTGTCAAAAATTTTATTTTGCCTCAAATTTATTATGTTATTCTCGGTCTCTTGCCAAAAAATCATTTTTGTTGTATCCTATAGTAACTACCGACGGTGTCCAGGAAAACACGGCGGTAGCTTTCATCACAATATATCAGCGAGGATGAACATTCACATGCTCAAACGAAGAGAAGAAATCGTCAGTATCGTCAATCGGGAGGGACAGGTCAGTCTCGCCGAATTAAAAGAATTATTTCCCCAGGTCTCGGAGGTCACCCTGCGCAAGGACCTTCAGTACCTAAATTCCACCTGGCAGTTGATCCGTGTTCACGGCGGTGCCAAATCGATCCTTTCCACCGTCGGAGACTCTGACAACTATTTTGCACGCTCAAAAAAAAATCTGGAGGAAAAGCAACTCATTGCACAGAAGGCCAGCCGTTTGGTCAAACCAAACAGCTCCATTTTTATCGCAGCCGGATCGACCTGCAACGAACTGGCGAAGTCACTCCCCGCGTTTCCCCTTCAGGTATTCACAGACGGACTGTTTACCGCCGTCGAGCTGGCGAAGTTAAACACCTGCACCGCCACCATCATCGGCGGACAGATTGAAAACAACACCCTGCGGGCCGTCGGTCCCAAACTGCTGACCGAGTTTGAACATCTTCATTTTGATATCGCTTTCATCGGGGTACAGGCTTATCACATGGATCACGGGTTTTCTTTCACTTCCCCCCATGCCAGCTCCCTGCTGCAGACATTGCTTAAATGTGCTGATCAGATTGTCGCGCTGATGGATTACACCAAAATCCTTCAGCCTGTTGGCCCCTATATCATGCCGACCGATTCCGTTCACTCCATCGTCTCGGACGGAAAGCTTGACGCGGCTACCCTGTCTCACTTTACCGACGCGGATATCACCGTATATTGAGAGTTGCACAATTATCTTTTCAGACAGCAAAAAGGCCTGTTTCATTTCGAAACAAGCCCTTTTTGTATGATATTTTTTCCTTGGGATGTTCCTGTTCCCCTTCAAACAGAGTTAACAGTCATCAACAGGCCCACCGCATATCTTCTACAATGCCTTCAGCGCAAACATTACCCCCAGCATCACTGCCAAAAATCCAAAGTTAAACGCAGAGAACATTCCCATATAGTATCCGGCTTTTCCGGGATTGTGCTTCTTGTACTCGCTGAAGGTGATCAGGCTGGCCAGGGAAGCAATGATCGTTCCGGTGCCGCCGATATTCACGCCCACCAGCAGATCAGCGTAGTTGCCCGTAAACTGGGACAGCAAGATCGCCGAGGGCACATTGCTGATGAACTGGCAGGACAGTGCGGAGAACAGCAGGGTATTTTTCTGGAGCAGCATGGAGAAAAACTCTCTCACCACATCGATCCGCCCCATATTGCCTGCAAAGATAAAGAAAAATACGAAGGTCAGAAGCAGCGGATAGTCCACCATCTTCAGCGCCTGACGGTCAGCAAAGAACAGCACCAGCGGAATGATCACCAGGCCAAGCCAATAGGGCACACCGCGGAATACGATGGCGATTGCCAGCGCAAACAGCACCAGATAGAGGCCTACGCGGGCGGGATTCAGGTGAACCTCCTCGTCAGTGAGGGTCAACGGCTCGGGCTTCACGAACACCAGACAGCAGATGGTGATCAGCACGATGGCTACGATGAAAGGCGGCGCCATGATCCCCATGAACTCCAGGTTCGGGATCTCAAATTTCGTGTAAAGATACAGGTTCTGAGGGTTGCCGAAGGGAGTCAGCATACCGCCCAGGTTTGCGGCGATATTCTGCATGATGAAGGTGAACGCCATGTACTTCTGCTTTCCGGTGGAATTCAGCACGAAAAATCCCAAGGGCAGGAAGGTCAGAAGCGCCATGTCGTTGGCGATAAGCATGGAGCCGATGAAGGTGATGTACACCAGCGCCAGAATGCTCAGGCGGGCATTCTTAAAGCAGATGACCACCTTTCTCGCCAGAATGTAGAAAAAGTTGATGTTCTTCAGCGCACAGACAACGGCCAGCACGGAAAACAGACAGGTCAGGGTCTTCACGTCGAAGTAGCCCAGATAAGCTCTGTCCACGGGCACAATAATGCTGGTCACCAGCGCCGCCACCAGCGCGATCATCATGACCACATTTTTCTTCATGAAACCGGTCATGGTCTCGATCACATGATGTCTGTCCAGATGGAATGAATGTATGGGGTGTAACGCTCCGGAACCATGTCTTCCGGGAAGATGATGTGCAGTCTGCATGATTTCTCCATTCTGCCGACAATCGTCGGCGGCCTGATCTCAGGATTGTTGTATGGTGAACGTCCAGTCTGAGCTGTGGCCAACTCAATATGTTCGCACCACTTTCACATAATTACAGCGCCGGAAAAGCTCCGACGCTGTGATACTCTTGCAAAACGCACATATTATAATTCTCAACTGAAAAGAGTTCAACTACTTTTTAGCGAATTTTATGTATTTTATCAGGAACATTACTCCTCCGTCCAAACCTCCACAGGAGAATTTGCATACCGCTTCTTAAAGATTTTTCTGCGGAACAGATACACCGTGTACGCAGACCACAGGACAAAGAAAATCACACAGGCGATGACCGCATTTGTCGGCGATTTTGCCGCGAAGCTCAGCAAGAACAGCAGCGGCGCGATCATGACCATGGCGGGGAAATTGGAGAGAATATACAGGCTGGAAGTCGGTGTCCGCAGGCCCGGATCGACCTCCTTCATGAGGATCACACCGTTGGAAGCGGTGCCGGTCATAGTACCAAAACTCATGAGAAAAAACTCGTGCTCGAAGCCCTTAAAGCACTCCTTGGCAACCAGGCGGATATAAACGTAGGTGATGACGGTTCCCACCAGGCTGAGGATCACAATGGGCAGGATGTAGTTTTTGATGTCATTGATCTCAATCGCCGCCACTCCCGCAACGATCATCAGGTCAAAGGCGAAACCGGAGATTCGATCCATCTGATAGTTGTTGATATAGCCCCGGTGCATCAGATTGCGCTTGCGCAGCAGCTTGACCGCAACCTTGATCAGCATGGCTGCCAGAGAAGCCCACAGGAAATTGAAGCCCCATGCGATGCTGTTGGTGAAATCAGAGATAACACCCAGCAGACACATGAACCCGAAGGAAAGGGCATAGGCCAGCGCCACAAAGCCCGCCTGAATCGTGAATTTGTCCACGGATTCATTGTCAGGAATCTCCTCTCCATCTGAGTCCTGGTTTGCAGCCTCATCGGATAGGCAGCCCTCGCGCACATAGAGTTCTCCGCGTTTTTTGTGGATATTGATGTACAGGACGCCAAACACCGATGCCACCACAAAACCGATGGAGGCGAGGGACAGGCCAAAGCTGCCGTTGCCGGCGAACTGCGTCGCAGGTGTGTTGGTAAAATTGATATCCCAGCTGAGCGCATTTCCCGGCCCCTGACCAAAGGCCAGCGGCAGAATAAGACCGCAGATATAGGAGATAACGGTCTCCCCGTGCTGGGTCACCAGGAACAGAATCAGCGTGATGCCAAGACCTACGAACGCCTGCAGCATATAGGAACCTCCCTGCAGGGCGCCAAACTCGACGATCTGTGCGCGACTGGTCTTATGGGTGCTCTTTTCCGTCTTCAGCGTCATGGCCGCAAAGCCGATGGCTAAGCAATGGTAAGTAATGACCTGCATCAGACGATTGTCCACCAACACAAATCCCAGCTGTTTGGTGATGATATTTACCCCCAGAAGCACGGTACCTCCCAAAAGGGCGGAAGGGATCAGACACTTCCGAAACAGCGGAACGGTACGCCGAAGAATATTTCCCAGCATCAGAAACAGCAGCAAAAGTCCAAGCTGCACCAAAAATGCCCACACGGCATCATAATTTGCCAGCGTAAAATCCCAGCTCGATACATTGTTCATAAAACACTCAACCTCCTGTTATGGAAATTTATCAAACGTATAACCTCAGTCATTTCTGCAAATCCGGTATACACTACAATCCCAAAAACTCGCCGTCTTCGCTCTCCCCGGTCATATTTTTAAAATGATGAAACATATTCATATATTTCAGCGCATTGAACCGCTTGTCAGCCTTCAACTGATAGACCTTATCTCCACAATAAAAATTCAGTTTATTTCTGCCCAGAACCGTCACTACGCCCAGGTCGTCAAAGGTGAATACCTGCTGTTTCCCGTCCGCAAAATCAAACACCAGCCGGTCTCCGTAGAGGGACAGCTTCGCATTTTCTTCCAGCAGATTTTTTCTGTCGTAGAGAATGACCTCATACAGATTCACCGTATCCACATACATGGGCTTATCCAGATACTGAGTGTAATCCAGCTTATTCACAAAGTCACTCTGATAGTCATACCACTCTGCCACGAACCGGAAGGGAAACTCGCATCCCTCGCCCTTAAGCTCCTTGGTGGGCAGATAACGGACCCTGCACCCACACTGCTTACACTGGATGATATCGTCGTGGCTCTCAAACCGGGAGAGGCCGCACTCGGGGCAGACATAAACCACACGCTCCAGATACTCGGCCAGCTTTTTATGACGAAAGATGCCGGAGACCTTCGCCTCGTTGACATCCAGGCCATCCCTGATCAGCGCGTAAAGCTCATCGTCGGACATGGTCTTATACTCCTCCGGCTCCACCACCCGGGTGACACCGGCCCGCATCTTGCCTTTTCGCACCACATCAGTCCAGCGGGGCTGCACACCGTAGCCATCCTCGATCCGAAAGATCAGAAGGGGCAGCTTCAGCGCTCTCACCAGCTTGACGATGGAAGGCTTTATGTAGACGGTCCTGCCGCTGTAGGTCCGGTTCCCCTCCGGAGCCACCGCAATGGTGCCGCCCTCTCTGGCGATCCGCGCGCAGTTCATGACCGCCTGCACATCGGTGGTCTGCTTCTTGATCGGGATCGGCGCGATGGCATAACTCAATAATCGGGAAATCCAGCCGTTGGAAAAAATATCCTCGGTCGCCACATAATAAATCGGTCCCTTAAAGGCCATCCCCACAAAAAACTGATCAAACACCGTCTGATGATTCAGAACGATCAGATAGTTTCGGTCTCCCTGCCCCTTGAATCGCTCGACCTTCACGCCATATCTCAACACCGTGTAGGGATGAAGCACCAGACGGGCCAGCTCAGTGATCACCCGGTGGCGGAGTTTCATCCATTTTTTACGTTTCTTTCTCTGTGTCATCATACCCTCCGTCGAACATTGTCAACTAATGTATCTATTTTAAATTTGTTTGATACTGTTTGTCAATGAAAGAATTGTGACGATTCCGTGTTTTGGGCAAAATTCTTTTATATGAAACAGTGCGGCAGCCAGATCACTGCCTTAAGAAAAGCAAAAGGCCCGACCCAGAGTCAACTGGGAGAGCGAATTAGCCTCTCTTTCCAGGACGATTGCACAGGGAATTTCTGAAAGAAAAATATCCAGCGAGATACAGCGAGCTGATATTATCCTGTGAACTGTGGTCATATCTTGCAGATGTGAACGAGCAGGCGCAGGTAATACGCTGTTCATCTTAATCGTTTACTGATTCGGGTGTTCTTTACTATTTCGCGTCTACTTCGGTAGATGCCCGATAGCTATACAACATACCAGTGAACGGAGGAATTGTTTTTATCAGTGATTTCTTGATAGACTTAGGTGTTTTGCCGCCAAACAATTCCCAATCCGTATTCAGTAGCATAGTGACTTTTCCGTCCTGTTCCGGTGCAATAGTAGCTTCTTTAGCAGAGAAATTGAAAAGAGCCAGCAAGGTCTGCTTTCCGTCGGTTCGGGTATAGCCAAAGATACACTTGTTATCGCTCTTGCAATCCACCCATTTGAAACCGTCATAGGTATGATCCATTTTCCAGATAACTTTCTTTTTCAGATATAAATTGTTCAGTTCTCCGATATAGTGATGGAAAGAATCATGCGCAGGCATTTTCAGCAAATCCCAATCTGATTCACGCTTCTCATCCCATTCTCTGAACATGGCAAGCTCATTGCCCATGAAGTTCAGTTTCTTTCCAGGATGGGTCATCATGTAGAGGTACAAAAGCCTTGCCTGAGCGAATTTATCCGTATAGCTGCCGTTAAGTTTATCAATAATAGTTTTCTTTCCATGAACAACTTCATCGTGTGAGAATGGCAGAATATAGCGCTCATTATACGCATAGAAAATGGAGAATGTTATCTTATCCTGCATATAAGCACGGTCATAAGGATGACACTCAAAATATTTCAGAGTATCGTGCATCCATCCTAAATCCCATTTATAGTCGAAACCAAGTCCACCATCTTCCACATCCCTTGTTACACCGGGATAAGATGTGGAATCCTCTGCAATGAGCATAGCCGTAGGATGAAGCGCATGAAGTCCTTTGTTCATTGCTTTGAGGAAATTAATTGTAACGCCATTTTCACCACGTTTCTCATCTCCCTGCCAGTAAATCAGACGGCTTACCGCATCCATTCGAAGTCCATCAAAGTGGTATTCTTTGAGCCAATAGTTTGCGGCTGACTGGAGAAAACAAGCAACTTCTCTACGGGAATGGATGAAGTTATAACTTCCCCATTCACTTTTTCCTACATCTTTGTGAGGGTATTCATAAAGAGTAGTTCCATCATATTCTTTCAAGCCATAGGCATCCACAGCAAAATGGACGGGTACGAAGTCCATGATTGTACCGATACCAGCGTTATGGAGTTTGTCAATTAGTTCCATTAACTGTGTGGCAGTTCCGTATCTGGATGTAGGAGCAAAGAATCCAGTATTCTGATAGCCCCAGCTTCCGTCAAAGGGATGCTCTGATAGGGGCATAAACTCCACATAGTTATAGCCGTATTCTTTCAGATATGCTATCAGCTCGTCAGCAATTTCGTTATACGAATACCACTTATCACCTTTCATTTTCCATGAGCCTAAGTGCAATTCGTAAATATTCAGCGGCTTATCATAAGCACGGGTGCGTTTCTTCATCCATTTTTCATCGTTAAAGGTGTATTCGGATAAATCACGGATGACAGAACAAGCTCCGGGACGAAGCTCCATTCCGAAACCGTAAGGATCGCAATGTTCGACACGGCCGTTCTGACCATAGATTACATATTTGTACATCTGTCCCGCTTTGGCATCCTTGGAGAAGCCTACCCAAACACCACTCTGATGAAGTTGCTCCATAGGCTGTTCTTGCCATCCATTAAACTCTCCTACAACGTAAATTCGTTGCGCATTGGGAGCATAAGTACGGAACACAACCCCTCCATCTTCCAGATGTGCTCCAAAGTATTCGTATGCATCAAAGGCTTCGCCCATATAGAATTTTTGAAGATTCATAAGAAACCTCTTTCTGACACAGTTGTGTCGTTTGTTCTTTTGTGCTATCATAGCAAGAGAAAAAAAAAGATTTCAATAAACTGGATGCAACTGACACACTCAGTGGAAAAGTGGGGCGGATTTATGTACTTCAAACAGAAAAATAAAACAGCGATTCGCAGTCAGCACATGATATCAGATGCTTTGTTCAGTCTGATGAAAAGAAAACCATTTCGTCAGATTTCTGTGACAGAAATCTGTGAAGAAGCTGCCATCGGGCGAAAAACTTTCTATCGTAATTTTGAACTGAGAGAAGATGTAATTGATTTTCAACTTGATTTGATGTGTGAGGATTATAAAAAAGAACTTATACCATTACCATTGGAACAATATTTACATCATCATTTTGCTTATATTCAGAAAAACGCAGATTATTTTATTGCATTATACAAAAATGGACTTTCCTCATTAGCGAATGAAAAATTTTCAGTCCTGCTACCTGATACCATGCCCGTTTGGTCAGATAATCCGATCGAACAAGAGTATCGCAGTGCATACATCGTTGCAGGTATAGAAGCTATTCAGCGTATCTGGATAAGCCGAGGCTGTACAGAAAGTATTGAGGAAGTAGTTCAGATTGCATCAAAGGCACAAGATAGACAGATTCCAGTAAGATAAAAAGAACCACGGCGTTTGCTCTAAATGAGCGTTTCAGCCGTGGTTTTTGCACATCGATAATCTCAAATTTCAATAGTACAACAATCTATTTCTTCTTTTTCCCTCTTTGAGGAGTGTGGCTTTTCATCAGTTCAGACTTCTACATGATACGGACAAGCCATTTTCCTCCAGCCATCTCACCGCCATATAGGCATAGACCGCCGCTCCACGGCTGAGCACCGAATCGTCGAACTCCGCCTTGGGGTGATGCTGGGGATAGATGGCACCTTCTCTGGAATTCCCCGCGCCGAGGAACATGCCGATGGTGGGCACCTCGCAGGACACATAGGCGAAGTCCTCGCTTCCGCCGGCGACCTTCGGTGTGTCATTAACTGGAGGAATCACTGCATGCTCCAGCAGTTCTGTCATATATTTCCTTGCCGCCGCAGCCATATCGTGATCGGCGATCATGGGTGGGCAGGACTTTGCGAAAGAAACCTCTGCCGTGGCGCGGAAAGTCTTCGCCACACTCTCGCTGATCTCGGTGATTCGCCGCTTTGCAAACTCCACCATTTTCTGATCTCCGGTGCGGATGGTGCCGTACATCTCCGCCTGATCGGCAATGATGTTGCTGGCCTTTCCCGCCTGGAAAATGCCCGGGGTAATCACCAGAAACTCTCCCGCGGGCACTTCTCTGGCATGGATTTCCTGCAGGGCGATGCAGATATGGGACATCACATTGATGGGGTCAACAGACAGATGGGGCATCGCGCCATGACCACCCTTTCCGTTCACAATAATGTGAAACTCGTCGCTGGATGAGGTTCCGGTCCCGCCCTCGGGAACCCGAAGGAAACCAACCGGCAGCGGAACGCCGGTGGTCACATGGAGGGTCATGGCCGCGTCCACATGGGGATTCTCCAAAACACCTGCCTCGATCATATCGTGAGAACCGGCAAATATCTCCTCCGCCGGCTGGAACATCAGCTTGACCTGACCACAAAGCTCACCTTCATGTGCCTTAAGCACTTTCGCTGCGCCCAGAAGCATGGCTGTGTGCATATCGTGTCCGCAGCCGTGCATATACCCTTCACACTGGGAAACGTAGTCGATCTCCGCCTCCTCAGTGATCGGAAGTGCATCCATATCCGCACGCAGCAGGATAGTCCGCTTTCCCGGCTTTCCGAGCAACACCACCAGACCGCACTTTCCGCAGTCTGCGGGCTCACAGCCCATCTCAATCAGCTTTTCTTTTACAAATCCTTTGGTAAACTCCAGTTCAAAACCGACCTCGGGGTGGCGGTGAAGGTTCCGTCTCCACTGCACCAGCTCCTCCTGCAACTGTCCAGTCTCTTTCAGTATCTGATCCTTCCAGATTTTCATGTAAGCATGCTCCTTGTTATTCCTGTGATCTTCCTACATCGAGTACAATTGCTCTCAACACGCAATCTCCGCCCGGATATTCACGCTTTGATCATGTGGTACAGCTCGGGCGCGATCTGCTTATCCCAGTATTCCCAGTTATGCGCTCCGTCACCCTCCTCAAAGCAAAAATTTCATTCGATCATTTTTTGAATCAATTTGCGATACACCCGCTCCACCATCCATGGCTCGGTGCTGGCCTTCAGCGCATCCTCAAACGTAAACCAGGCCACTCCGCTGTTCTCATCCGGTTTCATCCGCAATTCATCGCTCTCCTCGGCCTCCATCAGATAAGTCACATTGTAATGGAGATGGGACGAGACATATTTCCCACGCTTTTCGTGACCATTCACCGTGAGAATTTCCAAGGAAAAAGGCTCATCACTGACCGGCCGAATATGCTCGATCCCAGTCTCCTCCCTCGCCTCCCTGAGGGCAACCGCCAGCAAGTCCTCCTCGCCGTCGGCATGTCCGCCGGTCCAGGACCAGGAGTTGTAGATGTTGTGATAGACCATCAGCACTTTGGTCCGGGCAGGATTCACGATCCAGGCCGAGGCAGTAAAATGGGCCGTGGTGTTGGTGCGGTGGAATGGGGTCTCACCATGTGCAAAAAAAGCCAGCATCCGAGACAGATCGGCAGTCTCCTGATCGTTGATCGGGACATATTTTTTTAGTTCATCCATCAACATGGGGGTCCCTCCATTCCTCATTTTTCTGATCAGCGTCTATCTTCTTCGCAGTTTCATCGGCTATAAACTCCCTATAGTCTAGATTATACCGAATATTTACGGGAATTCAAGCACAAAAAGGCCGGTGCATCGCGCACCGGCCTTGATAAAAACATGAATTAAGCTCTGGGATTCTTCAGCTGAGCCTGTGCTGCTGCCAGACGTGCGATCGGCACGCGGAAAGGTGAACAGGACACATAGGTCAGTCCGGTGTTGTGGCAGAACTCTACGGAGGAAGGATCTCCACCGTGCTCTCCACAGATACCCAGCTTGATGTTAGCGCGAGCGGATCTACCCTTCTCTGCTGCCATCTGAACCAGCTTGCCTACGCCGTTCTGATCCAGTCTTGCGAAGGGATCGGACTCGTAGATCTTGGACTTGTAGTAAGCATCCAGGAACTTACCTGCGTCATCGCGGGAGAAGCCGAAGGTCATCTGGGTAAGGTCGTTGGTACCGAAGGAGAAGAACTCAGCCTCCTCAGCGATCTCGTCAGCCAGCAGAGCTGCACGAGGGATCTCGATCATGGTACCGATGTGGTACTGGATGTCGGAATTCTTCTCAGCCTTAACCTGCTCAGCGGTCTCAACTACGATATCCTTAACAAACTTAAGCTCTTTCTTCTCGCCTACCAGAGGGATCATGATCTCGGGAACGATATCAAAACCACACTCCTCCTTCACCTCGATAGCAGCCTCCATAACGGCTCTGGTCTGCATCTTAGCGATCTCAGGGTAGGTAACAGCCAGACGGCATCCTCTGTGACCCATCATCGGGTTGAACTCGTGGAGCTCATCACACTTAGCCTTAACCTGCTCAACGGTCAGGCCCATATCCTCTGCCAGTGCAGCGATATCCTCGGGATCAGTGGGAACGAACTCATGCAGAGGGGGATCCAGATAACGAACGGTCATCGGACGTCCCTCCAGAGCCTTGTACATGCCCTTGAAGTCTGCCTTCTGGAAAGGAATCAGCTCGTTCAGCGCTGCCTCTCTCTGCTCAACAGACTCGGAGAGGATCATCTTACGGATCTTCGGAATACGCTCTGCGTCGAAGAACATATGCTCGGTACGGCAAAGACCGATACCCTCTGCACCCAGCTTAACTGCGTTCAGCGTATCAGCGGGAGTATCAGCGTTGGTACGAACCTGCAGCTTTCTAATGCCGTCAGCCCATGCCATGATACGTCCGAAGTTACCGCCTACGGTAGCCTCTACGGTCTTGATGTCGCCCTTGTAAATCTTACCGGTGGAACCATCCAGGGAAATGTAATCTCCCTCATGGAAGGTGTATCCGCCGAGAGTAAATACCTTTGCTTCCTCGTCGATCTTGATCTCGCCGCAGCCGGATACACAGCAGGTACCCATACCACGTGCAACTACTGCTGCGTGGGAGGTCATACCGCCGCGAACAGTCAGGATACCCTGAGCTGCGTGCATACCCTCGATGTCCTCGGGGCTGGTCTCAAGACGAACCAGGATAACGCGCTCGCCTCTGCCGCCCTTTCCAGCGTCCTTAGCCTCGTCAGCGGTGAAGTAAACCTTACCTGCTGCAGCACCGGGGGATGCGGGAAGTGCGGAACCGATCACCTCGCCTGCCTTCAGGGCAGCGGGATCGAAGGTGGGGTGAAGCAGCTGATCCAGGGACTTAGCCTCGATACGAAGAACTGCCTCCTCAGGAGTGATCATGCCCTCGTCTACCAGGTCACAAGCGATCTGGATAGCTGCGGGAGCAGTACGCTTACCATTTCTGGTCTGCAGGAAGAACAGCTTGCCCTCCTGAATGGTGAACTCCATATCCTGCATATCACGATAGTGATTCTCAAGCTTCATCGCCAGATCCATGAACTGAGCATAGCACTCAGGAAGATCCTCAGCAAGCTTGGAGATAGGCTGAGGAGTACGAACACCTGCTACTACGTCCTCACCCTGAGCATTGATCAGGTACTCACCGTAGATGCCCTTCTCACCGGTGGAAGGGTTACGGGTAAATGCAACACCGGTACCGGAGGTATTGCCCATGTTACCAAATACCATGGACTGTACATTAACTGCGGTACCCCAGTCGCCGGGGATATCATTCATACGACGGTATACGATCGCACGGGGGTTGTCCCAGGAACGGAATACAGCCTTTACAGCCTCCATCAGCTGAACCTTGGGATCCTGAGGGAACTCCTCACCGTTCATTGCGTTCTTGTATACAGCCTTGAAGCGAGCGATCAGCTCCTTCAGATCATCAGCGGTCAGCTCGACATCGTAGTGAACGCCTTTCTCTTCCTTCAGCTCATCGATGATCTTCTCGAAGAAGGACTTGGGAACCTCCATAACAACGTCAGAGAACATCTGGATGAAACGACGATAGGAATCATATGCAAAACGAGCATTTCCGGTCTTCTTTGCGAAGCCCTCTACGGAAATATCGTTCAGACCCAGGTTAAGGATGGTATCCATCATACCGGGCATGGATGCTCTCGCACCGGAACGAACGGAAACCAGAAGGGGATCCTCGGTGTCGCCGAACTTCTTGCCGTTCTCATTCTCAAGCCAAGCCATCGCCTCAAAAATCTGAGACTGAATCTCGTCAGTAATCTTCTTTCCGCTATTATAATAGTCGGTGCAGGCCTCAGTGGTAACAGTGAAGCCCTGAGGAATCGGGAGACCTAAGTTGGTCATCTCGGCCAGGTTTGCGCCCTTGCCGCCCAGAAGGTTACGCATGTCAGCATTTCCTTCCTTAAACAAATAAACCCATTTACTCATTTTGTACCTCCATGTGTTTGTGAAGACGGGCATCTCCACAACGTGTAATAAGACGAACCCTCTCGATCCGCCTTTCCTTCGTCTCTCCGCTCAGAATCCCTCACTTGAGGGCGCGGTCAGCGAGACCCGCAAATATTATAGCATAAACTCAAATAATGTAAACCATTTTTAAGCTGTTTTTGAAATTTTTGCCCTGTTTTTTTATCGATACAATGTTTATTTCTTTTTATTCAAACATTTACAAACGTATATCAAACATAGTCAATCATTTTCTAACGTTTCGCTATATCACCTGTTTTTTATTTATTTTTTCGTTTATATATTTTCGTTTGACATTGCCTCTTTCTGAATACAAAAAAGCGGAAGCCCTGACAAGGAGCTTCCGCCGCCCTTTCGCAGGGCATTAAGGGGAGGATAAGTATTTCACTTTTCTTTGGTATTTACCGACCATGTATACTCTTGTCCACCGCCGGTATCTTCATTATATACATATTTTTTGAAATCTATACAATCAACTGTAGATTTTTCTCAAAACTTTCGCTATAATAAGGCAGTCAACTTTAATAAAGGCTCATGCTTCTGACGAACATGACCACCACACGGAGGCGATGCTTTGGACGGACAGGCTTATACCGGCTTTGCCGAATTATATGATGAATTTATGGACAATGTCCCCTATGAGGAATGGTGCGGCTATCTGGTCTCACTTCTCCGACACTATGGCTGCAAGGACGGACTTTTGCTGGATTTGGGCTGCGGCACCGGCACGCTGACCGAGCTGCTTGACAGTGCAGGATATAATATGATCGGAGTGGATGTGTCGGAGGACATGCTGTCTGTTGCCATGGATAAGCGGGCTGAGTCCGGAAAGGACATCCTGTATCTCCTCCAGGATATGCGGGAGTTTGAGCTCTACGGCACCGTAGCCGGCGTGGTCAGCATCTGCGACTCCATGAATTATCTGACTGATCCGGAGGACCTGATCACTGTCTTTAAGCTGGTGAACAACTATCTTGATCCCGGAGGTTATTTCATCTTTGACCTGAATACCCGCTACAAATATGAACAGGTCATGGGCAGCTGCACCATTGCCGAGGATCGTGGCAACGCGGCCTTTATCTGGGAAAATGAGTTTGACCCGGAGACATCATTAAATTATTACTCTCTCGCTCTGTTTATGGAGGATGAGGACGGGCGCTACATCCGCTTTGATGAAGAGCACGTACAGCGCGCATATTTTATAGAAGAGATCTGCTCCGCAGCAGAGGCAGCCGGCATGAAATTCATCGCCGCCTACGATGCCTTCACCATGGAGCCGCCAAAGGCTGACAGCGAGCGCATCTATATCGTCCTGAGAGAACAGGGAAAGCGATAAAGGCGGTCAGCACATTTACTTTTCCTTCCTTAATATATGTCAGATAAAATAATACACACCGAAAACAGATATTGCGTAATCAGGAGGTTTAAACATATGGAAGATTATATTATCCGCGGTACAGCCGCAGGCGGCTATGTCCGCGCGTTTGCCGCAACCACCAAAAACACGGTCGAGACTGCCCGCGCTGCCCACAACACCAGCCCGGTAGCCACTGCCGCCCTCGGCCGACTGCTGACCGCAGGTGCCATGATGGGCATTATGATGAAAGGCGAGAACGATACCCTCACGCTGAAAATCCAGGGCGACGGTCCCATCGAGGGCTTGACGGTCATCGCCGATTCCCACGGAAATGTGAAGGGCTACGCCTTCAATCCCAACGTGTTGATCCACGCAAACGACAAAGGCAAGCTGGACGTGGCCGGTGCTCTGGGCATCGGTGTCCTGACGATCATCAAGGACATCGGCATGAAGGAGCCCTATATCGGACAGAGCATTCTGGTCACCAGCGAGATTGCTGAGGACCTGACGTATTATTTTGCCACTTCAGAGCAGACCCCCTCTTCCGTGGGCCTTGGCGTGCTGATGAACAAAAATAACACCGTCCGCCAGGCGGGAGGCTTTATTCTCCAGCTGATGCCCGGTGCCGACGACACAGTGATTTCCGCACTGGAAAAGCGCCTTGGCGAAATCAGTTCCGTCACCTCCCTGCTGGATGAAGGACTGTCCCCCGAGGATATTCTGGAGCGCCTGTTGGGCGATATGGATCTGGAGATCATGGACAAGGTTCCCACCCAGTTCTACTGCAACTGTACCAAGCATCGGGTGGAGCGCGCTATCGTGGCCATCGGACATAAGGATCTCCAGGAAATGGTCGATGACAATGCCCCCATTGATGTGTGCTGCGACTTCTGCAATACCCACTATGAGTTCACCGTCGATGATCTGAAAAGCATCATCGCCCGCTCTTAAGTTTTTTCGATCACCTGACCTTTATTATTATAACATCCTGAAGAATCGAGGACTGAACAAACATGAAAAAAATACTTCTGATCGCCACAGGAGGAACTATCGCATCAAAGCCCACCGGCTCAGGTTTAGCTCCCCAGATCACCTCCGAGGAGATCATCTCCTGCGTTCCGGAGCTCGCATCCCTCTGTCAGGTTTCCACCCTGCAGCTGTGCAATCTGGACAGTACTAATTTAAACTGTGATCACTGGCTGGCCATGGCCAGATGCATCGAAGATAATTATCGGGATTACGACGGCTTTGTGATTACCCACGGTACCGACACCATGGCTTACAGTGCTGCTGCCCTTTCCTACCTGGTGCAGAACAGCCGCAAGCCCATCGTGCTGACCGGCTCACAGAAGTCCATCTATGTCCGTGACACCGATGCCAGACGCAACCTCTACGATGCCTTCCTCTACGCCTGTGATGAGCAGGCCCACAATGTCCACCTGGTCTTTGACGGAAAAGTCATTCTGGGCACCAGGGCCAGAAAAACCCGCACCAAGAGCTTCAATGCATTCTCCAGTATTGATTATCCGGAGATCGCGGTGGTCCGCGGCGGAAAACTGGTCTATTTTGTCCCGGATACTGCGGCTTATCCCCGCTATCCCCTGTTCTATCACGCCCTGGATCCCAAGGTGTTTGTGCTGAAGCTCATCCCCGGTATTGATCCCTCGATCCTCACCTACTTAAAGGATCACTACGATGCAGTGATTCTGGAGAGCTTCGGTGTGGGCGGGGTTCCCTCCTACAACGGAGACTCCGCGTTTACCGACGCTATCCGCGACTGGATCGATTCCGGAAAGACCGTGGTCATCACCACGCAGGTGCCTCACGAGGGCAGTGACATGGGTGTGTATGAGGTGGGACATTCCATCAAAAATGATTACGGTGTGCTGGAAAACTATGACATGCCATTGGAGGCAGTGGTGACCAAAATCATGTGGATTTTAGGACAGACCAAGGATCCCGAGCTGGTGAGATACATCTTCTACACCCCCGTGCAGAAAGATATCATCGCCACCTGATTTGTGTGTTTTTAACAGTTTACCCTGCTAAATTGCCACATTTCCCGCTCCCATTTTGTGAATGTGCACAGCTTCGTCAACTTGTACAACAGTTTTCGATTTTCTTCGTCAACCTGTACACCCGCCTCTCTTTTACAGGGCAAGTTGTCAGTTTTTTTCTGAATTTTTTGTTGGTTTGGACTATAGCCATTTACCATAGAATCAGTTACAATGTACTCAACAAATTTTAGGAGGTCCGTAATGGCAAGTGTAATTTTAAAAGATATCTGTAAAGTATATCCCAACGGCTTTGAGGCTGTAAAGAATTTCAACCTGGATATCGAAGATAAGGAGTTCATCATCTTCGTAGGTCCCTCCGGTTGTGGTAAGACTACTACCCTTCGTATGATCGCAGGTCTTGAGGAGATCTCCTCCGGTGAGCTGCTCATCGATGGCAAGCTTATGAACAACGTAGAGCCTAAGGATCGTGATATCGCGATGGTATTCCAGAACTACGCTCTGTACCCTCATATGACCGTATTCGATAACATGGCATTTGGTCTGAAGCTGCGTAAGGTTCCCAAGGATCAGATTAAGAAGCAGGTTCTTGAGGCTGCTCACATCCTTGACCTGGAGAAGCTGCTTGATCGTAAGCCCAAGGCTCTGTCCGGTGGTCAGAGACAGCGTGTTGCTATGGGTCGTGCTATCGTTCGTAACCCTAAGGTATTCCTGATGGATGAGCCTCTGTCCAACCTGGATGCTAAGCTGCGTGTACAGATGCGTATCGAGATTGCTAAGCTGCACGACAGACTGGGCGCTACCATCATCTACGTAACCCATGACCAGACCGAGGCTATGACCCTTGGTACCCGTATCGTAGTTATGAAGGACGGTGTTGTTCAGCAGGTTGACAGCCCCAACAGACTGTACGATTATCCTTGCAACCTGTTCGTAGCTGGATTCATCGGATCTCCTCAGATGAACTTCCTGGATGCTACCGTTGAGGTTAAGGGATCTGACGTTGTTCTGCACGTTGGTCCTAACGCTATCAAGCTTCCCGCTGCTAAGGCTAAGAAGCTCATCGATGGCGGCTACGCTGGAAAGACCGTTGTTATGGGTATCCGTCCTGAGCACGTTAGCGATGACGAGGCTGATCTGGCTGCACATGCTGACTGCGTAATCGAGTCCACCATCCGTGTATACGAGACTCTGGGTGCAGAGGTATTCCTGTACTTCGATGTTGAGGGTGCTAACATGACCGCTCGTGTTAACCCTGAGACCAAGGCTAAGCTTGGCGCTAGCGTTAAGTTTGCTCTTAACCCTGAGAAGATCCACGTATTCGACAAGGAGACCGAGCTGGTTATCACCAACTAATTTCCAATCAATTGAGTACATCAAAGCCCCTGCCGATTCGGCAGGGGCTTTTCACGTTCACGCATCTCTTCCACAACACTCATTCAACCGGTGCGCCATAAAAATGAAATCTTAATTTTATATATCTTTTATTGGATTTAACAAATCTTTATGGTATACTATGCGCGAAAGCAAAGAGCAGTGCACAGGTGGACAGTGAACGCGGTGAGAGCTTGCTCACACAAGCGTACCACTGGACAGCTGTATAGGGCGAATGCCCGCGACCGAAACGACCGCAGGTCGTGAGGTGCACTGCGAACGCACACGCAATACAGCGCGAATGCCCGCGACCGAAACGACCACAGGTCGTGAGGTGCACTGCGATATTATAATATTTTCTTTGGAGGTAACCATGCTCTCCCACCAGCTGCTTCAACAGGCCCTGACCGAGCTGTCAGCCATGATCCACACCGACTTTGCTCTCTTCAATGAGAAAAACCAGTCCATCGCATCCACATTCTCCCTCCCGGAGGACCTGGCTGCGACCGCGGCTGCATTCTGGGATATCCCCTCCACCAGCCAGAGCATTTCCGCCCCCGGCGGTGCGAGTTATCACTTCTTCAAATTGACGGAGCATACCGGGGATCCGCTGTTGCTGATCGCCCACGGACCCTCCACCACCAGCTACACCGGCGGCTGCATCGCCTCCAGTCAGATCAAGTTTCTGATCAAGGCCGGCGAGGAACAGATGAGCCGTGAACAGTTTTTCCTGCGGCTTTTCACCGGTGCGCTGACTGACAGTGAACGCACTCACCGGGCTCGGCAGCTTCGCCTGTCCGCGGACGCTCCCTACGGGCTCCTTCTGATTTCCACCGAACACACCGGCTCAGTGGACTTTCGGACAATTTTACAACAGCTTTTTGTGGAGACCTCGATGGACAACTGCGTGATGATCAGCGATACTCAGTTTGCGCTGATCCGGGACCTTTCCAGGACCTCCAACCCCCAGGATTATCTCCTTAAGACTGCACCCGTTGTGGCCGATACCCTGAGCATGGAGGCCATGGTCAGATTTCACGTTTCCTACAGCTCTATCGCCGGTACATTGGCTGACCTGCCCCGTATCTACCATGAAGCCGCACTGGCCATGGAAGCCGGAAAACTGTTTTTCCCCGAGCGTCAAGTCATCTCCTACCAGACACTGGGCCTTGGCAAGCTGATCTGTCAGCTGCCCGTCTCCCTCTGTGCGTCATTTGCCAAAGATATCTTCGGCGAGGAACTGCCTGTGCTGGATGATGAACTGCTCTCCACCATCAACCGCTTTTTTAAAAACAGCCTGAATATTTCAGAGACCGCCAGACAGCTCTACCTCCACCGGAACACACTGGTGTACCGTCTGGAGCGTGTCCAGAAAATGACAGGCCTGGATATCCGCAATTTCGAGGACGCCCTGACCTTCCGGATTGCGTGGATGGCTGCCAGCCGCATACAGTCCATAGAAAAAAAGCAGTCACTCTCCCCCATTGAGAACAGCAGTCCTTCTGTTTGATTTTCTATATATTAATGAAGGGATAAAACGGTATCCATTATGAAAAACTCTATTTTGATGAAAATACGCCGGATCATGGCGATGGCCGGAGTGGTAATCATTCTCCTGCTCTACCTTTCTACGCTTGTGTTTGCCTTTATTGACAAAAGCCAGAGCAAATCTCTGTTAATGGCTTCCATGTTTGCCACGTTTTTCATTGCGTTTGTGCTCTATGCCCTGTCCATAGCCATCAAAATGGTCAAGCACGATGACAGCGACGGCAAAGATGACAAATAACAATTCCCGCAAAGGAGGAACCTACTATGTCCACAGAAAATAACGGCCATAATCCCTATGCCAACAATGGCGGCAGCAATTATGGACAGCGAAGACCGATTCGCCCCAAAGCCGTCGGCAAGACCGCCGGCATCATTGCCGCTCTGGTTTTCGCTTTGATCATTGTACTCAACAGCGTATACAGTCTGACCGAAAACCAGAATGCCGTGGTGACCACCCTCGGAAACCCTTCCGCTGTAACCACCTCGGGTATTCATTTTGCGATTCCCTTCATTCAGAAGGTTCATATTGTCGATATGACCGTTCATGGTCTGGCCATCGGCTATGACGAAAAAACAGATGCTTCCATCGAATACGAATCCCTGATGATTACCTCCGACTTCAATTTCCTCGATGTGTCCTGCTATATCGAGTATGCAGTGTCCGACCCGATCAAATATCTTTACAACGCACAGGAGCCTGAGGATATCCTGAAAATGCTTGCCCAGTCCTATATTCGCGATACGGTCGGACTCTACGCCGTAGACGAGGTGCTGACCACCGGCCGCTATGAGATCCAGGCAGCAGTCTCCACCAAACTGACCCAGCGTCTGGAGGCTGAGGACATCGGTCTTCAGATCAAAAACGTGACCATTCAGGATGTCGACACTCCCACCAGCGAGGTAAAGGCCGCTTTTGATGCAGTGGAAACTGCAAAACAAAATGCCGATACACTGGTAAACGAGGCTAATCAGTACAGAGCCGAGCAGCTGCCCGCTGCCGAGGCAGAAGCTGACAAGGTCCTTCAGGAGGCAGAAGCACAGAAGGAAGCCCGCATCAATGAAGCAAACGGACAGGTTGCGCGTTTCAACGCACTGTATTCTGAGTATGTAAAGTTCCCCGTCATCACCAAGCAGCGTATGTATTTTGAGACCATGGAGGAGCTCCTCCCCCAGATGCAGATCATTATCACTGACGGTGAGGGCGAAACCCTGAATATTTTCAACAATGATATCGGCAATCAATAAGAAAGGAGACAGATAACATGAAAAACAGAAATGCATGGCTGATTCCCGGCGTTATTATCGCGTTTTTACTGGTGATTATCTGTAGCTCCTGCATTGTGATCACCTACCCCAATGAGTACTCTGTCATCAAGCAGTTTGGACAGGTCGTCAGCATCCGAGACAACAAGGACGGTGAGAGCGGCCTCAGTTTCAAGCTTCCCTTCATCCAGAGCGTGACCAAGGTGCCCAACACCAGGCTGCTTTATGACCTGGCAATCAGCGATGTCATCACCAAGGACAAAAAGACCATGGTTGAGGACAGCTTCGTCATCTGGTCCATCGATGACCCCATGGCATACATCCGTACCCTGAACGGCAGCGGTGCCGCAGCTGAGTCACGCATCGATGTAAATGTGTACAATGCCATCAAAAACACCATCAGTAATACTACTCAGGCAGACGTAATCAGCGGCCGCAACGGAGATCTGGTGGCCAGCATCAAACACAATGTGGGTGACAGCCTGGTTGAATACGGCATCAATCTGCTCGCGGTAGAGACCAAGCATCTGGATCTTCCGGACAGCAATAAGCAGTCCGTCTACTCCCGCATGATCTCTGAGCGCAATCAGATTGCCGCAGGCTACACTGCCACCGGACAGCAGCAGGCTCAGGAGATCCGCAACTCCACCAGCAGGGAAGTCTCCATCACCTTGAGTTCCGCAAAGGCTCAGGCTGAGCAGATTATCGCCGAGGGTGAGGCGACCTACATGCAGATCCTTGCAGACGCCTACAATGATCCTGACAAAGCTGAGTTCTATAACTTTGTCCGTGCTCTGGATGCAGCAAAGCTCAGTCTCACCGGATCAGGAAACAATGTACTGTACCTGACCCCCGACAGTCCTCTGGCTGCCATCTTCTACCAGGCAGAAACCGCACCGACAGACGTCTCTGCATCTGCACAGACACAACCTGTCGAGGCTCCGGCTGCGGAAAATGACGTTCCGACAGGCAGCGCGCAATAATCTATGTTTTGATTCCGCAAAAAAGATGCTTGCTATTCACAGGAATAGCCAAGCATCTTTTTGTTTTCATATCAGCGCAGTCTTGTTCTGGCACTTCCATCGCCGGTTCCGGTACCAGCTCCATCGGTGCTGTCCATCTCATCATGAACATCTCCTGCGGCATCTGACATACCATTTCCGATATCATCCACCGCATCGGATACGCCTTCTCCCACATCGTGAAAGGCATCTGAGACATCCTCACCGAAAGACTCCAGCACGCCACCGGTACCGTTATTGCCATCAGTCATGTCATCGGTACCATTGCCGGCTCCGTCGGTCCCCTGATTCATTTCATCGGTCTGGTCTCCAGCTCCGTTTTCATCACGGTCCGTACCTCTGTCTGTGCTGCTCTCATCGGCAGAACTGCTCTCAGTGTTATCCTGATTATTGTTTCTCCGACCGCAGGCTGTAGCTGTTGTCAATGCAAATACCGCAAGTATTGCCATCAATAAAACGATTCTAAATTTCTTCATCCTGTACTCCTTTTCACCGAAATGATTTGAGATTTACACTCTTGTCACTAATATGTGCACATCTCAGCCTCTTTATCGATGAAAATTTTTCCAAATATTAATCAATCGCCATATTCCAGCTTACTCACAGATATTTCATATGCGATCCGCTTCTCGCACTCTACTTCACTGATTTTTTTGGTATATTCTCTGCTCTGCACACGTCCCCATACGCGAACGCGGCCACCAACCTCAAAGCCGGAGGCATATCTGGCATTTCTTCCCCAGGCAATACAGGGAATATAATCCGACTTTCCGTAGGGACGATTTACCGCTACCAGAAGATCTGCAATCTCTCTTCCCAGGGGAGTTTTTCGGTAAACCGGCTGCTTGCAAATATAGCCGTCCAAAAAGATCAGATTCGTTTTGGTATAATCGTCGAAGCTGTCCAAAAACTCTATCTCACGCACAAAAACTGAGAGCAGCAATCGATTCCGATTTCCCTCATGACGATTATAGGAGCGGAACTGCCCGGTTGCAGCCACCGTCTGCCCTATGTAACTTTGACGGACATCCACCAATCTCTCAGATACCATGAGCGGAATCACATCTGCCTGATCACTGAGGCGGCAGACCGACAGATCCGTCATATAAAACCCTTCTCCGTATACCTCATGGCTGAAGGTGAACTCGCTGACGATTTCTCCGATCACGGTAACCTTATTGTTTTCCATACTTTTCTCTGACACTTGTATTTCTCCTTTCGCACTGTGCTTTCCGGAAGGACAGGTATGTCGGCCGCCATTTTGCCGCAGCACACTCATTTTCTCCCCCGTTCTACCTATATCTATGCGATTTTTTCTTAAAATATGCTTATTTTTTTTGATATTCTTTACTTTTTTCTCCAAATATAATACAATATAAGGTGATTTTGCTTTTGTAAAATAAGAATGTTCTTCATACAAATATAGTGCGCCAAAGAAAGGAATTTACCGATGACCACCTGTGACATTATTGTCCCTTGTTATAATGAAGAGGAAGTGCTGCATGCCTTTTACCGGGAAACACACCATGTTACCGACTCCATGAAAAACTATTCATTCACCTATATCTTTGTTGATGACGGGAGCCGTGACCACACCCTGCCTATCATGCGCGAACTGGCTGAGCAAAACCCCGATGTGCGCTACATCTCGTTTTCCCGTAACTTTGGAAAGGAAGCTGCGATGTATGCCGGGCTCACGCATTCCACCGGCGATCTGGTGATCATTATGGATGCCGATCTTCAACATCCGCCGGCGATGATCCCCACCATGATGGAAGGCATCGAGGAGGGCTACGACTGTGCCGCAGCCAGACGACTGACCCGGGACAAAGGAAATGGTCTGCAAAATCTGTTCTCCAGTACATTTTACAAGATCAGCAATATGCTCACGGAGGTAAAAATGCCCCAGAACGCGGTGGACTTCCGCATCATGCGCCGCCCTATGGTGGATGCGATCCTGAAACTCTCCGAGGTCGAGCGGTTCTCCAAAGGTATTTTTGCCTGGGTCGGCTATGAGACTAAGTGGTACCCCTACGAAAATGTGGAGCGCACTCTGGGCACGACCAAGTGGAGCTTCCGCGCTCTGCTTCGCTATGCCATGAGCGGGATCACCGCTTTCTCCGTCGCACCGTTAAAACTGCTCTCCGGCTTGGGAATATTCATGTGTGGCATTGCCTTTGTCTATACGCTGACCGCAGTCATCTGTGGCCTGATTCCCGGTGTTTCCCTCGGTGACAACAGCGCACTGATCTGTGTTCTGCTGTGGATCGGCGGTATTCTCGAGCTGTCCATGGGCGTTCTCGGCGAATATATGACTCATATCTATCGCGAGGCTAAGGATCGCCCTGTCTATCTGATCCGGCAGACCAATATTGTGGCTGGATCTGACAACAAATAAATGATGAAAAGGAACTGAATGATGATCAAAAAATTATGGGAAAAATATGTCAATCGAGAAACTGTCTCCTACCTTATATTTGGTGTCCTGACCACGGTTGTTGATCTTGTGATCTATCAGGGCGCTCTGCTGCTCGGCATCCATTACATGGCCGCACAGTGGATTGCCTGGGCTTGTGCAGTGGCCTTTGCCTTTGTCACCAACAAATTCTTTGTATTTGAGAGCAAGAGTACCCAGTTTTCTGTACTGATGCGTGAGCTGATCACCTTTGTCGGCGGCCGTTTGTTTTCCGGTGTAATCACCGCCCTTCTTCTGGCAGCCCTCGTTGAGGGCCTCTCCTGCCCGGAGATGGTAGCCAAGCTGATCACAGAAGTATTTGTTATCATCAGTAATTATCTGATCAGTAAGCTGTTGATTTTCCGCAAGCACTGATCTGTAAAGGAGTATCTATGAAGTCGACAACATCCAGGCTAACCCTGCAGGACAGCCTTCCGTTTATTTTATCCTTTTTCGTCCCCATTCTGGTGATGATCGGTATTTTTATCCAGCGGGGGATTTATCCGTTTGGCGAGCTGTCTTTTCTTCGCACCGACCTGTATCACCAGTACGCCCCCTTTATGGCTGAGTTTCTGCGCAAACTCCGCGCGGGCGATGCCTTGACCTGGACCTGGAACATCGGTCTGGGCTCCAACTTTGTCTCTCTGTTTGCCTACTATCTGGCCAGCCCCACAAACTGGCTTGTGTTTCTTTGCCCGGCTGATTATGTGATCGAATTCATTACCTTCTGGGTTGTCGTAAAGATCGGTCTCTCCAGCCTGACCTTCTCCTACTATCTCAGCAAACGCTATCAGACTCGCAATTTCGGGCTGGTATTCTTCGGAACCCTGTATTCTCTCTCTGCCTATATGGCCGCTTACAGCTGGAATATCATGTGGCTGGATTGTCTGTTTTTAGCTCCTCTGATCATTCTGGGGCTGGAGCGTCTGTTTAAAGAGGACAAATGTTTCCTGTACTGTGTCACTCTGGCGCTGGCGATTCTGTCGAACTACTACATTTCCATCATGATTTGTATGTTTTTGGTTCTCTACTTTTTTGTGCTGGTATTTGACCGTTCCCATTCTGCCAAGGCGTTTGTTCGCAAAGGCTTTAACTTCGGACTGTACTCCCTGTTGGCAGGCTGCATGGCAGGTGTTCTTCTGATTCCCACGATCATGTATCTGGGCAATACCGCCTCCGCCGGTTCCACCTTCCCCAAGACACTGGAAATCTATTTCTCCATTTTCCAGATGCTGGCGCGACATATGGTCAATCTGGAGGTAGAGACAGGCCTTGACCACTGGCCAAATATTTACTGCGGCGTAGCTATCCTGTTCCTGATCCCGCTGTATGTGATGAACAAAAAAATCCCTTACCGCGAAAAGATCACCCGGATTTCCCTGCTGTTTTTCCTGTTGATCAGCTTCTCCACGAATATGCTGAACTTCATCTGGCACGGTTTCCACTACCCCAACAGTCTGCCCTGCCGTCAGTCGTTCCTGTACATTGCTATTCTTCTCTGCCTCTGTTTTGAGGCCTGGCTGAAGATTGGCGCCAACACCCGCGGTCAGATCGTGGGAAGCTTCTGGGGCGCCCTGGGATTTATCCTGATCTGTCAGGAACTGATCACCGAGGAGACCTTCGCATTCCACCACTATCTGGTCACTGCCATCTTCCTCGGGTTATACGCGCTGCTTCTCTACCTATATAAGCGAAAGAAAGCGGCACCGGCCACATTGGCGATCGTTGCCCTGACCTTGATCGTTGCGGAATCGGCCATGAACACCGGTATCACCAGTGTACACACCACCAGCCGCACCAGCTACTGGAAGAATACCGAGTCCTTCGGCAACCTGACCGAGCAGGCCAAGGAAACTTCCGATACATTCTTCCGCATCGAAAAATTTGATTCGCTGCGCAAGACCAAAAACGACGGCACCTGGGCCAATTTCCCCACGGCCTCCGTCTTCTCCTCCACCGCAAACAGCAATGTAACCAAGCTTTACAAAGAATGGGGCATGGAAGGCAGCACAAACGCTTACTGCCATCGTGGCGCAACGCCTTTGACTTCGGCGCTGCTGTCCGTAAAATATATGTTCTCCACCGATGAATCTCAGGAGAACAGTCTGTATACACTGGTAGGCACTGACGGAAATATCTCTATGTATGAGTGTACCTACTGGCTTCCTCTCGGTTTTATGCTACCCTCCGATATAGAAGCCCGCTGGGACTACACTTCGGGCAACGATATCGTGATGCAGAATAATTTTCTTCGGGAAGCCACCGGCATTTCCGATGTCTTCTCCTTAAAGAGCAATGCTTCATCTGTGGCTTCCGCAGAGGTGGATGTGACCGAGAGCGGATACTATTATGTGGCAGTTAACAACAGCTCCGTCGACACCATCAAAGTCAGCTACACCGCCGCTGAGCAGGATCCCCGCGAGGTCCCCTCGGAGAAATCCTTCACCAACACCAACCGCGCCTATATTCTGGACATCGGTTGGATGGAGGCAGGCGAATCCTTCACGCTGAACGCTGACGACTCCGACAAAATGAGTGTCAGCATTTTCCGCCTCAATGAAGATCGACTGAGGGAGGCGTTTGACATCCTCTCAGCAGAAACGTTTGTGGTGGACAAGTACACCTCCACCACCGTCTCAGGCCACATCACAACCACCGGCGGACTGATGTACACCTCCATTCCCTATGAGAAGGGCTGGACTGTCTATGTGGATGGCGTGCTCACCGCTCCCATGACCATCGCTGACACCATGCTGGCGATTCCCCTGGAGGCAGGCGAACATACCATTGAGTTGACTTACTCCCCAGACGGCCTCAAGGACGGCGCTCTGATCAGCGTTGTCGCTGTATGCTGCTTTATGCTGCTGGCACTTTTCAGTCTGATGCTTTATCTTTCCGACCGCAAAAAAGCAGCCAGGGCCATTCCTTCTCCCGCAGAAACCATCTCCATCGAAGGAGCAGGCCTGCCGACAGAGAGTAATGCATCCGCCGAACATAGGGTATCTGCTGAACCTGAAGCCCCTGTTGAACATGAGGCACCTGCCGAGCATGATGCACCTGTTGAACATAATGCTCCTGTTGAACATGAGGCACCTGTTGAACATGAGGCACCTGCCGAAAATAAGGCACCGATTAAAACCGACACACCGACAGAAAACGAAAAATAACCTGCCTCCCCGGCAAACACTATTGACAGAATGGAGATTACGAACATGAAATTATGGGGCGGACGTTTTACGAAAGAAGAAAACCACGCAGTTAACGATTTTAATTCATCCATATCCTTTGACCAGCGGTTCTACCGCCAGGATATCCGCGGCAGCATTGCCCATGTGACCATGCTGGCAAAGCAGCAGATCTTATCCGATGAGGATAAAGATGTGATCATCGCCGGTCTGAATCAGATCCTCTCCGATCTGGAGTCCGGCACGCTCACCATCGATCCGGAGAGCGAGGATATCCACTCCTTCATTGAAGCTACCCTCACCGAGCGCATCGGCGAGCCCGGAAAGCGTCTTCACACCGGCCGCAGCCGCAACGATCAGGTTGCACTGGATATGAAGCTCTACATCCGCGATGAAATTGATGAGCTGGATCAGCTGTGCCATGAATTGCTGACCACCATCCTCTCCATCATGGAGAATAATCTGGAGACCTACATGCCCGGCTTCACCCACCTGCAGAAGGCTCAGCCGGTGACTGTGGCGCATCATTTCGGCGCATATTTTGAGATGTTTACCAGAGACCGCAGCCGTCTCTCTGACATCCGCCGCCGGATGAATCTCTGCCCCCTGGGCGCAGGCGCGCTGGCAGGCACCACCTATCCGCTGGACCGCACACTCTCCGCTTCTCTCCTGGACTTCGACGGCCCCACCTTAAACAGCATGGATTCTGTTGCGGACAGAGACTATCTGATCGAGCTTTTGTCTGCCCTGTCCACCATCATGATGCATCTGAGCCGCTTCTCCGAGGAGATTATCATCTGGAACTCCAACGAGTACGGATTTATTGAGCTGGACGATGCCTACAGCACCGGCTCCAGCATCATGCCTCAGAAGAAAAATCCTGACATCGCAGAGCTGGTTCGCGGCAAGACCGGCCGTGTATACGGTGCTTTAATGTCCATGCTGACCACCATGAAAGGCATTCCGCTGGCATATAATAAAGATATGCAGGAGGACAAGGAGATGACCTTCGATGCCATCGACACCGTAAAGGCCTGCCTCTCCCTGTTCAACGGTATGATCTCCACCATGACCTTCAGAAAGAATGTGATGGAGAAAAGCGCCATGAACGGCTTTACCAACGCCACCGACGCCGCTGACTATCTGGTGGGCAAGGGCGTGGCTTTCCGCGATGCCCATCGCATCGTCGGAGAGCTGGTTCTCTACTGTCTGCCCAAGGGCATTGGCCTTCTGGATATGACCCTTGAGGAGTACAAGTCCATCAGCCCCGTCTTTGAGGAGGATATCTACGAGGCCATCAGCCTGAAGACCTGTGTAGAAAAGCGCATGACCATCGGAGCCCCCGGCCCCGATGCCATGAAATCTGTCATTGAAACGTATAAAGCTTCCCTGTAGGGAAATGATGTATTCAGAGGTCCTATGAGTAAACTGATTCGCTATCTCACCGTCTCTGAGGGCGGGCAGGGTGAGATCGTAGAAAAAAAATCCCGCTTTATCGCCACCATAAGACCGGTCTCCTCCGAGGATGAGGCTCTGGCCTTTATTGCTGAAATGAAAAAGACGTACTGGGATGCCAGACACAACTGTTCCGCCTATATTATCGGCATTGAACACCCGATCATGCGATGCAGTGACGACGGTGAGCCCGGACAGACTGCAGGCCGTCCCATGATGGATGTGCTGGAGGGGGCAGGTCTGCGCAATGTCTGCGCGGTCGTAACCCGCTACTTCGGCGGAACTCTCTTAGGCACCGGCGGACTGATCCGCGCCTATACTGCGGCCACCAAGGCGGGGTTGGAAAACAGTACCGTCATTGACCGCAGGCCCGGATACGCTGTAAAGGTCACCTGTGACTACACACTGGTAGGCAAACTCCAGTATCTGATCGCCACCGAGGGACTTGAGTGTGCGGGAACCGATTACACCGACGTGGTGACCATGGAGATCCTCATCCCCAGCCCCGAGCTGGATCGACTCCAAAAAGCAATCATTGAGGCGACCAACGCCCGGGTAACCCTTGACATTTCAGAAGAAAAATATTTAAACTAGTATTAAATCAATGTAATTTTATTGTAATATTCTCTCCATGATTTATTCACAGCTTGACGATATAATCATAATTGATCCTACCGTCAGTGGGCAAAGGGCTGTATTCCCTTTCAACACCTAAATCCGGGGAGGAGGAGATGTTTTATCATGAATTACGGAACTAAAGGAACAAAACAAGAATTAAATCAGATCACTTCAAGAAAGATTCGCCGCCGGTCAGGCCTGCGCTCTGCTGCATTTAAACTGGTTGCGCTGTGCATTTGCTGCGTGATCATCCTGATCGGAGGTCTGGGAATCGGGGTTTACCGGGGGATCATTGACAATGCCCCCGACATCAAAGAACTGAATTTCGCTCCCTCCAATGTGGCCAGTTCTCTCTACGACAGCGACGGAAATCTGATCCAGACGCTGGTGGAAGCCGGTTCCAACCGGGAGATTGTTGAGTATGATGCCATCCCCAAGGATTTGATCAATGCGTTCATCGCCATTGAAGACTCCCGATTTTGGACCCACAACGGTGTCGATCTTCGCGGTATCGCGCGGGCGGCCTATAATTTCGTTTCTTCCGGCTTCAAGGACACTGAGGGTGCCAGCACGATCACCCAGCAGCTGTTGAAAAACGCTGTGTTCGGCGGCGGTGCCGAATCCAACAACGGTGATCTGATTGTCAGAAAACTTCAGGAGCAGTATCTGGCTGTCCAGCTCGAAAACCAGATGGATAAGACCATTATCCTGCAGAATTACCTGAACACCATTAATCTGGGCAACAACTCACTGGGTGTACAGTCAGCGTCTCAGCGATATTTTGCAAAAAATGTCAGCGATCTGACTCTGTCAGAATGTGCAGTTATCGCCGCCATCACTCAGAATCCCTACCGCTGGGATCCGATCCGTTTCCCGGAAAATAATGCTCAGCGACGTGAAACAGTCCTCGACTACATGGAGGAGCAGGGGCTTATCTCCGCCGTGGAAAAGGCGAAGGCACTGGCTGATACGGAGGATGTATACGCCCGTATTGCCGACGTAAATAATGCGCTTCAGGAAAAAAGCAAGATATACAGTTATTTCACGGATACGGTCATCGGAGAGCTGATGGATGATCTGCAGGATGCCGGTTATTCTCAGACAGAGGCGCACAATCTGATCTACAGCAGTGGTCTTCAGGTCTTCACCACTCTGGACTCGGATATTCAGAGTATTGTGGATGAAGAGATCAATAACACAGAAAACTATATCAATGAATATCTGGGAGCTTCCGGAAATGCACTGATTCACTATGCCATCTCCTCCTATCAGCTCTCAGTCACCCGCGCCGACGGAACCACGCAGCATTTTTCCGAGGGTCATGTAAAGCTCTGGTATCAGAGTGATGACGGGGCAGGTGCAGACGCAAAATTCCTCTTCGACACGGAAGAAGACGCTAAAAACTGTATCGAAAGCTACAAGAAATGGCTTCTGGTCGAAGGTGACAAAGTAATTGGCGAGAATGTCAGTATCATTCTCCAGCCTCAGACCTCTTTTCTTCTGATGGAGCAGGATACCGGCTATGTGAGAGCCATCTCCGGCGGCCGCGGGGAAAAGACCCACAGTCTAAGCTTAAACCGCGCTACCGACACCCTCCGACAGCCCGGCTCCACGTTTAAGGTTCTGGCCGACTTCGCTCCCGCACTGGATATTTCCGGTGCCACCCTGGCCACCACCCAGTACGACGCTCCCTATGTGGTCAACGAAAAAACCATCAATAACTACTGGGATCCCTCAAGAGTATGGCCGGACGGCTTTGTGGGATATGCCAACATTCGCCATGGAATCGTCTATTCCATGAACGTTATCGCGACCAAAACGTTTATGAATATTGTTACCCCCCAGCTGGGCTATCAGTATCTGTTAAGCTTTGGCTTTACCAGTCTGGTGGAGTACCGTGTAGACAGTGAGGGCAAGTTGTTCAGTGATATCACTCCTACCCTCTGCCTCGGCGGTCTGACTGACGGCGTCTCCAATATTGAACTGACGGCGGCATTTGCTGCCATCGCCAACGATGGTATTTACACCGAGCCGATCTTCTACACAAAGGTGTATGACCGCAACGGAAAGCTTCTGCTGGATAACACCCCGACTTCCCGCACTGTATTGAAAGAATCCACCGCCTTTCTGCTGACCGATGCCATGGCAGAGAGCACTGAAGGACCCGCACATGTATTGTACGACACTGCCATTGAGGCGAACAGTTATATGTGTGCGATTCCCGACATGGCCGTGGCCGGAAAAAGTGGTACCACTACCAACGATAACGATTCCTGGTTTGTGGGCTACACACCTTACTATACGGCCGGTATCTGGATGGGATTCGACAACAACGGCGAACTCACCGGCGGTGCAGTTATCCGCGAGATCTGGCAAAAAATCATGACTCGTGTCCACGAAGGACTTCCAAATACAGGTTTCGGTCAGCCCCCTGAAGGCGTGACTAAGGTTCTGATCTGCGCAAAGAGCGGAAAGCTTGCCCTGGAAAATGTATGCAGCAACGATCCCAGAGGCGATATGACCTATGAGGAGTATTTTGCAAAGGACACTGCTCCGACGGAGTACTGCGACTGTCATATCGCGATTACCTACTGTAACGAGACCGGAAACGAGATGTTAGCCACCCAGAATTGTCCTGAGGAGCATCTGGTGACCAAGGTATACATGGTAATCAGGGACGCTGACAAAGTTTCCCAGAACACAGCAAATGATCCGGATGAGCCCTCCGCATTGTCCGAAGATGAGACCGGAGAACATATCGGCGAGACGATTCCGGACGGTATGGAAGACATCCCCGAAAACATGGAGACCGCTTCACCGCTTGACGAGTATGCAGACCTGACCTTCACCGCAAATGGACCGCACACCTTCACCGCAGATGAGAAGTATACACTTCCTGAGGATGCGGTAAAAGAATACTGCTGGGCACGTCCCCAATAAACATTAATCCCTGTCAGCAGAGCCAACCGGCTCAACTGACAGGGATTTTCCTTTTACATCGGCTCTTTGTCAAGAGTTGGGGTAAAATATTTTCGAGGCATGGGATTATTCCTGTGCCTCGTTTATGTTAATGCAAGGAATATCCGATTTCTAAAGTTGTCAAAGTTCCGATAACCAAAGGCATTTCGCTTGATTACCT
>JAFTXG010000028.1 GCA_017461725.1 Lachnospiraceae bacterium
ATTTTACTGTCCTCCTAATGTGTTAATTCGGCGTAACTGGCAGGTCACGCCTTCATTATACACATTAGGAGTTTTTTGTCTTAATACATCGCTAAAGCTCTACGGAACCACGCGACTATCGCGTGGTTTTCGATAGACAATAAAAAGAGCAAACAGAGGAATAAGCCCTCTGTTTGCTCTTTTCACCATTATTCTTTATTTGTGTTACAAAGATCGATCTCATTCCTATCAATCCAGTTTCAGATCATTTTCCTTGATCCATCCCATCTTCCGGAATATTTCACCGAAAATCAGAGTCAGCACCGCCGGCAGCACAAAGGAAATCATGACCAGCCCCAGCCAGTCAAACCCGGTGATTGCCGTCTTTGTTCCGGCAGCGATATCATTCAGCCAGCCGGTGTACACGCCGATCTGACCCACCAGACCGCAGGTACCCATACCGGAGGATACCGCAGCGCCGTTCATCTCCAGCTTAAAGATGCAGGTGGCGATGGGACCGGTGATGGCGGAGGCCAGTGTGGGCGGAATCCAGATCAGCGGATTCTTTACAATATTTCCCATCTGAAGCATGGAGGTGCCGATTCCCTGGGAAACCAGGCCGCCCCATTTATTTTCCTTGAAGGACATGACTGCAAAGCCGACCATCTGCGCACAGCAGCCGGCCACGGCAGCTCCGCCGGCCAGACCAGTCAGTCCAAATACATTACAGATCGCCGCACTGGAGATCGGCAGGGTCAGAGCCATACCGGTCAGCACCGAAACCACGATTCCCATGAGGAAGGGCTGCAGCACTGTCGCCCTCTTGATGACCTCTCCCACTGCGCTGGCTGCTTTACCCACAGGGGGCGCGATCCAGTACGCAAGAGCAACACCCACCAGAACGGTCACCGCCGGAGTCACCAGAATGTCGATCTTCGTCTCCTTGGACACCACCTTTCCGCACTCTGCCGCCAAAATAGCAATAATCAGTACCGCCAGAGGTCCGCCCGCGCCGCCCAGCTGGTTGGACGCATAGCCAACCGCCGCCAGGGAATACAGTACCAGCGGAGGTGCCTGCAGTGCATAGCCGATGGCGATGGCCATGGCAGGGCCGGACATATCGGAGGCAAACTGACCGATATTCACTAAGAATTCGATGCCAGCCTGCTGTCCGATAGTCTTGATAATCGTGCCGATCAGCAGAGAACAAAACAATCCGTGGGCCATGGAACCCAGTGCATCCACACCGTAGCGCTTGGCAGAGATCACAATATTCTTCCTTTTGCAAAACTCTTTGACTTTTGACATATGTATTTTCCTTCCCATTGATATTTACTGATAACCTTTGCGTACATTTTTCGCACTACAGATATTTCTTCGCCGCGAGAATCGCACACAAAAGTATCATTTTCCATACAAAAATAGCCTCAATAGGTGTCATGACACCTATCAAGACTATTATAAAAATTCTGGTTCAATTGTCAATCATCATATTTAATGAAATTTTGATGGATTCCCATCTCAAATTTTATCTTTCTGTCAACAGCTGTTCGAAATCACTGTACAGGCTGTGTGCCTTCGGCTCTCCCTCCAGCTCCACCGCGATCACTGTATCCAGCGGATCATTGATCTTTCCCTGTGTGATAATGCGAAACCGGTACTCATCTCTCGCCAGCTCATAGGTCTGGAAAAACTGCAGTTCC
Source organism: Lachnospiraceae bacterium (assembly GCA_017461725.1). Lineage (GTDB taxonomy): Bacteria > Bacillota > Clostridia > Lachnospirales > Lachnospiraceae > RGIG423. Next base: position 1,683 of record JAFTXG010000028.1, read on the forward strand.
TCGCCTGTCTCCAACAGATAGACCCGCTTTACCTTCGTCTCCAGATTGCAGATGCGGACCTGGTGGGTGATCTCCCCCGGGTTCATCACATGGAAATACAGGGTGTTGCCCTTGGACGTAATGCCTCCCCAGCGGATCTGATAGGGAAAATCAATGGTCCGTCGGGTGCCGTAAATACTTTCACCGTTAATCTTTAACCAGCTGCCGATGGTGCGCATCACCCGGTCTCCTCCGGCCGGAATATCTCCGTGAGCATCAGGGCCAACATTCAGGAGCAGATTTCCGCCCTTTCCCGCAACATCCACCAGCATCTTCATGATAACCCTGGGGGCCTTCCACCGCTCATCGGACCTGGCAAATCCCCAGGTATTATTCAGCGTCATCGGGGTCTCCCAGTCGCCATGGTAGCCCAGAACAGGAATATCATTGTCGCCCATCTGGCGATAATCGCCCAGACCGTAGCCGATTCGTCCATTGATGATACAGTCAGGCTGAATACTGAGCACCCACTCTCTGAGCTCACGGCACAGCTCCACCGGCATCTCATAAGGGGTGTCAAACCAGATCATACCGATCTGTCCGTAGCCGGTCAGCACTTCCTTCACCTGAGGCTTGACTTTATTCTCAAAATAGACCTTGAAATCCTTTTTCGCCGGGTCAAAATCCCAGGTGTTTCCGTCGGCGTTCGGGTCCTCCCAGTCCTGCATCTGGGAATAGTAAACGCAGAACACAATGCCCCTCTTTGCGCAGGCCTCGGAAAGTTCCTTCACCACGTCGCGGCCAAAGGGAGTGTGCATGATATTGTAATCGGACACCTTGCTGTCAAACATGGCAAAGCCGTCGTGATGCTTTGCGGTGAAGCAGAGATACTTCGCGCCGTATTCCACAGCCCGATCCACCCAGTCATCCGCATTAAAATGAATCGGATCAAACTGACCGGCCAGCTTTCTGTATTCCGCCAGCGGAATCTGTGCGTTGCGCATGATCCACTCCGCTGCGGAGGAATAATCTCCGCCGTTCCACTCTCCGGCTAAAATCGAATACAATCCCCAGTGGATAAACATACCGTATTTGGCGTCGCGAAACCATTCCATCCGCTTGTCACTCATCTGCTTTCTCCTGATTTAATATGTTGTTGAACTATCGGTAGAGCAATCCAGCTTCCCTCAGCGCCTCCTTGACCCGTTCAAACGCTTCATCATCCGGGCACTTCAGAGTATGCAGATGGATGCCGTCGGTCAGTTCGCTCAGCGCATGGGCGCTCTGCTCCTTTACCTTTTTCACAAACTGGCTCACATCGTAGCGGGTGGACAGATCCAACATTCCCTCAAGCTGTCCGTAGACCGGGTGCTCCACCACCACATCAACGACCGTACAGCCGTGATCCACACAGATATTCAGTTCCTCCTCCATCTGCGCGCCGTCGTGGAAGCATGCAATCATATGCGTCACTCCGGACATTTTCCGGTCTGACTGCAGAATATATCCTCTGGGTGTGGCGGCAATATCACTGCCTGCTGCCCGAAGGATAGCCACATCCCCCACAATAATCTGTCTGCTGACGGAAAATAGCTTCGCAAGGGAGGTGGCGCTGACCGCCTCCTTCGCCTGTGTCAGGCAGGTTAATATTTCACTTCGACGTTGTTCTGCATTCATGTTTCACTCATTCTTCCGTCATCATCCCAATGGCGGACGTTCCTTTCTTTGACTACCACCAACCAAACCCACTTTTCAAAGAGAGCTTCGATCCATCTACGCGAAAAACGCTTCGACTTCCTCCGGCGTGGGCACGGACTGCTGTGCGCCCGGTCTGGTCACAGCAACAGCCGCCACACGGTTTCCGTAGGCTACCGCCTCCGCGTCGCTTAAGCCTCTGGCCAGACTCAGTGTGGCCGCCGCCAGGAAGCTGTCTCCAGCTGCTGTGGTGTCCACCGCCTTCACGCGGATGGCTGGGATCAGTTCCTCCTCACCGTTTTCCCTGCGGACAAAGACACCCTTGCCGCCGAGGGTGACCCACACATTTTTTACGCCCAGACTCTGCACCTGAGGCAGCGCCTCCTCCACCGTCAGTCCATCGATCCTTCCGGTGAGGATCATATTCAGCTCTGTCTCGTTGGGCTTAATGTAGTCCACATAGGCCCACAGTGCCTTCGGAACATCGGCGGTTGCCGGTGCGGGATCGACAATGACGGTCTTTCCAAGCTCCTTCGCCTTCTTCGCCGCATAAACCACAGTCTCCAGCGGGACCTCCAGCTGCATCAGCAGGATATCGCACTGCTCGATCATGTCCATATTTTCATCAATATAGGGAATGTCCACACAGTCATTTGTCCCCGCCAGGATCACAATTCGGTTTTCACCCCTGGCCTCGACCATAATCACTGCGGTGCCGGTGCACACGCCCTCCACATGGCGGATGCGGGATACATCCACGCCAACAGATGTCAGACTGTCACACAGCTCATCGCCGTAAGCGTCCTTTCCGACGGCACCCAGCATGGCCACATCGCCGCCCAGTTTTCCGATGGCATAGGCCTGATTCGCGCCCTTTCCGCCGGGAGAAGTCAGAAGGCTGTTCCCCTTCAGGGTTTCCCCTGCATTCGGCACGCGGTCAAGCTGCACCGAAATATCCATATTTAGGCTGCCAATTACCAGTATTTTCTTCATCACAGTGCCTCCAAAAAGCCTTTCAGACGCTTATAGATTTTCTCCTGACCGGCATCGTTGGGATGCAGACCGTCGGGACAGTATTTCTCCATGATCACCTGAACCTGGGGCTGGATACCGCTGGTCGCGTAGAGATCCAGAACCGGAATCGAGTAATACTCTGCCACCTGGCGAATCGCACGGACAAAATCAATCAGTCTGCGCTCGCCCTTTTCCTCGGTCTGGCGATGAAGCGGTGTCATGAATACGATCTGCGCCTCGGGATACCGATTGATCAGCTTTTGCATCAGGCGATGGCATGCGCCGTAAAAAGTGTAGGGGGTGCGGTCATTCATCATGCCGAGCGGTGCATCACCGTGGCCGAAATCGTTGGTCCCGCCGAACACCACGATCAGATCAGCATCCGGGTCCATTTTATCCACTCTGGAGAGAAAATCCTGATCCCACTTCTCATTTTCTTTTAAATGCTGGGTGGCAATGCGGGTTCCGCCGATGCCGTAGCCTCTGGCCTCCGCAAGACCGCAGTTATCGCGAAGTCGCTGCCAGTAAATATGATGCTCCTTGTCCTCCACTCCATGTCCTTCGGTAATACTGTCGCCGAGAAAATTTGCTTTAATGCCATTTAAATTCACGTTGGTATCCTCCCTGAAATCCACCGACAGCAAAGGCCACTTTGCCGTTTCGCTGTCGGCGCTGTATTTTCTGTCAAACGATAATTTTACTATACCAAATATGGAATAATAAATCAAGAAAGAAACGAGTCACCCGGCAATTTCCAAAAAAATCACTTTACAGTCCTCACATTTTGTATTATACTATCGTCCAGTAAAGAAAAAGGCTGTAAAAGGCGAAAAGTTAAAACGGGAGGTCACCATGAGCGCATCTGTGTTGAGAATGTTTAACCCATCATTCTTAAGATTCATGTTTCCCTCTTTTGTTTTCCCTTTTTCCCCCGACACATCCTTTATTTCTTATTTGTCATTCGGTATATTTCCCCTGTTTCGTGATTGTCGCGATACCGACGTATCCCATTCCGGCAGGGGTTTTTGTTTGTCCGAATGTATGATTCAGGTTTTTCTAACCAAACTATTTTTACGGAGGTAAAAGAGATGAGTAACAAAACTATCGGAAACGAAGCCATCTACGATGCCAAGCAGCTCGGCCTTGGCAAGGTCCTGATCCTGGGTGTGCAGCATGTGTTCGCCATGTTCGGCGCCACTGTGCTGGTTCCCGCGCTGACTGGCCTGGATGTGGCTACCACCCTGCTGTTTGCAGGTCTTGGCACCCTGTTTTTCCACTTTATGACCAAGGGCAAGGTTCCCGCATTCCTGGGTTCCTCCTTCGCATTCCTGGCAGGATACTTTGCCATCGCTCCCAACAAAGAGCCTGAGCTTCTGCCCTACGCCTGCTTCGGTGTAGCCTGTGCCGGTCTTCTGTATCTGGTTCTGGCGGCGCTGATCAAGGCATTCGGCACCAAGAAGGTAATGCGCTTCTTCCCGCCCATCGTGACCGGTCCCATGATCATTTCCATCGGTCTTTCCCTTGCAGGAAGCGCGATCACCAACTGCCAGACCAACTGGTGGGTGGCTCTCGTGGCTATCGCGGTGGTAATCATCTGCAATATCTGGGGTAAGGGCATGGTTAAGATCGTTCCCATTATCCTCGGCGTGCTGGCATCCGTTGCCGCTGCACTGATCATTTCTGCCATCAATCCTTCCGCAGGTATTTTCGATGCCCAGAAACTGGCTGCTTTCCAGGAGGCTAAGCTTCTGGGATGGCCCATCCATATGGAGAACACCATCTTCGCGATTTTCAAGGACTGTGACACTTCCCTGCTGATCAGCTCCGTGATCGCGATCATGCCACTGTCCATCGCTACCATGATGGAGCATATCGGTGACATCTCTGCCATCAGCTCCACTGTCGGCAAGAACTATATCGAGGAGCCCGGTCTGCACCGCTCCCTGATCGGTGACGGTATCGCGACTACTCTGGCTTCCATTTTCGGCGGCCCCGCAAACACCACCTACGGCGAGAACACCGGCGTACTGGCGCTGACCAAGGTTTACGATCCCATGGTAGTTCGCCTGGCAGCAGTGATCGCCATCCTGTTCTCCTTCTCCCCCAAGTTTGCCGCACTGGTAGCCCTGATGCCCGCAGCAACCATCGGCGGTGTATCCCTGATCCTCTACGGAATGATCTCCGCAGTCGGTGTCCGCAACATTGTTGAGAATCAGGTAGACTTCACGCAGAGCCGCAACGTCATCATCGCAGCGCTGATGTTGGTATGCGCACTGGGCTTCTCCGGCGGAATCTCCTTCCCCGTTGGCAGCGCAACCATCTCTCTGTCCGGTCTGGCCATCGCAGCACTGGTTGGTATCTTCCTGAATGCGATTTTGCCTCAGACAGATCAGAATGCGTAAAGTCAAATAGCTTTTTTGAAAAGAGCCGCGCACAGTAATGTGTACGCGGCTCTCTTTTAATGGACTTTCTGAATATTCAGAAAGCTGCCCCTGCCAAGGCTTTATAAATTTTCTTTCAAAAATAATGCACCCGATTTCAGACAACTTATCGCAGTTTCTCCGCCAGCGTTCTTCTCACCTTCTTGCGTGTGATCTCCACCAGCCCCAGCTTCGTCATATCCACCAGGGTAGTCTTGATCTGATCAGCGGAAAGCAGCGAATCGAGATAACTCATCAACTCCTGACGGCTCTCCTCCGTCTTCATATCGATGAAGTCCACAATGATAATGCCGGACAGATTGCGCAGTCTAATCTGAAGGGCGATCTCCTTCGCTGCCTCCAGATTGAGCTTAAGGAATGTCTCCTCCGCATTTTTCTTTCCGGTGAATTTGCCGGTATTCACGTCAATAACTGTCATGGCCTCCGTGGGCTGGATCACCAGAAAACCTCCTGATTTCAACCACACCCGCTCCGACAGCGCCCGCTCCAGCTCTGTCTCAAGGCTGTAGAGCTTGTGAAGGGAATAATCGTCGGTGTACAGCCGCAGCCGCTCCTTCAAGGTGGGGCAATTCTTCTCCACAAACTCCGACAACTGTTCAAACAGCTGTGCATTATCGGTAACAATCTCGTCCAGCTCGTCATCCCTGCTGTCCCGAATCTCCTGAAGCCACGCCGGCGAAACAGCGAACATCAGACTGCCGGACTTGCGATAGTTTGCCTCCGCGCGTATGGTCGTCAGACGGTCGAGCAGGGAGAATGCCTCATCCCGAACCACGTCAGCAGTGACTGCCATGGCATTGGTGCGCACGATCAGCGCATATTCATCGCTAGGGAAATCGGAAAGTACTTCTCTGATCTGCTCTTTCAATTCTTTATACTGTCCCACTTTCAGCCTGGATGAGAAGGAAAGTCCCGGTCGACCGCAGGTCAGCGCCACATAGCGACCGGTCAGATTCAACCGACCGGTGAGCATCATCATCTTGGTCTTGACCGGATCGCGCTCCACCTGCACCAGGATCAGATCCCCCTCCTTCAGGCGATCATGCTTGCCCGAAGAGAGGTAAATATGGGTTTTATTGTCTGTCAGGGAATAATATCCGGTTAGCCCATCTCCCACGTCCACAAAGGCCGCCTGAATGCCGGGAACCACCTTGTTCACACGGCCGACATAAATATTGCCGATGAGGGACTCCGACTCAGATTTCTCCCAGTCAAAGCGGATAAAGCGGTCATTCTCACGGACAGCAGTCAGAATGCCGTCACGATATAAGGTGATGATACGTTTATTCATGTCAACTTCCATTTCTGTGCAGATTCCGTTCAGAAAAACTTTATATGATCTGCATACGCAAAAATCAGTACTGATATAAAATCCAAACTAATTCACTACAGAATGTCAGTTCCAACATCCTGCAGAGAAACCAGCTTGCGCTCGTTTTCATCGCCCAGGTCCGTGTACATTTCCAGACGATGGATCATCAGCGCGAAGGGTGACAGTTCCTCACCCTTACTGTCGTAGAATGCCTGGAAGACCATCTCCGGCTTTAAATGGTTGGTGCTGCCAGAAGCCACCTGCATGAACACTTCTCCCTCGGAGATCTTCAGCTGATAGATCAGCGGGCGGATATTAATCTGCTTTACACTCCGCTTGGTCTGTTTTTCCACCATAATTTCGTCCTGCCCGCAGAATGCTTCAAACTCTGTCCAGAACTGCGCCAAGTCCTCCGGCTCATAGCCGGGGCGGAATTTCACGGTATAATCTGCCGCTGCAAACCCTGCCATGGCATTGTCCGCTCCGTCGGGAAGCAACCGCCAGCTGAGGACACGGATTCCATCCACCGTATGCGCATTCAGCTTTGCCAGCATTTCTGCGGAGGAACCGCTCTCACTGACCTCGATATCCATATATTCACCCTCGCTGGTCAGTCCCAGACTCAAGGGTGCACTGAAGGACATGATCTGATGAGGGCTGAAACCTGCGGAATAACAGATTGCCACCCCTGCACGGCGCAATACTTTCTGGAAAAATCGCATCACATCAAGATGACCGATAAATTTCAGATCGCCTTCCTTGGTAAACTTGACTCTAATTTTCAAAGCAGACACCTCCTCCGAATGTAGCTGCACCGCAGCCCTGACACTGGGCACGGCAGTTGGGGGACACCTTCGCCTCCATAGCGCGGTTCCACTCCCGCTTCAAGAAGTTCTTGGTCACGCCGGCATCGATGAAATCCCAGGGGAACACTTCCTCCAGAGAGCGCTCGCGCATGGTGTAAAAATCGATATCCAAGCCCACTTCCTCGAAGGCCTTAAGCCACTTCTGGTAATCAAAATTCTCGGTCCAGGAGTCGAACAGACAGCCCATCTCATATGCACGGCGGATACCCTTGGCTACCTTTCGGTCTCCACGGGCAAATACACCCTCCAGAATGGTAACGTCCGCGTCGTGCCATGCGTATCTCAGACTCTTGTGATTCAGTTCACCCTTCATGGCGGTGCTGACCACTCTCGCTCGGCGCTCGTACTCCTCGGGGGTGTACATCACCGCCCACTGGAGAGGCGTGAAGGGCTTGGGGATAAAGAAGGAAGTGCTCACATTGATCTGCACGCGGCCGTTTCGTTTTTCCTTCGGCACCTCATCAAAATAGACTGCTGCCATCCGGTTGGCCAGATGGGAAATACCCTCCATGTCTGCTTCAGTCTCAGTGGGCAGACCGAGCATAAAATACAGCTTAACTTTGTTCCAGCCACCGCGGAATGCCTCCGCCGCTCCGGACATGATCACTTCCTCGGTCAGACCCTTGTTGATGGTGTCGCGCATCCGCTGGGTTCCGGCCTCAGGTGCGAAAGTGATGCTGCTCTTGCGCACATCCTGCACCTTGCTCATGACATCCAGAGAGAATGCATCGATGCGCAGGGACGGCAGGGAAATATTCACGCCGGTGCCCTTATTCTCAATCAAAAAGTTTACGATATCAGCCAGATGACTGTAATCGCTGGAACTTAAGGAGCTTAACGAAATCTCCTCCTGACCGGAGTTTTTCAGCATATTTGCCGCCTTTTCCTTCAGGAAATCGATGTTTCGCTCGCGGACAGGGCGGTAAACCATACCGGCCTGACAGAAGCGGCAGCCGCGGATACAGCCGCGCTGGATCTCCAGCACCACACGGTCCTGGGTAACCTTCATAAAGGGCACGATGGGCTTATCCGGATAGGGCACATGGTCCAGATCCAGAGCAATCACCTTGCGCACCGTAGCGGGCGCGTGGTCATTGATGGCAACCATCTCATCAATGGTACCGTCCTCATTATATTTGATCTCATAGAAGCCGGGCACATAGATGCCGGGCACACCGGCAGCTGCCTCCAGAAACGCTCTGCGGCTCTTGCCCTGCTTCTTGCACTCTTTGTAAATATCCAGCAGTTCATCGTAGGACGTCTCACCCTCGCCGATGTAGAACAGATCAAAGAACTCCGCGATGGGCTCAGGATTGTACACACAGGGGCCTCCACCGATGACGATGGGGTCCTCCTCGGTGCGGTCAGCCGCCGACAGTGGAATACCCGCCAGATCCAGCACCTGCAGAATATTTGTATAACACATCTCATACTGGATGGTGATGCCCAGGAAGTCAAAGTTCTTCACCGGGTCCTGGGACTCCAGCGCAAACAGCGGGATGTGCTCCTCCCGCATCAGCTTGTCCAGATCATTCCAGGGGGAGTAGACACGCTCACACCAGGTGTCCTGCCTGCGATTGAACATCTCATACAATATCTGAATACCCAGATGGGACATGCCGATCTCGTAGACGTCGGGGAAACAGATGGCAAAGCGAATGTCCACCGAATCCTTATCTTTCACAACGGCATTGACTTCATTTCCCAGATAACGGGCAGGCTTCTCGATGCTTAAGAGCTGCTCGTCGGTTAAGGCCAGTTTTCTCATGTTGTAATGATTCTCCTTTAGTGCTATATTCTCACAGTATCAATTCAAAGATACCGCCATCAAAAACAATGTCATTTCCTTCTTCATCCTGATAAAAGGATACCTTCTCCTCGCCAGTCAGTTTGAATCCCAGCGAGTAAAGCAGATTGACCGAGGGCAAATTGTTCAGCGCGGTTCCAGCTGTAAATCTGGTTATGCCGAGGCTCTGCAAATAGTCAATCAGTGCTATATGACTTTCCTTCGCATAACCCTTGCCATGGTACGCGGAATGAAAACAGTAACCGATTTCGTACCCATTGTCTCTTATATTGAATGCAATGTATCCGATCAATCTATCCCGGAGACACACCGCAAAAAACATATGCTCCATTCCACAACTGACTTCAGCCCATCTGGATATTCTTGCGCGGACATCTGCTTCATCTGTGTTGTGCGGCATATCGTACTGAGCGTATTCAGATAAATTGAACTCCTCCCAGATTTCTTTGACGCTTTGCCAATCGCTCTCGTCTATGTGCCGAATCTGCAATCGTTCAGTTTTGATCAACATATCGCTATTCTCCGCAACTTCTTATGTATTCAATCTCGTGCAGCAAATCATACAGTGTATCCTGGGACAGACCCCCCCGCTTCAATGTCATCGGCAGCTCTCCTCGCTCGTCCCGCTGATAATCTGCGAGCCAAAGACCGTTTTCGTAATAGTTTTTTAACGCCTGTATCTTTTCTCTGATCGCAGGGTCAGTTTTTACCGCCGCTGTGGAGGAGTTCATTTCCTCTGTGGCGGTATTCATTACCTCTGAGGAGGTGTTCATCGTCTGCAGCACATCGTCCAGATAGGACTCCATTTGGCTGATTCTGGCGATGACTGCACGGAGTTCTTCATCTAGCCTCATTTTGCCCTCTGATACCATCTCATTCTTCTGCCTCGGTTCATTCCCGGATGTCATTTCATCCCCTACCTCAGACGAATACATCATCCCATAAAGATGGTCATACTGCTCCCCATATAGATAATTTATACCATTTTCTTCCTCGATGGTAAAGCCACATTTTCGATGAGTTGCCAGAGAAGCGATATTCTTTTTATTTACATTGCTGCGAATTTTGACCGCGCCCTTCCCACTCAGCGATGAGATTACTTCCCGGATCAACGCTGCGGCATAGCCTTTTCGCCGATGATTCGGTGCGGTCTCCAGCGCCTCCATGTAATAGAAATCATCGATTTTAGTCAGCCTCAGTGCGCTCACCCATTGACCGTCCACGTCCAGAACATAGTAAGTATTTTGCTCTTTTGAGAAAAAGGTCTTCAGAAAGTCGATAAAATATCGTTCCTCCTCTTTGATGGCTTCGGTCAGGTCAGAAAGCTCCGGGTGCTTGTCTGTGGCGTTTTCCATGCTGGCCTCAATGTAGATTTCGTGGACCATACGGCACATTTGCGGTTCGGTCATTTGGTTAAAGGTCAGTAACATTTGTTTACCTAACGTTTCCACAAATATCTGTCTCAACACTTTATGTGGTATATCTTGTTTCGAGTATATCTGCAGCATACCCTTTGGCGTAATTTTATAACCGGCCAATTCTTCTTTGTGCTGAATTACCGCCTTCGCTTCGATATTAATATGGTCTTTGAACGGGATCAATCTCACGAAATTCTCGCCCAAATAATAGCTTGGCAATTTGGCCCACATTGTTTCTGTCAAACCAAAAGGAACGCTGTCATATATTGCCTGACGCAACAATCTGAACATATCAACAATTTCTGTCGGATATTTTTCAATATAAATCTTAACTTGTTCGTTCATTTAACCCCTCTGCGAATCCATGTCTTTCAACCGCGGTGAGATTCGGCACCCAATAGTTATTCTACTATTCTTGAAGCCATATTAAAAATCAGTTTCCAATCCCCCATCCATTTTCTTCCATGTGGATGTAATATGAAACTTGCCTTGTAAATCTTTATTTTCAATATTTTCTACAAATGTTTCAATCACATAATGTGTCTGACATATTTCTGCGGTTTTCATCATTACTTCATAATCAAAAATCACACTTCCACGGTCTCCTTTTGACGAGATTTCAGCTTTGATTATTTCCTCTTTGGTGTCGGAAGCTCGTCATACATCGCATCAAACAGCTTTGTCAGAAACTCTTTGCTGTCAACAGCATCAACCAACAGCATTTCTTTCGCACCTTCATAGGGCAGTTCATACGTTGCATCTGGCATAAGTGAAATGGCTGATTTAACGGGCTTCACCAGTAATCGGTCATCGTATATACCACCGACGATTTTCCCGCGATAATAGAGGATGTACTCCCCCATCATCGCTCTATGGGTTATCTCTTCCAATTCGGATAGCTGTTCCAGGATAAAACCTAAATACGCTTTACTCGAAGCCATATTCTCCCCCGTAAAATTCACATTTGTTTATCTCTTTTTGTAAATGACTAACTCAGGATTTGAACCATTTTCTTCATAAGTGCATACAAGGAGAAAATCCATATTCGCAATAATGCCAAAGCACCTGTCTCCACCAAACTCACACTCAAGTTGATTCCCCAGATAGGTAGCATCGTCATCTAAAAATTTGACGGTATTTCCGTTAGGGAGTGTATATTCAAGATTAACAAAACCTCCGACAAGTGCATTGAGATTTTCAACCTTTGGCATTCCTTCGATTTGCAGAGCGTTAAATTCGTCAATGATTTGCAACTTCAGTTCATCAAATTTTTCGTCTCCTCCCAGATCGGCATACTTTTTCCAATAATTCAACTTTGGCAGTATATCTCTCATATATGACCGCACCTGTTCGGTGGAAAAGTCTTCATTGGCCATGTGTCCGGCACAGAACTCAATCAAATCATCCATATTATCATAAGTATATTCGCCGTCCACATAACACCATTTGCAGTATTCCTCATTGAATATGCCGTCTGTTTCTTTGCTGACGATGGTGTCATCAAGAGGCATACCACAGCACTGGCAAATCAACTGCCGGGGAGACCCAAGGAGGGTATTGATCGAAACATTGAACTGTTTTGATAGCAGCTTTAACGTTTCCGTATTTGGTGTCGTTTCTCCATTTTCCCAGCGCGATACTGCCTGGCGCGTAACGTAAACTTTTTCTGCAAGCTCGTCCTGTGATAATCCCGCTTTATTTCTTAATTCCAATATAACATCTTTTGTTTCCATGAATTGTTCACCTCCATGGATATTATATCCCTGATAAATCAAGTTGCAAAGCAACCCGCTGTTGCTATCAATTTGAAGATGTCAATATCTTTCCTGTTTTATCCTACAGCAGCGTCACATTAATATCCTCACGCAGCTTCTCCCGAAACTCAACTCTCCACTCCACATCCTCCACCGGAGCAAACCGTAAGGATGAGCATGCCATGTGCCAGCCCTCGGTCACACTGCCCTTTGGCGATGCTGCTTGTTTGCTCACTGGGACTGCCATAAAGATAGAGGTAGGTCCGTCTGCTCCGCCGATAATCCCGATGGCACTTGCGCAGGTCATGCCGTTGCCGGAATTTTCATCGTTTACGATCGGCTTGCGTCTGGGCTGATCGCTCTCCCGACAGTCTCTCACCGAAAAGTTTCTGTTCGAAATGTCCGGTGACATGGTGTAGGTCATCTGCATATAATGGCCCGGAAACTCATATTGAGGATCACGGAACGCGCGCTCCGAAAGTTTCAGCGGCTCAACAGACTGGACCGTCAATGTGTGCTCTGTTCCGGTGATCGGGTGCTCAAACTGTATCATTTCGCCCGCAGAAGGTGTGCGAAAGTGCACACCCGGCATGGAGACAGGCGCCGCTTCCAGGGTCAGTTCCATGGACTTGATGGCGGTCTTTTTTCCATCAGCCCAGGGGAAGGATTCGCGGTGAAATCCGTATCCCTTCGTCTTATCCAGCCCGTAATGCTCAGCGATCCAGCCGGCTTCCAGATTAGGGGTAAAGCCCTCCGGCAGACATCCTTCCGGTATCCATGACTCACCGCTTCCGCGAGTCATGCGCATCTCGGTGCCGTTTACGGTTAATTTCGTGCGAATGTCAATATTCAGCGGGTGCTCATGCTCAATCAGCTCCCATTCTTCCTCGGGAACAGAAATACCGTTCGCGCGAAGCTCGTCATTCAGCTGCCATTTCGCCATGAATGTCTGAATGGATTCAGCTGTCGCCTCCACCCCGATGTCCACGACCACTCCGCCGCTGCAGATGTAGACCGCAGGGATAAACCAGTCAGCACCGCCCCAGTGAAAGTGCTTATCGATCCTTACCTCTTTTCCGGCACGGCCGTAGCCCTTGGTCTCAAAAAATCCGGCACCAAAGCAAACCTTCCACTCCGGTGGGGTGGGAACCTTCGGCTCCTCGGGAGCCCACTCCTCGTATTCCGGCTTGAATTTCAGTCTGCGGTAATCAAATTCGGCCTGTACTTTCTGAATATAGGCAAACGGGTCCTCTATGGGTGCGAGCCCCAACTTCTCCTTTATCTCAGTTAAAGCCGTTTTCTGCTCATCTGTCGGCGGATTTTCCTGCAAAAAGGTGTCAAACCGCTCACGGTCCCACCGATGAGCCTGCTCCAGCGCAGCCGAGTCACCGCAGGCCAGCAAAAGCCGCAAAAAATCCTCAAAGGTCTCTGCCAGCGGATGAACATAGTCCCCGGGTGTATTCATGGGACTGACCGAGAAAATCATCTCACTGAACCCCGTTATCGTACAAAAGTGGATGCCGTCCACACCGGCCCAGCCGATGACCTTTGCGCCCTTGGGTGTACAGAAATAGTCACTGCGGGTCTCGCCGGGAGCCACACTCAGTGCTGACAAATTTTCCTTTACTTTTTTATATTTCTCGTAAGTCGTGATATTTTTCATAACCGATTCATTCCCCACTGTTTTTTCACTCTGTTCCCCTAACGATGGGCTGTCTTTTCATCCAATTTCCGGGCGCTGCATAACGTATTATTAATCCGCCACAGACCAGTCCAGATAACTCAGCCGACGCAGACTCCCCTCCGGAAAGATATACTCCGGCGTCCTGAAGGGATAAGTCACGTCCTCCTCGTAGTACCAGGGATCATCTGTGTGGGCCGGATTTTTAATCACATGAAATTCCTGCGCCGGCATGTAGCTCTGACCAAGCAGAAATGCCTTGTCTCCTGACTCGTTTTCACAGACGTCCACCACCATCACCACATGGCCGGGGCTTCCACCTTTCAGAAATACATCCCCCACCTGAAGCTCATCCAGCGCGATCGGCGCTGATTCGTAGGTATCCATGGAGAGGGTTCCTGCGTAAGCGAACACCATGCGCATATATTTCTGGAATGTCTCGTATGAATCATCATAGCCTGCACTGTTCACCCAGCTGATCTGATTACCGTCGACAGATATCCGCTGACCATCCCGCCATCGGGAATATTCGGCCAGAAAGCCGTTGGTAAAGTGAAATTTGATTTTATCCGGCTGCCCTATCTGCAGGTAATATTCCGCATAGACACGCATCACCGAATCTGCACATTGCTGCAGATTTTCCGCCTCGATGGGCAGGGCAAAGACTGCCGTGTGTGCCCGCTGATTTCCTTTGAGCGAGCCATCGTACAAAAGTACCTCTGCACCGTCTGCTTTCATCGGGTAGCCGCGCAAAAAAGCGGTCAGGCTGTCCGCATCGGCCTCTGCTCTGGTGTAACCTTCGGGAGTGCCGATCCGTGTCCCCAGAGTCATTCCGCCCGGATTTATGCATAGCCAGGTCTCCTCTGGTTGTGTTTTCTGTTCGGGTGCGGATTCAGTTGCCCGCTCGCCCGGCTCCCCAAACGGAAATGAAACACCGGTCTTTTCACTATTATCGATCTCATTCTCATCCGATACACCGCATCCCGTCATCCCCCAAATCAGAAGAAGCAGCACACCGATTAACATCATTTGCTTTTTCATCCCTCAATCCCTCGACTGGATATCCAGATTGATCTGCTCCAGATAATGGATCATGATATCCCGCTGTGAGCGGATCTTGTATGTCTTGTCCACCTCGTCGTAAGTGAAGCTCTTTCTTCCCCCGGCTTCCTTCCGATCCCAGAATCGCTTGATTTCCGCAAACGGCAGATAATAATACTCGTTCCGCTTGGTGAACCCGAGAATGATGAAGGCCAGACCTCCCTGCTGCTCAAATTCCTCCATGAACGCAATCTGGTGCGGGTGAATATTGTGCAGCGGCACCGTGTCCACAGCGCACTCCTTCGCGTCAAAGCACACCGGAATGGACTGAATCACGCCGATGTAATCCACCGTACTTTTCTGATCAAAGTAGGCTAGCGTGATGTGCCGCTTTTCCGCATCTATGGTGATGGGCTTGATCGGGGTGGGGATCTTCTGAATCAGCGCCAGCCCGCTCTCCCGATAGCGCTCGTTGGTGTGGTTGATCATGTCCTCGAGGCCTGATCCTCTCAGTCCTCTTGAATTCCAGGTAGCCATAATCCTTCTCCTGTCAGTACACGTTTCATGATGGGCGGCACATTCGCCGTAAACTGCTTGCAGGACAGTCGCTCAAATCCAGCCGTCATCTTGGGGAAATTGATCCTCCAGGCGTGAAGCAGCTGTATGCGAAGCCCGTAACGGTCGCGAAAGGCCTTATTCACTGTCTCATTGCCGTATTTGGTATCTCCGATGATCCCGTGGCCGATGCTGGCCAGATGGGCGCGGATCTGGTGGGACTTTCCGGTGATCAGCTCCACCTCCAAAAGGGTCACCTGATCATTGTCCAGCAGATTTCGGTACACTGTGACGATGGGCACAGATCCTTCTGTCTGTCGCTTGGAGATCGTCACCTGATTGGTCTTCTCGTCCTTGGTGAGATATCCCTCGATCCGTTGTTCGCCCTTCAGCACACCGTGAACCAGGCAGAGGTAGCGCTTTCTCAGCGTCCGGTCGCGCAACAATCTGGACATCTCCTGAGAACCGGGAAGAGATTTACCGCAGATCACCAGACCGCTGGTGTTTCGGTCCAGACGGTTACAGACGGAGGGCCGGAAGGTCTCCAGCTGTTTCTCCGTCATTTTTCCATTGATCAGCAGATAATGGATCATGTACTCGGTCAGTGATATGTCGCTGGGTGCCGCCTTCTGGGAGAGCATTCCCGCAGGCTTGTTGATTAGCAAAATGTCTTTGTCTTCGTATACAATGTTCAATCGAACCTGATCCGGTCTGGGATTTCCTGCCCTTGTGATATTCATCCCACGATTCTGGCCCATTCCGTTCATCGGCGAACCGTTATTTTTTTCGGCTGACACGGAGTTTGCCGCATTCAACACCGCCACCGCCCTGGACGCCTCTCTGAACTGATCAATGGTCTCGTCCGCCAGAAACAGTTTCACCACATCGCCGGGATTCAGGCGCTCAGGGCCCTCACACTTTTTCCCGTTCAATGTGATGTTTTTCTTGCGCATCATCTTGTAGAAAAAGGAGGTAGGGGCTTTGGTCATGTATTTTCCGAGAAAACGGTCAAGCCGTTGTCCTGCACTGTTTTCATCGATAATAAATTCTCTCATAATTATACGCTCCGTCATAAATGTAAGTCATTACGGATTGCTTCATGCTTCGCACCAACTCTCTCATACCGAATAAACCAGCAGCTTTTCTTTCTGTTGGTAAAGCATATCCTTATCTTTCAGCGCTGCGTCAGCCTTCACATTGACGTTCACTCGCCTCATAAAATTGTCCCAGTCTTCCGTCAGATACACGCCAGTGAAATATCCCGTTCCGCGGAGCATTTCAGTCAGCTCACCTTGACGCAGTCCCAGATTCAGATTTCTTCCTTCGGTGTATATCACAACCTCGTTCCGGGAAAACAATACCGCTCCCGCAAACAACTGCTTTTCCTTGACCGTCAGTACCAGATCGTAGGCGGTCACCGCCATTTTTCCGTCGCCGGTCGCCGCAGCAAACTCCTGCATCCGCTCAGTGCTGATGGAAAACCAGGGCCTCAGGGTGATTAAACTGGTGACAAAAAATGCCAGCGGAAGGACCAAAAGCACCGACATGATCATCAGATAACCGCTCCATGGTGCATTAATCATCTTTCCCGCGAGATAACATACAAACACGGCGATCAGATTAATGATCACTTTCAATGTGTTGGCCTTTTTCTTTTGATTGAGATAACCATGCATTCCTTTTTCTTTTTTCATCTGGCATTCCCTCTTTCACTTTTTCTTGTGAACATTTCGTATCGTCTTTTTCTTCGCGGGGAGACTTTCTCTTCCCGTTCTGTTGACAGCACCGGTCTTTTTCGCACTTCCGGATTTTCCGGTCTTTTGGGATTTCCCAACCGCATTTCCAGTCGGCTTATGCACCGGATGCCGGGAGTGTGCACTGCGTGAGGAATCGGCATTTTCGTTCAGCGGTCTGATCAGACACTCCTTGCCGTAACCGATAAGATCGGTCCTTCCGGCAATTTTAAGTGCCTCCTCGATCAAAGCTCTGTTCTTCGGGTCGCGGTACTGGATGAGTGCCCGCTGCATGGCCTTCTCATGGGGATTCTTCGGCACATAGACCGGCTCCATGGTCCGGGGATCAAGGCCGGTGTAATACATACAGGTGGACAATGTGGACGGTGTGGGGTAGAAATCCTGCACCTGCTCCGGCATATAGCCCAGATCGCGGACGTACTCCGCCAGTTTGACCGCCTCCTTCATGGTCGTTCCCGGATGAGAGGACATAAGGTACGGCACCATATATTGCTTCAATCCAAACTGCTCATTGACCTTATTGTACTTCTGGCAAAACTGTTTGAACACGCTGTGTTCCGGCTTGCCCATCTTCTGCAGCACCACATCGGAGACGTGCTCCGGCGCCACCTTCAGCTGGCCGCTGACATGGTATTTGCACAGTTCCCGCAGAAATGCGTCTGACTTGTCCGCCAGCAGATAATCGAATCGGATACCACTGCGGATGAACACCTTTTTCACGCCGGGGACAGCGCGAAGCTTTCTAAGCAGTGCAATGTAATCGCTGTGGTCCGCGTCCATATTTTTACAGGGCGAGGGGAACAGGCACTGACGGTGACTGCACGCACCTTTGCTCAACTGTTTCCTGCAGGCAGGATGGCGGAAATTGGCTGTGGGGCCGCCCACGTCATGAATATATCCCTTGAAATCACGGTGCTTCGTCAGCGTCTCCGCCTCGCGCACCAGTGAATCGTGGCTGCGCACCTGAACGATCCTTCCCTGCTGGAAGGTCAGCGCACAGAAGCTGCAGCTGCCGAAGCAGCCGCGATTGCTGATCAGGCTGAAACGGATCTCCTGCATGGCAGGAATGCCGCCCAGCGCCTCATACATGGGGTGAGGCTCTCTGGTATAGGGCAGATCATAGACCGCATCCATCTCCTCCGTCGTCAGAGGCAGTGCGGGCGGGTTCTGCACCACATAGAGATGATCGTGATACTTCTCCACCAGAACCTTCGCGGTAAACGGATCCGTATTCTTATATTGAGTCAAAAAACTTTCGGCATAGGCCTTTTTGTCCGAGGTGATCCGGTCATATTCCGGCAAGGTTATAACGGAGTCTGCCGGCAATCCTCGTCCATCATCCTCACTGCATATTTCTACCTCACCGCGCGATTCACCCTCGCCGCTCCTTCTGCTTTTGCCCTGCCTATTATTCACACCGGGGAGATAGCTCCTCTCCAGCACACTGTACATCTGTGCAGTCTCCGGCGTTTTCGTCTTATAGACGGTTCCGCGGATGTAGGTCAGCTCACTGACCGGTATCCCCGCTGCCAGCCCGTCGGCGATCTCCACAATGGAATGCTCGCCCATGCCGTAGCTGATCAGATCCGCCTGGCTGTCCACCAGCACAGAATGCTTTACCTTGTCAGACCAGTAATCATAATGAGCCAGTCTTCGCAGGCTGGCTTCGATTCCGCCGATGATCACCGGAATATCTTTGTAAACTTTGCGCACCAGATTTCCATAGACCACCACCGCATAGTCGGGGCGCTTGCCCATCTCACCGCCGGGGCTGTAGGCATCGGTACCTCTATGCTTTCGGGAAACCGTGTAATGATTCACCATGGAATCCATATTTCCGCCGGAGATCAGCACACCGAGGCGGGGCCGCCCGAACACCTGGATGGAGGTCTCATCCTTCCAGTCCGGCTGGGGGATCATGCCGATCCGATAGCCGTTTTTCTCCAGCACACGGCTGATGATGGCAGGACCAAAGGAGGGATGATCCACATAGGCATCCCCTGTGATGTAAATAAAATCCACTTCATCCCAGCCACGCTGCCGCATCTCGGCGGCGGTTACAGGCAAACACTGATTTTTCAAAATGATTCCCTCATTTCTGTTCAAAACCATTTGATTCTTTGTGATAAATCATCGTCTAGGATTTACACGCCAAATCGATATTCCTTCTCGTCCTTTTCATTTGCAACGAGCTGAAATGTTTCAATCACGATATCTGCGACCTCGTCCGGCTTAAGATTTGTATTGTCGATTTTGATATGATTCTCAAACCAAGTCTCATCGCTATCCGAATTAAGTCTGTGTCTTTCTGCATCCCTCAACAGATTTCCTCTGCTCCATTCAATATCTCGTTTGGAGGCTTTCTGTTCCAGTCGATGCGGCGTCTCATTTCGCTCAAGCCTGGTTTGAATGTCAGCGCTAAGCTCGACAAAATAGAAGTTTCCTCCATTTGAAACAAACAGATCAGCCAAATTCGTTAAATAGGTTTTCTCTTCTGGAATCTCAAATGCACAAACATAGGTGAACAATAAATCTACATTATGTTTTACTGCCAGTTCAAACGCTTTTTCTCTAAATATCGCATTAAACTCTTTTTGAGCCGGTGTCGCGAATCCAAATATCTTATCCGACATCTCAATACTGTCATGATTCATCATCATGTTATACTTCAGTTTATCTCTCAAACTCTCTGCGACCGTCATCTTGCCTACAGCCTGCGGTCCACAGACTATAATTAAATTTGCCATATCAACTCAACCTCATCATAATCCCAGATATAATCGTCCGCCAGTCTCCGCTTCTCCTCCCGGTAAGGAATCGAAAATTCATCCTCCACCGCGCACACCCTCATCCCGGCAGCTTTACCGCCGATGATGCCGGGCACGATATCCTCGAACACAATACAACGCACAGGATCTGCCTTCACCCGCTCTGCCGCCAGCAGATATACATCCGGCGCAGGCTTTCCGCGGGGAACCTCGCAGGAGATCACCACTGCGTCAAAATAATCCTTCATCCCGCTGCTCTCCAGCACCACGTCAATCAGCTGACGGGAATTGCTGGAGGCGATGGCCATCGGGACGCCTCTGTCCTTTAGTTTCCGCACAAACTCTCCGGCACCCTTTTTCAGCGAAACTTCGTGGCCGTACTTGTCCATCGCCATCTCATTCCACTTGCATTTGATCTTATCCAACGTCCACGGTATATCAAACCGCTGCTTAAAATACACCGCAGTTTCCGAAAAACTCATCCCCTCAATACATTCCTGCAAATCATCAGGCATGGCGAGTCCAAAGCTTCCCAGAAACTCAATATCGATCTGCTCCCACATCCACATGGAATCATATAAGGTGCCGTCCAGATCAAAGATCACGGCATCCAAGTCATTTATATTTAAAATCATAGCCATCTCCAGGGGGCAAAATACTTGTTTTTGAGGGTCGTACGGCTGCGTTTCGCAAATCCCAGAGGATATCCGTCCACGCAGACCAGACACCAGCCATCTCCGCCGCGGACCTCAGCACCCTGACAGTCGATGGTCTCTCCTTTGAGGTACTTGACCACGCGCACATCATCGGCAGCAAAGGAAGCGGTGTTCGCAAACTCCTCCGTTTTCAGATACATCGCCAGAGCTTGTGAGGGCTCAAAGCGGTTTTTCTTTAACTCACCCATGAGCAGACCGTTCCGCAGATACCGTAGTCCGGAAAGTGAAGGAAGCCCCAGCGGGCGCAGATAAATGCGTGTCTCCTGGCAGGCCAACTGACCTTTCTGCAGGAAATCTGAGGTGATCAATTTGCAAAAGTCTGCAAAATCAGGGTTTTTGTCTAAGAAACGGAGGTTTTCCCGCTCCACAGCTGCTTCCTCACCAAAACTCTTTTTCCGGGTCTTCTTCCCGCATACAGACTTGTTATCCTTCTTCTCGTGTACAAAAACAGTTTCATCACAGTCAGAGCGATTGTTATCATCGAATACACTACGATCGCAGTATCCGTCAGAATCATCCTTCCAGTGGATCAGCGCCACAAAATGGCCCTCCCCATCAATTTTGTGGGGATAAAGCCGCATACAGTTTTTCAGCGACGGGTCCGGATAAGGAATGTCCTCGTGCTCGGTAAATCCCGGCACAAAGCCCCAGGACTCACTGTCCGGCACTTTCACCACCTCCAGCTGTGGGAACTCGTGGAGCAGGCCGGAGATCACGCACTCGTCCTCCAGAACCGAGAAGGTACAGGTGGAGTACAGAATATATCCGCCGGGCTTTAACATGGTCACCGCATCCCGAACAATGTCCTTCTGGATCGCGTAGAAAAACTCAGGGCCGTTTCGCTCCCAGGCCTTCATCACCGCGCCGTCGCGGCGGAACATACCCTCACCGGAACAGGGGGCATCGATCAGAATTTTATCAAAGAATCCCGGAAATCTGGTCGCCAGTTTCTGGGAGTACTCGTTGGTCAGCAGCACATTGCCGATACCGAACAGCTCAATATTTTTGAGGAGCGCTTTCGCTCTGGAATTGCTCACATCGTTGGACACCAGAAGTCCCTCTCCGGCCAGACGGCTGCCAGCCTGGGTGCTCTTTCCTCCCGGCGCCGCACAGAGGTCAAGCACCTTGTCTCCGGGCTCAATGGGCAATATGGCCGCCGGTGTCATGGCACTGGGCTCCTGCAGATAGTAAAGTCCGGCAAAATAGTAGGGGTGCTTTGCCGGCTTGTCCTCTTTATTGTAATACCAGCCGCGATCACACCAGGGGACAGGCTTTTTCAAGGGAACCGGCGTGATCTGCTCAAATTCTTCCACCGACAATTTTCCGGTGTTTACACGGATACCGTGATTTGGCTCCCGGTCAAGGCACGCCAAATATGCCGGGAAGTCATCTCCCAGCATATTTTCCATCCGATTTTTATAAATTAAGGGTAATTCGATTTTTGCTGCCATATTGTCATTCTCCGGCGCTTATCATGGATAATTATCCAGAATTACGCTTCATGTAGGTGATATTGATTTATTACAAGATCTTTTATATGACGATCGTCGCTCATGGGTAAACAGTATCAGCGCGCTTTTTTCACCGCACCACCATGTCCGGTTTACACCGATGTCAAAGACTGTGTATTCCGGTTGGCTGCCAGGCGATCCAAACGTTGGCTGAACTCCTGCAGCTCATCCAGTGTTCCATGGTCATATATCCGCTGAAACTCTTCCTGAATATTTTTGATCGCATCCTCCGATGAGGCATACTGCTTGTGAAGATTATCCAGATTGTTCAGAATATCAGCAACCATGACCGCCTTTTCTCTGAACAGCTGCTGTGCATCCACTACATCATCCCGGATCGAAGACATCTCACCGTCCAGCGCCCGCACCGCGTTTGCCGAAGCCATCAGTCTCTGTGAAATCTCCAGGGGCATATTTCCCTGATATTTGTACTTGAGGGAGTGCTCAATGGTCGCCCAGAAATTCATCGCCAGTGTTCTGATCTGAATCTCCACCGGAATGCGAATATTTCCGTATATGGTCATTACCTCATAGGAAATATTGATGTGGTAGCTGGAATAACCACTGGCCTTGGGCTGATGGATATAATCGATCTCGTTTAAAACCGTCATATCGGAGCGATTTCGAATGATCTCAACCACCTGGTCGATATCGTCCACAAACTGACAGATCAGACGGATGCCGGCAATATCATCAATCTTTTCTTTAATCTCATCGTTGGATATCCCTTTGCGCTTGGCTTTCGCCAGAATACTGGATATCTTTTTTACCCGCCCGTGGACCTGCTCAATGGGCGAATAAAGGCCTGCCTGCTGATACTGCTTGATCATATGCTCAAACTTGACGATCAGTTCCTGAACAGCAAGCTCATAGGGTACCAGTAATTCCCGCCATAATTGTATCTCCATCTTCTGTCTCTGCTCCTTTCACTAAAACTATACCACAAATGTGTCTCTTTTGCATAGGACACCGTACAATTTTCCAAATATTTTAGAATGTAATAGGGGTTTACACTCAATTCATCGTAGTGGTCCGTCTCCAGATAGATGCCCATATGCAAATGAACAGGGAAATTGCCGACAGTTCCCTCCACTGCGCTGTAGCCGGTATCCCCCATAAAGCCGATGATCTGACCGGCCGCAATCGGTTGACCGACCACAAAATCCTCCGCATAGTGGGACAGATGGGCATAGTAAAAATAAGCCCCATGGGGACTTCTGATCCCGATCCGGTAACCACCCTGCTCCAGCCAGCCGATATGCTCAATCACTCCGTCGCTGATGCTGACAATGGGATAGCTGCCGCGGACGTTGGCATTATCCATAATGTCAGTGCCTTCATGTCGTCGGTCGCCGCCGTAGGTCCTGGCATCACCCCAGCCATTTTCATAGCCAAGTCCTGACAGTCCGTTTTCCATATCAGCAGCCACCGGAAAATACCTGATATCTGCCAGAATCGTTCGAAAACCATTGACCAACTTTGTCCATTCCACCGGCTTCTCTTCCCGCAGCTGTTCGGTCAGCTTTTTGTAGTCCCGGTAGCTCAATAGTCTTTCTTTGTCACTCTTTTCCGCAGAACTCGCTTCATAGATCATCTGCGCTGCCAAAATCGAGTACACATCCTCATCCCACTCTTTGGCCAGCCGGTGCACTTCCTCCAGCACGCCCGCACCGAAGTCCATCGCCCGAAATTCATCGGTCTCCGTCGCGTATGCCCCCAGCCAATCCACCGCCGTCACCGGTTTTTCCCGGTGAATCAGCAGCCAGATCAGCAAAATTTCAACCAAAATCAGAATAATCATTATCATTTGTCTGCCAAACAGCTGTTTTCGTCCCACCGGGCAGACTCCTGTTTTTATTTCATTCTACGCAGCACTTCCACCACATATTCCCAAACTCTCTGGACAGAGGAGATACACAGGCGCTCCTGAGGGGTGTGAATGTCCCTCATATCCGGTCCAAAAGAAATCATATCCAGACCGGGAATCTTCTTTCCAAACAGACCGCACTCCAGTCCGGCGTGAATCGCCTGAATCTCGGGCTCCTTTCCATATACGTCGCGGTAAGTCTGAAGCATCAGCTCGCGAAGCGCGGAGTCGCGGCGGTATTCCCACGCGGGATAAGCGCCGGCAGTGTCGTAGGTTCCGCCGAGGTAAGTGATCAGATTTGCCAGCTTAGCGCCGAGGGCATCACGACGGTTCTCCACACTGCTGCGGATTGCAAAAGCCAGATTTACCTCGGTCTCCGTGGTCGAAAGAATACCCAGATTCAGGGAAGTCTCCACCAGACCGGGAATATTCATGCTCATGGCCTGAACACCGTTGGGAGCCTGCATCAGGATAAACAGCACCTTCTGCTGATCCTCCGGGTGCATAAATGCCACGGTCCTCTCCTCCGGCTCGGAAACGGTCAGGGTAAGTCCTTCCTCAATACCGGCAAAATCAGCCTGCAGAGCAGTTTCCAGCCCTCTGACCGCAGACTTTAATGCCTCACACTGCCCGGCATCGATCATCAACTCCGCAGACGCCTCTCTGGGGATCGCATTATCCTTGAAACCACCATTCACGGAAATCAGACCGAACACAAACTTCTCTGCCAGACGGTTCAGCACATAACCCAGCAGCATATCCGCATTTCCTCGTCCCTTGTCAATCTCCACACCGGAATGTCCGCCCATCAGACCAGAAAGAGTCAGCGTAACCACATTACCCTCAGACTCAATGCGGCGGATCGGCAGATGCAGGTGATAGCGGATGCCGCCGGCACAGCTGGTCAGAAAGATACCCTCCTCCTCGGAATCCATGTTCAGCAGATATTTTCCGGTCAGCCTGGACGCGTCATACCCCACAGCGCCCTCCATGCCAACCTCCTCCTCGGTGGTAAACAGGCACTCCAGCTTCGGATGCTGAAGAGAGGTGTCCTCCAGAATCGCCAGCGCATAGGCGATCGCAATACCATCGTCACCGCCGAGGGTGGTGTCGGTCGCCCATATCCAGTCGTCCACAATGCGAAGCTTAAGCGGATCGGTCTCAAAATTATGACTAGACTCCGCAGTTTTCTCATTTACCATATCCAGATGTCCCTGGATGATCACTGCGGGAGCAGCCTCATAGCCCACAGACGCAGGCTTAATGATGGTCACATTGTTAAACTCATCCTTCCAGTGCTCTAACCCAAGGCGCTCGGCCACCTTCACACAGTACTCACTGATGGCATCGGTGTTTCCAGAACCATGAGGAATCCTGGTGAGCTCTTCAAAATAGTAAAACACTCTCTCGGGCTTTAATCCTTCCAAAACACGCATATTCATTCCCTCCTGAACAATATAATAGACTATGTTAACGAATTATCTTATCCTTTTCGTCATCTTCATATTAATGGCAGCTATCCTTACTCATCCGGCTATCTGCGTGGCCGGTGCTGCCTCCGGTTTGCTCACCTGGTTTAATTCGGTTCTGCCATCGCTGTTTCCCTTTATGGTTCTTACCGGACTACTGATCCGTACCGGGGTGCTGAAACAGCTTACCGAAAGGTTGAGCAGAGTCCCATTGCTGAAACGTCTGCCACTGACAGCCTTTTTTGCCGTTCTCTGCGGTTTGCTCTGTGGCTATCCCATGGGGATCCGTACTGTCAGCGATTTAAAACAAACCAGACAAATAAGCACACGCCAAGCAAACATACTGTATGCCTTCGTCAATCAGCCCGGACCCATGTTTGTCATCGGTTACGCGATGCCGCAATGCATTTCCCGCAGCCGTCCAGCTCTGTTTTTGACTGCATTTTATGGAGGCATCCTATGTACTGCACTTCTTGCGCTTATCTTTTCACTGTTTGATAAGCGAACAGTGAACGCTCAACACGAACAGAAACCAGAGGCACCTGTGCAGACAGCCTCTGCCTTCATCCTGTTCGAGGATATACTGATGTCTTCAATGACTACTCTGACGAAAATTTGCGGATACATGATGTTTTTTTCTCTGCTTGCAGCCCTTCTGGGCGAGCTTATCCCCCAATATCCGCTAATGAGACTGATCTTCACCGGAATAACCGAAATGACATCAGGGATTTCCACGATCATTCCAGATCATCCACTGACACCGTATTTCGTCCTGGGATTTATCTCCTTTGGTGGATTATCGATTACCGCTCAATCCTTTACACTCGGGAGCCTTTCCTCCAATGAACAGATACGGTACTTACTCTGGAAATTCATCCAGACAGCTCTGGCCCTGATACTTCTAATGCTTCTGGAATCAGTCTGACCCATCTCAGACAAAATATCAGCCGCTGCTATCCAAAATTCAGATCAGCCTGAATTTATCGTGATACACAGCGGCTTTCGTCTCGTGATCCCGGAGACAGCGGATGACAAAATCAATCATCCTCTTCCTCTGTCTCGTCCTCATCTTCATAATCCATGAGATCCTCATAATCTCCGTCAGTGCTTCCGGACAGCTCATTACGATTGGAAGTAACTACATCATAGCTGGACTGCATAGACTCAATGAAAGAGGAGAAGGTCTTGTTTGCAGTCTCCATCGTATGGCTGATAATCGTCTGAAGACTCTGAAGCATATCATCGGTATAAGAAATTGCTCCCATGCGGATACTGTCCGCATCCTCCACTGCAGAATCAAGAAGCAGCTGTGCCTGTGCACTGGCCTCATTTACGATTTCATTTGCCTGCGTGTAAGCTCTCTGCATGATCTCATGCTGGTCGATCAGCTCTGCCTTCTGTTTTCCGGCATCAGCCAACATCGCCTCTGCCTGTTCGCGAGCCTCGGTGACCATGGTCTCAGCCTGCTTTTTGGCATCAGCAAGAATCGCTTCTTTGTTAGCGATAATTTTCTGATATTTCTTGATCTCGTCGGGTGTACGCATCCGAAGCTCTACCAGGAGCTCGTCAATCTCATCCTTATCTACTAAAATTTTGCGGCCGCCGCTCAACGGCTGTACCTTACAGCTGTCAATATAGGACTCGATCTCCTCGATCAGCTGCTCAATGCGGCTCTTCATCAATTCGCTGCGCTTATTACTGCTCATGTTTTCCTCTCCTTGTTCTGTTTATTTCGAAACACCTGTATATTTTTCCATCACACGCTCGGCAACGGCCGGAGTAACAAATGCGGAAATATCTCCGCCGAACCGTGCTACCTCCTTGACTGTGCTGGAGCTGAGATAAGCATACTCCAGATCAGCAGTCAAAAAGAACGTATCTATACTGTGATCGAGAATTCGATTTGTCTGAGCCATCTGCAGCTCATATTCAAAATCGGTGATCGCCCGAAGTCCACGGACAACAATATGTGCGTCGCACTGCTTTGCGAACTCTACCAACAATCCGTTAAACGAGCGTACTTCTATATTAGGAATTTCCTCCAACTCCTCTTTTAACATCTTAACACGTTCTTCCACAGAAAACAATGAATTTTTGGCTCCATTATTCAAAACAGCGACAATTAATTTGTCAGTTGCTCTGGCCGCACGTGCAATGATATCCAAATGTCCTCTGGTTACCGGGTCAAAACTTCCCGGATATATGGCTGTATGCATATTTTCTCCTCCATATCACCAGACTCATTTCCTCTGAAGGAAAAAGTGGCGATTTGTCTTGTAGTCCTTTACGCGATAAACATGGTAGCCCAGATCGGAGACCTCATCCAGTTCCGTATCAAGTGCCGTCTCCACCACAATGATCGTGTACTCATCAATCAGGGAAGAGTCAGCCAGTCTGGCAAGCGCTTCCAGCTCCAGCCCTTTGTGGTAAGGCGGATCCATCAGAACCAGATCAAACGGCTTCTCTGCACCATCCAGTCTTGACAGCGCACTCTGCACATCTGTACTCATCACTCTGGACTTCTCCTCCAAATGAGTCGCACTCAAATTAGCCTGAATGCACCTAACTGCCTCAGGCGCTTTCTCCACAAACACACAATAGCTGGAACCACGACTCAGTGCCTCAATGCCGAGGGCACCACTGCCTGAGAACAAATCAAGCACTCTGGCTCCCGGAAGATCCGGTTGCAGAATATTAAATAAGGTTTCTTTTATACGGTCAGTAGTTGGCCTGGTATCCATCCCTTCAACTGTTTTTAACAAAATACGTCTGGCAGCTCCAGCGATCACTCTCATGAAATATCCTCTATTCCGATAATTATTCGCGTATAGATAATCTCATCATTTCAAAACATATCTATATTATATAGATTTTACGTTATATTGCCCGTTCAGTCAACCGAAAGATGAATAAAATCCAAAAAGGATTTTACATTTTTTGTAATCTGACCAAAAACTTGCCAGTGTATTTCAACTTCACCTGCACATAATAAGGGTGTAACCGAGATGGTCAACAGACGAAACGTGAAAGAAAATCGTAATTGACCGGTTAACACTAAAAAAGGAGGTATCTGAAAATGGCTTCTACTTCTAACAAAGTCAACGTCCCCGAGGCAAAGGAGGCAATGAACAAGTTCAAGATGGAGGTTGCAGATGAACTCGGTGTTCCTCTGACCAACGGCTACAACGGAAACCTGACTTCTTACCAGAACGGTTCCGTAGGCGGTTATATGGTGAAGAAGATGATCGAGGCTCAGGAGCAGCAGATGGCTGGCAAGACCCGATAATCTAAGCAGCATCAGAATAGCTTAGCCACCAAAAAGACAATCTCCCCGATTGATTTCAGGGAGATTGTCTTTTCCTTTTATGCAGTTTTCGCCTCTAATACTTCTACCCTTTTGGTCAGATCATTTACCATGCCCAACACGGTTTCGACACTGGCATGTTCCAGTCTGTCGATGCGATAATATCGGACAAGATCATCCATCTGCGCTTCAAGTTTGTCCATACGATTGCCTAAATTGACGTGAACACGATCCACCTCGGACAGTACAAGATTTTCCGAACCATGAAGTTCCTTATGTATATACATTTGCATCTGCTTTTCTGAATCAGTGATCTTTCCAGTCATACGTTCTTCTGACTCGGCGATCTTTCCAGTCATACGTTCTTCTGACTCAACGATCTGTTCGCTCATCCGCTTTTCTGATTCGGCGATCTTTTCGCTCATCCGCTTTTCTGATTCGGCGATCTTTTCGCTCATACGTTCTTCTGACTCTGCGATCTTTCCAGTCATACGTTCTTCTGACTCTGCGATCTTTCCAGTCATACGTTCTTCTGACTCTGCGATCTTTCCAGTCATACGTTCTTCTGACTCAACGATCTGTTCGCTCATCCGCTTTTCTGATTCTGCGATCGACTCGGCGATCTTTTCGCTCATCCGTTCTTCTGATTCAGCTATCCTATGTATCATTCGCTTTTCTGACTCGCCAATCTCTTCTTTCATAATCTGACGAATCATTTCTAAATCTTTTTGTTCAAGCATGTGCCACCCCTTTAACATTTATTTTGGCACTCTCTCCAAGTAATGCTATCTATCTTAAGTAATTTATCCAGTTAATCAACATCGTTTGTCCTTTGTACAGTTTCCAGTAACCTCCTTACCAAAAGAATATCACAAAAGCAGTCAAAAATCAACCTGATTGTTTACCTTGGAACCCGAAGCATTTACCCTGATAGCTTTGACGCAGTTTCATCTCGCGATGCAATTGATTAAGGACCTCACGCTTCCGGGTACTCCACAGCGGTGCGACAAGCTCCCTGCTGGGGCCGTCACCTGTCAGTCGATGGATTACGATTTCCGGTGAAAGAGTCTCCAAACAATCTATCACCAAGTCAACATATTCATCCTGCGTGAACGTATTGATCTCTCCCTGCTTATATTCTTCGGCCAGATCAGTCCCCTCGATCACATGCAAAAGCTGCAGCTTTATCCCCTGAATATCCATTCTGGCCAGATACCGAACCGTTTCCAGCATCATCTCTTTCGATTCATTTTTCAATCCCAGAATTACATGGACAATCACTGTGATCCCACGTTTGCGCAACTTTTTTACTGCTTCCTCGAACGTGGAAAGCTCATATCCTCGCCGCATCCATTTTGCAGTGTCTTCATGAATGGTCTGAAGTCCAAGTTCCACCCACACCGGCTTGATTTGATTCAATTCAGAAAGCAGATCAAGAACTTCCTCCGGCAAACAATCCGGACGAGTAGCAACCGAAAGGATCGCGGTCTTTGGATGATTAACCGCCTCTGTAAAAAGCCGCCCCATTTTCTCAATCGGACCGTACGTATTAGTAAACGCCTGAAAATAAGCAATAAATTTGTTCGCCGTCGTCTTCCGACTAATCCCCTCTATGGCAGTATCCAACTGCTCAGTAATTGACAACTCCGCCGGTGCGGCAAAATCACCCGAACCGCCTGCACTGCAGAATATACAGCCTCGGTTCCCCAGCTTTCCATCCCGGTTAGGACAGGTAAAGCCGCCATTTAAGGCGGCTTTGTACACTTTTTCCCCGAAGGCTTCTCTCAGGGCATAATCCAGAGAATGGTAAGGCTTTCCATTCCAGTCTCTCATGACTTTTCTCCTTTTCACCGTCGAGGTCAATTCTTTTTGCTGTTTTTCTCCTCGTCCGGCATCTTTACCTTCTGACCGATTTTATTCTCGGTTCCGGCGATCAAGCGCTGAATATTTCCTTTATGTCGGACAATTGCAAGTGTGACTACAATCACAAGCAAAATACCGGACTCAATCATTCCATAAGGCACCTCCAACGCATCAACTGCAATCAGCACAAACCACATGACCGCAAAGGCTGCCGTTGCAAGCATGGATGCGAGGGACACATATTTGGTCAGGACAACGATCAAAATAAAGATCACTATACTGACTAATCCAAGTCTCCAGTCTACCATCAGAGACAGTCCCCAACTGGCCGCTATGCCTTTTCCACCCTTAAAATTCAGGTAAAAGGGAAAATTATGTCCCAGAATGACACCGAGTCCTGCGTACAGTAAAAACACCATCCGCTCATCAACATACCCCAGTCTGGAGGCTGCCCATTTTACCAGTGCACAAGCAACCACACATTTCAGAAAATCGCCGATAAACACCATCACACCCGCCTTCTTTCCCAGAACACGCATGGCGTTTGTGGTGCCGGAATTACCGCTCCCATAGTTTCGGATATCGCGATGTTTGATCAAACCAACAAAATAACCGGTCTGAAATAAGCCAAACAGATAACCCACCGCCAGACAGACAAGTCTCTGTATCATTTACTCTTTCTCCTTCCGCTCGCGGACAATAAATTTCAACGGAGTTCCCTTGAAACCAAACGCATCTCGGACACGGTTCTCGATGTAACGCGTGTAGGAATAATGCATCAGTTCTTTATCATTGACAAACAGAACAAATGTGGGTGGCTTTACCGCAACCTGCGTCATGTAGAAAATCTTCAAGCGACGACCTCGGTCAGTGGGCGGCTGCTGCATCGCCACGGCCTCGGTCAGAATCTCATTGAGTACACCGGTGGAAACACGGAGATTCTGGTTCTCAATAATCACATCAATGTGCTCGAACAGCTTGGGAAGGCGCTGTCCGGTCATGGCCGACACAAAAAGCACATCGGCGTAAGGCATGAAGGACAGAATCTCGCGAATCTTCTTTGTATATTTGTTTGTGGTATTTGTATCCTTATTTTCCACCGCATCCCACTTATTGACAGCAATGATCACACCCTTGCCGCGCTCGTGTGCAATACCGGCGATCTTTGCATCCTGCTCAGTCACGCCCTCCGTGCCATCGATCACCAGAATGACAATGTCGGCGCGCTCCACCGCAGTAACCGCACGGATAATACTGAAACGCTCCAGTTCCTCTTTAATCTTGTTTTTGCGGCGAAGACCAGCCGTGTCGATAAACACATACTCCTTATGATTATAGCGAACCACCGCATCCACTGCATCACGGGTGGTTCCGGCAATGTCGGAAACAATCATGCGGTTCTCACCCAGCAGCTTATTTACCATAGAGGACTTACCAACATTTGGCTTACCGATGATCGCGATCTTCGGTCTCTCGTCTTCCTCCTCCTGTGCGCTCTGCTCAGGGAAATATTTTGCCACTTCATCCAGAAGATCACCGATACCCAGCTGAGAAGCTGCACTGACCGGGACAGGATCGCCGATGCCTAAATTATAAAACTCATATACGTCAGGCATGAATTTTTCAAAGCTGTCCACCTTATTCACCGCCAGTACAACCGGCTTGTGAGACTTGCGCAGCATGTCTGCCACCTTGGAATCAGAATCCACCAGACCCTGGCGCACATCGGTGATAAAAATGATCACATCTGCGGTATGGATCGCAATCTCCGCCTGCTCCCTCATCTGCGAAAGAATGATATCCTTGCTCTCCGGCTCAATACCGCCGGTATCAATCAGGGTATAATTGTGGTTCAACCAGGTGCAGTCCGCATAAATGCGATCTCTGGTCACACCGGGGGTGTCCTTTACAATCGAGATCCGCTCACCTGCCAGCACATTGAACAGGGTGGATTTCCCCACATTAGGGCGTCCTACGATCGCTACAATAGGCTTACTCATAGTTAATTCTCCGTTTCTCTATCCTACAATTCATCATCTTCAAGCTCGTAAGGCCTGAACATATCATCCTCATCTTCCTCGCCCAGACCAAGTACCGCGTTGACCAAGGCCTTTCCGCTGGGCTTTACCATCACGATCGGAACCTGAAGCGCGCTTTCCAACTCATCGACGGTCATATCATCCAAAAATACCCGCTCGCCGCTGCGCAGCATATTTTCCGGCAATAACAGCCGATCTCCAAGCGGCTTATCCTTCAACTGCGCCAGAAGGTCCTGTCCGGTCAGCAGGCCGGAAACCGTGATCATCTCACCGAAATATCGGTTCTCAATCGGGTAAACCTTCCCTGAAATCCAGGGGAATGCCTCTTTT
Source organism: Lachnospiraceae bacterium (assembly GCA_017461725.1). Lineage (GTDB taxonomy): Bacteria > Bacillota > Clostridia > Lachnospirales > Lachnospiraceae > RGIG423. The sequence continues at coordinate 34,867 of JAFTXG010000028.1, forward strand.
ATCTCATCCAGCAACCCATTCATCGTCGGCGCAGCTAATAATCCGGTGGCGATGGACACATTCTGCGTGGAATATATCTCCGGCACCTCATCGCCGTCCGGGTCCCCATCAGCCCACAGCTCGCCAGTCATATCCTCCCCTGCATCCGCACGCATCTCATCCACCTTACAGCAGATCGCGCTCTCTGTCTCTTCCATCAACAGGCGGAGCATACCGACACCGTTTTCCAGCTGAGGATAACCGTCATACTCATCTTCATCAGGAAGCGGCTCCCCGGCCATCAGATAAATCTCATCACTGGCATGGACAAAATGGTTTCCAAATTCCAAATACAGTTTTTCCTGCCATCTGCGAATGATTTCAAGCACGGACACTGCATCTTCTTTTTCAAAGGGCTTTAAGGGGTAAAGTCCGTCGCGGTATCTGGTCAGACCCACCGGAACCACAGACACGCTCTGCATATAGGGCAGATATTTGGAAAGCTCTCGAATAGTAAGCTCCAGCTCAGCTCCGTCATTCAATCCCGGACAGAGAACGATCTGACCGTTCATGGTGATCCCTGCCTCATAAAGCTGATCCAGATAAGCAAGAACTTTTCCTGCGAACCGATTGTTCAGCATCCTGCAGCGAAGTTCGGGATTCATCGTCTGCACCGAAATATTGATCGGAGACCAGTTAAACCGAATGATTCGGTCGATATCCTTCTGTTTCATATTTGTCAGAGTGATATAATTTCCCTGCAAAAAGGAAAGTCTTGAATCATCATCCTTAAAATAGAGAGTATCTCTCATCCCCGGCGGCATCTGATCAATAAAGCAGAATACACAATTATTTGTGCAGGAACGGTACTCATCCATCAGACCGTTTTCAAAGATAAGGCCCAGATCCTCATCCTCATCCTTTTCGATCTCCAGCTCCCATTCCTCGCCGTTCGCTTTTTCAACCACCAGATCCAGGTACTCATCTTCGACCAGATACTGATAATCAAATATATCTTCTACTGCCTCTCCGTTGATCGACACCAGACGATCTCCGGGCTCCAACTCCAGCTCCTCAGCGATAGAACCGACAGCAATTTCTTTTATCAAATGTCCTTTTTTCTTCATTATCCACCCTATTGTCCGCAACTTCTCAGTCGTTTTTCGACACCAATCTTTATGTTACAGCCTCGACTCCACTCCATGAGGATTACGACGCCTCTATAATAACAAGTTTCCAGCATTTTGTAAACAGCCCATTTCTGTCCAATCTGTGACTTTTTCGTAAACTCTTTGAAAAAGCATATACCCGCCGGTGATCCGATGAGCATATGCTTTTCTTCAGTGGTTAATAAAACGCCTGATATACAGGTGTCGATCCGGAGTATTTATTTTGTACCGAAAATTCTGTCTCCTGCATCTCCAAGTCCGGGGCAGATGTAAGCGTTTTCATTGAGCTGACGGTCCATATGTCCGATATAAATCTGGATATCGGGATGAGCCTCCTGAAGGCGCTTCAGACCTTCGGGCGCAGCAATGATACACATAAACTTAATATTCTTTCCGCCGTGCTGCTTGATGAAATCAACTGCAGCCACTGCGGAACCGCCGGTAGCCAGCATCGGATCCAGCACGCAGATGGTTCTCTGATCAATAGGGCTGGGCAATTTGCAATAATACTCGTGAGGCTCATGGGTTTCATGATCACGATACAGGCCGATATGGCCCACCTTTGCAGAAGGTACCAGTGCAAGGAGACCGTTTACCATGCCAAGACCGGCACGGAGGATCGGAACGATAGCCAGCTTCTTTCCTGCAAGCATCGGAGTCATACAGGTTTCAATGGGGGTAGTTACCTCCACTTCGTGAAGCGGCAAATCCGCAAGGGCCTCATAGCCCATGAGAATTGCGATCTCTTCGATCAGCTTACGGAACTCATTCGTTCCGGTTTTCTGATCGCGAAGCATCGAAATTTTGTGCTGAATCAATGGGTGAGTCATGATAAATACATTCTTCTTTTCCATAAATGCGCTCCGTTCTGCCATTTCATCGGCATGATATTATCAATAAACTGCTGATTTACTCCAAATCCAACTTAAACTGGGTGAACTCATTTTTTCTGGCCTCATTATACTGCGCAACCAGTTTCTGGATCCTGCTGGTCGGAGCCATCAGGTCAGCCATCGTCTGATCATGGTTTAAGGTATCAATAATACGGGCAGTAAATCTGGTCATATCCGCCTCCACATACCAAGGCTTGTCCAAAAGCTCCTGAGGACAATAAATCAGGTTCGTCGTCACCACATAGTCAAAGTACCCACGGTTATGGAACTCATCAAATTTCTGATATCCGTCCGTAAACAGACCAAACGTACAGAGAATGATAACCTTATCCGCACCGCGATCTTTTAATTCGCGCGCAGTGTCAAGCATACTCTCTCCGGAGGAGATCATATCGTCAACAATAATCACGGTCTTACCGGTAACATCCGCACCGAGGAACTCATGGGCAACGATAGGGTTCTTTCCATTGATCACGGTAGAGTAATCACGGCGCTTGTAGAACATACCCATATCTACACCCAGATTGTTTGCCACATATGCCGCACGATCGATCGCTCCCTCGTCGGGGCTGATAATCATCATGGAGGCCTTATCAATCTTCAGATCATGATCACGCTGGAAAAGCGCCTGAATGAACTGGTATGTGGGCATAAAGTTATCCATACCGTGAAGTGGAATGGAATTCTGCACTCTGGGGTCGTGGGCATCAAACGTAATAATGTTGGTTACCCCCATGGAGGAAAGCTCCTCCAGTGCAAGCGCGCAGTCCAGAGACTCTCTCTTTGCACGTTTATGCTGACGGCTTTCGTACAGGAAAGGCATCACAACATTGACACGGCGCGCTCCGGAAATCGCTGTCGCAATGATCCGCTTCAGATTCTGGTAATGATCATCCGGTGACATATGATTAATCTGTCCGCAGACAGTATAGGAGAGACTATAATTTGTCACATCAGTCAGAATAAACAAATCGGTTCCACGAACAGAATCATGAATCATACCCTTAGCCTCACCGGTTCCAAATCGAGGACAGCTGCAGGAAGTAAGGAATGAGGTCTCATGATATCCGCTCATCATCGAGCTGTCATACTGCTCTCCCAGACGCTGCAACTCGTTTGCGCGAATTCTCAGAATATGATCATTTACTTTCTCAGTGAAAGACTCAAATCCAGGCATCGCACAGAGCTTAAGCGGTGCGACCGGAAGATGTCCGTTTTTCAGGTTTTTTAATTCCATAAAATTCCTCCTAAAGGTATCGTCATACAGTTTATACCACGAATCGTACTTTTCTGCAACCAAAACCGCGAAAAGATTAATATTCGCATTGTTAAAGTTGATACAGCTCAGCGTATTTATCTTTCAGATAGCTGATATAGTAATCCGGATTGAACTCCTCACCGGTAGCATCCAGAAGAAGCTTTTTCGTCTCCCTCATGGTGCCGTACTGATGGATATGCTCACGTAGAAATTCACGGATGGGCTTAAGATCCCCCGCCTTCAACGAACCCTCAATATCTACCGTCTTCTCCATCGTATGATATATCTGTGCCGCAATGGCATTTCCCAGCGCATAGGACGGGAAATATCCGAACATGCCACCTGACCAGTGAACGTCCTGAAGGATACCTTCCGCGTCATCAGCCGGCTCCACACCGAGATACTCTTTGTATTTCCGGTTCCACAGCTTCGGAAGTTCCTCCACGGATACCTCTCCGTCAAACATAAGTTTTTCCAGCTCATAGCGGATCATAATATGGAAGCAGTAGGTGAGCTCGTCAGACTCTGTACGGATCAGTGAAGGGGCCGCCGCGTTGATGCCCCGAACAAACACATCAAGAGAGATATCGTCAAACTGCTCCGGGAACATCTCCTTAAACTTCGGATACAAAGGTTCCCAGAACGCCTCGCTGCGTCCGATCATATTTTCAAACATTCTGGACTGAGACTCGTGAACTGCGCAGGAACCGCCGGCCAGGGGAGTCATCGTGATCCGGTCTGAATTATTCTGTTCAAAGAGGGCATGTCCAGTCTCATGGATCGTCGAAAAAATACCGCTGATAACCATATCCTCATAATAGTGACTGGTGATGCGCACATCATGATTATGGAGGGCGGTGGTAAAGGGATGCTCACTCTCCGCAATCACTCCTCTGTTTAAATTAAATCCGAGGTATTCGGAAAGCAGCCGGTTAAACGCCTTTTGCTTCTCCACATCGCAGGAACGGCTCAGGAAGTCCGTCCGCACTGCGTCCTGCTTTTCACTGATGGCCCTCACCAGAGGAAGCAGCTCTTTTTTCAGTCCGTCAAAAAAGCAATCCAGCTCAGCGGTCGTAAATCCTTTTTCATATCCATCAAGCATCATGTCGTAGAGACTGTGCCCTTCTTTGCGAGGCTGATAGCCTTTGATCTTTTTCGTCTTATTGATCAGCTGCTCAAGCACAGGAGCGAACCGTGAAAAATCCTTCGCCTCCTTGGCCTTCTCCCAGACTCTCATGCCCTTACTGGTCAACTCATGATACTCCTGATATTCCTTCCGTGGAATCGAATGAATCTGCTCGTATTCCTCCCAAAGGCGATCCACTATCGCTCTCTCGACCTCATCCTCCGAAGGATTTGCCTTACATTCTTTCAACAAAGTTACGGTATCCTCACAGGTTGACAGTGTAAACGACTCTCCCGCAAGTATGCCAAGAAGCTTGGCGGTATACTCGCCAGCCTCCTCTGGCGCACTTCCTGTGGAAATGTCCCAGTCCATCACAACAGCAGCTGCGCCGTATGCGGCCAGCCGATCAATCAGATTCTGTAACTTTTCTCTCATAAAAGCTCCTTTTCCCACGAATTTTCTCGTTTCATCTCCAGATACTCATTATACGCCTTCTCCAGTATCTGTTTTTCATTTGAAAACTTCAGCAGATGGTATGCTTCATGGAACTTGTAATAGCCGGAATCAACAAAATACTCCTCACGCTGTGGCTTACTGTAATAGCTGGAAGCCCGCATCAGGTACCAATGCACGTCCTTTTCGACCATATCCTGGGGTGTAGAAAAAGAATACTGGCTCTTTCCCACATATTTTACAATCGACGCGTCCACGCCCGTCTCCTCTTTCACCTCTCTGAGCGCCGTCGCAGAAAGCTCCTCTCCAGGTTCAACCGTTCCCTTGGGTAACACCCAGCCCTCATACTTGTTTTTAAAATTTTTGTACAGGACCAGAATTTTCCCACGGAAGATTACCACACCGCCACAGCTCGTTGCCTCGATCATCGCAATTCCTCCTGTTGGTGTGTCCTTCTAAATCGCCGATGGGTCAGAGCATACTCATCGGCGACAACGCGTCAGCCGGCACGCAATGTATCCCAACTGACAACCTCATAACTGTTTATAGTATATCCCAAAGTTACCGCTTTCGCAAGGGTAAAGTTAAATAAGCTCGCAAAAGACCTCAAATGGCCCCAAATATGTCGCCATAAAAAAATATCGCCGGCGGTTCGAGCACGCGCTCTCTCCGCCGGCAGACCATGAACGGCAAGTTTATTCAATCCCCCTGCGGTAATGGCCTCTGGTGAAGTCATCCATCGGGTAATCTATATTCTGATGCAGTTTATATACAGCATGGTATGCCTGAACCAGCTGCATCGCCGTCTTTTCATCCTCTGTAGTGAACAGCAGACGAATCCCAGTCGGGGCAAGCCGCATCACCTCCTCACGGCAGTCCAGCAAATGAAGCGGACTACTGTTGTATATCGTATTAAAGCAGACACTGCAGTGATTCTTCACCGGAAACCGCTTATTTTTCCGATCTTTCAGCCACAACGTTTCCGGCTGATGACTGCAGCCGCCCGTGGACTTTCGGATACAGTTAGCCGAATACATTACCGGCAATCTTCCGTAAACGATGACTTCGTCCTTTCCGGTGATTACTGATTCCAGTTCTCTAAAATTCAGTTCCACCGGCAACACTCTTCTCACTGTGCCAAGCTGGCTGATCATCTGTTCAGCCAGGTGATTATATGTGTATAACGACACATCAGCGATCAGCAAAATCTCTGCAAACTGAGCTTTACAAAATGCCAGACTGTCCAACGTCCGTACCAAAAGTCCATCCGGTTCAGCCTCAATGATGGTCTGCTTTAACGATAACAGAAAATCTCTGGTCCGGCGCTGAAACACTGTCGGGACCGCAAGAAATGCCTTCTTTCCCGCATGTTTAATCCTGCTGACCGCCTGAGTCAGAACGCGGCTGTCATTTCCGAAGGTTTCCAGAGCCAAATAATAGCCATCCGCCTTTCCCTGCTCCAACAAAGGCGAAAGCAGTCCGGGATCTTCCAGATATACATAGAGATCTGGTACAGAACCTCCTTCCAGATTGCTCTCCTTTTTTTCGGCTTTTTTGTCCGTCTGCTTTTCACATATTGAAGAAAAGCTATCCTCAACCGCTCCTTTTTTCCTTCCCTCATCATCAGATAACTCCCGCCGATAACCGGCAAGCAGCGATTTGGTAAGCGCCTGAATACCTTCCCTGCGCAGACGATTCAGCTCCTGTACCGGAAGAAAGCCCTTCTCATCTGTGATGATTTCCAGCCCGGCCCAGATATAACCGGAACCTCCCATCTTATTTAGCTGTTTTTTAGCGGAATCAGCAGTGATGGGCTGTCGCATGGCCGGTTCGACCATCGCGCCCTCCACAGTAACCTCCGTTCCATTTGGATGACGGACGGTCAAGCTCGCCGGTTCTCCGAGAATCAGCCTCGCACTGCCGCTAACTGCGGTCGGGTCTGCATCGCCCAGATAATCCTGCTCGATCCGTTTAAACAGCACCTCATTCACTATCTTTCGGTCAGGCTTTTCCTTTAAGGTCAGCATCTGACGTCCGGTCTTCCCCCGCAGATAGCCATCGGTGGTGCCTCCACGGTCAAACAGATCAATCAAAACCCGTCTGTCCGTCTCATCAACACGGTATCCCTCACTGCCCCGCTCTAAATAGCGATCCACATATTTTCGGTAAACCGATGCCACTCCTGCGGTATACTGGGGACTTTTCATACGCCCCTCAATCTTCAACGAATACACCCCTGCATCCAGCATAGCGGGAAGCATATCCAGACCGCAAAGATCCTTCAGACTAATCAAATATGATTCATCCCTGCGGTTCAATATATCATTATCCCTATATGCAGTAAAGGGAAGCCGACACGCCTGTGCGCATCTGCCACGATTTCCGCTTCTTCCGCCGATCAGGCTGCTGAGCAGACACTGACCGGAATAGCCATAACAGAGCGCACCGTGGATAAAGGCCTCGACTTCCATGCCGGTGGCATCATAAAGTGCTTTCAGTTCACTGACCGTCAGTTCTCTGGCTGGAACCACTCTGACAGCGCCAAGCTCTTTCAGCAATTTAGCCCCATCCGGCCCAGTCACAGTCATCTGAGTGCTGGCATGGATATCAAGAAGCGGGAATTCTCTGCGAAACAGCGAAAATACGCCCATATCCTGCACGATCGCTGCATCCAGGCCCGCCTCATAAAGTGGTTTCATCCACCGATAAAGTCCTTCCAGCTCACTTTCCTTCACCAGTGTATTTACTGTCAGATACAGCTGTTTTCCCTGCAAATGGGCATAATCAATCGCGGACAATAACTCATCGTCTGTGGTATTGTCCGCATAAGCTCTGGCACCAAACTGGCGGCCTCCAATATATACCGCGTCCGCTCCTGCGTTGAACGCAGCCCGCATGCTCTCATACGAGCCTGCCGGAGCCAATAATTCTATCTTTCTATTCATATAAATGCTCGTCCTCTATGGTTCTCAAACTCGTTCACTTTCCGAAAATTGAGTAAATGATCCGCAGATAAACTTTCGACCTTCATATCATCAATCAGCTCTCAGGCCGATTCAAAACAATAAAATCCCTGTGACCATCCGGATCAATGCCCGCCGCCGTCTCCCGGCTTGCCGCCTCCATTTTCAACTGGGTGGTAATCAGATCATGCTTTACCTGATAAAGCTCTTTCTCCCGTTCTTCCAGTTCATGGGCAAGATTATTCAGCTGCTCCTTCGCCTTAAAGTAATCGTCAGCAATATTTAACTGAATCATCACACTCTGATAGTCCGCAGGCAAACGAGTAAAGCCTTCCGTTCGTTTCAGTTCAGAGAGCTTACCGTTTAAGTAAATGGCCACCTGCTGCATATATTCTTCATTTTCCATACCGCTCAATCGGTAGAGATTTCCTCCAATCAAAACTTCTGTATACTGTCTGGATTCCATAGGGTCGTCCGCCTTTCTATTATTATTTCCTCTGTATGTAACCATTTGTGTGCCCGATAGATCTACTCTTCATTCACCGGAAATCCAAAATGACGATACGCAGTCGGTGTAGCAACTCGCCCTCTCGGTGTGCGGTTGATAAATCCACACATAATCAAATAGGGCTCATACACATCCTCCAGCGTGGCCACATCCTCTCCGAGAGCTGCCGCCAGCGTCTCCAGCCCTACCGGACCGCCGCCAAACTTCTCAATGATCGTCAGCAGTATCGCTCTGTCTGTGTGGTCAAGTCCCGAACGGTCCACGTCCAGCATATCCAGCGCAAACTCTGCTGCCTCCAGCGATACCACACCGTTATAGCGGATCTGCGCAAAGTCTCTGACTCTCTTGAGCAGGCGGTTCGCCAGTCGTGGGGTTCCTCTGGAACGGGTGGAAATCAGCTCTGCCGCCTCATCCTCGATCTCAACCTGAAGTCTATCCGCAGATTTCAGGACAATCTGCTTCAACTCCCTGGGCGTATAATACTCCAGGCGCTGAACCACACCGAAGCGATCTCTGAGCGGTGCCGTCAGCATACCAGCTCTGGTGGTGGCACCTACCAGTGTAAATCTCGGCAAATCAATTCGGATCGAACGGGCTGCCGCCCCTTTTCCGATTACCACATCGATTGCAAAATCCTCCATCGCCGGGTATAGTACCTCCTCCACCTGACGGTTCAGGCGGTGGATCTCGTCCACGAACAGAACATCACCTTCATTTAAATTATTTAAAATCGCTGCCATCTCCCCAGGTTTCTCGATGGCCGGTCCGGCTGTGATTTTCAGATTAACATCCATTTCATTTGCAATAATCCCAGCCAATGTGGTTTTTCCCAGCCCGGGAGGACCGTAGAGCAGCACATGATCCAACGACTCATGTCTGCTGCGTGCCGCCTCCATATAGACGCTGAGCATCTCCTTCAGGCGGCTCTGTCCCACATACTCCGACAATCTCTTCGGCCGCAGGCTGTTCTCTATGCCTTTGTCTTCATTGACCAATTCGGTCGCAATAATCCGTTTTTCCATATGTATCCAGTCTTCCCATCTGCGGATCCGTCCTGCTGCACGGTATGCTAACCCATCTGCAGCTGTACGCAGAACCGTCTGTCATTTCCTAAATATATCGGGTGGCCTGTCTGCCATTGCACAGACTGTGCACACTGATCAATGTGTCCCTGCAAATCTAAGCGCCTGCTTGACCACCGCCTCCGCCGACATGCCATCGGTGATCTCCACTTTTCGCACTGCTCTGAGTGCTTCCGCAGGACTATAGCCAAGGGCAGTAAGTACTTCCAATGCATCCTCCCTCGCACTGTCCAGAGCTACATTCGCAGAACCGGATGCAATCGCCTCACGCTTGATCTCCACAGCCTCTTCAAGAGAAAGCTTATCTTTAAGTTCAAGAATCACTTTCTGCGCAGTCTTTAATCCGATGCCAGGGGCTTTGGCGATCGCTTTCGAATCACCGGACAAAATCGCAAAGCGCAGATCATCCGGACGAATAGTGGACAGAATCGCCAGTGCCCCCTTTGGACCAATTCCATTCACACCAATCAGCATCTTAAATATCCTCATGTCCTCTTTCGTAGCAAATCCATACAGCGCCATCAGATTTTCACCCACCTGAAGCCAGGTATGTATCTTGATTTCACTGCCGACAGGTGGCAATTCAGACAAAACAGAGGACGGCACCCCGACCCGAAATCCAATACCCTGGCTCTCGATCACGATGCTGTCCTCATATACTTCACTCAAATATCCGCGAATAAAAGAAATCATTCTCTCATCTCTCCGTGTCTGTTGTTATTAACAGTATACAATAGGTTGGAGAATAATTCAACCGCTTTTCAAACAAATGTTCGCCAAGTAAAAAGTTGAACTTGACAATGTTTTTTCAGTATTGTAACATGAAAATTATCTTCGTCCCAACACCTGCTATAACCATTCACCTGTATCAGGAGGCCACATTATGTCAAAGAAAAATCTTTCCGGATTGTCAATTGCCATCATCACTCTTGCTTTATCAAGTGCTGTGCTGGCGAGCTTCGATTGTTATTCCTATTGTACTTATCTAGCATGGTCACAAAAGACTTACATAGGCCAGGATAACTTCTGGGCCGAACTTTTTTATTTCTGCGGGCTGATCGAGATCATACTGGTTTTTCGCAACCGGACTTTCCAGAGAATTATTGGTTGCCTTTTGACCTTAGCCAAAATCATCCTTCCCTGGCTCGTCCTCTATTCACGCCAAATAATCAGTGATCTGATTTCCGATCACTCTACTTCAACCCGCATTGATAACGCATTACCCTATATTATCACTGTGCTCTGTATCATTTCCTTTGTTTTGTATATTGTCTCTCTCCGGAAGATACATCAGGAAAAACTGTACGCAGAAAATAAATAGTTTGTATCGCTTAACTCAGATACTTTCTCATACTCTTCAGCGCATTTTTTTCCAGCCTGCTGACCTGCGCCTGAGAAATGTGTATCTCCTCTGCCACTTCCATCTGTGTTTTCCCATCAAAGAAGCGCTTTTTGATGATGCTCCTCTCGCGATCAGGCAGACGTCGCATCGCCTCCTCCAGAGCAAGATCCTCGACCCATTTGTCTTCCTTCTGAGTTTTGTCGCTGATCTGATCCATCATATAGAGGGTGTCTCCGCCATCAGTGTAGACCGGATCGTAAAGACTCACCGGACTCTGGATCGCATCCAGTGCATAGACGATTTCTTCCTTACTGACACCAATCTCGTTGGCAATTTCACAAATAGTCGGCTCCTTTAACGAACGCTTCATCAGTTCCTCTTTCGCATAGATTGCCTTATAGGCGATATCTCTAAGAGACCTGGAAACCCGGATCGTATTGTTATCCCTCAGAAAACGCCTCACTTCACCCACAATCATCGGCACAGCATAAGTGCTGAACTTCACCATCATGTCCGGATTAAAGTTGTCAATTGCCTTGATCAATCCCACGCAGCCAATTTGGAATAAATCATCAATGTGCTCATTTGCATTGGAAAATCGCTGAATCACACTGAGCACAAGGCGCAGATTACCCTCAATGTAACGCTTGCGAGCCTCCTCATCCCCTGCCTTAATGCGCTTGAACAGTTCTGCCTTTTCCTCCTCTTTCAATAAAGGGAGTTGTGATGTATTCACTCCGCAGATCTCAACCTTGTATCCCGCCATTACCTTAACCTCCGCGAATCATTTTCTAACAAAATGATTCACGGATTAGGGATGGTTTATACGAGATTAAGGCAGGTTATTTTTGGCAAAATGGCCGATACATATTATTTGCTCACACGAACAAATTCAATGCGATCGATAATCATTTTTCCTCCAGCACCCTGTCTGACTCTGAATTCCAGCGGTGCTGAACCGGTAAACGAAACATCATCCAACGTGACGAAAGTTAAGGAACTATCCAGTGCTTGCTGGATCAAAATACGCTCGCCGTTTTGAGTGCAGATATCAAATACATTCGGTGTCTCACCAGTTTTCTCCACCTGATAATAAAGTGTAATATCATAGGTTCCGGGAATAATATTTGTATACGGACCACTCAAAATAATTTCTGCGGTTGCAGACTCTGCAATCAGCCTGCCTTCCGTGTCAAGATTTCCCTTAAAGGAATAACCGGGGCTGTAGGGAAAATCAACCGAGCGCTCTGCCGTCTCCAGAGGTAATCCGGAAATTGCATCAAAGGGAGACTCATCTGCAATATAAAAATTGCCGATCCACTCTTTATTGTAGATCAACTCATATCCAGATTTAATGTAATCAGGAAGGCGCTCAAATTCTTCCTGCGGGCAGACAAAAATATTTCTTCCCTCTGTATAGCTCTGATCTGCCACCGTGTAACTGAAATACTTATAGTCTGCACTCATCATTTCACCTGAAAGTGCAACGCTTACACTGTTCTTATGGAGATCAGCTGCCCTTATCTGCCCGGCAAGTTCAAAATTATTGTAAACAATAATCGAATCCGCCTGGCCCAAATCAGCATAATCCAATACTTTGCTGATATGACTTTTTTCTTTATCTATCTCAAACATCTCAGAAAAACCGACAGCATTTACCAACGTAAGCACACCGATTGTACCCCATGTAACTAATCTGAAAGCAAAGTGATTTTTCCACTCCTCGTCATTAACAAGTATATATGCCACAACAATTAACAATAAATATGTCCATTGGATGTGATAGCGGTGTTCAAATATGCTTTGACCATAAGTTGATGAAGTCAATGAAAAAACGCCCAAATTCACCAATGTCACCAAAGAAAAAGTCGTAAATAAGGTGGTTCTGTTTTTCTCCTTTTTTCCATTTATCCAAACCAAAATCAGTGTGAAGCAAACCATCCCGAAACGCAAAAGAATGGCAATTCCTTCCGGCGAAAAAATCGAAACACCACTTTTTCTGCTCAACCCATTAAACAACAGGAAAATACCCACAATCATATTCTGGATATTATCCCAGAAATGTATGGCATTAACTAAATCAAGATCTGTCCGGTGTGATGTGATTCCATAATGCGAACGCAGCATATCACTCAGCACCCAAAGAGCGCACACAGAAAAAAGGGCAAAATTATGCCTTGAAATGATTACAATTCGCTTTTCCTTAATCATATCCAGGCAACGTTTTAAAACAAATGGCAGAATAATAAAACCGAGAGCATACTTCCCTACCGATAGTGAGGTCCAGAAGTTGAATATCAAACTCAAAATCAGATGAACAATATATTTTCTTCTGCTCACTCGGTTATTTTCGCTCATCAACATGACTCCCAAGAGCGAAAGCATGCTGATTACCCGAAATTCATAGTATCCGGCACTGATAAAAAGCATGTTGCTCCAGTCAAGATAATCCGGCTTTGATGCATATGGTGTAAAAACAAAAAGAACAGATAAAAGAGTTCCGTTAAGCACACGTGTTTTCTCTTCCGGGAAGACCTGAGAAAAAATAACGAAAATTAAATAGATGATTAATGCATTAAATAAACAATGCGTAATTCCCATAGCGAGATTCAAATTATCAGTAAGAATATATATGGGCGCAGCAAAAAATGCCGAACAATCAATTTCCATAGAAGTCGAATAATTAAAATCCTTCAAAAAAATGCCTCTGCGCCACATTTCTACGCCTTGACGAACCGTAAATGCCGTATCATAATCCATAAAGCCATAGCTTCTTGTAAAATTGACGCATGCTATCCCCAAAAATTGAGCAACAACCAGCGCAAATAATATACCTGTTTTTATATTTTTCTCTTTCATCTCTCTTCCTCTACAAACAGAACCTTACTTAAATAACGCAAGAATATTCAACAAAAGAAATACCTCCAACCAGTCATAAGAAAATGATTGGATGGAGGTATAAATCTCTGTCATGATAAGTTAAAATTACTCAACTTCAGCAATCTCCTCAACAGGAGCCTCCTCTACAGGTGCCTCAAGAACCTTCATGCTGATGCTGATCTTGTGCTCTTCCTCGTTGAAGTCAACGATCTGAGCGGTGATCTCCTGTCCGATGGACAGTACATCTGAGGGCTTCGGAACCTTGGTTCTGGAGATCTGGGATACGTGAAGCAGTGCGTCAACACCGGTAGCCAGCTCGACGAATGCACCGAAATCGGTCATACGTGCAACGCGGCCCTCAACGATGGTGCCGGGTGCGTAACGCTCAGCAGCGTTAGCCCAGGGATTCTGATCCTCAAACTTCATGCTCAGTGCAATACGGTCACCGTTGATATCCTTGATAAAAGCAGTAACCTCCTGACCAACCTTGAATACCTTCTTCGGATTCTCGATGCGGCCCCAGGACATCTCAGAGATGTGAAGCAGACCGTCTGCTCCGCCCAGGTCGATGAACGCGCCGAAATCGGTCAGATTCTTAACGGTACCGGTAACGGTCATGCCAACCTCGATACGCTCGAAGAGTTCCTTCTGCAGAGCTGCCTTCTTCTCAACGAGAAGCTGCTTACGGTTACCGATGATTCTTCTCTTTCTGGGGTTGAACTCGGTGATCACGAACTCAATCTCCTGTCCTGCATACTTCTCCAGGTTTCGCTCGTAAACGTCGGAAACCAGGCTTGCAGGGATAAATACGCGTGCGCTCTCAACGGTCACGCTAAGTCCGCCATCCAGTACCTGGGTAACGGGTGCGGTGAGAACCTCACCATTGTTATACGCCTCCTCGAGACGCTTGTTGCCGCGGTCTGCAGCAAGACGCTTGTAGGACATAGCCACCTGTCCCTCACCGTCATTCACCTTAACAATCTTAGCCTCAAGGGTGTCGCCGGGCTTTACAACCTCGGTAAGCACTACAGAGGAATCGTTAGTATACTCGGACTTGGTAATAATACCATCTGACTTGTAACCTATATTTAAGATGATCTGATCATCTTTAACATCGATAACTGTTCCGGTTACGACCTCCCCTGTATGAATTGTTTTCAGGCTTTCTTCCAGCATCTGTTCAAAACTTAAGTCTGACATTTGTATAGACCTCCTCAATAATATTCTTTGGGGTGGAAGCACCCGCTGTGATACCGACTGAAGCATCCGTCCAGAACCAGTCATCCCCTATATCCAGGGCTGTCTGTATGTAATATGTCTTCGGGCAATGCTGTCTGCATATCTCGTATAGCTTCTGTGTGTTTGAACTGCTCCTGCCACCGATGACTAACATCACATCAGACTCCTCTGCCAGAAGTGCTGCCTCCCTTTGACGCTCATAGGTCGCATTGCAAATCGTATCCACAGCGATACTATCATAACTCTTTTCTGAAATTTTTTCAACAACATCTTTAAATTTCTTGTAATTAAATGTCGTTTGAGCCACGATACACACCGGTTTTCCGGGCTCAGGCACGTATTCAGCCGCTATTTCCGGGGATTCCACCACATCCGCAGGGGTTTTGCTCCATCCCACGATGCCCTGAACCTCCGGATGAGCACTGCTGCCCACCACCACGATCCTGTAGCCGTCGGCGGATTTCGTCTCCACCGTGCGATGAATCTTCTTCACAAAGGGACAGGTGGCATCCACCAGCCGAATCCCCGGCCGATCAAGCCTTTCATAGAGTTCACGTCCGATACCGTGGGCGCGGACCACAATAATACCGTCCTCAATCTGCTCTGCCGCATCGAGAGTCTCAATCATTTTAACCCCCTTAGCCGCAAGATCCTCAAGCACCTGCTCGTTGTGGATGATCGGTCCCCAGGTGTAGATCGGCATTCCGGGATTTTCCTCGATCTGCTGATATACGGTTTCTACCGCCCGCTTCACGCCGAAGCAGAAACCAGCTGTTTTTGCAATCGTAATTTTCATATATGCCTCTGCCTTTCATCACGGCACCTGGCCGCAGATTTCAGACCATTTCGCCTGCTTATCTTTCGTCACTGTGTCGTCTGTTCATATGATCTTCCGGCTTTCTGTTTTCTAACAAGAAGATTTCCGGCGATCACCACCGCCAAAAGCTCACAGCAGCTTCGCCACCTCCGGATTTCTCTCCGCAACCAGTTTAATCATCACCTGCAACACCTCACTGATGGTCATATCAGAGCTGTCCACCAGGATTGCGTCATCAGCCTGCTTCAAGGGCGAATGCTTGCGGTGCATATCCCGGTAGTCCCGGGCGAGAATGTCCGCCTCCACCTCCTCGATGGTGCTGATAATGCCCTTTTCCACCAGCTCACGGTAACGGCGCTCAGCTCTCACTTTGGAGCTGGCGGTAAAATATACCTTCAGCTCAGCGTCAGGAAGCACCACCGTACCGATATCACGACCGTCCATGACCACATCTGCCCGTCTGCCCAGCTCCTGCTGGATCTCCACCAGCTTCTCGCGGACAGGAAGAAGCGCAGACACCTGGGAAGCCATGCTGCCTGCTGCCTCGGTGCGGATCTTTGAGGTAACATTCGTTCCATTTAAGTAAACCTGCTGGATGCCATCCTCATAGCCGATGTCCAACTCGACCTCGTCGAGAGCCTTGCGAAGAGGCGCCTCGTCGTGCAGATTCAGTTTTTTCTCCATCAGATACAGACCGATGGCACGGTACATCGCTCCCGTGTCCACATAGATAAATCCGATTCTTTTTGCCAGTGCTTTCGCCACCGTACTTTTTCCCGCTCCTGCAGGTCCGTCAATTGCAATTCTCATCTTCACTTGCTCCTTTTCCAGCTGCGTAGCCTGTGGACCAGGCGATCTGCAGATTGTATCCTCCGGTCACCGCGTCCAAATCCAGCAGTTCACCGGCTATGTATAAATGTTTGACGCTCTTACTTTCCATGGTAGAAGGATTTATCTCGCTGACCGAAACCCCGCCCTGGGTGATGATCGCCTCATTAAATCCTCTGGTGCCAACCAGCGTCCACTGAAGTTTTTTCAACAATTCAGCCAGTTTACGGCGTTCCTCTCTGGTCACCTCATTTACCTGCTTTTCCGGGTCAATCCCGCTCCGATCAACGATGAGCGGGATCAGCTTCGCCGGAAGAAGTCTGTCCAGGCTGTTTTTAAACTGCCTGTTGGGTGCCTCCTCGAAATCCCGGCGAATACGCTCATCCAGCTGCTCTAAACTCAGAGCAGGCTTCAGATCGATAAACAGCGGCAATTCCTCCTGCAAAAGCTTGCGGGTAATTTTACTGCTGGCACTCAGAATACAGGGCCCGCTGACCCCGAAGTGGGTGAACAACATCTCGCCAAAATCCGTGTAGATCGGCTTTTTCCCGGCGCCGATGCTGACCGACACATGTTTCAGAGATAACCCCTGCAGGGAACCGATCTCCGGCTCCTTGACCTCCAACGGTACCAATGCAGGAACTGACTCCTTTAGTTTATGCCCCGACTCTGCCGCCATTCGATGTCCGTCCCCGGTGGAGCCGGTGGAAGGATAAGACAATCCTCCGGTCGCCAGAATCACCCGATCCGCCTCGATCACCTTCCCGTTTTTCAGCATCACGCCCTTACAAACCTCGTCCGCAATAACCAGACGTTTCACCGCATTGTGCAGTCTTACCTCCACCGAAAGTTTCTCCAGCATCCTGGAGAAAGTGCGGATCACATCGGAGGATTTATCCGAGGCCGGAAATACACGGTTACCGCGCTCAGTTTTCAGACGAAGCCCCTCCTTTTCCAGAAGCTCCATCACCTGACAGTTGTCAAACCGGTAGAATGAGCTGTACATAAAGCGCCCGTTGCTGATCATGTGGTCAAAAAAGTCCTCTGCATCACCGGCGTTAGTCACATTACAGCGGCCTTTTCCGGTGATAAACAGCTTTTTACCCAGCTTTTCATTCTGCTCCAGCAAAAGAACTTTGTTCCCCTCCTCGGCCGCCGCCACGGCAGCCATCATGCCGGCCGCTCCGCCGCCGACGACTATAATCTTATTGCTCATGTTTTCTTCACTTTCTGATGCCTACGAATCGCTGCGCACTCATATGTTTTTCACCTTAAAGTCTCTCTCGGATTCCCGCCGCTGATCCTTCTTGGCGATATCATCCCGCTTATCATAGAGTTTTTTACCCCGAGCCAGTCCCAGCTCCACCTTTACCAGGCTGCCTTTGAAATACACCTGCAGCGGCACGAGGGTGTAGCCCTTCTCGCGGATCTTTCCGTTGATCTTATTGATTTCATAACGGTGCACCAGCAGTTTCCTCACCCGCAGCGGATCGCGGTTAAAGATATTTCCCTTCTCGTAAGGGCTGATATGGAAACCATAGATCATCATCTCACCGTTTTCGATACGGATATAGGACTCCTTGATGCTGCCCTTGCCCATGCGCAGAGACTTCACCTCCGTCCCCACCAAAGAGATGCCGGCTTCATATTTTTCTTCAATAAAATAGTCGTGATATGCCTTTTTGTTGTTGGCAATCAATTTAATACTATCCTTGTTCCCCATCTGATTTCTCCTTGTCCCGGTGCTGTTATTCTGCACGTCTTTCGTCCACAGCTGTCAAATTCTTTCACCGGGAATATTCGCATCTGCCATCCTCGCGCCCTCGCGGTCAGCATTCGCCTCACTCTGTCCGGCTTCATGCTTCTTCCGCGTCCTCCTGCGCTCCTTCACGATCACAAACTCCACAGTATTCATCCAGCGATCGACCTCGATGACCTTCACACGGACACGCTGACCCAGACGATAGCGGTTTCCGGTGCGGTAACCGACCATCTCCATCGCTTCCTTATCATAGTCATAAAAGTCATCTTCAAGATTACTGATGTGGACAAAGCCCTCCACAGTATTTTCCAGCTCTACGTACATCCCGTAGTCACTCATACCGGAAACCACACCGTCAAAGCATCTGCCGATCCGGCTCTCCATGTACTGACACTTCTTCATCTTGTCGGTCTCTCGCTCCGCCTCATCGGCCTGACGCTCCGTGAAGGATGTCTGCTCAGCCACCTCCGGCAATATCCGGTCATAGTGCCCGATCCGTCTGTCGTTTAGCTGACCATGCAGAATCTCCTTCATAATCCGGTGAATCTGCAGATCCGGGTATCGTCTGATCGGCGACGTAAAATGGGTGTAATATCTGGCCGCCAGACCGAAATGTCCGGTGCAGTCAGTGCTGTATCTGGCCCGCTTCATGGATCTCAACGTCAGTCGGCTGATCATCGCCTCCTCCGGTGAACCCTCGATCCGGGACAGCAGCTTCTGCACCTCCTTCGGATGCACCTCACCGTTCACACGAATATGGTAACCGAAATTGTTGATTAATGCAACCAGCTTTACCATTTTTTCTCTGTCCGGCGTGTCATGCGTGCGGTAAAGGAACGGAACCTCCTGCCAAAAATATTCCTCGGCCACGGTCTCGTTGGCCATCAGCATGAAATCCTCGATCAGTCTGGTGGCACTGTTTCGCTCATAAGGCTTGATCTCAATCGGGACTCCCTGTTCGTCCAGAATAATCTTGCTCTCCGGAAAATCGAAATCGATGGAGCCCCTCTGGCGGCGCCTTTCACGCAGCTTTTCCGACAATTCCTTCATCAGCAGAAACACAGGTACCAGCTCACGATATTTTTCGGATTCAGCCTCGTCATTTTTCTCGATGATTTTATTTACAACGGTGTAGGACATCCGCCGATCCACCCGGATTACTGACTCGCCGATGCGATGCCCGACCAACACACCGCTCTCGTCAATATCCATCAAGCAGGAAAATGCCAGTCTGTCCACCCCTTCATTCAGGGAGCAGATACCGTTTGAGAGCTGGTGGGGAAGCATGGGGATTACCCGGTCCACCAGATACACGCTGGTTCCACGGCGCAGTGCCTCCTTATCCAGAGGACTGCCCTCCTTTACATAATGACTCACATCAGCGATATGCACGCCCAGATGATAGATGCCGCCGTCCTTGGAAAGGGTGATCGCGTCATCCAGATCCTTCGCATCCTCACCGTCGATGGTCACGGTCTGCAAATGTCGCAGATCCATCCGACCTGCCATATCCTTCGACGAAACCTCAGTCGGGATGGTTTTTAACTGTTCCTTCACTGCATCCGGGTACTCGTTGGTAAAGCCGTAAGCCTTCACCACAGACAGAATATCCACGCCCGGATCGTCCATGTGACCGAGGATCTCCACGATTTCGCCCTCGGGATTTTTCCCCGGCTGACCGTAGGAAGTCAGCTCTACCACCACCTTATGTCCGGTGACGGCTCCGTGCATGGACTTCTGGTCCACAAACACATCCCGGGCGATATGCTTGTTATCCGGGATCACAAAACCAAACTGCCTCACCTGCTCGAAGGTCCCCACAAGCTCGGTAAGCCCACGGGATACGATCCCCACGATATGCCCCTCAGCCTTTTTATCACCGTTTTCCTCCTGGGTGATTACCAGCGAGACCGTGTCACCGTGAAACGCGCCCTTCGTAAACTCCTCCGGAACGAACACGTCCTGCTCCCGGCCCTCCACCCGGACAAAGCCGAAGCCCTTCTGATTTCCGGTGAACACTCCAGTGACCGTCTCCTGGGACAACGGACCATATTTCCCTCTGGCTGAAAGAGAAATCTTTCCCTCCGCCAACAGTGCGTCCAACACCTCCAGCAGCTCCCCTCGTTTTTCTCTGGAAACCTCAAGGAGCATCGCCAGTTCCTTCAACTTCATCGGCCGATATTGTTTATCCTTAAACAGAGATAGAATCATCTCTTTGCGCTGCCTCATCTGGTCAGCTTCCATCTCGCTCACCTCCTGTGAACAGAAAAAGGATTCGCTTTCTGCCTCTGACATATCTCCGGCAGGTAGCGAATCCAAATCGTCATCTCAGTACTTTAAACTATTAGAACAAATTCAGTACAATCGCAAGTACGATGAATGCAGCACCAAGAATCTTGGTGATGTTCTCCAGCTTACCCTCAACTGAACGGCTCTTATTTTTGCTCCAGAATGTCTCACTGCCGCCGCTCAGAGCGCCGGACAGACCTGCTGACTTACCCTCCTGGAACAGTACTAGCGCAACCAGTGCTACACAAACCAACAAAAACAGAATAGTAAGAACAACCTTTAATGCTACCATATATACCTCCATCCCACATCTGTCTCTCAGACTGACAGACATCTCTTGTATGATTTTCCGATCTGCTGCAGGCTTAAGAATCAATCTCTCCCGTCACCTGAACGCTAAACATAAATATAATAGCACAAACCTTCATTCTTGGCAACTACTTTTTTGCAATTCTTCACATACATTTCTTCAAATACATCTACAGCGGCCGTGACCGAAAACTCTCGCTTCACGAATCATACAGAGTAGAAAGGATTCTCAAAACGAGCATTTCGCTGCAGCTGTTCTTCTATCCTGAGCAACTGATTATATTTTGCCACACGGTCAGTACGACAGGGCGCACCGGTCTTGATCTGTCCTGCATTGACCGCCACAGAAAGATCAGCAATGGTGGTATCCTCTGTCTCGCCAGAACGATGAGAGATCACTGCCCGATATCCTGCCTTGTGCGCCATTTCAATGGCATCCATCGCCTCGGAGAGTGTACCGATCTGATTAACCTTTATCAGGATTGCATTGCCGATAGACTGCTGGATGCCGCGATAAAGCCTTTCCGTGTTCGTGACAAACAGATCATCCCCCACCAACTGTACACGGTTTCCCAGTCGCTTGGTCATCAGCTTCCAGCCGGTCCAATCCTCCTCCTGGAGACCGTCCTCGATGGAAACGATGGGAAATTCATCCAGCAGCGCCTCAAAATAGTCCACCATCTCCGGAGCAGAACGACGAATCTCCTCTCCGCACATTTTGCTCTCACCGGGAAAATAGTAAGTTCCGCTGTTCTCCTCATAAAGCTCGCTTGCCGCCGCGTCAATTGCAATGGCTATATCCACGCCCGGCCGGTAACCGGCCTTTTCGATGGCTTCGGTCATCACACCGAGAACCGAACGGGCATCCTTCAAATCCGGTGCAAACCCGCCCTCGTCACCAACTGCTGTGGAGAGTCCCAGCGCATTCAATATGCCTTTCAGACTGTGATAAACTTCTGCACACATCCGAAGCCCCTCATTGAACCGACTTGCACCAATAGGCATGATCATAAACTCCTGGAGATCCACCGTGTTGTCCGCATGCTTACCGCCATTTAAAATATTCATCATCGGCACCGGCATCTTACATGCTCCCACACCTCCAAGATAACGGTACAGAGGAAGATTTAATGCATTCGCTGCAGCCTTGGCGGTGGCCAGCGACACGCTGAGCAGCGCGTTGGCTCCAAGACGACCTTTATTTTCTGTGCCATCCGCTTCGATCAACGCCTGATCGATGGCTCTCTGGTCAACGGCACACATGCCGGTCAATGCGGTGGCGATCTGAGTATTTACATGGTTGACTGCCTTCAACACGCCCAAACCTCTGTATCGCTCCTGTCCATCCCGCAGCTCCACCGCCTCAAATTTTCCGGTAGACGCTCCGGAAGGAACGCTGCCTATTCCTCTGACACCGTTTTCCAGGATCACCTCCGCCTCAACGGTTGGGTTACCTCTGGAGTCCATCACCTCTCTGCCTCTGATCTCTCTGATCCGTAAATCATTATTCATCGGATATTCCTCCTCATAAAATGCACTTTGTTCATAGAATTTGCAGAAATATCCAAGATTATTCATCAAACACCCATAAATCAAAAACCTCCCGAGACAAAATCGTCGTTCATCCCGGAAAGTTTCAACTAGCAACTATTTAATTCATTTCACAACACTTACGGCTCGGCACCTTTCCACAGCTCATGTCGCTTGAAATCGATTTCTTCTTTCTTTTCCTCGAGGTACTCAGTCTCGTCCTCCTCCGGCTCACGGTTAATTTCCAGATCAAGGTAGGGGAGACATTCGATGGCAAAGGCATTTGCACCGATCTCACTCAACGAGGGAATGCCGGTCTTCCCAAGCTCGAATTTACCGATCTTCAACATGTAGACCTGATATTTTTTTGAGGTAAAGCCCAACTTTGCATGTTCCAGATAATGGAAGAACTCATGCGCAAGGATCAATTGTTGACCATCCCGCATCCCGACTCCGGTCTGTTTTGCCCAGAGCTTGACGGATTTCAGATACAGCTTAACTTCCTTCGCGCGGGGAAATATCTCGCTGTAAAACCGGATATTTCCGGCAACATTGTCGATATCCTCCGTTTTTAGTTTGAGTCCGTACTCCTCAAGAATCCGGAAGAAATCCAGCTTTCCTTCTTTCTGAGCGATCAGTTCCCTCGCCGCGTCGACACCGGCATTCCAGGCCAGATCAAAGACCATATCCCGGTCATTCTCGGGGATTTTGAAATAAACCGCATCCTCCTCCAGAAGTACTCTGCTGTGCTCTCTGTCCGGATAAGGAAATATTCTGTTCATATGATACCTCCTTTATAAAACATCTGTCTGTCGCTGGCCGCCAAAGTGACCATCCTGCCTGTATCAAGCCGCAGTCCCTGATCTTGATCAAGAGAGTTCGTGAGTGCAGATGATCATCAGCTTCTCAGAAACATCCATGCCCGCCAACTCGATACCTGCCATGGAGAGCACCTGCTCAACACCCTCAAGGCCACCGAGATTGATGATTCGCTTTCCATAGACAACAAAGATGTAAGGGATACGTGAGCCGCCGTCATCCACGATAGTATTGTTCACTACGATCTTGTGAAGACTTTCCTGCCAGTCATCCTTTCCCGCCTCATAAACGTTGGCATTCTTTCTCTTTAACCGGATAACACCCTCATCATCGATCAATCTCAGCGGGGTGGTCTTCTTTTTGATCAGTCCGAGGAACTTCTTTGTCACACTCTGGCTCTGCATCACATACATCTGACCGTTATTGGTAACCGGGAATACCTGATCGGCGGGGATTTCCAAATCTTCTGCGCAGATCGCTGCCAGCTCTTTCTCTCCCAGCTTCTCTTTCTTCAAGGTCTTGCTGCGCATCTCCGTCGCGCCGATGGCGATGGCACGGACCAGATTTCTGGAACGATCAACCTCCACCTCTACTTCAACGGTTTCCGGCGCAGCACCGTTTTTGATGGCCTGCTGTTCTGCTTCACGGCGAACCGCGAGGATATCCTCCTCGGTGGGATCGATCACGGAACGCTCCACAATATCCCGAACCATGGCCAGCGCAACGCCGATGGTGGAGATAACTGCGCCATTCTTGGCGATTTTGTGCTTGCAGCCCATGGATTCTGCCAGATGAGGGACTACCGCAGCTGCACCGCCGCCTCCGCCGACAAAAACAGCGTGGTTGGGGTCTACGTGATAATCTGCCATCAGCTGCTTCACGACCTCGCCGTTCTTGACTGCCGCGTAACCCATTACCTTCTTTGCGCATTCCTCAAGGCTCAAGCCCATATTATCCGCCAGCGGCTGCCATGCTTTTCTGGCCGCCTCAATGTTTCCATATGCATAATCCTCCGGATTTACATAGCCGGCAATATTTGCCGCACCGGCCATGGAAAGGGCGAATTTCTTTCCATTTGAACACTCCACATAGGCGTAATCCGGATCATCCGCAACCGGATTCACCGTTTTCAGTACAGGATCAACGATATCCGCAGGGTCACTGTAAACCTCGTATGCCATGCCGGCAATATGTACACTTCTGGGGCCGATATCCACAGCCTTGCCGTCTGCCAGCTGCACCATACTTCCGCCGCCGATACCCACCGTGCGCACATCCAGACTGGTCAGATAGGTCATATGACCGCCTACCTGCGCATATTTTACCATAACTTTTCCATCTTTGACACAGGAAATATCCGTACTGGTGCCGCCGACCTCCAAAAACAGACCGTCGGTCAGGCGCTCATACATCAGGGCTCCGGCAACACCGGCCGCGGGTCCGGAAAGAATGGTCAGAATGGGACGCTTACGCATCTCACTCACGGTCATAACACCGCCATCGCAGCGCATGATCATCAATGGATTGGTGATTCCGGCCTTTCGGATACAATCTTCGGTCATATTCGCCGCATCCAGCATCTTGGGCATGATGGATGCATTGACAACTGCGGTTCTGGTTCTGACCTTCAGGCCGTATAGCTTGGAGATATCGCTGGTAGCCGTTCCGGGGATGCCTTCATCCGCGCAATACTCGATCACTGCTCTCTCGTTATCCGGGCGGTCAACACTGAATGCCTCCGCCGCAACGATCGCCTTGCAGCTTTCCTTCTCTTTTAATTCGTTCACTGCATTTTCCAGCTCCTCGCGGGTGACATCATCACCGCTCAATTCAACATAAACGCTGGAAGTGGGAAGTTTTTTCGTCTCCGTCAACGGCATGATTCCCATATTCGTGTCGGCTTTAGTCTTAACACCCTCCAGACCCTTGCCCATGCCTAGCACACCTACACGGACAACATCGCCCTCAAGGAGCGCATTGGTCGCCTGAGTCGTACCGTGAGCGATAAAGGTGATATCCTCCGGCTGTATATTATTTTTTTCCATTGCCCGGGTAAGCACCTGAATAATACCGTCCGCCACACCGTTTTCGCTGTGATGGGTGGTAGGGATCTTCTCCGTGGCAACGATATCAAAGGTCTCGTCGTTGATGATTACCGCATCGGTAAAGGTTCCGCCAACATCAATTCCAATTCTGTACTTCATAGCAAATTCCTTTCTCGTTTATCATTATTTTTCGTCGGTTCACAACGAAACACATTCCTGTCAACATCCCATGGGATGCATATGTTCTGTTGTAAGCCGGCGCTTTTTAAATAATCGGCAAATTACATCGTCGGTGTACAGGGCAATCATTCTTAAATACGATTACAGGCAGAAAAGCTCTGCCTGTAATCGCTTGATTTTAAGGAAAAAGAGGGTTCTGATATCTCTTAGAAGTACATGATCGCGCCGATGATCGTACCAATGATCGCTGCAGGCCACAGGAACTTGATACAACGCTTAACATGATCCATAACCTCGATGCCGCAATAACCGGATGACCAGATAACGCCAGCCTGAGTAGGACAGCAGATCAGAGTCATCATGGTGGTGGAACAGAAACCTGCGATCAGAACGTAGGGGTCGCCGCCGATGGAAATCATCAGTGCCATAATACCTGCACCGATACCCCACAGATTCCAGAGACCTCTGTACAGACCGAGAGGAGCACCGATACCGAACAGAAGGATCAAAAGCAACGGTGAACTGGGTACCAGATACTGTGCGATGGGAGCAAATGCCTCCTTAACACCGGTGGTAGCAACCGCTGCGGTAAGGATACCGAGAACGATCATCTGTACGATGGAGAACTGTGCATCAACCAGACCGTCGTATGCGGATTTGATCACCATATCAATGGTCTTCTTCCAGCCGCCCTGGAAGGTCCAGATCACGATCCAAACCAGTGCAACCAGGAAGGAAGCGATCAGGGAAAGCTTAAATCCGATAACCAGAACTACAGGAACCAGTGGAGTCATCATTGCCAGAGCACCACGAACGCCCTTGATCTGATATCCGGTATCATCAGCCTTCTTCACCTCAACAGGCGCAGAGAACGCAAACTTCTTGCCCTTGTAGAAGTAGTGGAAGCAGATGTAAGAAAGTGCCGCCAGCAGACACAGAATAGCCAGGATCATCTCGAACTTGGCAACCTCAGTCAGAGGCAGACCTGCGATAACCGCATAAGTGTTCATTACGGAAAGGTTATAGGTATTACCGGTAATATAACCAAACTCAAAGATCGTAACAGCGTGACGCTTGTCAACACCCACCGCCATCAGAATCGGCAGAACGATGGATCCCAACATAATAACGCTGCCCAGACCACGCAGAGTGGTGAACAACAGGGAAGTGATCAGGTAAAGGATGATAGCCACAACCAGGGTCTTATCTCCGCCCAGCTCGGCACCTTTCTTTACCATAGTCTCGGTAACCTTTGTGGTTGCCATTACCACGCCTATCCACGCGGCGAAGAAACATGACGCATAACTGTCAGCCAGATTGGTGGCACCTGCCTGGATGACCGTCTGTGAGATACTCTCACCCTCAGTCGCAATCAGCGGAATGCCGGCAACCGCCGCCAGTGCAATACCCATAACAGGGAGACACACTACCATCGGGAAAACATCCAGCATCATCAAAACCATACCGCCTAAGATAATGACGAGCATCAAAATAGCTTGAACATTGTCCATTTTACATCCTCCTTACATTTGTATAAGTTACTTTTTATTTCAAGTGCGTCTGCCTTGCGCACTTAAAGTACCCATTATAAGATGCTTTTGATTTTTTCTGCCACAGCCACGCCCAGTCTCCGGTGACTGTCAGCCGTCATATGTAATCCGTCAATGTCGGAAGGCTCTGCGTACAGAGACGCATCGAGATAGTCTGTCTCCTGGCGCTCCGCCACAGCCGAGAGATATCGGGCAAACAGCAGGGACTCCTCTGATTTTTGCTCAAACTTCGGATGACCGGGTACCTTCTCATTAACGCGGATCGGTGAGAGTAATAAAACCTTTGGCTGACCGTTCGGGAATATGGGCGAGGAACAATGATATCTCCTCTCGCAATCCTTTATCGCCTCAATGATCCCTTCACAGTAAGAAGCTGACTGCTCAACGCTGATGAACTTCAGATCATTGCTGCCCAGCATTAGAACCACCAGATCCAGCGGACGCTGGCTAATCAGCGCGAATCCCAGACCTTCCATACCGTTACAGCATGCGTGTGTCTCATCGTCGACCATGGTAGTACGACCCACGATACCGCTCTCCAGTATCCGGTAATCATCTCCCAGGCACTTTGCTGCTACGCCTGTCCAGCGCACCTCCTCCGGAAACCGGTGCTTGTTTTCCGGATTATAACCCCATGTATTCGAATCTCCGTAACACAGTATTCTCTTCATACCGTCACCATACACTTTCCCAACGCGTGTGCCTATGTAACAACTTCTCGTCAATATCTTAATACATTTCTTGTATTTTTGCAAGCACAATTTGCTATTTTGCAAATTTTATTCAATATTTTTGTTGTTTTATTGATTATTTTTTGTTGTTTAACATATATTTTTGTTGTTTAATCAACATATTTGTTGGTGCAATCACTTTTTTATATTTTTTTCAACATTTTTGTTGATTATTCAACAAAATCTGTTATAATATTTACATTCAATAATCCAAATGCAAATGCGATGGAGATACCGATATGAAAAAAGATGAACGCCAGGCAAAAATCAAAGATTACGTTCAGCAGCAGGGTTATGTATCCTTCCGGCAACTGAAAAACCGTTTCCCGGATTACTCGGAGATGACATTGAGAAATGATCTGCAAACACTGCACGACAAGCATTTCATCGTCCGGATCCACGGCGGCGCCACCGCGCTTCCCTCCGACCTGCGCTCCGACGATCTCTTTTTCCAGCACGCCAACCGAAAGATTTCCCAAAAACAGCTGATTGCCAGAAAAGCTGCCCAGCTGGTCCGTCCAAACGATTCCATTTTCATCGATAACGGCACCACTGCTACCGAGCTGGCAAAGGTGTTTCCCGACGAGTCTGTATCCATCGTCACCACCAGTATCAGCTGCGCCATGGAGCTGGCCAGACTGCGCAAGCCCAGTGTATACCTGCTGGGCGGCGACGTAAACCGGTATAATCTCGGCGTGCACAGTCCCAAAAATCAGGCCATCCTGGAGCAGATGAATTTTAACCTCATGTTCATGGCTGTCGCAGGCTACTCCAAGGAGACCGGATTTACCTGCGGCACCGAGGTGGAGGATATCGTGCGAAAAACCGCCATGAGCCGCTCAGGCAAAGTCGTAGCGCTGATGGACTCCGGCAAGGTGGGCACCATCTTCACCGTAACCTACGCCACACAGGACGATGTGGACGTGGTGATTTCCGACGATGAACTTGATCCCGAGACCCGGGAGGATCTCCTGGCCCATGGGGTACAAATTTTATAGCAGTTTTTTTCAATCACCAGTACGGGGCTGCCACATATCAGCGTGGTCGTCCCGCCATTTCTCCCCCCAACCATAAAAACAGGAGCTGCACATCACTATGCGCGGCCCCGTCATTTCGTTAGCTGAAACAGTTTTCCTCCAATCAACAACACGGGGCCGCCACCAATGTGACGGCCCTCAACTTTCTTTATTTTAACCCATGCACTCTGATCACGTTTGACACACCCTTGATGATTTCCATCTCGGTCAGCAGTCTCAGTGCATTTCTGAAGTTTTTCTCCTTCACCTTTTCGGTGACGATCATCAGCTCTGCCTCGTCAGCACCAAGGCTCTTCTGCAGCAGCTGCTTCATGCTGACATTGTTAATCCCAAACACATTTGCAATGGCCGCCATGACACCGGGCTTGTCCTCCACATGCATACGGAGAAAGAACCGATTCGCAATCTCACCCTGAGGCTTAAACGGCAGCTTACGGTAGCAAACCTCGCCGGTACGCCCGCAGGCATCCATCAGCATATCCACAGCCACCTCCATGATATCGCCCATCACTGCGCTGGCCGTGGGAAGCTCTCCCGCCCCTCGACCGTAGAACATGGTATCACCAACCGCATCTCCCCGGATAAATACCGCATTGAAGGAATCATTGACCGATGCCAGCGGATGCTCCTGGGGAATCAACGCCGGATATACGCTGGAGATGATCTCACCTTCCACCTCCCTCGCGATGGCCAGCAGCTTGATCACATAGCCCATCTCCTTGGCAAAATGAATATCCGCTGCAGTGATCTTTGTGATACCCTCAGTGATCACATCCTTGTCCGTCACCCAGGAATGGAATGCCAGCGTGGAGAGAATCGCGCACTTTCTGCCCGCGTCATAGCCCTCAACGTCCGCAGTGGGATCAGCCTCAGCATAGCCCAGTCTGGTGGCCTCCGCCAGCGCATCGGCGAACTCCATGCCCTCTGCCGTCATCTTAGTCAAAATAAAGTTGGTGGTGCCGTTGACGATACCGATAATCTCCTCGATATCATTTCCGGCCAGACTCTTCATCAGCGGCGCAATCACCGGAATGCCTCCGGCTACCGCCGCCTCGAACTTAAAATCAAGTCCCTTTTCCGCCGCAGCGCCAAAGATTTCCTCTCCGTGAGCCGCGATCAGATCCTTGTTTGCAGTCACCACCTGCTTGCCGGCCGCCAGTGCCTTTAGCACATACTCCTTCGCCGGGTGGATACCGCCCATCAGCTCCACGACCACATCAATCTCATCATCCCGGATAATCTCATCAAAATTATCGGTGAGCAGAGATGCATCCACACCATCACGTATCTTATGGATATTTCTCACCAAAATCTTTTTTACCGCAATCTGACAACCGATTTTTTTCTCGAAATTTTCTTTTTGACGCTCAATCAGTTTATAAACACCGCCGCCCACGGTTCCGAGACCGAGGATCGCGATATGAACCGTTCCCAACTTTTTCTGTGCCATGCTCCCGCTGTCCTTTCCTCACAAGCTCTATACTCGCTTTATTAAGTTTTAATGATATCATAGATTTTATTCGGTTTCAATTCAATTCTCGACAATTTTTGCACTATTTTCGCTAGGTACCTTGACATTTTGCTTTCAAGGAATTATAATCGCTAGGTACCTAACTTTTTTTGTGCGCATCGTACAGTTATCGACGATATCATTCCAAATTTATGAGGTGATCAGATGAACCATCCACTCCCCCCTCCGTTCACGGCAGCTTCTGAGATGACTCGCCAGGAACAGCTTTCTTCCTTAATGGATCACAGTACCCATTTTATCTTCCACTACCTTGGCCGCAGACGCGGGCAGGGCCGCATCCTGCGCATGCTCAACGAACACGGTGACCTGACCCAGCAGGAGCTCCAGTGCAAACTGAATATCCAGTCCGGCTCCCTGAGCGAAATCCTCGCCAAGCTGGAATCTGTCGGTTTTATCAAACGTGAGCGTGACGAATCAGACAAACGCCGCGTGATCGTCTCCATCACCGAAGCCGGCCTTGAGGACCTTCGCCAGCACGAGTCGATCCGCCTGAAACGGCAGGCTGTTCTCTATGACTGTCTCTCTCCTGAGGAGCAGGACGAAATGATCCGCATCCTGACCAAATTACAGCACAACTGGGCGGAGCTTCCGCCTCAGTGCGAGCAATACCATTCCTGTCACCCCAACGGAGGTAGCAAACCATGAAATTGATTATTCGCTATATGAAGGCATGCATCGGCCGCATCTGTGCCAGTGTAACCATGAAATCTCTCGGTTCTCTGGGCGAGCTGATGATCCCCTACATCTTGGAACACATTATTGACAACGTGGTTCCCACCAAAAATGTTGGCATGGTTTTTGCCTGGGGCTTCTGCATGATCATCGCCGCCTATCTGGTCCGCACCGTCAATATCAAGGCGAACCATGTGGCCATTTCCGTCGGCAGAGACTGTATCCGCAAGCTTCGTTACGACCTTTACCAAAAAACGATCCATCTCTCCGGTGCACAGTTCGATGCTATCGGGCTCCCCTCTCTCACCTCCCGTATGACCTCGGACTCCTATAATGTCCAGAACTTTATGGTGACCATCCAGGCCATGGGGATCCGCGCCCCTGTCATGCTGTTCGGCGGCATCATTGTCACCATGATCATGGACCCGGCGCTCTCCGCTATCCTCTGTGTCATGGTTCCCATTCTGGGCACGATCATTTTCGTGGTGACCAGACATGGCATTCCCCTTTACGATAAGGTTCAGCGCAGCATGGACCAGGTAGTCCGCGTCATGCGCGAAAACATCACCGGTATCCGCGTGGTAAAGGCACTGTCCAAAGAGGAGTATGAAAAGAACCGTTTCAACGAGGCAAACAGCACCATGACCTCCAACGACATCAAAGCCAGCATCACCATGGCCTCCCCCGGACCGATCATGCAGCTGTTCCTAAACATCGGTCTGACTCTGGTTGTGATCATCGGTGCCCACCGCGTCAACGGCGGTCAGATCAAGCCCGGCGTTATTCTGGCGTTCCTTACTTATTTTAATATGATCATGATGGGCGTTATGGGTCTGAACCGTATCTTTATGATGGCCTCCAAGGCCACCGCCTCTGCCGACCGTATCGATCTGGTCCTCCAGGCCCCCAACGATCAGCCGATCCTCCCCTTTGTCGAGGAGGAACGCCTGGATACCGATGCACACATTACCTTTGATCACGTTGATTTCAATTATCACCGCCATGAGGAGGAATACACCGGAAAATTCGCCGGCGAGGAGGAAGAAAATTGCCTCAACGATATCCACTTCGAGATCAGGCACGGCGACTCCTTAGGTATCATCGGTGCCACCGGAAGCGGAAAAACCACCATCATCAGCCTGCTGATGCGCTTCTACGACTGCAATAACGGCGGTGTCTACATAGACGGTCGTGATGTCCGTACCTACGAGAAGGACGAGCTCCACAAAAAATTTGGCGTGGTATTGCAGAACGACACCATCTTCAATGACACCCTCCGCGAGAATATCTCCTTCGGCCGCGATGTGACCGAGGAGGATCTGTGGCATGCAGCCCGGGTTGCCAACCTGGCAGATTTTGTGGAGACACTGGATGACAAATTCGATCACATGGCTGATATCAAGGGTGCAAACTTAAGCGGCGGCCAGAAGCAGCGAACGCTGATCTCCCGCGCCGTCGTCTCCAAGCCGGAGATCCTGATTCTGGACGATTCCTCAAGTGCGCTGGACTATAAGACCGATGCGGCATTGCGAAAGGCCATTGAGCAGGATTACGGCGACACCACCATGATCATGATCGCTCAGCGTGTCAGCTCCATCATGAACCTGACCAACATTATTGTCCTGGACAACGGTCGGATCATCGGCTACGGAAATCACGGGCATCTGATGGAAACCTGCCCCACCTACAGTGACATTTATCACTCCCAGATGGGCGAGATCGATTGATCCGGCTGACAAATATATGTACATCCACCGCCAAATTAATGGAATATCACGCCGTCACCACGACGGCAGATCGGAGAGATAGAATACCATGCCACCTCAAAGAAACACGAAAAAAGAAAAGCCCAAGGACACAAAAGGCACGCTGCTCCGTATTCTTCGCTATGTGTCCCGATATCGTTATCTCTTAGGCCTGACACTGATTCTCTGTCTGGTCAGCAATGTCCTGGCCCTGTGGGGCCCTTCCCTGGCCGGAAGTGCTATTGCGGAAGCCGAAGCAGGTCCCGGGAAAGTAAATTTTGACAATGTCTATTATTACGCCAAACGGATGCTGATCGTCTATGTCAGCTCCTCTCTCCTCACGCTCACCATCAATTTCCTGATGATGAACATCGGAAGAATGATCGCCAAGCAGATGAGAAATGACGTATTTTTCAAGCTGATGACCCTGCCGGTGGGCTTCTTTGACCGCAACGCCGCCGGAGACATTATCAGCCGCGTCTCCTACGACATCGACATCCTGAGCACCTGTATCTGTACCGATATCGTGCAGATCATGACCAGTCTGGTGACTGTCATCGGTTCCCTGATCATGATGCTGTACATCTGCCCGCCTCTGGTGCTGGCTGTGGCGGTGACCATTCCGCTGGCCGTCGGCTACACCCGGTATATGGGCAAGAAGACTCGTCCTCTGTTCGCAAGACGTTCCGCCGCCTACGGCAAAATGAACGGCTATGTGGAGGAAATGTTCTCCGGTCAGAAAACGATCCTGGCCTACGCTCAGGAGGATCGAACCCTCGGCAAATTCGATGAAATCAACCGAGAGGCTTCTGATGCTTTTTACTGGTCCAACCATTACGGCATGACCATCGGTCCCACCGTCGGCTCCATCAATAACTTGGGTCTGGCGCTGGTCGGCATGTTCGGAGCAGTCCTCTACCTGAAGGATCTGGTCACCCTGAAGCATATTTCCTCCTTTATCCTCTACTCCAGAAAGTTTTCCGGCCCAATCAACGAGATCTCCAACATCATCAATGAGATCTACTCTGCCCTGGCGGCTGCCGAGCGCGTATTCAAGCTTTTGGACGAGCCGGAGGAAGTCCATGACATCGAGAACGCCGTTGAGCTTACCGATGTCCGGGGCGATGTGGAGCTTAAGGACGTCTCCTTCGGCTACGTTCCCGGAAAGACCATCATCCGCAATTTCAATCTGAAGGCGGAGCCTGGCAGTCAGATCGCCATCGTCGGCCCCACCGGTGCCGGAAAGACCACGATCATCAATCTGCTGATGCGCTTCTACGATGTGGATCAGGGCGAAAGCTTTGTGGACGGACACGAGATCAGGACACTGACCCGCAAGAGTCTCAGACGCTCCTACGCCATGGTTCTGCAGGACACCTGGCTGTTCCACGGCACAATCTACGAAAACATCGCCTACGGCAAGGAAGGTGCCACACTGGATGAAGTCATCCGGGTGGCCAAGGCAGCCAAGATCCACCGCTACATCATGCAGCTGCCCAAGGGCTACGACACCGTCATCGGCGATGACGGAGACAATATCTCCAAGGGCCAGAAACAGCTCCTGACCATCGCCCGGGCAATGCTCTACGATGCCAAGATGCTGATCCTGGACGAAGCCACCTCCAACGTTGATACCGGCACTGAGCGACAGATCCAGGCGGCCATGAAAAAGCTGATGGCCGGAAAAACCTGCTTCATCATCGCACACCGGTTGTCTACCATCCAAAATTCGGACAAGATCCTGGTTGTGGATAAGGGAACCATCGTTGAGCAGGGAACACACACCGAGCTTATGAAGCGAAAAGGATTTTACTATAAACTCTATGCTTCACAGTTTGAATAAGTAAAAAACAGCAGGTAACCGGAGTAAAGCAAACTCCCATACCTGCTGTTTTTATTGTCATTATTTTCCGTTATTTTATCCTATTTCAGATTTATTCCTCCGAACTGTCCTGCCAAATTGAGCTGTTCAGTCCTACTTTTCTCCTACGATCTGCAGTCGGATATCGTGAATCACCCACTGTCCGTCCAGATACATCATCCGTCCTACCAGTTCTCCCGTGCCGATGCGCACGGTAGCACAGAGGGCCATTTCACCGGAGGAGTCATATTCTTCCAGATTAATATTTTCGCCTCTGACCAGTGTGTGAACAGACTTTTCCCCTGCCGGCCAGAAATACTCCATCGCCGCATATCCGATGTCGATGATCTCCGATGCACCGGTATCCGGCTGAAGAATGTTCAGCTGAGTATCACTCAACCGCTCCACAACAACGGAGATATAAGTGAACTCCCCTGCCAACCGCTCATTTTCCTCTGTATCTCCCTCGCTGATCGGAATCCTCCGCCATTCATGATCGACGAGCTGCCAGACTCCATAATAGTTTGAAGTATACCTTGTACCAAAAATTCGGTTACAGTATATCAGTTCGGAAATCCCGTCTCCGGTCACATCCACCGGTCTTGCAAACCCGACGTACAGTGAATCAATATTTTTTCCCACAAAAAGCTTGTCACCGTTACCGAAATGCAGAAAAAGCCCGTCAGCATCACCGTCATAAAATCGGTCATCTATCCCGTCCCCGTCGTAATCCAACGTGGGATATTTGTTCTGCACCATCTCATCCAGATAGCCACTGTGATTTGCAAATTCCTCCCTGCCTGCCGGCACCTCTTTGTTCTCCTCAGCTGACAGCTGCTCCTTTTCCATATCCGGACAGTCAGTGGTCAGATCTACCTCCAGTTTCAGGAGATAGTCATTGATCTCCTCCCCGCCAAGCACTGCTGTTTTATCGATTTCATAGGTGTACTTTGATGGTGTGCGAAGCGTCTCATGGTCATAATCAACACTGATTTTTATCGGTTTCTGATCGGAGAAGAACAGCCAACCTTCTCCCCGACCTGTCTTTGCATTCATTTCCGTCAGATAACACACCGCATCAAAATCACCGGCGATGGTGCCGGTCTGTTCCAGATAGATATCACCCATCGCCCCAACAATCGTTCCACAGATTCCATTCAGCTTGCGGTCTTCATCATAGGTAAGGTCCTTCGTCCGAATGGATTCGTGCCAGTCCTTTTTGACCGTTCCATCGATAAAGATCACGCTGTTCTTACGACTGCTTTCTTCCCGCATCGCCGAATAATCAATCTCCTCCGGCACACCGGGTTGCAGTTCAAAATCACCCGGCTCATTCCACCAGAATGCCATGCCACTCAGCTCCACTGACCAGTTATAATACAGATCGACCCAAATATGGGGTATGGAATATCGGGTAAAATCGATAATACCTGTGCTGAGATGAAATTCCGGGTAATTCTCATAACCTTCCTGCAATGTTTCATAACCGCCGTAAGCGCTCCTCAGTGTCTTCTGCCACAGTGCCGTCAACATTTCCTCTTTGCCCGTAAAATTATAGCCGATTTGCTCGGTAGTATCCTCGATCACATACTCACCCTCGTACAGCAGAATGACCTTATCCTCGTCATATTCATCCAGATTGAGTGCTTCCGCTCCGCCGGTATGCCACCAGTCGGTATTCTGGTCGGTCACATGAAAGCAATATCCCTCTTTACTTTCCCCATACCAGCTATAAAGCTCCTGACAACTTTCCGCCCACACATAATAATACGGTTTCCGATGAAAGAACAGTGTGTCATCGGAAATGTCCGCATATACCCGAAATGCATAGTTCCCCGGAGCAAGGGTTCGTTGAACCTTGAAATCTCCGGCTCTTCGATCCGTCTCCATCTCACGGAGCATTTCGGCAATCTCTGAAAACTCCTCCTCCGGCAGAGAATAATCCAGTTCAGCCCGCATGGATTCTGCCACTGACTCACTTAGCGATGTGGGTGCAGTCACCGCACTCTCTGTTTCCTTCTTCTCTTCGTCCTGATCAGCATCCTCTTTCTCTCCTGAAAACTCTGTGATCAGCCCTTCACCTGAATCGGCATGCTGGAAGTTATCCTCAATCGTCTTCTCGCTGTGGCAACCACTTACGATATTCATCAGGATCAGCAGTACCAGTATTCCAACCACTCTTCTCTTCCTCATGTCTTCCCCCATTCTGCTGCCGTTCGTGATTGACGGCAGTCTTATCATTTTCAGTTTAAAGAATTTTTTTCTCGGTGTCAATCGTTCAAAATCAAGTGTAAATAAGAGTTAATATTTGTAATATTTATTTCATTCTTCTGTAACATTTTTGTAATTTATCTACCCCTTATCACGGCAATATGTTATACTAAAAGAAAATTTTCAGCATGAACGCTGCGATTGTATTCTATCGTTACTTTCCTGAAAGGAGATTCACATGATCTACGACATTACGCAAGAACTGTTCTCCGGTGCCGTCTACCCCGGCGACGTACGCCCCGAGTTCACCCGCATCAAGTCTTTTGATAAAGGCGATACGTCCACCTGCACCATTTTTTCCATGAATGCCCACAATGCGACCCATATTGACGCTCCGATCCACCGCGTCAAGGGCGGCAAAGGTATCGACGAACTGGCGCTGGAGGTATGCGTGGGCAAAGCCACCGTGATCGACTATGAAAACCGCGACAAACTGACAGATATCCCTACGCAGCGTATTCTGTTCAAAAACTGTGAGCAGATCGATGAGGCCACTGCCACTCTCCTGGTAGAAAAAGGCGTGTTGTTTGTGGGGGCAGAGGGACAGAGCATCGGAAATCGCGAGGTACACCGCATCCTTCTGGAAAATGAGGTGGTGGTGCTGGAGGGTGCCAGACTGGCTGAAGTGCCCGAGGGCGAGTATATGCTGTACGCCCCTCCCATCAAGCTGGGCGGATGTGACGGAGCCCCCTGCCGGGCGATCCTGATCAGCGACTGATTGTCAGCTGCTTTTGTCGGCATCACATCAACCGTGTATTGCCGAGCCCCTCGGAGCTCTTTTTACATGCAGACTTAAAAACCGGCAGACCGAATGTCCGTATTGAACACTCAGTCTGCCGGTTTAATTATTTTATTGCTCTCTCCGCCGATCCTGTTAATCAGTCATTCTGAATCATTCACTCGAATAACAAACGCCCCTCCTCGACGATATTACCAAAGCGGATACAGAGGCTTTCCACCGTTCAATACGTTCACGATGGACTGTGCACAGATGATACCGCCGTTATAGTTGGTCTCATAAGTCAACGCGGACACATGAGGAGTCATTACAGTATTTGTCAGCGGAATCAGTGGATTGTCGGGCAGAATCGGCTCCGTCTCATATACATCAACGCCTGCGCCGGTCAGTTTTCCGGACTTCAGTGCCTCTGCCAGAGCACCCTCATCCACCAGCGGTCCGCGAGCGGTGTTGATCAGATAAGCGCCGTCCTTCATCTTTGCGATCGCTGCCGCATCGATGATGTGATGGGTCGAATCCATATAGGGGAGATGCAGGGAAACAATGTCGGACTGAGTAATCACCTCGTCGAAGGATACCAGCTTAACTCCGCGCTCTGCTGCCGCCTGCTCGTTGGGGTAGGGATCGTAAGCCAGAATATTCACATCAAAGCCCTTTAACAGCTCCGCCACTCTTCTGCCGATCCGTCCGAAGCCGAGGAGACCCACGGTCTTTGCCGTCAACTCTCTGGTGGATGCACGGTTCCAGCTTGCACTGCGGGCTGCCTTATCCTGCAGCGGAAGATTTTTCATCACACTGAGCATCAATGTCAGTGCAAACTCAGCCACCGCATTGTGGTTGGCGATCACGCCCACCTCGAGACCCATCTCCTTCATCACCTTCAGGTCAAAGTTGTCGGTGCCGACACCAAATCGGGAAACCACCTTAAGCTCATCCAGACCGGACAACATCTCCGCATCATAGACCTCTGTTCCGGCGATAATACCGTAAACGCCCTGAATCATCGCTTTCTGCTCTTCACGGTTCAGTCTGCGGCCGGTATCGTTACAAACCAGCTCAAAGCCTGCATCGATCAAAATCTGTCTCGCCTCATCACAGATCAGCCTTCTGTGGCTGCTGGAAAGAATTGCTACTTTTTTCATCCCTATTTCCTCTTCTTCCTATTATTTATCCATTGCCTTACTCTCCCGCTTCTTTATCACGGAAAGTCACCAAAACAGAGTTTACTGCTCCATAAACCGCTTTAACTGGTCGATCAAAGCATCCACATCCACCTTCTCCGGATAGGTCGCATCGATCTCAATCCGCTCTCCGCGGCACTTAAAGCTGCCCATTCCGCGCTTTTCAAACTTCTCAGCAAACTCATCTCTGGTCATGGTGTAGTCATGGCTCTCTCCCTCTCTGGGCGGATAATGATCCTGCAAGACGTGGCCCAGATGACGAAGGTGGCGCACATCACGCTCCACATATCGCTCATAAAATACATCCGCATTGCCACCCAAAAACAGGGTGATCACATCGCAGGAGTAATTCGCCAGCAGGCTGTCCAGCCGTTCAGCGGAGCCGGTGTCGAAATTGTTGTCAATGATGAAGGGAACCTCCGCTTTCATCATGGCCTCGGCAGCCTTCAGCACCACCGCGTTCGCTGCATGGTCCAGCTGGCGCTTCTGTGCATAGTTCTCAAAGCCCAGTGTATCAAACAGTTCCTCCTTCAGGGCATCCTTTTCCAGAATCGGAAGGCCGAACGCTTTGCTCAGCTTTGCCGCAATGGTGGACTTTCCGGATGCGGGCATTCCGGTTAAAATAATCAGTTTCATGTCTATCTTTCCTTTATATTTGTGATTGTGTTTCCTGCTAATACTGTATTGATATAAAAATGCGATTAAAGAAACGTTTCAATGTCACACATTCTGACCACAGCTTCTGTACAAACAGGCACATCTGTGCTATCATAACCATAGTCATTCAGACTTCAAAATGTATCACATACAGTCCATTTCATACATCGACACATATCCAATCGGGAGGTATTTCCATGGAACTTCTGCAGCTGCGCTATTTCCGCACTGTTGCCAGCTATGAGAGCATCACCAAAGCCGCCGAATACTACCATATCCCACAGCCGGCAATGTCACAGACCATTGCCCGCCTGGAAAAAGAGCTGGGGGGCATCCGCCTCTTTGACCGAAAAAACGGCAGACTCTTTTTAAACGATAAAGGACGCACCTTCCTGGAATCGGTAGATCGAGCACTCAACGAACTGGACAAGGGTGTGTCCAGCGTTACCACAGATCAGACCCGCATCGCCGGTCCCGTCCGCCTGGTTGCCCTGGAGAACCGCCGCTTTATCCTGGGGTGTGTATCCTCGTTTTCTGCCCTGTATCCGGAGGTCAATTTCTCCATCTCCCACAGCTCTGACCCTGACCAGCTCTGTGATCTGTGCATCTGCGCGGAGAAAAGCTATCGACAGATGAACACATCAATCCCGCTGATCCGGGAGAAATTTGTGGTAGCCCTCCATGAGAGCCATCCGCTGGCCCAGTGCGCTACGCTGTCGCCGGAACAGCTGAGAGGCGAAAAGTTCATCACCCTCTCTCCTCAATTTGCCCAGTACGGTGTTACCGTCAGTCTGTGCCGCCAGCACGGATTTGAGCCGGATATTCCGTTTATCTGTGATGATGAATACTATGTCCGGAAATATGTGTCGGAGAAAATGGGAATCGCTCTGGCACCGGCCGTCTCCTGGGCCGGTCGCCTCCGCACAAACACCTGCACCATCCCGCTGGAGGATCCCTCTGTCACCACAACCTCCTATGTGGTCTGGGATGACACCAAATATCAGTCTCCCGCTGTCAAGGAATTTCTCCGGTATCTGGCGGGCGAAGCGGCTGCATTGTCCGGGAATCTGATCTGAAACGGTCAGATTTCCGGATTTTATTTTACGTGACCTCATTCACATAATGTATCAACCTTACAAAACAGGTGTCGCCATCCGATCACTCCGGCATGTCAAGGATCGCGCCCTGAGAGAGCAACGTCTCACGAAGCTTCGACACATCGATCTCGCCGGGAGTCACACCGCCGTCCAGTGCCATACATGCGCCGATTGCTGCTGCCTGGCCAAGACACATGCAGACAGACATGATACGGGTGGAGCCGATCACGCTCTCGTCCACGGAAATGCAGCGTCCGGAGAACATCAGATTGCTGATTTCAGCACTTACCATGGTGCCGTAGGGAACACCGAAGGGTCTGGTCACGGTCTTGAACAGAGTCGTGTTATTTTTTCCGCTGTGGATATCCAG
The DNA here is from genome assembly GCA_017461725.1 of Lachnospiraceae bacterium. Lineage (GTDB taxonomy): Bacteria > Bacillota > Clostridia > Lachnospirales > Lachnospiraceae > RGIG423. The sequence goes on from JAFTXG010000028.1 coordinate 75,780, forward strand.
CTTGTAGCCGGAAAGCACTACGGTATCCTCAGGGATCTCTCCCGCCATGGCCTCGTCCACGTTTACGCAGCGAATACCCTTGAATCGTCTGGTCTCACGCACACCCAAATTAGGACAGATGGAGGAAATGTAACAATTCTCAAATCCGGGCACATGTGCTCGGAACATCTCGACCAGAGGTTTCAACTGAGTCTGGCCGTCCAGCTCTGCACGGGTCAGATCCAGAATGTCCGTCGCATCCACATCCAGCAGTCTGGTGGTATTTACATACACCTGACCGGGATTTAAGCCGTTGATGATGATCATACTCTGACGATTTACGGGAAGAGTTCCCTCCTTACCCAAACGTTCAAACAGCTTGGTCATGCCGACAAAAATATGGTTGGGGCTGGCGCGAAAATAATCGGCATCGTAGCCGGGCTTGGTATCAATCAGGGATCCTGCACCGTAGATCATCTCCTCGGGGTGCTCCTCGATATAATCAAACAGCTTGGTATTATCCACATTTTCCAGTGTACACATAACAGTGGGCGCCATCAACTCGCCGCCGTTTCTGCCCATATTGTAGGAGCAGCCTGCCAGGTAAGCCACATCACCGTCACCGGTACAGTCGATATAAATATCGGCGGTGATCACGATTTCATTGCACTTTCCGTACATGGTGATGGATTTGATCTCGCCGTTCTCCACCTCCACTTTCTGGGTCTCGCAGTGCAGGATGATATCCACGCCTGCCTCGCGGCACATCTCAATGGCGAGGATTTTCACACCCTCAGCGTCCATATTTGACGTGGAATTGTGCTTGGGGCAGTAGCGATGTCCGTAGGACTGTCCTCTCTCCTGCAGGCGATCAATAAACTCCTGACCGAATCCGGCAATGATCTGAGTGCCATTTTCATCCAAAAATCCCAGCGGAGGCAGACCGATAGCCATATTTCCGCCCAGATATCCGTTTTTCTCCAACAGGATGACCTTTTTCCCGGCACGGGCGGCCACGATCGCTGCAGCCAGACCGGAGGGACCGGCACCAATCACCGCAATATCATAGGTATAGCTGTAATGCTTCATCAGATATCTTCCTCCTTCTCATAAATATCAAGAGCACGCTCAAGGATCTTATACTCATCCAGCGTCAGCGGACGGAAAGGACGACGACAGGTATCATCCCTGATCACACCCTTCATCTTTAACATCGCCTTCAGTCCGGGGATCGCGGGAACGGGCTTGATCAGCTTGGAATTCTCACAGATTCTCTGCTGATAGATCTGCGCTCTCTCCATATCTCCGCTCATAAAATACTCATACGCCTTGATATGGCGCTTCGCGAACACAGCCGCAGGACCGGAAATCGCTCCCTTACAGCCGATGGCCAGCGCGGCGTTCATCAGAGAGTCAGAACCGATCAATGCTTCAGGCTTTCTCTTTGTCTGTACCCGCAGATAGTCGCTCAGTCTGCCCAAATCGGTGTTGGAATACTTGATACCCATGGCGTTCGGGTTTTCATCCATGACCTGCGCAAAGGCTTTCACACTGATATCATTATTGGTATATTTGGAAATATTGTACAGGTAAACCGGCTTTCCGTTGGCAGCCTGACACGCCTCGCGGTAATAATCGGCCATGGCAATATCATCTGCCCTGAAGAAGATCGGTGTCACAACGCCCACACCGTCTGCGCCCGCCTCACAGGCATAGGCCACATTTTCCATGGTGGTCTTCCAGTCAAGAGTTCCGCACTGGATATAGCAGAGCATCCTGCCCTGATTTGCATCGATTACCGTGTCCGTGATCTCATGCTGCTCCTCCTTGCTGACCAGAACACTCTCTCCGTTGGTTCCGGTGGGATACACGCCGTGAATACCCTGATCGGCCAGATGATTCACCAGCGAGCGGAGGGAATCATGATCAATTTCGCCCTTTGCATTCATCGGGGTAATATTGGCACATACGATTCCGTACATTTTTTTCATAACAGCGCCTTCCTTTCGTGCATATTCATGCTTTCATTGTAGCAAACAACACTGAATTTGTAAAATATTAATAATGATATGTTGTCATATTTTTTATGTTATGATATAAGGGTGCTTTCGGGCATACATGATGAGAGGCTCCCGCCGGGATTGCGGAAGCCTCTTGTGTGATCTTTTCTCTGTGTATTGATTATCTGCCTTGCAGTTCAGGCAATTTATACAGGAAGGTATTATCAGGCATAATCCTTCAGAAGCCGTTTGAAAAATCGGACCCCCTCGGCAAGCGCTGCAATGGTGACATTTTCGTCCACTGCGTGGCAGGAGGAATTCTGAGCATTCGTCATCCGAATCGGTGCAAACCTCAACGCCGTGTCAGTAAGGGCATGGAAGTGTCTGCAATCGGTGCCTCCCATAATGAGATAGGGCGCAACGCCGGCATCCGGGAAATGAGCCCTGATGGTTTTCTCCACAAAGCAGTAGGCAGCTGAGTGAATGTCAGACACCGGGGATGCATCGCGCCGGAGCAGCACTTCAAACTCCAGATCATACTTTTTGCCGTACTTTTTCAGCACATTAAGGCTTTCTTCGCAGTTCTGATGGACACTGCACCGCAGATTTGCGATCAGATAGGGTTCCTTGGGGATCACGTTTGCGGCGTCACTTCCCTTCATCTGCGTAAAACAACAGGTCGTCGCCATCAGGGCCTCGCCAAAAGGAGAAACCATGGGCATGGCCGCAACCACCAACAGTTTGGTCAGCCAGAGATTTCCCAGCAAAAACCGCAGCGGGAAGGAAAATGCCGGCGCCATCTGCCGAAGCATCTCCTGCACCTCCGGAATCAGTACCTTCTTAAAGGGACGTTTGCGCTCGATCTCATTTGCGAACGCAAAAAGCCTTGCGGCAGGGGTATTCCGGGGCGGTGTGGAACTGTGTCCACCCTTTCCTCTGGCGGTGATCTTCACATCCATATAACCTTTTTCCGTGACACCGACCACCGCATAGGGCTTATCCATGCCGGGCACAGCCTCATCGATGACTGCGCCTCCCTCATCCAGAACGAAGGCGAAACGGATGCCCCGATCCCGCAGATGCCGCATGGCCGCAGCTGCTCCGTCACCGCCGGTCTCCTCGTTGATCGAGTACTCCAGATATACATCGCAAGGGGGAACAAACCCTTCGCCCAGCAGCTCTTCCACCGCCTGCAGCTGAACATACATGGTGCCCTTGCAGTCCAAGGTTCCACGGCCATAGAGACAGCCGTCTTTCACTGCGCCCGAGTAAGCAGGCACGGACCATCCCTCATCGGAGGCCGGCACCACGTCCTGATGTCCCATGAACAGGATGGGTAATTTCTTCTGATCTGCGCCTTCCCAGCGGTACAGAAGTGTGCCGTTCAGCACGGTTTTTTCCAATTTTTCGTGGATCAGCGGGAAAAGTCTTTCCAATTCCTGATGGAAGCGGTAAAACTGGGACAGATCCTCATGCTCATGTTTGGAAACCGTAGGGATGCGGACCATCGCACCCAGCTTTTCTTCCGCAATTTTCAATTCTGTCATTCTTTACCTCTCTCAGCCTGCATAGCAGCCATATCTTTTTCAATGGGATGGAAGAACACAACCACCAGCATCACAGCAGCAATGCACATGGGCACCCAGCCAAGGAGTGCGTTGATGGTGTTGATGGCAGTTTCCGGCTGTACAGAGAGCTCTGCATTGAAACCTGCCTTCGCCAGAGCACCGGTCATCAGCAGATTTGCTCCGGCCTTACTGAGCTTTGATGCCAGATTATCACAGGTGCTGACCAGAGAATCGATGCGGCGATGACTCTTCCACTCTACGAGGTCCGCAATATTGTTTCGATTTGTATTAAAGAGGACAAATGCCAGCGTCATGGCATAGGCAACGGTCAGGGCATTGACCAGAATCGCACCCATGGAAAAAGGATCGATCACAAACCAAATCTTACCCACCACATAGACGAGGGCGGAGCTGATCATGGTCTTGCGGCGGCCCAGTTTCTTATCGATGGGGATAGAGAGTATGGAAAAGACCACAGAGACTACCAGATACAGTGCCATAATGATGGTCGCCGCGGAGGAAGAACCGATCACATAGGTAGCGTAATAATTGATGGTGCTCATGATCAGCAGATTCAGCATGCCGTAGCACAGCACATACAGGGTGTTCATCACCCAGCTGCGGCAGGCAAAGAGCATCTTAAACGCCTCGAACAGACGGATTTTTTCCTCATTGACAGCTTCCTGCTTCACACGCTCTTTTGTAGTAAAATAATGAGCAAAGCTGCCCAGGATGCACACGCAGCCCATAACGATAGCTGCATAGAAAAACGCATTCCTGCCGGGATCGCCGGGGATGATATTGCCAGCTTCGTCAAGGCCGCCAAACAGGTTCAGAAGGGGGTACATGGCAACGGCACCGATGGCGCTGCCCAGACAGCCGCCCAGATTACGCGCTACATTGATCGCACGGCGGTCCTCATCCCGGTTGGTGGCCAAACTGCCCATGGAGTTATAGGGGATGGCAGCGAAGGTGTTGAACAGCTCAAACAGGAAATATATCGCCATGGCAATGGCCAGTTTCAGACCGTAGTTCACGTCAAAGCAGGTGAACATCATCACCACAGTGATGGCCCAGGGAACCGCACACCACAGTGCCAGAGGACGCACCTTTTCACCGTTTTTAAACTTATGGTTTACCGCCCAGAAACCTACCAGGGGGTCATTGATGGCATCCCAGACAATGCCGATGGCGGTGATGATACCGGCATGGGCAATGCTGATGCCCATAACATTGGTCAGGAAGAACAGGTAGAACAAGTCCTTAAAGTTGAAGACAACGTTACTTGCGGTGGAGAAGGTGGCAAAACCCAGTTTTTCCATGGTGCCCACCTTGGGGGTCTGCTTGGTCGGAGTAGTCATATTGATTTCCTCTCTTTCTTATGTGTATGGTTTTCATTATATAGCAGCCCTCTCTAAAAAGCAATCCATTCCGACGCAGACGGCCACAATTAATTTGACGATGCACCGAATTAATGTTATACTTTTATAAATTACAAGGGGGGAATTATCATGATTATTTTATACACCATTCTTGCCATTATTTTTGTGTTATGTATCGTATTACTGCTGAATACTGCCCTGCAGACCAGGAATGCACGTACACCGGAGGGACAGCATCCCACGTTTACCGATGCACAGCTGGAAGCTTATTCCAATACGTTCTCCCGCATGCTCCGGTGCGCTACCGTGTCCGTCAAGGACAGTTACGATGACACTGAGTTTGCCAAACTCCGCAGCGTTGTGGAGGAGGACTTTCCTCTGCTGCACCAAAAGGCAGAGCGAAAAATCCTGTCCGACGATTGCTGGCTGTACAAGATTCCCGGCAAGGATCCCAACCGCAACATTCTCTTGATGTCTCACCACGACGTGGTGGCCGCTGACAAGGACTGGACCATGCCCGCCTTTGAGGGCATCATCCGCGACGGAAAGGTCTACGGCCGCGGTGCCGCGGACACCAAGGGTTCCTTGTGCGCCATCCTCTTTGCCGCGGAGGAAATGCTCCAGGCCGGAGTGACTCCGCCTGTCAATCTTTACATCCTCTCCTCCCACAATGAGGAGCTGGGCGGCGACGGCATGCCCGCCACTCTTGCTTACTGCCAGGAAAACGGAATTACCTTTGAAGTGATTTTGGACGAAGGCGGTGCCATCGTGGAGCCTCCTCTGGCCGGTATGAACTGCGAAATGTGCGCAATGGTGGCCGTTCACGAGAAGGGCCGTCTGAAGCTGAAGTGCACCGTAGAAAACGAAAGCAGCCACGTGAGCCTCACTGCTTTCAAGGGCAATCCCGTAGAGCGTATGTCCCAGTTTATTCAGGAAGTCACCACCAAAAACATCTTTATCCGCCGTCTGAATCCACAGACTCGCGCCATGTTTGCAGCCCTGGCTCCCTACTGCAGTCTCCCTATGAAGGTACTGCTCTCCAATCTGTGGCTGTTTGGCGGTCTGCTGACCAAGGTTCTGCCCAAGCTCAATGCCACCGCCGGCGGCATGGTTGGAACCACCTGTAACTTCCAGGATATCCATGGCAGTGTCTCAAGTAAGGTCTGCACTGCTTCCGTGATGATGCGCAACATCAATGAAGAGGATTTAAAAACAGACTATACGGCCTTTAAGGCTGTAGCTGACAAATACGGCATTACACTGGAAACGGAGCGCGATGAATACTATCCGCCTGCGGATATGACCTCCCCGGCTTACCGTTATACCTTTGATTGTCTGGCCAAGGTCTTCCCCCGCTTCCCCGCAGCTCCATATATCCTTCCTGCCGGTACCGATGCATGGCGACTGACCCCTGTGTGTGACTGTGTTCTTCGCTTCGCTCCCACCAGAATGAGCAAGCAGCAGCTTGGTTCCATTCACGCAGCAGATGAAAATCTGGATGTGGCGGCCATCGGTGAAGCAGCGGCGTTCTATAAGTACTTTGTCGAAAACTATCAGTAAATAAATTTAAAGAGTTAACAGACTGAAATCGGGTCTGTTAACTCTTTTTCGAGTTCTAATTGCTATTAACATTTCACTTTGCGAACACCACACCTCGGGAATTAAGATAAACATCAATATCATTATTGATATAGTTATGTCCTGTGGTATGCAATACATCATAGAATTCACGGATATAATCAAATACTCCGTAACGGTCAAACAAAACAGAATTTACAATGTCACTTTATTTCTTCTTCTCGTAACTAAACAACTTAGCCTCGGAGACATCCACATCTCCCAAATACTCCACGCTGTCCATGCCGAGAAGGTTACAGATCTCAACCATCTCCGCAACGGTGGTCACGTTCAGCTCAAGACCGTTCTTCTTTTTATCCTCATAGCTCAGGATTTCCTTCTCGCCGTGGGTGTAAATCGGCACATCGGGGTTAGCGCGCTGTGCTTCTCTCAGCTCACGAAGCAGGGTGGAGAGATGATCCTTCATCTCCTGGGGATCGCCGAAGATCGCGGGATCGATAACGATAAACGCGTGGCAGGTGCCGGAGCCCTGACCCTCCACTCTCTTGCGGTGATGATTGGAGGTGAGGCCGCCGGAGGTGATGGCGGTCAGAAGCTCAGCCATCATGGCAAATCCGTAACCCTTGTGGCTGCCCATCTCCTCGGTGCTTCCGCCCACAGGAAGGATACCGCCGGTGCCAACCTCATTAATAAAGCAGTTCAGCACGCGGGCTGCATCGGTGCAGACTGCACCGTTCTCATCCACTGCCCACTCCTCCTCGAGGGGTTTTCCGATCTTGTTGCAGACCTCCAGCTTACCTCTGGACACAACGGTGGTCGCCGCGTCGAACCAGAAGGGATAGGGCTCTGCGGGCATCGCCATGGCGATGGGGTTGGTTCCAAGCAGGGGCTGCTTTGAGTTGGTATGTACCATCAGAGACTCGGTGTTGGTGCTGGCGATGGCCATCAGTCCCTGATCACAGGCCATCTTAGTGTAATAACCGGCAATACCGAAGTGGTTGGAATTACGGACGGTCACAAAGGACATGCCCACCTTTTTCGCCTTCTCAATGGCCATATTCATGGCAAAAATACTGGTCAGCTGACCCATGCCGTGATGTCCGTCGATAACTGCGGAGATCGGTGTCTCAAATACCACCTCAGGCTTTGCGTCCACATGGACAGAACCTCTCTTGATGGAATTGCGGTAACGCACCAGACGGTGGGTTCCGTGGGAAGTAATTCCGTACATATCTGCCAGAAGCAAAACATCCGTAATCTGCGCTGCCTGCTCCTTTGTAAATCCAAACTTCTCAAACGCGTCGCAGCAGAAGCGCTCCAACTGTTCACAACTGTAACGGATCGTACTCATGATGATTCCTCCTTTTCTCCGGCCGGGTGTTCGGACCGGCCGGAATGTTTTGTTCGATGATTGATTGTGATTTCATTATAGCGGCAATAATCATATACCGCAATGGAACAGCGTTCACATAGTTGGCATATCGTTCACTTTTCACCAAAATATTTAGGGTTTTGATTCGATTTAGTCCTTTTTTCTTGCAAATCATTTAAATCAATGCTATGGTAGGGATGAAAGCACTGTCAAGCGGCTGAGCGAAGGCAAGCTTGCTTGCACTCTCGCTCAGACATTTGACAGGCAAAACGGTATGAGCATAAAAGCCACACGAAGTGGGGCGATATGCGAATAGCGGTGTCAGCTACGCGAGTGCGCAGCACGGAGGAGCTGACTTTCATATGATTACAAAAACAGCGGAGGATTCTCCCTATGAAAAACATACTCAACGATTACGGATACCGCACCCGCTGGCACCACGTTTACGTCCACACCCGCGAGGGATACTTCTCCTCCGTGGTGGATTTCCACGAACATGAATATTACGAGGTGATCCTGGTACTCTCGGGCAATATCAAAATCCTTCTCAGCGACCAGACCGAGACAGGAACGGGAAACCGTATCATTCTGACCAGACCGGGTACCCCCCACTTCATCACCTGCAACCCGGATACTCTGTACAGCCGCAGATATCTCCTGTTCTCCCACGACTTCCTGGCTGACTATGTCCCCGAATGGAATCAGCTCCAGACCATATTCGGAAAGACAGGTCGGATCATCCCCATCACGCCGGAGCAGACCGGGTACTGTGCTGATCTGCTAAACCAGATCGGCAGTGAGACGGATCTCTTCCGCCAGCGGCTGTTGTCACTCTATCTGCTGTCCCGGATCGCCGATTTTGCCAGGACGGAGAAGATTACCACAGTAAGGATTCCATCCTATGTCACCGAGGCACTGAACTATATCAGCGATCATTCCGCTGAAAAAATCCTTGCCGCGGATCTGGCATGGAAACTGAATGTGAGCCGCACCACGCTGATGACCGGATTTAAACAATATACCGGCAGCACGATCAATGAATATCTGACCCACTGCCGGTTGAAAAATGCTACCCGTTTACTGCGGGAAGGAAAAACTGAATCTGAGGTGGCGGAAATGTGCGGATTCTGCGACAGCTCCGGTCTGATCCGAAGCTTCAAGCGTTGGTACGGAATGCCGCCGAAGCAGTATCTGGCAAGAGAAAAAACCACCACCTAGCGTACTGTTCCTTGCCATTTTCAACAGTTTTTCAAAATTGGTAAACAGAATATAGTTCAAAAAACCTCCTGCATAAACCACATTTCGCAGTCTATGCAGGAGGCATACTATTTCTGTATTCGATTTTATGCTCTCAGCTCGATCGCCAGCTTCTTTCCAAGCTTCTTCAGGATGCTCTCCACGAACTTATCCACGGTATCTGCACCGAAGGCCTCATCCTTGGGGGTGAATACGACGGTGTACGCCATGCTCTTCTTGTCCTCGGGGATCGGCTTTCCTTCGTACACGTCGAACAGCTTCACGTCGGTCACATACGCGCAGGACTCCTTGATGCACTTTTCCACCTCGCCGCAGGTGATCTCCTTGCTCATGACGAGAGCCAGGTCACGCTTCTCCTCATCGAACTTGGGCAGTGGATTGAACTTAGGCACATTGCCAAAGTACTTAGCCAGCTTCTGTAGATTGATCTCCATCACATAACCTGCGGTGCGCATATCCTCTTTGTCCTGGATCTCGTAGTTGACCTTTCCGAGATATCCGATCTCCTCACCGTCGCAGAGGATCACTGCAGTCTGGTAAGGATGGAGGAAGGTGCGCTGTCCTCTCTCGTAGGAGAACTTCACGCACAGGGTATCGGCCACGGTCTCTGCCATGCCCTTAAGGGTGAAGAATGACTCCTTCTCGCCCCACAGACCTACGCAGAGCACATCCTGCTCGTCGGGGTACTCAGCCAAAGGCAATGCCTTGGGCACGAAGATCTTTGCCATCTCATAGAGACGGCCTTCCATATTTCCCCTCTTCTGGTTGCGGGAGATCGCGTGGATCATGGAAGCAGCCAGGGTGGTTCTCATAATGGACAGCCCCTCGTTGATGGGGTTGATCAGCGGGATCGCCTGTCTCTCGGGCGCGTCCTCAGCGTATCCCAAAAGATCCAGATCAGCCGGTGAGAAGAAGGAATAATGTACGCACTCGTGTGCACCGGTCGCGCACAGGGCTCTCTTTAACTTCAGGTCAGTCTTCTGCTTGGTGTTATTTCCGCCGGTGGTCACCTTTGCGGTGGGCATGAAGGTGGGGGTAACATGGTCGTAACCGTACATACGGATCACTTCCTCCGCTACGTCCGGATAGGACTCCATATCCTCGCGGTATGCGGGGATCTGCAGGGTAAGCTCATCGCCGTCAACCACGGGCGCAAAATTCAGGTTGGTCAGAATGCGAACGATCTCCTCGGTGGGAACCTCAATGCCAAGCACGCCGTTTACCTTGGCGATGCTCACCTTCATCTCTCTGGGCTCCACAGAGTTTCCGGTGTTCACATCACAGTGGGTCTTTGCCACCTTGCCGCAGCCCAGCTCCTCGATCAGGTGCAGTGCTCTCTTCAGCGCCATGACGGTGGAGTACTCATCCACGCCCTTCGCATAGCGGGAACTGGAATCGGAAATGAGACCCAGCGCTCTGGATGTCTTTCTCACATTGTCGCGGGCAAACTTCGCACACTCGAACATCACCTCGGTGGTGGCGTCGCGAATCTCAGAATTCAGGCCACCCATAACACCGGCCAGCGCAACGGGCTTCACGCCGTCACAGATTACCAGATTGGAGGTATCCAGCGTGTATTCTTTCTCATTCAGGGTAACGACCTTCTCTCCCTCGGCGGCACGTCTCACGTTAATGGCGTTGCCCTCCAGGTAGGAGCAGTCGAAGGCATGCATGGGCTGTCCCAGCTCCTTCAGAATATAGTTGGTGATATCCACCACGTTGGAGATCGCCTCACAGCCCACCAGAGCCAGACGACGCTTCATCCATGCGGGGGACTCGCCGATCTTGACGTCATATACATAGTGTGCGGAGTAACGGGGGCACAGATCGGGAGCATCCACGGTAACCGCAAAGCCTTCCTTCTCCACCTCGGTCTCGGTGTAATCGATGGCAGGCTCTTTAAGCTCCTTGCCCAGCACTGCAGCCACTTCTCTGGCAATACCAAAGATACTCTGGCAGTCCGCACGGTTTGCGGTAATGGAGATGTCAAACATCCAGTCATCCAGACCCAGGATGGGCTTCACATCAGCACCGATCTCTGCGTCCTCAGGCAATACCAACAGGCCGTTGTAGCCTGCGCCGGGATACATATTCTCGGAAACGCCCAGCTCAACGCCGGAGCAGAGCATACCGTGGGATTCATATCCGCGCAGCTTGCCCTTCTTGATCTTCATCACACCCTCAACGGTCTTATGATCCTTTGCGGTCATGTAAACGGACGCGCCTACCAGCGCCACAGGGAACTTGCCGCCAGCGTGAACATTGTCCGCGCCGCAGCAGATCTGCAGGTTCTCGCCCTGTCCTACATTTACCTTACAAACGTGCAGATGGGTGTCCGGGATGGGCTCGCACTCCTCAACCAGACCTACCACTACACCGCTGATATCTTTTCCGACCTCATACAGTTCCTCTACCTCGAAACCGCAGGAGAACAATTTTTCTTCCAATTCCTTCGGCTGAACATCGATATCCACATAATCCTTCAGCCAACTCAAAGGTACTAACATATATCCAAACCTCCGTTATTAGTCGTTAAGCTGCTTTAACACGCGCACATCGGACTCGAACAACAGCTTGATGTTGTTGATACCGTACTTCAGCATCGCCAGACGCTCCATACCGATACCGAATGCCAGTCCGCTGTACTTCTCGGAATCGATGCCGCAAACCTCAAGAACCTTTTTGTTTACGATACCTGCACCCAGAACCTCGATCCAACCGGTGCCCTTGCAGAGCTTACAGCCCTTGCCGCCGCACTCGAAGCAGCTCACGTCTACCTCAACGGAAGGCTCGGTGAAGGGGAAGTATGAAGGTCTCAGACGGGTGGTCGTACCCTCGCCGAAGATCTTCTGTACCAGCACGTCCAGCATACCCTTCAGATCACAGAGGGTGATGCCCTCGTCCACAACCAGACCTTCCATCTGGCTGAACATAGGGGAATGGGTCGCGTCGTCGTCGGAACGGAACACGCGTCCGGGGGACAGAATCTTGATGGGGGGCTTGGAGTTCTCCATCACGTGGATCTGACCTGCAGAGGTCTGCGTGCGCAGCAGAAACTCGGGGGACAGATAGAAGGTGTCCTGCATATCGCGGGCGGGATGATCCTGAGGGGTATTCAGCGCGGTGAAGTTGTAATAATCGGTCTCGATCTCAGCTCCCTCGTACACCTCAAAGCCCATGGATCCGAAAATATCGATCAGCTGATTGCGGATCAGGGTCAGGGGATGCAGCTTACCGCTCTCCACCTTCTCTGCGGGCATGGTGATGTCCACCTTCTCGCTCTCATATCTCGCCAGCAGCTCCTTCTCCTTCATCTTCACATCCAGCTCTTCAAACTGAGCCAGCGCCCACTCCTTCAGGGCATTGACACTCTTGCCGTAGTTTGCTCTCTCCTGGGGAGGAATGTCCTTCATTCCCTTCATCAGCTGACCGATCTTGCCGGTCTTGGAATCCAAGAAGGACTTTTTGAACTCGTAGACAGCCTTGGAGCTGTCCAGAGATTCCATGCCGACTAAAATTTCCTGTTTGATCGCATCAAGCTTTGCACTTAATCCATTCAATTCCTGCATTTTTCTCTCCTGCTTTCTGTTTACTTGTGTGGTCACGGGTGCTGTCGCGCAGCTTTTTGCTCATTTCTGTTGTCCCGTCCAATACCGATACAGCCTTGCAAGCGAGCTTGCAGTCTGTTCGGTGCTGTCCGGAGGACTTATGCACTAAAAAAGTCCCATAATGACTCACACGGAATCATTATGGGACGGGATAACCCGCGGTACCACCCACATTCAGACAGGTATCCCCTGCCTGCACTCATTTATCTGATTTTGGACTCCGATGCTGAACTTCGTCCACAAGGCTCCTTCGCACTTCCAGCCATGGTGCGATCTCTGGTAAGGAGTTGATCTCGTGACCTACTAAGGCATCCTCAACGTCATTGCATACGATTATAGCGTAGACGGTTGAAAAAGTCAAGAACAGGTTTTCTGATGATCCGCGGTACATATTTTACACATCAGAATTCAAGATACAAATCACAAATCAAGATATGGACTTATTTCGCCTTTACACTATAATGAACTTAGAAGCTTCTAATACCCGAAAGGAATGAAATGAGATGTCTGTTTTTTCTGAAAATTTGAGACGGTTCCGGATGGCGAAGAATATGACCCAGGAGCAGGCAGCCGAAGCCTTGGGCGTCAGCGCCCAGACTGTATCCCGGTGGGAATGCAACACCACCTTGCCGGATGTTACCATCCTTCCGAAGATTGCGGCTCTGTATTGCATCACCATCGATGATCTGTACAAAGAAACCAGCATGGCATACGATAACTACGCCCAGCGGCTGGGCAGTGTCTTTGAAGCCAGTCTGAAGCCCGAGGATTTTATTCGGGCGGATATAGAGTATCGAAAGCTGCTGAAGTCCGAAGAATATACAACAGAAGACTTGCGAGGGTACGGCATCCTCTATCAACAAATGATGCAAGTATGCATTAAAAAGGCAATCGAGCTTTTTGACCGAGTGATTGATAGGGGCCCGGCAGATGATCCGGAAGTCTATTGGGCAACTCAGCGACAGAAAGAATATTTCCTTTGGCAGATTGGTCGGAATCAAGAGAACATTGAGGCATTTCTGCCTCTGGTAAATGCAGGAAGTAAAAAATTGCAAGAGTGGATTTGTCTGATCCAGGCATTCTCTTTTGCAAAAGAGTACGAAACCGCCTGGGAATGGTTGTGCAAAGCGGAGGCCAAATTCGGCGAAAGCGCCATGCTCCATATCTATGCTGGTAATTTGCTTCGGTCTATGGCGCGCTATGATGAGGCATTCCCCCACTGGAAGCGTGCACTGGAAATGGAACCAGAATGGTGTGATGCGGCTTATTCCATGGCTTCCTGCTATGAGGAAATGGGCGATTATGCAAACGCATATGAGGTCTATATCCAGATTGCGGACGATCTGGAACGCCGGGGTTTTGATGCAGAAGTAGGCTGGACCCGGGCTCTGGCGCATAAGTGTCGGGAGAATATTGTCGAGTGATAAGGCTATCTTTTTTCCATGTCCTGTACTATAATATAGTATAGTGGCAAAAACAATAAACAAAACGCAGTTGGATTTTCGGAGGAATTACATGAAGCAGACATTCCACCATATATACACGGTTGCAAAACGCTGTGCCAAGGACCAGATCAGTGTCTACGCCGCGCAGTCGTCCTTCTTTATCATTATCTCCGCGATCCCGCTGGTCATGCTGCTGGTGACGCTGGTACAGTACGTCTCCCCGCTCTCCCAGGCAGACCTGATGCACGCCATTCTGGGCCTGGTGCCCGACTCTCTGAACTCCTACGTGGTGAGCATCGTTGATGAGCTCTATCACAATGCGTCCACCGCCATCATCTCCATCTCGGCGGTCACGATTCTCTGGTCAGCCTCCAAGGGAATCTATGCGCTGGAGCTGGGGATCAATCAAGTCTACCGCTCAAAGGTCAGACAACAGTTCCTTGTCCGGAGGTTCTGGGCAGTCATTTACACCATCGCGTTTATCGTCATCGTGCTGCTCACATTGACCCTTTTCGTGTTCGGCAGCCGGATTCAGCAGCTCCTCAACGGCGTGTTTCCCCTGATTGGAAAAATCATCTCGCTGATTATGAACCTGCGCTCCTTGTTATCCATCTCCATTCTGACCCTGTTCTTCGGTCTCCTTTACAAGGTGCTCCCCGACCGCAGACTAAATTACAAAGCCCAGCTTCCGGGAGCGCTGTTTGCTTCCTTCGGCTGGACTATGTTTTCCTATTTTTACTCGATCTACATCGACAACTTTGCCAACTATTCCTACATCTACGGCAGTCTGACCGCACTGATCCTCCTCTGCCTGTGGATATATGTATGTATGAATATCCTCCTGATCGGGGCGGAAATCAATGTGTGGTGGAGCGAGCGCCATAGGCAACGCTGACCGTTTTATCCTCTGTTCCCCTTAATCATACCGGTCACCTGAGAGTTATACAACATATAAACCACCACCGTATTCATCACAGTGGTGATCAGCCCCTGTCCTACCCGACCCGGGAAATGAAGCAGAAATGGCTGACCGTATGCATAGCTTCCGGGCCATGCGATCAATGCCCATGTGCCATAAAACATCGATGCAACGACCGTGATTGCAAAAACCATCACTCCATAAATCAGCGCATTCCTCGTTTTTCGGCAAACCGGCTCGCAGAATCCGCTGACCACACCGATCATGACCGGCATTAATGTGTAAAGCGGATTGATCGCATATCCAGCGATCACACAGCCGAGCAGATCGGAAATCAATCCGACCACTGCACCGCCCATGGAACCCAGCCAGATACCACTCAACATGATGAAGGCACTGCTGAAATTCACCCGGTACATGTCACCGATCTTGATCGTAAGATACTTGCTGGCAATGATATTGAGCGCAATTAACAACCCCATCATCGCCAGATCCATCGCTTTCCATTTTCTTCTTTTCATTGTACGTCTCCTTCTTTCTGCGGAAATACCGCGTAGCATAATGCTGTCTGTATGCCCATGCAGTCAAAAAGAGACTCTTGCGAGTGCTGCTCCTGTGATAATAAAAACCGGAACTATTGCAAAATACAATAGTTCCGGGAGTCTTTTCGTCTATCGTAGGTAGGCAAACAGCGGGATGCGAAATACATACCACAGCGGCACGGGCTATCCCGGCCAGCTTCGTCCAAAAGGCAACTCCCCGTCCTTCAGGCACTTAGCGCATGTATTTCTACTCTGTATTCATTTCAACCACTACTATAGCACGGTTTTATTCTGTTGTGAAGTACTTTTTCCAATTTTCCGCAAATATACTGACTATTTTCCGGCACTTCCGCTGCTATCTTCCATCAACACGCTCCCATTGACCGTTCGTCGCATTTTTAGCGAATATGGCTTTGTATTCCCCGTATCCCCGATAAACGCAGATTTCTGAAATATCGTCATCCAAATCAAGCGTAAAGCTGCTTCTTGCTCCAAGTCGGCTGTTTAATCCCCCAAAGGTGGAATAAAAGCTAATATTTAGCCGGTCTCCATCTTTTCTCTGTGAAACACTGCGAATGTATCCCATGGAAGAGGCAACACCTGCTCTGATCTCCATCGTTTTTCCGTCCTCTGCCACCGTAAACTCGCCGACAAACACATCGGACCTCTTCATCAGGCCGGTTCCTACCAGATACACCGCTGACAGAATCAAAATCACACCCAACGACACTGCAAGTATCTGTTTTACAACTCCCCGTGTACACTTTTTCATCCATCTGTCCTCCAATCAAGATTTGTGTCGGACGTTTCGAATGATCAATGCAACCCCAAGGATCAACAGACCCAAAAAGAACAACACCATCAACGCGATCCCATTGAGCTTGATCATCGATGATGCACCAACCATCTCGGCTGTCTCAGGGGTCAGGATGTTTAAGATTCCCATGAAGATCAATCCGATCACTGCCGCAAGACAGATGGTCAGCCCCGCAAGAATCGGCGATGACTTTCCCGAAGCCACAGCGGGAATCTCCGTATCAATCGTCTCTCTGATGGTCACCTTCTCATTCTCACAATCCGTTTTCATGAGGTAATCCAGACTCACCTGAAAATATTCGCTGAGAGCGATCAGCTTATCCGGCTCGGGATAAGTCACGTTTCCTTCCCATTTGCTGATGGACTGACGCGATACATTTAACGCCTCTGCCAATTGTTCCTGAGACAGACCATTTTGCTTTCTCAACGTGTATATCTTCTCTCCTAATGTCATGAAATACCTCCTTTCGCGGATTATCTTAAGCTAAAGGCCACCAAAAAGCCATATCACCGGGTTGACAAATGCGCACCTGCAGGTTGCAATTGCGCAACTCCCCCTATTTGGAGCTGATTCAGAGCTGATTTAGGACTAATTTGATGCTGCAAAAACGCATGGTTGATGTTCTGTTTTCTATCACACTTTTTACTCGTGCTTAGCTACAATCTCGCCCTGCTTCTTATAAATCGAGTTTGCCTTTACCACTCCGCGGACCATGCTCAGCGGGTAGATATTCGAATTCTTACCAACCACAGTTCCGGGATTTAACACAGATCCGCAGCCGACCTCCACGTCGTCACCGAGCATAGCGCCCACTTTCTTGCGGCCGGTCGCGATCTCCTCGGCTCCGTCCTTAATCACCACATTCTTCTTGTCAGACTTCACGTTGGAGGTGATGGAGCCGGCACCCATGTGGGCACGATAACCCAGAATGGAGTCACCCACATAATTATAGTGTGGCACCTGTACCTTATCAAACAGGATCACGTTTTTCAGCTCAGTGGAATTTCCCACCACAGCGCCGTCGCCTACCAGCGCATTGCCGCGGATGAACGCGCAGTGACGCACCTCGGTGTCTCTGCCGATGATGGCAGGGCCGTTGATATACGCGGTGGGTGCCACCTTTGCGGACTTGGCGATCCACACATTGTCACCGACCTTATCGTACTCGTCAGCAGGAAGGGTCTCGCCCAGCGCAAGGATAACGTCCTTGATGTCCGCCAGTGCCTCCCAGGGATAGGTGTATTTCTCCAGGAGCGGCTTTGCCAGCGTGTGCTCCAGACTGTAAAGTTCTTTGATGGTGATTTCGTTGCTCATGCTCAAATCCTCCTTATCTCTACCATTATCACAATAAACAATTGCATTTTCCCTCTGCATCCCCCAGCAGTGTCTGCCTTTACAAGACTTGAATCTGCGTAACTTAAAGTTGCAGGTGGCTTTTTCTAAAATTCCACGGTCATTCCATCGTAAGCCGTCTCGATTCCCAGCTTATCCATCTCATTAGCCAGCGTCTGATGATCGGTGTGCAGCGTGCGGGCCATATGGCTGATACAAAACCGCTTCACATGGGGCTCCAGCGATTTCTTTATCTGCTCCACCATATAAAGGTTATTGTGCTCAAACACACGATAGTCGCCCTCAATAAACCCAACCGTCGCGTCCAACACCGCATAGTCCACCATTTGTTCTTTGATCGCCTGCACTTCTCTGTACATCAGCCAAGCTCCGTCCAGCCCGTAAAACAGACGGCTCTTGCCATCATCGATCAGAAAATGCACTGCCTCAGCACAGGTTCCGTGATTGACTGCCAAAGCGCGGATGTGATAATCGCCCAGCTGCACGTCCTCCTCCGCTTTTAAGTAAATGAGCTCTGCGCCCTGCCGCAAAAGTGCCGCAACGGTGCGCGGGTTGTAGTGATCATTATGTCGGTGTGTATTTAAAATATACCTGATTTTGGTCATGTCCACGCCAAACTGAGCAATCGCATCCAACACCCAAGGACCGGGATCGATCAGAAGCTGGTCATCCAAAAGAGCTGAGGAGTTTCTGCGAAATTCGCCGTGAGCGGTATAGTTTTCCTTCTTCCAATCGGCCGCGCCGGTGCCCAAAAATAAAAGCTTCATGTTTGACTCCACACCTCCAGTAATTGTCCCTCTGCGTCATAGAAACGTATCGACGCATTTTCCGTAACCGCAGCAATAAACGGCTCCCCGCTGTCCACCTCGATAACGCGTTCTTCACCGTTGTCATAAATCTCCAGACTGGCAACACCGATATCATTCATCGACGCGATAACATACCCGTAATCAGCCACCTTAATCTCCGTGATCTCCTCATTCCAGTTCAAAAGACCGCCGCCCATTCGGAAGAAAAAGCCATAATTGTCCAGTATACTCTCAGCTATTCCTATCTTAGCTTTATCAAAAAGCGGTAATCCATCTTCACGCACCGATAACCTGTCCTTCCGAACATAAATGGACATTGTATAGTCCGTTTTTTTCTCATCGTAAAAGATCATGGCCTCAATCCGGTCTGAACCATCCTTAGCGACCTGCCAGTCAGCCTCGATCCGATGGGCATCCCGGGCATCTTTCTCCACTTTTTTTCTGGCGACACCCATATTTCCGGCGATGTACAGAATCAAAAATACAACAGGAATCAGCAACAATATGCACAAAATCATACGCTCAAACAACGTATACTTTGATTTTTTTCCATTTTTCCGCGTTATCACCATTTAATCACTCCTCTTTAGTCACTCCGTATCGCTTCCGAACCCGCTTTCTTCCTCTGAAATCAAATTATTCACCCTAATTATAATCTAATTCATGTCGTTTCGCAACTTTTTCCTTTTCATACGCTGCAAACCACACTGCAAACCAGGTCAGGCTCCGCTGCCCATCAGCTGAAATCCACGATCACCAGCTCCGGACGGTTAAATACCCTCGGCACCCACGTGCTCTCCCTGGCCAGTCCCCGGCTGACAATCATGGTCGTGGCCCCAAACTCATACCGCCCGCCGGCGTAGGGCGGAAACAGGCCCTGATCCGGTGCCATGAGACCGTTGATCAGCTTTGGTATCCTCCACTGACCTCCATGTGCATGGCCGGACAATATTAAATCATAGGCATAGGGTAAATAATTGCCGATCAGTTCCGGGCGATGAGCCAAAAGGATCATCGGACTTAAGTCGACGGTCAATCCTGCTGCCGTCGCGTCCTGATCAGCCGATTCCAACTGTTTTTCCATGGTCTGTATCCCAATATATGTAGGGTCATCCACACCGCAGAGACCGATCACCTGTCCATTCACTTCCAGCCTGATGAAATCCCCCTCCAGAACCGTCACCCCTGCTTCTCTCACCATCTGCTTGATGGATTCCACCTCTTTGCTCCAGTACTCATGATTTCCGGTCACATAATAACAGGGGTAGCGCTCCGCCATGGCTCCGATAAACGTCAGTGCATTTTCGTGGGGCAAGTCATCGTCAAAAATATCCCCCACCAGAAATACCACATCCGGCTGCTGCCCGTCCACCGCCGCAATCAGTTCGGATTGTCCCTCCCCGTACCGGCAGGAATGCAGGTCAGTGATCACCGCAAACCGTACCACCTCAGACAGCTTTCCGGTGGTCACGCCATAATGGACGACCAGAAGTTCATCGTTGGTCGCATAACTGATTCCAAACAATAGCATCAGGCCGACAACGGCCATTAGCAGTGTTCGTCTAACTTTCTTCCCCATAAAAAAATCCCCCTTGATGCCAAATGTAAGAATTTTCTCCATTATAGTCATCGAGAGGGACGATGTAAAGCGTTTTTCCAAATTGTAAAACTTATTTAAAAATTACCTGATCTCCAACCGGATCATCCAATCGATATAAGTGTCATCGGCAAACGAATCGTTGGGTCCCTGCGGATCGTAGTACCCGTGAGCGAGATATACATCCCCATTTTTCTGCTGGAGCAGATAGTAAAAGGGCTGGTCTCCCATATATCTCGTGCTGGGTACATCCAGTTTCCAGGCATGAGCATTGTTCCTGCGCAGCATGGCGGCAAGGTTTTCACCATTTGTCCAGACGCCCTTATCTGACGACCAGTCAAAAAAGGAGTCAAACTTCTTCTCCGACAGCGCAAACGATTCAAATCTCCCTTCGATAATCCCCGTATCGCCGTACATAATGCAGAGCTCCCCGTCATATCTGATGGAATACCCCGGCGCCAGTTCCTTCGGGTATGGATAGGATGAATTAAAATTAAACACGATTTCTTCCATCACCCATGTACAGTGGAATGGACTTGCCAGCTCTGACGCAAATACCAGATAATATCCGCTGTAATCCTCCAGATAAATCACATCAGTTACGCCAAATTCCTGATAAATCATGCATCCCGGATACTTTTCATCCAGATTCGTTCCTGAGAAATCCTTTTCCGGGTCTTTTGATGTCCCATGTAGGACACTTTCCAGCACTCCCATCTCATAACATACATCCGGAAGCTCAGTGACCGTTTCCTCCTGCAGGACATAATTGATTCCATTGATTTTTATCTGGGAGAGAGAACGCTTCGGGTCCGTAAACAGACAGACCATAAGCACTGTACACAGAAGCACAGCAGACACGATCAGCCCGCGGGCAGGCTGCTTCCACCTGGCCAGATTCCTTATCCTGTCCTTCGGATTTCCTTCTCCGAAGGCCAGAGGCGTTCCGGCAATGATCCGATGTCCGGTGGCCAGACTGAGCAGCGACGCCGAGTAATCGGCTCTGACAGCCTCTCCCAGCGTTCGGATCACTGACTCGTCACAGCTCATCTCCATATCCTTCCCCGCCAGCACAAAGGCCAGCCAAACCAGCGGATTGAACCAGTGAACACACAGCGCCACAAACGCCAACAGCTTTATGATGTGGTCTCCCCTGCGGATGTGATGCTGTTCATGGAGAAGGATGTACTCCCGCTCATGTTCCGACAATCCCGATGGCAGATATATCCTCGTTCTGAGCTGACCGATCACAAAAGCCGAATTGATGTGGTCCGACAGATAGATATTATCCTCCAGCTTGACAGCGTCTGACAGTTTCCTCCTCAGACGAATCAACGTCACAACACTGTAGCACCCCATGGCACTCACACCGAGCAGCCAAACGACAGCGATGATCGCACTGGCCTCGGATTTCCAATCCGACGATGATTCCATATTCTCTCCGGCATTGATCCCGACTTCACCGCCAATGTTTTCAGCTGGAAGCTTGACCGTTTCACTGTCCGTATTCTGACCCTTCCATCCATCGTCCTGTTCCCGCATCTGCTCAATGGCATCGGAAACCCTCTCCACATTTAACACGCCAAAGAGTGAGAAGGGTGACATAACCGTCACCGGACAGAGCAGCCGAAACAACACCACCGCCCACAGAGCATAGGAAAACACCTTCGGTGCTCTCTTCAGCATGACTCTGGTCAAAAGGACAACCAATATCACTATACTGCCCGTTATACTCATATTGAGAACGTTAGAAAACAACAATTCCGCTTTTTCACAAACCATCATCAAATTCATCCCCATTACCCCCTCATCTTCTCGATGATCGCTTTCAACTCGTCGATCTCCGCCTCAGACATCTTCTTTCTGGTACCAAAGGCCGCCAGAAACGCAGGCAGTGATCCCTCAAAGGTCTCCTCCACAAACCGTTCACTCTGTGCAGCGTAAAACTCCTGTCTGGAGATCAATGCGGTGACTGTTCCCTCCACCGTCTCAAAAATCCCCCGCTCGCACAGGCGCTTCAGCACCGTGTAGGTGGTGGTTCGCTTCCAGTTCAGCTCTGCCGCCGCCAGCCTGACCAGCTCGCCGGTGGTCAGCGGCTCATTCTGCCAGATGATGTCCGCAAACCGGGACTCCACTGCGCCTAATTTTAATTCACTCATGATCGTCCTCCTCATTTTTCGCAACTCTGCAGCTCACACATACACCTGAAAACAATGCAGTCCACATTATTTCGCCTCCATTGTCTACTATTTGTAGACACTTGTAGTCTACTACGAGTAGACAGCATTGTCAAGTATTATTTCAAAGAAAACCTCTCTCCGGTCTAGGATTATTTGCCGAAATGTGTTATACTTCGTTTGCTTACATAATATAAATCATCGAAAATGGAGATAACCAATGAAAGTATTGATTCAGCGGGTGAGTTCCGCCAGTGTGACTGTAGATTCAGAAGTGATCGGAGCCATCGACCATGGCTACCTGGTCCTGTTAGGTGTCGGTCCCGAGGATGACAAGGCGACGGTGGATCGCCTGGTAAAGAAAATGATTGCGCTGCGTATCTTTGCCGATGAGAACGGCAAGACCAACCGCTCGCTGAAGGATGTGGGCGGCTCGCTCCTGATCGTATCCCAGTTCACGCTCTACGCCGACTGCTGTCACGGCAATCGCCCCAGCTTCACCGGCTCCGCTCCCGCCGCTCTGGCTGAGGAGCTGTACGAGTATTTCATCGCGTGCTGTAAAAAAGAAGTGCCCCACGTGGAGCATGGCTCTTTCGGCGCGGATATGAAGGTGGCGCTGGTCAATGACGGGCCGTTTACCATTATGCTGGAGTAAAGCTCTCAGTTGAAAGAGAGGCTGATTACTTTTTTGACGCCCATAAAGATTGTTGTAGAAACTACAATACCCAATGAGTTCAAAATAATATCGTTCATATCAAATGCTCTGCCGAAAACAGGCAGCATAACCTCAATACAAGAACAGCCACAACAGATTTAACTGCTGTGACTGTCAACTGACCTATGGGTACCTGCCATTACGGCGGGTATTTATATTTTAAGTGATTTTAAATCAGCCCTGCCTCTACCAACAGTTCGCACACCTTTCTGCACTTGTTCACATCGAAGGTGTCGTCGGTGCGCACTCTGGACTCCATGTCGATCCAGTAATCGATGTCACAGACCTGATTGATGGCCTTCACGGCCTCCACCACGTTCTCCGGGCAGAGTCCTCCGGAATAGCCGAAGTAGTCGCCCATGGGCTTTCTCCACTTCATATCGCACACACCGGTGCCGCCGGAGTTGTCCTGGAATGCAAATACGTTGGGGAGATCACCATAGCGCTCCCAGATCCCTTCGTTGCCATCCTTCAACTGAAGGATGATCTGCTTGTCCTCGGGGAAGGTCAGCTCATCGGAAAAGCCCACCACAAAGGCAGAATCATACTGAATGCGCTCGAACAACGGCATGTAACTGCCGAGAGCCTCATACAGCCCCTCCCAATCGTTTTCCTTCACCAGCTTTTCCGCCAGATTGTCACACACATGGAGGGACAGCGGCAGCTTTGCCTCGCGGTAATTCTCCAGCACACTCACATCGGGATTGCGCCGTCTGGTTCCCTTTCCGTTGTAAACATCCGACAGCAAAAAGCCAAACTCCACGAAGGGATACTCCTCGTACAGCGCTTTCAGGTCCTCAACGGACGTCCACTGATCAAAGCCTGAAAATGTCACCCGTTTTAACATAGCATCTTCTCCTTCTTATTTATCCATTGATTCTTATGGCTAAACACGTTCTTCTGAAGTTTTTCCTGTTGTTTTCCCGGAAGTCCCAGTCCTTTTTGACGCACCGGCCCTCTTTCCCGAAGCTCCCGAGTTTTTCCCTGCACCTCCGGATGTTTTTCCCGTACTCTGGTAGTAGGGCTCCGCTGCCCGGTAAAACTCCCTCACATAGCCGGCATTGTTCAGATTCATCACATTTGCCGTCCTCCGGACAATGAAATCCCTCAGTTTCACCATATACTCCGCCTCAGTGATCTCGCCGTTGGCTACATAGGTCAGGCCCTTCTCCCAGCTGGCAGTCAATTCCGGGTTTAACAGATGTCTTATGGACATGTTGACCACATCAAAAATCATCTCACCCAGAAGTGCCGGGGAAATCACCTGAGTCTTCTGATTCAGCAGCAGGTAACCATTCTGGATCAGCTTTTTCAAAATCTCCGCTCTGGTCGCACTGGTACCGATGCCGCTGCCCTTGATCTGGGCTCGCAGCTCCTCGTCCTCAATCAGCTGACCGGCGTTCTCCATGGCCAGAATGATGGAACCGGAATTATACCGCTTGGGCGGCGAGGTCTCGCCGTCCTTCACATTAAAGCCCTCCACCGGCAGGATCGCTCCCTTTTTCAGGCGGCTGACCGCTGCCAGCAACGCCCTATCATTCACTTCCTTCTCGGCAGAATCCTTCTCCGAGCCATTCTGATCCCCTTGAGCACCGCTGCCGTTTTCCCCGCTGTTCTCCGCCGTGGCCTCCGTCTTTTTCGCCTGGCGGCCTGGATTGTACTCGCCGGTCACGATCATGTAACCAGGCTCCTCCAGCACGCGTAAATTGGCAAAGAAGTGCTCCTGCTTAATCACAAACTCCATGGCGGTCTTCTGATAAACCGCTGCCGGATAGAAAATGCTCAAGAATCGGCGGACGATCACCTCATAGATTTTTACCTTGGTGGCCGCCAATCCGTTCAGCGCACCGATGCCCTGTCCGGTGGGAATGATCGCATAGTGATCGGTGATCTGGCTGTCATTGACATATCGGGTCTTTGAAAGCCCTGCGTAGGCCTTGCTCTCCAGAATGTGCTCGGCAAAGCCTCTGACCCCGGGGATGGCCCGCAGGCCAGAGATATTTTTCGTGATTTCCTTCGCCACCGCTGTGGAGAGCACGCGCGCATCGGTTCTGGGGTAGGTCACCAGCTTTTTCTCGTAGAGCTCCTGCACCACTTTCAGTGTCTCATCGGGGCTCAGCTTAAACCGCTTGGAGCACTCATTCTGCAGCTCCGCCAGATTAAACAGCAGAGGAGGATTTTTCTTTTCCTTCTTGCGCTCAATCTTCACCAGTTCTGCCTGAACCGGCTTCGGCTCGGACAGCTCGTCCACTGCGCGCAGGGCCATATCCTTCTCTTTGAAACCATTTTCCTTATACAGGCAGGGATTTCCCTCGTATTTACTGCCCTTTACGACCTTCCATTCGGCCTCGATGTGATTTCCCTCGCAGGAAATATCGGTGAGAATGCGGTAAAAGGGGGTCACCACAAAATCTCTGATCTCCCGCTCGCGCCGTACTACCATACCCAGAACACAGGTCATGACGCGGCCCACCGAGATCACGGTGCGGTCGGTACCCATGCAGTTGGATATCTGATTGCCGTACCGCAGCGTCAGAAGGCGGGAGAAATTAATCCCCATCAGATAGTCTTCCTTGGCCCGCAGATAGGCGGACGCGGAAAGATTATCGTACTCGGACAGATCCTTCGCATTTTTGATGCCCTTTAGGATCTCCTCCTCTGTCTGGGAGTCGATCCAGACGCGGCGGCGCTTTTTTCCCTGAACGCCGGACATCTGCTCCACCAGACGATAGATATACTCTCCCTCACGTCCGGAGTCGGTGCACACGTAGATCGTGTCAATATCCGGGCGATTTAAGAGCTTGCTCACCACTTTAAACTGTTTTTCCGCGGAAGGGATGACCTCATATTTGAACTGCTCCGGGATAAATGGCAGTGTGCTCAGATCCCACCGCTTTAACCGGGTGTCGTAAACCTCAGGATAACTCATGGTCACCAGATGACCGTAGCACCAGGTCACAACAGAATCCTGAGACTCCAGATAGCCGTCATGCCTGCTGCTGTTCAGTTTTAATGCCTTGGCAAACTCCTGTGCCACACTGGGCTTCTCCGCTATGTACAATGATTTTCCCATCTATATTTTCCTTCTATATCATATCACAATACAATTGATATTAAATGCAACTGATTGTGCGCTGGCTCACATCAGTCGATTACATCGGATGCGAATCGCTTTTGTAATTATCCTCACTTTGCTCGGATGCGAATCGGCGCGGGTATAATATCTGGCGATATTATACCATACTCTCATTTTTTTCACAAGGAACAATGTGTCGAGGTTTTCAGCTCTGCAAAAAAGGCTGCTTACCCGATGTAAACAGCCTTAGCTCATTATTTCGCTCTTTTCTCCCGCTCATACAAACCGGCTGCCGCCAGCTTTTCCCAATTAACCTCCAACACAGCCACTTTCCGTCCGCGACTGTAGCGGATCTGTCTTGTAATATACTTTTCGTCGACCAGGCTCTGCATCTCCTGCTTTATCTCGTCCTCCGGCAATCCTTCGGCCTCTGCCACTGTACTGACCGTTTTCATAAAGGTCACCCACAGACGGCCTCTCGATTTTGCATCAAGACGGTCAAGATTCTTTAAGATCGCCTGTCTGCACTGTTCCCTCTGCTGTTCTGCCGTGGGGAATTCGATACATCTGGTCGCTTCTTCCCAGAGTTTTTTGCTGGTTGCCCCCGCAACCCCGTGAATCACCACTTCTTTTCTGCATTCTGTTTTTAAAAAGTTCACCACTGAAGTAAAATGACCGTCTCCGGTAAACAGAATATAGGTATCGATTCTGGGATTATGAATGCTGTACCGATAAATGTAATCCAACATCAAAAAATCGGTAAAATCCTTTTTGTACTTGGTACTGCTGTTCTGGGTCTCGATAATATGCTGTGTGACCGAACGGATCTTTTCCAATTCATATTTGAGTGATCCGGAAAAATCACCAAAAAACACAACCTCCGCCACATCATACTCTTTTCTGATCATCTCGTACCATGCACGCACATCCGGCTTCTGTCCATACAGCTTCTGCATGGAAATACACCAATGCTCGAAATCCACAAATGCTGCGGCCCGTTTTTTTCCGCCTCCGCGAAAAATACGCTGCCAAATACTGCTCATTCTCTGCTCTCACCTCCTGTCGCAATCGCTAAAATTTCAGCAGGCGAGTAAACGATCACATCCGCACCGGTATCGCGAAGCTCCTGTTCTCCGCGAAATCCCCAGGTAACACCGATGGTATAGATGCCGGCATTTTTCCCGGTTTTCATATCCGTACCGGTGTCTCCCACATAGAGACATTCCTCAGGACTGACATGAAGCGCATCCATGGTCTTCACAACCGCCTGTGGGTCAGGCTTTAACGGCACGCCCTCACGCCCTCCGCGACAGAGATCAATCAGGTCACCAAACAGCTCCTCACTGATCTTGCAGGTGGTAGAGTCAGGCTTGTTTGACACAATGGCGGTCTTAATCCCCTTGGCTTTCATGCCTTGAAGCATGTCTATAATGCCATCGAAGGCTGTGGTCAGATACATAAACTTCTGATCGTAGGTGGAAACATAATAGGAAAGGACTTCATCGTACATCTCCTCCGGCGCACCCACCGTCTCAAACATCCGGCGCACCAGCACCTTTGCCCCGTTTCCGACCAGTATTTTGTACTTTTCAGTTTCAATTGCAGGGAATCCGAACTTTTTCAATGCCTCATTGGCAAAATAGGCAATCGTGGTCAGCGTATCTGCCACCGTACCGTCCAGGTCAAAAATGCACGCTTTTATCATCTTTCGTCACCTCGTCCGCTTTCCCCTATTTTGCACGATTTTGTGCGAAGTGTCAAGGTGGAAATATGGAAACCCACACAAAAAGGTCGGGAGCTTATCCCCCGACCTTGAAATAACCTGCCCGACTATGATTTTTCCAGAAATCCTGATACTTTTCGGCGGTCTCCCGGTCAATCCGATAGACATTGCCTCCGATGTCTATGATCGGTACCGGATCGAGGGTGACACCGATGCGATGATAAGTCCAAGGGTCCTTGTCCTCCTGGTAGACCAAGTACATCATGGACCATGGATCGTACTCGCCATCATAAGGAGTTACCCTTATTTCATTCAGCAATTTGACAAAATGGTACATATTTGTCTTCTGTACATATTCCCGCTTCATTTCCTTCAGATCAATCTGCATAACCAACGAATACTGATGTAAATCAGCATATTCAAAATTTTTAAACGGTCTCCACCCAACAATGGAACGAATCCCATATGCACACAATGAGCCTACTATCATGCACAGGAATACAGCTAAAATCACAAGAAATTTCCTTTTTTTCCCTTTGTTTTCCATACTCGGCTCCACCTTTTCCTGAATATTGCCGTCAACTAACAAGGGCTATTATCCCCCGACCTTGTTTTTAACCCTTCCAAGGAAGTTCTCGCAGAAATCCAGATACTCTTCGGCCGATTTACTGGTCATCCGATAAACCTCTCCTCCGATATCGATGATCGGTTCCGGATCGAGCGCAAAGCCGACACGGTTGTATTGCCAACGCTCACCATACTCCCAACAAACGAAATAATCCATGGACCAGGGATCATATTCGCCATCGTAGGGAGTTGTCACCCTTATTTCATTCAGCATACTGATAAAATAGGCTATGGGTATACTTTCCCGTTTCATGTTTTCCAAATCAATGTATGCAGCCCATGCGTATGGCTGCATATCCTCATATGCAACATGTTTAAACGGTCTCCACCCAACAATGGAACAAATCCCGAAAACAGCCAGAAGTCCCAGCATAATCAACGCGATGCCAATCTGAATTATTTTTTTCTTCATCACTGACCTCCCACCTTTGATCTTTCCCACTATGGTTCCAGCGACTCTATTAATTGTTCGATGCGCTCGTAGGTCTGTTTACTGATAAAATATCTTTCCCCATTGATCATCAAACCATATCGTCTCTTCGTGTCAGACAAAGGATTTTCTCTTTCTACTTTTTCATATAGATAAAGAAGTCTCAGTTCGATCATTTTTCCCTTCTGGTCGGTCTCCTCGAAAATAAGAGCATTCTTTTCAGTGGCACCGTAAATTTCATCAAACAGAAAAGGACTCGTTGGTGTTTCCCTCCGGCCCTCCCAATCGATCCACAATCCGGTGGTACGCACCCTGATATCACTCAAAAGCTCCGCGAATTCCTCACGCTTCTCCTCGTCCAACAGATTGACATCATTACCTCTCCAAGCCCGATAACTCACATAGTACAGATCCTCAGCAGAGTTCACTTCGGCAAAAGGTCTCCATCCCACCGCCAATCGCACTTCAAACACAAGCAAACCTCCGATGATCAGACACAGAATCGCAATGAGCGACACCTGAAAAATCGTTTTTCTGTCCAACTTTTTTCTCATACCGATCTCCCTCCTTTAATCAAAAACCCCAAAATCATTAACGAACCTAATTTTAAATTGTTCAATTCAAAATTACCATATACTGCACAATCAGTCAATATAATTCTTCCATTTTTTGTCCATTTGACACAAAATCTATTTCTAAATAACAGGAAATTCATAAAAAAAGCGACCATTCAGAATAAACCGAAGAGTTTTTCTCCCGGTTTATTTCTGTCAGTCGCTTTCCAGCTGTTAGGCGAAAACGCTATTTTGCAGCAGCCCTCGTCTAACCAAATCATATATTTACTTTTCTGTGGATTCGTCCAATCACTTCACCACAATATTGATGATCTTACCCTTTACGTAGATCTCCTTCACCACCGTCTTTCCCTCGATAAAGTTCTTTACGGAAGGTACTTCCTTCGCCTTTGCGATGGCGGAGGCATTGTCCTCATCTACTGCGATCTCTACCTTACCCTTTACCTTACCGTTTACCTGAACGCCGATGACGACGGTATCCTCCTTGATAGCCTCGGGATCGAATACGGGCCACTGCTCAAAAGCGATGGTGTCCCCATGTCCGAGAATCTGCCAGATCTCCTCGCCTGCGTGAGGGCAGATACAGGAGAACATCTTGATGAAGCCTTCTGCGTACTCTCTCGCGCACTTGCCGGCCTTGTAGCAAGCGTTTACGAAGATCATCATCTGGCTGATGGCGGTGTTGAAGCCAAGCTGCTCGAAATCGTCGGTCACCTTTTTCACGGTCTGGTGATATATCTTCTTGAGCGTCTCGTCAGCATCAACGATATTTTCCTCGTTGGTGAAGAATGCCCATACACGGTTAATGAAACGTCTTGCGCCGTCAACACCGGTGGGATTCCAGGGCTTGGATACCTCCAGGGGGCCCATGAACATCTCGTAGAGTCTCAAGGTGTCAGCGCCGTAATCTCTCACCACGTCACTGGGATTTACCACGAACTCGGGGAAGCGCTTGCCCATCTTGATACCGTTGGCACCGAGGATCATCCCCTGGTGAACCAGCTTCTGGAAGGGCTCCTTCACGGGGGACAGGCCCTTGTCGTAGAGGTAACGGTTCCAGATACGTGAGTACATCAGATGACCTACTGCATGCTCAGGTCCGCCGATGTAAAGGTCTACAGGCAGCCAGTGCTTCAGCAGCTCCTGATCAGCGAACTCTTTGTCATTGTGGGGGTCAATATAGCGCATGAAATACCAGCTGGAACCGGCACTTCCGGGCATGGTGGAGGTCTCGCGGAGACCCTTCACGCCGTTACGGTCATACTGCTTCCACTCGGTGGCATTCTCCAGAGGAGCCTTGCCGTTTTTGCCCTTGTAGTCCTCCAGCTCGGGAAGGATCAGAGGCAGCTCCTCGTCATCCAGCACATGGATGCCGTCCTCGGTGTGAACAACCGGAACAGGCTCACCCCAGTAGCGCTGTCTTGCGAAGATCCACTCGCGGAAGTGGTAATTTACGGTCTTGCGGGCTACGCACTTCTTCACCAGCTTGTCGGTGATGGCTTCCTTTGCCTCCTCAACGGTCAATCCGGTGAACTCCTCGGAATTGATCAGCTTGCAGCCCTTTCCGAGATAATCGTGTTTCTCGAATGCACACTCGCTGACATCTCTTCCCTCGATAACCTGAATCATGGGGATGTTGTGAACGATGGCGTACTCAAAGTCTCTCTGGTCGTGGGAGGGAACGGCCATAACCGCACCGGTTCCGTAGCTTGCCAGAACGAAGTCGCCGATGAACAGGGGAACTTCCTTGCCATTTACCGGGTTGATGGCGTACAGACCCTTCAGCATGCAGCCGGACTTGGTCTTGTTCAGCTCGGTACGGTCCATATCGTTCTTTTTCAGCGTCTCATCAATATATGCCTGAACTTCCTCGGGATTCTGCACTCTGGGCATCAGATCCTTTACGATCTGTCCGTCGGGAGCCAGTACCATGAACGTAATACCGTAGATGGTCTCGATACAGGTGGTGTAGATGGAGAAGTTTCCGCCTCCAACGATCTCAAAATCAACCTCGACGCCCTCGGACTTGCCGATCCAGTGTCTCTGGATATCCTTGGTGGACTCAGGCCAGTCGATCTCATTCAGGCCCTCAAGCAGTTTCTCAGCGAATGCAGGCTGATTGATGACCCACTGCTTCATATTTTTGCGGATAACCGGATAGCCGCCGCGCTCGGATTTGCCATCGATAACCTCATCGTTGGACAGTACGGTACCCAGCTCCTCACACCAGTTTACAGGCATGTCCACGTACTTTGCGTATCCGTCCAGATAGAGCTGCTTGAAAATCCACTGGGTCCACTTGTAAAACTCGGGATCGCTGGTGGCGATCATCTTTGACCAGTCGTAGTCAAAGCCCAGCTCCTTCAGCTGTGCGGAGAAGGTCTCGATATTTGACTGGGTAAAGCCGTTGGGATGATGGCCGGTGGTCACCGCATACTGCTCTGCAGGCAGACCAAAGGAGTCGTATCCCATGGGATGCAGCACATTGTAGCCCTGCATACGCTTCATACGGGACATGATATCGGTGGCAGTATAGCCCTCCGGATGACCTGCATGCAAGCCTACACCTGACGGGTAGGGGAACATATCCAGCGCATAGTACTTGGGCTTGCTGAAATCCCAGACGTCGGTCTTGAAGGTCTCATGCTCAGCCCAGAAATTTTGCCATTTTTTCTCGATTTCTCTCGGGTTGTAAACTCTTTCCATATTTACCTCGTTTCTACTGCCATATGGCGTATTTTCGATAATTGGGGATACCTGCCGTCCGGGGACAGTCTCCATGTGATAAGTCCTTACGGATTGCTCCGTGCTAACGGTCTACGCTCCGCTCCGGTCGTTGCTAAACGAGTGCCACTGGCACTCAGCAACTTTCACAATCCTAACATCCATTCGCAAATCGCTGTGCTTCGCGCAGCTTTTTTGCTCATTTCTGCCGTCCGGGGACTTATCATGAAAAAAATCCTCCCGCCTCAACCAAGAGACGAAAGGACAATCCTCACGCGGTACCACTCTTATTCAGGAATACTCCTGCACTCTGGATTCTGTAACGGGAATACCCGCCGGGGCTTACTGCATAAGTATCCGGACAACGACAGTACCATCAGCAATGCCACGTCGGTCGTTTACTTAAGCACATTCAGCTACGGAGCTCACAGATCAGTTCAAAGTGTTTCGGGTTATCTCGCACCAACCGATAACTCTCTGATGCCGAAGGGCACTTCTACTACTTCTGGTCACAGCTTTTTTCAACTGTTTCTATCCTACTCTGTAATTAGGAAAATGTCAAATGTTTTTTAATAAGGGTCTGCTGCAAAATACTATTTCGCAGCAGACCCTTCCATCTCTTTAAATCGCTGTGGTGAACCCACTCAAAACAAAGGACACCGCAAGGAAGATGACACCAACAATGATGTATGGCGTATATGTTTTTTCCTTACCTTCCTGCTTTTTCTTCTTTACTACCGTATATTCATAGAAGTCCTTGTATTTTCGTTCTGTCCGAAAACTGGAAAATGCATAACCAAACATATCGAAGGCACCAAACGAGGTCACCATCATTAACATTCCGTACAGAACCGATACAGATCCCGCCACACTGAACGCATCAATATACGCCAATATACGGTCAAAACCCTTAAGAAACAAGACCAGAAGTACCAGAAAAACATTCAGGCCAAACGCAATACCATAATGAACCGGGGAATGAAACACATATTCTCTTAGAAATTTCATTCTTACGCATTCACTTCTTTCTGATATTTTTCGAATTCCTCATTGTTGCAGTATACAAAATGACCTTCTTTAATTTCCTTTAAGCTTGGCTTATCAGCCTCGCTGTAGTTATGGGCGGTAGCAGGGTCATAAAGGATACGTACTCTCTTCTTCTCCGACTTCGGATTTGGCTTGGGAATTGCGGAAAGCAATGCCTTGGTATACGGATGCATCGGGTGAGCAAACAGTTCTTCACTGGATGCCTTTTCCACGATTTTACCGAAATACATAACCACAATCGTGTCACAGAAATATTTAACAACGGAAAGATCATGGGCGATAAAGATCAAGGAAAGTCCCAGTTCTTCCTTCAATTCGTTCAACAGGTTGATTACCTGTGCACGAATGGAAACGTCCAGCGCGGAAATCGGCTCATCACAGATCAACAGCTTGGGATTCATCACAAGTGCTCTTGCAATACCGATACGCTGTCTCTGACCACCGGAAAACTCGTGAGGATATCTGGAAGTGTGTTCTTCAACAAGACCAACCTTGTTAAGCATCTCCACAACCTTATCATGATTTTCCTTCTTGTTGCGGAAGCCCTGAATTCTCAGTCCCTCCTGGATAATATCTTCTACTGTCATACGGGGATCAAGGGAATCCACCGGGTCCTGGAAAATCATCTGGATCTCATTGGAAAGCTTGCGGCTGACATGAGCATTGTCGAAATTAATCTGCTTAATTTTTTCCTTCTGCTCTGCCACGGTTTTCGCAACACGATCCTTCACTTCCTGAATCTTACGGGTTGCTTCCTCGCCGGAATAGTTCTTCTTGATCTCCTTGATTTCTTCTTTTCCGCGGATTTTGGTCCACTTGATTTCCTTTTTGTTCCATCTGGTTCCGGCGTTGAGTCGTACACCTTTATAGTATACAGAACCGGAAGTAATGTCATAGAGGCGGATGATACTGCGTCCCGTGGTTGTCTTTCCACAGCCACTCTCACCAACGATACCGACGCACTCGCCCTCTCTTACATCGAAGGAAACATCGGATACGGCCTTCAGCTTCTGACGATTCAGACCCTTTCCAAAAAAGAAGTACTGCTTTAAATGGCGAACAGAAAGAAGTATGTTCTGTTCACGAAGCTCAGGCTTCTGTTTCACCTTTGGATTAACTTTATACTGGCTGTTAAACGCCTGTAAATTATTCATCTCACTCATTCTTGTCCTCCTCCAGTGATATGCGAATTCTCTCACTTACGATTTTGGGCATCTCCACCTTAGGAGCATGAGGATCCAAAAGCCAGGTAGCAGCATAATGAGTGTTGCTGACCTTGAACATCGGAGGCTGCTCTCTGAAATCGATGTTCATCGCATATTTACTGCGGTCTGCAAACGCGTCACCCTTGGGAGGATAAATCATATTCGGCGGTGTTCCCGGAATCGCCTCCAGCTTTTCGGTACTGTCCACGTCAGGGATACTGGAAAGCAGTGCCCAGGTATACGGATGCTTCGGATCATAGAAGATCTCATCTGCTGTACCGTGTTCCACGATCTTGCCGGCATACATTACCGCAACTCGGTCTGCCATGTTTGCAACAACACCGAGGTCATGGGTAATGAAAATACAGGAAAGATTTCTTTCTGCCTTAATCTTATTGATCAATTCAAGAATCTGCGCCTGAATAGTAACATCCAGTGCAGTGGTAGGCTCATCACAGATCAGAATTTCCGGTGATGCAGTCAGCGCGATTGCAATAACGATACGCTGTCTCATACCGCCGGAGAACTCAAACGGATACTGCTTGAAACGGCGTTCCGGTTCAGGAATACCTACTTCCTTCATAATTTCCAGAGCGCGGCGCTTTGCTTCTGCTTTTGTCAGCTTCAGCTTATTTGTGAAATTCAGCTTTTCGTCCTCAATTTCCTTCTTTACCGCGTCTTTTCCCGCTTTATCGGCAGCCTTCGCCAGCTTCTGATTAAGTTCTGCCAGTTTCGCCTTGTGCTCTGCAGTAACCTTTTCCTTATACTCATCGACCTGTTTCTTTGCCTTCTTTTCGGTTTCCTCAAGAACGGCTTTCAGTTCCTTGGCCTTACTCTGATATTTCTTCTTGGTTTCTTCCTCAAAAACCTTGAATGCCTGCTTCTTTTCTGCAATCAGCTTCTTGTTTGCCGCGCGCTGCGCTTTGGTAAGCCCTTCCTGCGCTCCGGTTACCGCAATGAACTCTTCCAACTTTTTCTTTTCGTTGGAGATTTCGATGTTCATTTTTGCCACCGTGTTCTTGTAACGAATCAGATCATCGCTGATCAGATCATCGTACATGAGCTTCAGCTTGTCCGAATTCAACAGCATCGCCTCGGTAATCTGCTTACCGATACGCACGATCGGATTCAATGAGGACAGCGGGTCCTGGAAAATCATACCGATCTTGTGTCCGCGAATTTTATAAAACTGGTCCTCGGAAACCTCCAGCAGGTTCTCTCCGCGATACATGATGGTTCCGCTCTCAATGATCGCATTGTTCGCAAGAATACCCATGATCGCCTTGGACGTTACAGACTTGCCGGAACCGGACTCACCAACGATACAGAGGGTTTCTCCACGGTTCAGATCGAAAGAGATATCACGGACAGCCTTAAGAATACCATTATCTGTTTTGAAGTTAATGGCAAGATTTTTAACTGATAATACTTTATCCTGTGACATTCTACTCACTTCCTTTCAGCGATGGATTAAATGCATCTCTGAGTCCGTTACTGAACAAGTTAAACGAAATCATCATCAACGCCATGATAACCGCAGGGAAAATTACCAGATTCGGGTAAACTCCAAGATACTGCTGGTTAGTGGACATCATAACACCAAACGACTGTTTTCCCTGAAGACCCAAGTTCAGGTATGCCAGTGATGCCTCTGAGTAAATACTGCTTGTGATCATAAAAGCACTGGACGTGATGATCGTACCCATGGCATTCGGCAAAATGTGCTTAAATACCAGACGCATATCCGAAGATCCAAGCGTTCTGGAAGCGAGCACATACTCACGGCCCTTATAACGGTAGAACTGGGAACGGGTACGGCTTGCAGTGCTTATCCATCCGGTCATACACAGAGCCAGGACAAAGGTTCCGAAATTATTACCGAAATGAAGGATACACAGCGTCATAACAACGGTCCACGGCACACCGCCCAGAATATCGGTAAAACGGAACATCCAAATGTCCACGTCTCCGCCAAAGTATCCGCCGATCGCACCGTATACCAGACCAAAGGGGAAACAGAATGCAAAGGTACATACACCCAAAATAAGGGAGGTACGAAGACCTGCAAATGCACGCTTAAACAAATCAAAACCGGAAGCATCGGTACCAAAGAGGAAGCTGGGCTCCTCGTCATAACCGAGCTGGCGATACTTATATCCCTTTCCGTCAATGCTGGAAAGCTTTTTGGTAACGGTCTTCAGTGTCTGATTTACAACGGTGTCAATGGGGCACTCGTCACTCAGACGTACAAAGGACTCCGGACCTACTTTATAGTCATAGGTACACCAGCCGTTATCGATCCAGGTCTGAAGCTCTGTCGCGGAATAGGTCATAACATCTGCGTCACCGTATACCAGAGAATAGGTATCATATACATAATCGCAGTAATAAATCATGGAATTATGAAGTCCCTTACGTCCGGTACAGGACCAGTAACCCAGCGAATTGATATCACTGTTGTTGACGAACTTTGTCGCATCCTCAAAGGAGATCGCCTGAATATCCTCCAGATTTGACGCAGACTCATTCGCGGAGATCACTGCACTCTCGATGAGAACGTATTGGAAATTGGAAGCAGAGGATTTTACTTCAAAGCAGATATTTCCGCGGAACGTATCCAGTCCGTTTTCCTTCAGCACTGCACTGATATCCACAGAGAGTGGACTATAGTCTCTGGAAAAATCGCGCAGCATGATCGTCTGGTCAGCACCGCACAGATAAACTGCATACTCTCCGAGCTCGGAAGCGCTCACACCATTTTCGTCATCGAACACAACATCGAACTTGTAACCATTCTTTGTGTCAAAGTTAACTACCTTCGAGGTCATAACAGAGTTCTTGCCATCCACCATGGCGTCGGTGGCAAGAACAAGCATACCGCCCAATCCATAGGGATTTGCAGCGTCAATGAGCGTAGGCTCCTCATCGATCGTGATGCTGACAATCGCCTGCTTAATGGCTGCCACGGAATACTTGTCGGAAACCGCAGGAACCTGATTAACCGTATCGTAAACAATGCGTTCTCTTGTTCTTGTGCCATCCCAAAAACCGGTACCAGCCTCAAAGAGCTTCGGCGCAAGGAAAGCCTCCTGCGTTCTTACGTCTGTAATGTTGTGGGGAGATAACATCGGAACAAAGATGGAAAGAATCACCAAAAGTCCCAGAATATATCCGCCGGCCACGGAAGCTTTATTCTTTTTGAATCGTTTGATTACGTCCTTAAAAAATGTTGTTGGCTTCGTTTCTAACTTTTTGTCTGTTACCCTTTTATCCTTGTTCACGAGAACAAAGTCATCGTCACGGAAGGTAACTATATTTTTATTTTCTTCCATTATTTCTTTGCCCCCACTCTGATTCTAGGATCAATGATACTGTATGACAAGTCGAGAAGTACACTTGCCACCAAACTAAGCGTTGTAAAAATAGCCATATCAACAAACAAAATATCATAGTCTTTGTAATTCAAGGCTAAGATAAACAATTTTCCGATTCCGGGAATCGCATACAGGGACTCCAGAATCATGGAACCGCCCAGGATTCCGATAAACTCCGCCAGAATAGACGGGAAGATGGGAACCATGGCATTCTTCATCGCATGACGAACGATGGCCTGACGTCTCGTCAATCCCTTGGTACGTGCCAGCAAAAGGTATTCGCTCTCCATCACTTCGCAGAGCTCTGCTCTTACGGATCGGCAATAACCACAGATGGAACCGAAAGACAGACAGAATACCGGGATAATGTATCCCTTCACTTTCACCCAGTCGGAGCTTGTGTCGGCGGGCCAGGTGGAAGGAAGCCATTCCAATTCATACGCAAAAATCTTTAAGATAAAGGAAATCAAAACAAAGCTTGGAATAGAAACACATACCATGACCAAGGTGGAAATCGTGTGGTCAGTCATGGTGTTCTTCTTCAGTGCTGCCCAAATTCCAAGTAAAATTCCGATAGGCACGGAAAGAATAACCGAAATTATATTCAGTCTGATCGAGTAACCGATACGTGAACCGATAATTACCGTCGCGGCTACATTCGGCTGATAGTCTTTACTGTAACCCCAGTCCCATTTGGTAAAGATATTTCTCAACCAGGAGGTATACTGAGTCATAACCGGTACCTGATAATAATAAAAGGCACGTCCTTTTTCTGTGGGCGACTTATACAAAAGCTCGCCATATTCTGTATGCTCCCTATCAAAACGATAGACATAACCCAAATTTACCTGCTTGTCAAAATACGCAATCTGCTGAGTGTCTCCTCCGATCGGACGTTGAAACGGTAGCAATTTGATGAGTATAAATGTCAAAGACAGAATAATAAATGTTGTTACAAACGCTAAAAATAATCTTTTTATAACATATTTTCCCATTAGGTGTCATCCCCTTGCAGATGAATGGTGATGTGGTCGGCGTTGCCGACCACATCACCGTTCAATCAACAGCAATATTTTTTATTCAACTACAAATGCATCCTCAACACCGTAGAACTCGGAACCTACATTGCCATCCAAATCAATTGTGAAGTAGAAGTCAAAGCCGGTGTAACCGGTTGCTGCGGTACCCTCAGGAAGGGTTCCACTGCCGTTTGCAAAATCTGCAGCCACGTCAGCGGGTACGGTGAAGGTAATAACAGTTACGCCATTGCCCTTATCCTCAGTAGTGAACTCAAGTGCCTCCTCAACGTACTGACCGTCACCATTGTAGTAGCGCTCATAGTTGCAGCATACAACAGTATCAACAGTAATGGTAGTAACATCTGCCAGAGTCTCGGTAACCTCGAGGGATCCGGTGTAAGAACCGTCCTCGTTCTTAACGATGTTCTCATACTTGTAAGTAAGAGCGCCGGTGTTCTTACCTGCAGATACGATAGCCTGATTGTTCGCTGCATTTACAAATGCGTCGAAGGAGTATCTCTCGCCCTTGTAAACAATCGGATAAGAATCAGGATCGTTGGTATCGGTACCCCAGTTCAGAGTAAAGCTACCGGAGATATCCTGATCACTGGAAAGTACGGTTACAAAGTCAAGGGGATTCAGGGTGTTACCGGAAATGGAACCAAATCCGATATCAAACTGACCAACCATCATCTTGTTGTAGTAAACATCGCTCCACTCGTTACCTACCCAGAACTCACACTCCAGCTTGTATGCGCCGCCGTGTACGCTGTCATCGTTGAAAGCGGTCTCGAAGAAGTTCTTGATCTCGTTATGGTAATTCTCCTCGTGAGTGGTGTACATCCAAGCGATCTGCAGATTGATCACAGTAGGATTTTCCTTAGTACCGGGGGTGTAAGCACCACTTGCCTCCAGCTCTTCCAGTGCAAGACGGAAGTAGTCACGTGCAAGCTCTAAGGAGTATCCGTAACCATCAGTGCCTTCGATCAGGGACGCAATTGCGTTCTTGTGTGCATCAGTTACAGAGTAAGAAATACCGTTCTCAGGATCGGACATATAGTTAGAGGACAGATAATCAACAGAAGGAATACTTCCTCTAGCGGTTGCGAAGGTCAAACGGTCAATAGCGTAGTTCAGCGCCTTAACGAAGTGGCTGTTGCTCAGTGCGGGCTCAACCTCCCAGTACTCTTCCTTAGGAGTCTGAGAAACAACACCTTCCTCACCGAACATATACTCCCAAGTCTCTGCATCAAGTGCATTTACATTCAGCTTGAATACGGAAGAACCGGTAGTGGAACGGGTACGAGGGTCGTTGCGGAACTCATCAAGTCTCTCCTTAGGGATACCTGCGGAGTCAAAGTGCTCGGAAAGGAACTCGTTGAAGCCAGCCTGAGTATCTTCCTTTGCTGCGGGGAAGATCTTAATGTGAACACCTTCTACGTTGTACTTGGTGTCTGCGTATACGTAGTTAGGGTTCTTCTTGTAAACTACCTGCTGATCAGCGTTGTAAGCCTCTACATAGTATGCACCAAGAGCCAGGGAGTTATCCAGAGGAGTCTCGGTAGCATCCAGGTTGAAGCTCAGGTAGTTCTGAGGAGTTACCAGATCGATGAACTCCTGGGGAATCGGCATGTACAAACTGGAGGTGATGTAGTACATGGAGTAGAATGCGGTCATGGGCTGAGTAAACTCGTACTCGAAGTAGCACTTACCGTTCTCCTCGTATACCTTAAGACCTACATTGTTCCAAAGCTCCTCATTGTAACCATCAACAGTACCGTCATAGTATTCCTTAGCGCCTACGATAGCACCGGTAGTCTGGTTAGCCATCTCAGAACCACGGAAATACTGGTTGGACTGAGTGAGCAGCAGCTTGAAGGGTGTCAGATAGTCTTCCAGTGCAACTTCTCTGTTGTTGAACGCTGCTCTGGATTCGATGGTGGAACCGGTGGTGTACTTCAGGCCATCTGCGCCGGTACGAACCTCGAAACGCCACTTGGTAGCAGTACCGTTCTCATCGGGGTTAACTGCAACGGGCTTTTCCTTCGCAAGCTCGGGAACCCAATCGTAACCATCCTTGGTTTCATTCATGAAAGTGGTGAAGAAACCAGCTGCGATGTAGCCATAGAAGTCAGCAACTTCGGAGCCCTGATCGTTCAGGTAGTTCAATGTACCGGGATCAGCAGCATTGTAGGTGTGGTAGTAACGCTTCCAAGCATCATTGGTCTCGTACTCGAGGTCAGCAGTGATAGCGCCCTCTGCGAGAGTACCGAAACCGTAACCTACGATGTAGTTCTCGGTTCCAAGGGTGATACGAGGATGATACATTACGTAACCACCATCTTCGAACATGGAGAGACCGGTAGTACCAACCTTAACTGCGTAGGTCTCAAGCAGACCCAGCATATTGGTACGCTCGGTGTTATCCTCACCAGAGAAGGACTTGATGCCGTCTGCAAGCGGGATCTCCGCAAGCACTGCCTTGTAAGCAGCGTCGTATGCAGCCTGAACCTCAGATACGGACTCACAAGCATTGATTGCGTCCTTACCTGCAGCGATAGCAGCCTCAACAGCGGTCTTCTGGCTGTCGGTCAGCTGTGCAGCGATGTCTGCATAGAGGATATCAAGGTCATAAGCGATGTAGTTCTTATAATCCTCTCCGTCCATGTATGAACCTTCCCACTTAGCAGGTGCTTCGGTAGGTGCTTCGGTAGGTGCACTTGTAGGTGCACTTGTGGGTGCGTCGGTAGGTTTTGTGGATTCTCCACAACCAGCCAGAGCACTTACCATCATGCTCAATACAAGCATGAGGGTAACAACCTTCTTTAAATTCTTGTAGAACATAAAGACTTTCCTCCTTTTTTTAAGCTCATCTTCTCAATTATTCCTCCCGACTCACATCATATCTGTCACTTCTTCTTTTATCTCGACTGCTCTCCGTTCTTCCCCTTTTTCGAGAAGAAAGGTGAATTCAGTTATCACTTTAATGCAATAACGTATCGATGATAAAAAATAAGATGATAAATACTTAGAGCCAACAGAAGCATTCTTTATCAGACACCACTTAGAACTCTTCTCGGCTCCGGCAAATCGTTAGGATAACATTCTGATTCACCTTTTAACGTTAAGTATTATAATATCAATACATACGATTTGTCAACCACATTTCGCACATATTTCGCACAATTTCTCGATTTCAGAAACAAATTTAGCCTTTTCCGATTGTTTAAAACCAAACTTTAGGTCAAGTTACCATATCTGATGCGTAAATCCCAAATATTTTGTATCTTTTTACTATAAGAGGATTTTTCAGGCAAAAAAAGCTTGACTTTTGTCCCATTGAGCGGTACGTTTGAATTCCCACATCATCGGAGGTGTTATATGAATACGCAAAAAATCAAATTACAGTTTAAGGAAAACGGCCTTTTCCGTATCCTGATGGTATCCGATATCCAGGAGACCCTTGATTACGATCCCAGAGCACTGCAAGGGCTCCACGCCATGATCCGCGCCAAAAAACCGGATCTGGTGATCCTGGGCGGTGACAACTGCGACGGACGGAAAGTCAAAACCAAAGAGGAACTCCGGCAATATCTCGACATCTTCACCGCTCCCATGGAGGAAACCGGCACTCCCTGGATGCATGTCTATGGCAATCACGACCACGACGTGGCGGTGCCGGCCCGCGAGCAGTCCGCGATGTACGAGAGCTATCCCCACTGCATCTCCGGTCATTCCCCGGAGGATGTTCCCGGGGTGAGCAACTATATCACTCCCATTATTTCCCACGATGGCCAGCACACTGCGTTTGTGCTCTATGCCTTTGACACTCACCACAAGGAGCCGGTATTTGCCACCGGTGCCACGGTGGACACGCTGATGCTGCCCAACCGTCCTCCCTACTTCCGCAAGTGGGATATCATCCGCTTTGAACAGCAGCTCTGGTACTGGAACGCCTCCAAAGC
Organism: Lachnospiraceae bacterium; assembly: GCA_017461725.1. GTDB lineage: Bacteria > Bacillota > Clostridia > Lachnospirales > Lachnospiraceae > RGIG423. Next base: position 118,663 of record JAFTXG010000028.1, read on the forward strand.
GCTCGAAGCACAGGAAGGCCACAAGGTTCCCGCCATGGCGGTCATGCATGTGGCTCCTCAAGAGGTCAACATGGTCGTGGACAATCCGGACGAATCCGATCTCACCGGCGAACACGATGAACTGATGCAGTGCGGCGTGGTCAACTCCGGTATCTTTGCCACCATGCTGCAGCGGGGCGATGTGAAGGTCATCGCCGCAGGCCATTCCCACGAAGTCACTCTGGACGGTATCTATGGTGGTATCCGCTTCTGTCTGGACGGCTGTGCCGGCTTCTCTCCCTACGGACTGGATGATCACCGCGGCGGAAGGATATTCGATCTGCATGAGGACGGCAGCGTTGAGACATATATGGTGGCGGTGAAAGATTTAATGGAAATCGGATGATCTCCCCTGCCAGCCATCAAGCTTATAAATAAGAACGATAATGCCTCTTTCGATGAAAATCTTTACCATCATATTTTCTCCCACTCTGCACACACTATTCGTGGAGGTGATAATATGAGTCCCAAAGAGCTGAACTATATCGAAGACGCGCTCGGACACGAGGAATTTCTGAAAACCCAGTGCATGAACGCCGCCCAGAACCTGCAGGATCTGGAGCTAAAAGCCTACGCGGAGAAAATGCAGAAGCAGCACGAAAAGCTGTTTAAAGACTTCTATTCGCTGGTATAGCCCCCTGCGCTGGATGTTTATTCCAAAGCCAGGCGCAAAAAACGTACTCTTTGATTTTTAGAAAGGAGGCAACACATGGACGATAAATGTATCATGGAAAATCTGCTGATGACCACCAAGGGAGTCTGCGACCTCTATCTTCACGGTGTCATCGAGTCCCCCACCGCCAACGTCCACAAGACCTTTGACCAGGCACTGCAGGACAGCGTGTGCATGCAGGATGAGATCTACAAGAAAATGGCCGCAAAGGGCTGGTATCCTTCCTCTCAGGCAAAGGAGCAGGAAATCCTGAAGGTAAAAAATCGCTACGCAGCTTCCCTGTCATAAAACGGCGCCGTGAGCGCCGGTCTGACCGACTCGGCTGAAAATTGACTCATGACAAAAACCGTGAAAAACGGCACTGATAGCATCTATAAAAGGCTGCACAGAATAAACCCGAGAAACATACTCCAGCTTTCTCTTCCGTTTATCTGTGCAGCCTTTCTTCAATCAAATTTTTCAATCAAATCAGAGCATCACTCCGCATTGTTCACCCCATCATCGCCTGGATCAGGCCATGCTCACAGTCCATGGAGATATTCTCTCCGTCCTTCAGCACGCGAAGTGCGTTGAACGCCCCCACAATCACCGCCTTATCCAGTGTCAGACCGACGATGGCCGCGTGATTGTTAGTTCCGCCCTCCTCGACGATAATGCCCGCCGCCTGCCGCATATAGGGTAGAAAATCATTGTTGGTAAAGGGTGCGCACAGAATGTCGCCCGGCTTAAACTTCTTCTCCGCCTCCTGCGCTGTGCGGCAGAAGCAAAGTCTGCCCTTTGCGTTGTGCTTTCCGATACCAACACCGGACAGCAGACAATTTCCGACCAGATGGACCTTAATCATATTTGTGGTGCCGGACACTCCCACCGGAACGCCAGCCGTCACCACGACCATATCGCCGGAACGGATCAGTCCGGCCCGCTCCGCCGCCTCGGTGGCCTTGCTGATCAACTCGTCTGTGGAGTTCGCGTAAGGCATGATGATCGGTGTCACACCCCAATAGGTATTTGCACGGCGCTGTACCACCTCCTCCATCACACAGGCAATGATCGGTGTCTCGGGACGACAGCTGCTCAAAAGCCGAGCCGTCTCGCCACTCTGAGACACGGTAATGATGGCGGCCGCACGGATATGGGCCGCTGTGGTCGCCGCCGCATGGGCAGTCGCCTCGCTGACACTCATCCGTCGATCCTCATTGTGCACCCGGTGCACCAGATTGTGGAAATTAGACTCATTCTCCGCAGAGTCGGCAATGGCCGCCATGGCCTTCAGCGCCGCCACCGGATACTTTCCGGCCGCCGTCTCACCGCTGAGCATGACTGCGGTGGTTCCGTCATAGATGGCGTTGGCCACGTCCGTGATCTCTGCACGGGTGGGGCGGGGATTTACCATCATGGAATCCAGCATCTGGGTGGCTGTGATGACGATCTTTCCCGCCGCCATGGCACGGTCGATCAAACGTTTCTGAATCGCAGGGATCTCCGCGAAATCAATCTCCACTCCCATATCTCCTCGGGCAACCATGATCCCGTCGGCAACGCTTAATATCTCGTCAATATTGTCCACACCCTCCTGATTCTCGATCTTGGCAATGATGCGGATCTCCGAATTATGCTCCTTGAGCAGATGGCGGATATCCAGAATATCCTGGGCACAGCGGGCAAAGCTGGCGGAAACCAGATCAAAGCCTGTCTTGATGCCAAAAAGGATATCCTCCCGGTCACGGCTGCTCATATAGGGCATGGACAGATGAACACCGGGCACATTGACCCCCTTGCGGTTTTTGATCACACCGTCATTTTCCACGGTGCAGGTGATATCCGTCTCGGTCACCTTGTCAATTTTCAGACCGATCAGACCGTCGTCCAGCATGATCCGGCCGCCGGCCTTCACATCCCGGGGCAGATCCTTGTAGGTGATGGAGCTGATCTCATTGTCCCCCTCCACCTCACGGGTGGTCAGAATAAATGTCTGACCTGCCGTCAATTTCTCCGAGCCGTTCTTAAACAACCCCAGACGAATCTCCGGTCCCTTTGTATCCAGCATCGCTGCCACCGGCTTATTAAGCTCCGCACAAATACGGCGCAGCTCATCAAAGCGGCGGCGATGCTCCTCATAATCGCCATGGGAAAAGTTAAATCTTGCAATATTCATCCCATTTTCGATCAATTGCCTCAACATACCGTCCTGATCGGTGGACGGTCCCATCGTACATACGATCTTCGTTCTTCTCATAAAAGTCCTCCTGACTTTTCCGCAACCATAATGCGTTATTATCTATCTTTTCCATTTTCCGTGCAGAGTATAGTACAATTATGAAAAATATGCAACTGGCAAAATATCCAAAAAACCGGTCTGCGTAGTCTGCAAACCGGTTTCCTTTTTTGCTTTATCTTTTTATTTGTCCTTTTGTTTTATCCTCTCGCTCTACCCCTTATTAATCTTCGTCAGCCATTTTTTTCGGAAGATCCGTTTGCCCTTGTCTCTCCTCCAGGTTGCGGATTTTCCGCTCGTATTGTTTTACCGTCTCCCCCTCCGGGTCAAGCTCTCCGTCCTCCACAAGGATCTCGATTACATGGCGATAAGCCTCCGCTGCGCCCTCTTTATCCCCCAAAATCTCGCAAATATGGGCAATCGACTCATAATTATCGATAAACCGGGGCTTAGACTCCAGCTCGATGGCCTTTCGATAGTAGGGGATAGCCTCCTCGTATCTCGCGTCCTTGGCTCTGGCATCACCCATACAGCTCCAGACGATCCACTTGTCGGGATAAGAGTCCAGCATCTGCTGCCAATACCGCTCAGCCTCATCGTATCGGCCCGCTCTGCCGGCAATATGTCCTCGGTACAGCGGTGCATGGTACGTCTTTTCCACCTGCTCCATCTGATCCACCACCTCAAGTGCATCCTGAAGCCTGCCGTCCACCACCAGCATATCCAGAAGCCACAGATATCCGCTGAGATAATCCGGGTGTTCCTTCACAAATTCCTGATAAAACCTGATCTGCTCATGGTGGTTGGTGCAGTTCCAGTCCCAGACTGCGGACTGAGTGGCCATGTTTAAGATACTGTGATTTGCCTTCTTTTTCGGCTCCAGCTTCAGTGCCTGTTTCACATAATTCTCCGCCTTTTTGCGATATCCGTCCGCCCGGTGATTGCAAAGATCGGCCAGCAGGGTGAGACTCTCCGCCTCCATCGCGGGAACGGATGATTTATCCTTCAGAAACGTCATCGCCCGGTCAAAATCCGTATGGCTCAGAAAAGCCTCGTTCTCGATCATATGCTCAATCCGCTCAAAATGAGCCTCGTCAGTCATCTCAAACAGCTCGTCAATGCTGACGCCAAAATACACAGAAAGCGGCGGCAACAGCTGAATGTCCGGCAGCGTGGTGCCATTTTCCCACTTGGAGACAGCCTGCGCGGAAACGCCCAGCTCACCGGCCAACGCCTCCTGGGTGACTCCCTTCTGCAGGCGAAGTGCTTTGATTTTCTTTCCTAATTCCATTCTATTTTCCTCCAACTATATACCGATGCCAAATCCATCCGAATCAGATCATCGGTGGTTCCGTCATGCTGCGCGCTTCATTTCCGGTACTTCCTTGTTACATTCAGTAGTATACCGCAAAAAGCCCTGCCCGGCAATGGACGCTCAGGCAAGGCTTCTCAACCTACAGGTTAGTTCTCAATGATTTACTTATTCTCCGGATCTCTCTTGCGCAGCAGATAGTAATCCAGTTTCTCCTTCATCTTCTCCGGCATCTCTCTGGACACAGGACACAGCTTTGCGTTGGCCATGCGGCTCGCAAACACATTAAGGAAATCGATGTCCTCGATCATCTGCTCAGCCTTCATTACCGCCAGCGTGTCGTAGCTGTTGTGGATGGTCGCGGTGTTCTGGGGCGCGATGCGCGCGAAGGAAACCGCGGGGACGCCCTTGTCCGCAAATGGAGTGGAGTCGCTGGAATACACACCGTCTCTTGCGGAAATTCCAAAGCCCAGTTCACTTCCCAGATACTGAATGTAATGAACCAACTTTTCCTCTGCGGTACAACAGGAAATGAATTTGCCCATGATGCAGCCGATCATATCCAGATTGATATTCAGCACAACCTTCTTCAACTCTTCCTCGTGATCTGCACAGTATGCCTTGGAACCGAGCAGACCTCTCTCCTCGGAACCGCACCACACAAACTTAAGTCCATAGCGGTGAGGATTCCTGGTAAAGTACTCTGCGATTCCCAAAAGGCCTACGCTTCCCGACATATTGTCGTAAGCTCCGGTGGACAGGGAGGTGGAATCATAATGCGCGGTGAAAACAATCCACTCGTCCACCTCGCCGGGCATCTCCATCACCACATTGCGGGACTCGCCCTTGTACTCATCCTGCTTCAACACGATCTTCGCGGTCTGCGCACCGTTTCTGATGATCTCGATGGCATCCTTGGCGTTGATATTTACGCCCGGGATCTTATTTCCCTTGCTCACAAAGGAGCGAAGCTCTCTCTGATCAATATCTCTGTCGCTGTAATTTGCGTTTCCATCGTAGGTGATGAAGCCGATGGCTCCATTCTCCAACAGATCCTGGTACATCCAATAGCCCATGTAGCCGTCGATCATGACGATCTTGTCCTTGCACTGCTTCTTAGAGTAAGCGTCGGTGCTTCTCAGGTAGTAGAAAGGTGCCTCGATCTCGCCGCTGCCCGCATTGAGATAGCCCTTGCAGGTGATTTCCTGTCCGTCGATCAGAAGCTTCGCCTCGTGGAGCGTCGCCATATCCACCTCAAAGGTCTCCAGATGGGACTCTAATCCCAGTTCTGCACACTGGTTCTGCAGATACTCCGCTGCTTTAAGTTCCTCCGCACTGCCGCCCATTCTCACATAGGCGGTATCCGCAAAAATCTGATTAATCTTTTGTACGTTCATGATTTATTCCTCCGTTGTCTTCATCTTCAGTCAAAGATGCAATTAAATATAATCAAATAATCCCTGTACAGCATCTGTGATATTCATAATATCATTGATAAAAAGCCTATCTATCTTCCTATATCCACGCACGGACAAATCAAGTAACGCAAGCTTTTCACACTGGACGTACCCCTGTACTTCATTCGTTTTGATTGCTATATGTAACGGACTCTCTGTGGAATCTTCATAAATGGGACATCCGATGATTTCTCCGGATGAATTGAAGAAATTTTTACTGACAATCAGAACAGGGTATTTGATTCTCTCCACTTCCAAAACATCTCCCTGGTGTAAATCCCCCTGCACTACCATACCTCTCTTCCAACAGCCTCGCCCCAGTCACATTCCCCATCAAGATTTAACTGACCACCATATTCTGCTGCTCTTTCCTCCAGAGTCTTATGGCGAAATGCCTTAGTCAGCGTAATCACACCATCCGAAACAGTGACCTCCAACAACTCATTCAACGAGATTCCCGCAGCCTGTAAAATTTCTTTTGAAAGCCTGATTCCCTGACTGTTTCCCCATCCTTTTACCTGTGCCTGCATAAACATCCCCCTTTTTAAGTATATACATAGTATATACCACCATGCGACAAATGACAATACTTTTCAGCCAATTTCAAAGATCAATATCCTCTCCCGAGGATCCTCCCCGGCAAACAGATCCCGGCAGTCGATCTCATCCACAAACATCAGCTCGTCCGCCGTCATCAGATATGCCACATATTCGTCGCTGGGATAGTAGAAAAACAGCCTCATCTCCCTGGGATCGTCATAGTAGGACTCCATGATACGCCCCAGCACAGTTTTCAATATCTCCTCGGAGAACGGATTGAAGAAGTAAAAACAGTCAGCGTCCCCGACCGCATAATCCTCCGCAGAGACGCACACGAAATCAAGTTTGGGATTGCCGGTATAATAGACCTGATTTTGCTTCGCCTGGCTGTACAGGTTACCGTCATACTCCACACCGATGGTTCTGCATCCCAGCTGCCGGTTCAGGAAAAATCCCACGCGGCCCTTCCCACAGCCGTAATCGATCACCGTGTTATCCGCGGTGATGTAGCCACTCTCAGCCAGTCTGACCAGCACAGCGTAGGGCGTGGGTTCGTAGGGGTGGTGATACTCATCCGAGTGAGACCCGTCCCGGCCGACGGTGCGGATATTTAATTTATCGTCCCACTGAGATTCAGTCATTTATGGTACAGCCCCTTACTCTCATACTGAGGCTCACAGCTCACGTTGATGCCCAATCTGCGCAGCAGCTTCTCATCCTCCTCACTCAAAATCACGGAAAAATGTGCATCGCTGCCTCTTAAGTATGCCAGCTGCTCCTGAGCTTTCTCCGCGATCGGATTAGTCAATGCGGAAATCGTCAGCGCCATCAGCACCTCATCGGGGTGGAGTCTGGGGTTTCTGTGGCTTAAATATCGGGTCTTTAAGTTACAGATCGGCTCCAGTACACTGGCTGATATCAGGTCGAACTCGTCGGCAATACCGGCCAGCATCTTCAGCGCGTTCAGAAGCAGTGCCGAAGCGGCACCAAGCGTGCTGGAAGTCTTTCCAGTGACCATGCGGCCATCAGGCAGACACATGGCACCGGCCGGCGCTCCGGTGGTGGCGGCCTTCAGCCGCGCTGCTGAGATCGCTGGGAACAGGTCCGTGGTGGTGCCTGACTGATTCATCAGAAGCTCCAGCTTGTGGATCGCATTGTCCGCGTCCTTCCCCTTCATGCGCTCACAGCAGGCAGTATAGTAGCGGCGAAGGATCTCCATGCGTGAAGCCGCACGGCAGGCCTCGTCGTCCACGATACAGTTTCCGGCCATATTTACCCCCATGTCTGTGGGGGATTTGTAGGGAGACACCCCCTGAATACGCTCGAACATTACGTTGAGCACAGGGAAAATCTCCACATCTCGGTTATAATTAACTGCAGTCTCCCCGTAAGCCTCCAGATGGAACGGGTCGATCATATTCATATCATTCAAATCTGCGGTAGCTGCCTCGTAGGCCAGATTTACCGGGTGCTTCAGCGACAGATTCCAGATGGGGAATGTCTCAAATTTGGCATATCCGGCGGTGACCCCTCTCTTGTGATCGTGATACAGCTGGCTTAGGCAGGTAGCCATTTTTCCACTGCCGGGACCGGGCGCAGTCACTACCACCAGAGATCTGGTCGTCTCAATATACTCATTCTTTCCAAGGCCCTCATCGCTGACGATATGAGCCACATCAGAGGGATATCCGGCAATGGGATAATGACGATAGCAACGGATGCCGAGAGCCGTCAATCTCTTCAAAAAGGCGTTGGCGGCAGCCTGGCCGTTGTATCTGGTCAACACTACGCTGCCCACATACAATCCCAACTCGCGGAAGGTGTCGATCAGACGCAGCACGTCCTCATCGTAGGTTATGCCCAGATCACCGCGGATCTTGTTTGACTCAATGTCAGCCGCATTGATGGTGATGACCATCTCCACATCTTCCTTTAACTGCTGCAGCATCCGCACCTTGCTGTCCGGTGCAAAACCGGGCAGAACACGGGACGCGTGGTAATCGTCGAACAGCTTGCCGCCGAACTCCAGATAAAGCTTGCCGCCGAACTGGGCAATGCGCTTTCTGATCTGTTCAGACTGAGTTTTCAGATACTTATCATTATCGAATCCAATTGCTTTCATTACAGGTTTCCTCCATAATCAACTTAGCAAATGAAATATAATACGCCAGTTTAATTAACACACTGACGGTAGTATACCACAAACCGTGAAGTTATAAAAGAGTGGAAATTAAAAATTTTACATACGTCGACAGTCATCTTGACTTATTCTTTTGCTTGTGATATATCATTCCAAACGAAATCGTTTTGCTTCACACACACTTCTCTTTTGAGAGAGACCTGTTTTTCATAAGGAGGATATTATTATGGTACATTTACTTTTAGCGGTTATTTATATTTCCTTTATCAGTCTCGGCCTGCCCGACGGCCTTCTCGGCTCCGCATGGCCCACTATGTACGGCCAGTTCGGTGTGCCGGTCTCCTACGCCGGCATCGTCTCTATGATCATTGCCGCGGGCACCATTATCTCCAGTCTGATGAGCGACTGGCTCACCTATAAACTGGGTACCGGAAAGGTCACCGCGTTGAGCGTCGCCATGACCGCTCTGGCGCTACTGGGCTTTTCCCTCAGCGATTCCTTCTGGCAGCTGTGCCTCTGGGCGATTCCCTACGGTCTGGGTGCCGGCAGTGTTGACGCTTCCATCAATAATTATGTGGCTTTACATTACAGCAGCCGTCATATGAGCTGGCTCCACTGCATGTGGGGCGTTGGCGCTTCCGTGGGTCCCAGCATCATGGGCTCTGTACTGGCGGTTGGTCAGCCCTGGAATGCAGGCTATCGCTACATCGGTATCCTGCAGATCGCATTGTCCGCAGTCCTCTTCTTCAGCCTTCCTCTGTGGAAAAAAAGAACCGGCAATGCCGATTCCGATTCTGATGATTCTTCTGCTGAAGCTAAACCACTGCCTTTAACCCAAGTGATCAAAATCCCCGGTGCAAGGGAAATCATGATCACCTTCTTCTGCTACTGTGCACTTGAATCTACTGCCGGTCTATGGGCCAGCAGTTATCTGGCGCTGTATCGCGGTGTGCCCAGTGAAACTGCCGCTTTCTTTGCCAGCCTGTTCTACATCGGTATCACAGCTGGCCGTGCCTTCAACGGCTTTCTGACCATGAAGTTCAATGATACCCAGCTGATCCGTCTCGGCATTGCAGTCATCGCGGCAGGTATCGCCGCCATGCTTCTGCCCGGTCCCCATATGCTGGCCCTCGTCGGCCTGATCATCATCGGCGTGGGCTGCGCGCCCATCTACCCCTGCGTCATCCACTCCACACCGGATCACTTCGGCGCGGATAAGTCTCAGGCGCTAATCGGTGTGCAGATGGCCAGTGCATATGTAGGCACCTGCCTGATGCCTCCCCTCTTCGGTCTGATCGCCAACCACATCACCGTGGCCCTGCTGCCGATATTCCTGCTGGCGATTCTGGTGCTGATGCTTTTGATGCACGAAAAGCTGGTGCGTAAGTGTGAGGCTTAGGTTAGCTTCATTTAATATGATTTAAAAACTTATTTTTCACAGCTCTTTCTTTTCAACAAAATCCAGACTATTTTGCAACGCAGTATCATCCGACCAGTTTCCGGATATCCCGCTCCTCAGCCTCCGGAAACAGGCCACGGATGTGCGCGACGATCCGCTCCCTCGACTCCTCCGGCTCCCTGCCGTACACCTTCTCACGAAATTCCTCCCCAAAATACTTCTCCGGCGTGGCATAGCGGGCAACTCCCCAGCCGTAAACCTTTCCGAATTTGTCTTTCTGATACTCGAAATCGATGGTGGTGACGTAGCCTTGCATCTGCAGGCGGGTGATGATCGTATCAAATCCTTTGCGGCCACCTTTGCGGAAATCGCCCAACCGTTTCAGTTCCTTGGACAACAGTGACTCATAGCTGTCCAGCAATTCAAACACGTATTTATCCTGATAGGAAACCAGACCATCGTCAAACCGGGCATCAAAATCGTAGCCGTCGCGGCGATAGTTGGCAAAGTCAAGAAACCATTCCCTGCTGACAAAGACAGCCTTTCCCCGGAAGAACTTGCCGTAGCCGCAGCCGGTCTCCCGGATCACCGGCCCCTTCCACTCCCAGGGTCCCTCCAGATCAGTAAACCACAGTTCAGGAGGGGTGAGCTCCTCCACGGAAAAACCCGGGATTTCATTTTTAAATAAAGGGACAAAGCCCCATTTCTGAACAAGCTCAGACAGCTGGTGGACGGATGTAAGCATCTGTGACATGGTTTTACCTCGCTAATCTTGATCGGTAGCAACGATCATCATTTATTCTTTCGCAAGTAATAACGAATATAAGGCTATCATATCAGATTCCCCGTGGAAAATCTATGGATAACAGAAAAGTCCCCCTGGAAATTTCTACTTTCCAAAGGAACTCTTTCTCTCATTATGACTCCGCCGGCTCAACCTTCTGCTCTGTCTGAATCGTCTTCACGCCAAAGATAAAGTACAGAATGTGGAATGCCCACACAAAGGTCAGGATGATTCGTCCCACCGGCACACGGCTCATCATCATAAAACCGATGGACATCAGAATTGTGACGGTGATCATGATACGGATCTTGGTCTTCCAGGTCATGCCCTTTCCGGCTACATAGCTCTCCAAATTGTCCTTATACAATTTAGTATTGATAAACCAGCTGTGCAGACGCTCCGAGCTTTTCGCAAAGCAGACCGTCGCCAGCAGCAAAAACGGGAATGCGGGGAGCAGCGGCACCACTGCGCCGACAGCCCCCAGCCCCACACCAATACAGCCGAGAACCATAAAAAATACTTTCTTTGCCTTCATGATTTTTTCTCCATTCTTCTCTTTTCTCTCTTACTCTCAATCACATGGCGAATCGCCATGACCGGATGTACAAACAGCATTCGCGGCCCGGAAAATCGCATTACCTCTCGGATTTTCTCCCGCATCTCCGGTTTGTAGCAGTGAACCTTACAGTTTGAACAGAAGGTCTTCGTCTCCATAAACGGACATCTGTCACTTCGATTTCGCGCATAAACCTCCAGCGCCAAACAGTCAGGACAAAGCTGCTTCTTTGTACCGTGCTTTTTTCTGCAGTAAAGGGCAATCATCTGAGAGACGGTCTCTTTTTCTCTCTGGCGTTTGTCTTCCACTGAGTTTCGATCCCTCCCCGGCATTTTCCCTGAATTATCTTTAATCATGTTATCAGTCACCTTATCCATTTCTCTACCAGCCTTTTATTGATCAACTCAATCGCTGTCTTTTCTCGGTGCTTCTTGCTTGTTTTATCGATCATACAATCAGTTTCTTCATTAATTATTTATCACTTCGTTCACCGCACTCAGCTCACTCTTTTGCGCTCCACCGAGTATACCTGATCGGCGATCCGCATGGTGGAGGCCCTGTGAGACACCAGAACCACCGTCCGATCCTCCTGCTCCTCCCGGAGTGCCTTTAAGATCACCGCCTCATTGAGACTGTCCAGATTGCTGGTGGGTTCATCCAGGAGCATAAGGGGCGCATTGTGCAGGAACGCCCTGGCCACGCCCAGTCGCTGCCGCTCTCCGCCTGAGAGTGTGTCCCCCAGTTCTCCCACCGGCGTATCATATCCCCTGGGAAGGCTCATGATAAAATCGTGGACAGATGCCTTTTTGCAGGCCGCCTCCAGCTCCTCCCGGGTGGCATCCAGCTTGGCGATCCGCAGATTGCTGGCGATGCTGTCGTGGAACAGGTGTGTCTCCTGAGTCACAAAACTCTCCATGTCCCTCAGATTCGCTGTATTGATCTCATCCACTGAGCGGCCACCGACACTGACCTCACCCTGCTGTACCTGCCAGAACCGCATGAACAGCTTGAGCAGTGTGGACTTTCCGCTGCCGCTGCGGCCGGAAATTCCGATGATCCTGTTTTTCGGAATATCCACGGAAACATTGTCCAGAATCTTCTCCTCGCCGTAGGCAAAGCTGACCTGTTTCGCCTGAGCACCGGTAAACTCCACCGATGCCTCTCCGGTGATTTCCTCCACCACGGGAGTCTCATCCAGAATGTCAATCACACGGTCGCCTGCGGCAAAGGTATTCTGCAGCGTGCTTCCTAAGTTTGCCAGGGCAACCACCGGACCGAAGGAGCTCATCAGCGCCAGCGCCGGAATCAGAACGCCCTCAAACGCCACGGCACCGGACTGATTAAGTCCTGCTGCAATCAGAATCATCGCCAGATCAAACACCAGGATCGCAGTATTGGTTACGGCCATATTTCGGCCGGATATCTTCTTCATTTTTTCTTCGTCCACCGACAGTGCATCAGTCTGCTCATTCATCCGGGCAAGCCGCTTCTCCCCTGCGTGATACTGCAGGATCTCCGAGAGTCCACGAAGACTGTCCAGCACAAAGCTGCTTAAATTTCCGCTCTTGCTGCGGAAGCGCAGTCCCACATCGCCGCTGAGTTTGGAGGTGATCAGCGGAATCCCAATGCCCACTGTCAGGTAAGCAGCCAGTGCCAGCCATCCCAGAGCCGGATGGTAGGAACCGATAAACAGGCACATGATTGCGCAGAACAGAAATGCAATCACTGCCGGTGAAATAGTGTGCGCGTAAAACACCTCCAACAGCTCAATATCTGAGGTGATGATCGAGATCAGATTGCCCTTGTCCTTGCCCTCCAGCTTGGCCGGGCAGAGACGGCGCAGCGCGCGGAACACCTTGTCGCGGATCAGCGCCAGCAGCTTAAAGGCGATAAAATGATTGCAGGCCTGCTCAGCGTACCGCAGAAAGCCGCGCACCAGCGCAAACAGCCCCATGCAGACAAACAGCGCCGCCACCGACAAGCTTCCGGTAATCCCCAGTCCCCGCAACACGGCAAATCCGCCAAACACGGTGATAAAGGCGGCACAGAGATGCCCGATCAGACCCATGGCAATCGCCAGAATCATATAGCCGGTCAACGGCTTGACCAGACCGATGAGCCGCATCATTATCGCAAATCCACTTCTTCTTTTCATTCTGCCTCCTCCTTTCCTTGCTCCTTTTCCTGCCGTATGCCGTGACGTTTTTCATTCTGATCAGTCAGCTTCGTCACCTTCATTTTCATATCAATTGTTCCCACGTTGCTCACGTTCAGAGCATCCCGGGATATTCCGTAATTCTCCAGCTCCTGCTGTGCATTCCAAAGAGTCGCGTAAGCTCCGCGCTTCGCCAGCAATTCCTCATGAGTACCCCGCTCCACCACGCTTCCTCTGTCCATCACGTAGATACAGTCTGCAGCCGTCACATTGGCCAGGCGGTGAGAAATCAGCAGCACCGTCTTTGTCTTGGCCAGACGGTGGATCTGATCCATAATGTCATTCTCACTCTCCACGTCGATATTGGAAGTGGCTTCGTCAAATATATATACCGGACTGTCGTGGAGCAGCGCTCTGGCCAGCGCCAGTCGCTGACACTGACCGCCGGAGAAGTTGGAGCCCTTCTCCTGAAGCTGTGTGTCCAGGCCGTTTTCACTGCGAAGGAATTCAGCCAGACGCACCTGCTCCAGAACGCTCCACAGGTCCTCATCGGTGCCTGTCGGCTTCGCCATCAGCAGATTATCGCGGACAGTGCCTTTGAACAGGTAACCTGCGTGGCCGATGTAAGTGGTAACCCTTAGCAGACGGTCCTCCTCAATCTCAGACAGCTCCACACCACCAACGGTGACGGAGCCGGTATATCCTCTGTTTCTACCGGTCAGGATATTGGCCAAAGTGGACTTTCCGCAGCCACTCTCTCCGACCACTGCCACGAAAGTACCTTTTTTCAGTGTCAGATCAATTCCCTTCAAAATCGGGCGGTCTGCCTCATAGGCAAACTGCAGGTCACTGCAGCAGATATCTATTTTTTCTGCCTCATCCACACTGCTGTCGTTGATACCCGCCTGATCATCCGGCAGATCCAGCAGCCGGAAAATCTTATCGCTGGCCGCCATACCGTTCATGGCGATGTGGAAGAAGCTGCCCAGCTGGCGCATGGGAATAAAGAAATCTGCAGAAAGCAGAATGATAAACAGGCAGCCGCCGAGAGAAATCCTTCCCGCATTAAACTGACTCACCGCAAGGATCGCACCCAGCGCAGCTCCGCCGTAGGCGATCAGGTCCATGATGGTGATGGAATTCAGCTGCATGGTCAGTACCTTCATGGTGATCCGGCGGAAATTCTCCGCCTCCCGGTTCATCTCCTCCTGCTTAAACTCATCGGCCTGGTAGATCTTGATGGTGGTCAGACCCTGGAGATTCTCGAGGAAGGTGTCACCCAGCACCGTGTACTGTCCCCAGTATTTGGACAACAGCTTTTTCGCCCAGGTCTGCACCGCCGCGATGGACACCGGGATCAGCGGCACGCAGATCAGCAGTACCGCCGCAGAGAGCAGATTCACAAAACTGAGCACCACGAACAGTGTCAGCGGTACCAGCATGGCGTAAAAAAACTGGGGCAGATAAGCACCGAAATAGGTTTCCAGCTGATCCACACCTTCCACCGCCACCTGCACTACCTCGGAGGTCTGCACCTTTTCCTTGTAGGAAACGCCCAGCTTCAAAAGCTTCTCATAAATTTTCTGCCGCAGCGTCTTTTTCACCGTCTTGGAGGAAAGATAGCTCATCCGACTGGACAGTACCGTACAGCCAAAGCGGACACCGATGGCCATCAAGGCCACCACGGCCACGAACACAATATCCTCTCTGTCCGCTGTCTTTTCAAACAGTTTCTGGAGCAGATCAGTAAACGCTCCCATCATGGCAATATTCGCCCCCAGGGAACACCACTGAGCTGCCACATTTCCTGCTATGTACTTCTTACTCTCGCTGACCGTGCCGATCAGCCGCTTATTGATCATCATCGCTTAACGTTCCTTTTCATTAATTGTGGTTGGACTCATTTGGGGGTAACTATGGTTTACTTTCGCAAGTTAGTCGCCCCTAA
Organism: Lachnospiraceae bacterium; assembly: GCA_017461725.1. Lineage (GTDB taxonomy): Bacteria > Bacillota > Clostridia > Lachnospirales > Lachnospiraceae > RGIG423. The sequence continues at coordinate 133,881 of JAFTXG010000028.1, forward strand.
TTGCAAAGATAAAAATAAAGCTCGCCCTTGAGCCGCTTTCGCCGCTAGCCGCCTTTGTTCTTTTAGCGGGCAAGCGTTAGTCTTTACTAACCATAGTTAGTTTAGCATAACCATCTGTAAAAGTCAATTCCGGGGCCAACCAAAAAAAAGGCCGTCTCCAGCCCTTTTTTTCAGCACATATATCTACACTAATCACTGTTCCTTTTTCAAATGATACACCAGTGATACCATCGCGAACACCGTCAAAACGATGCCGATGATCAGCTGGAGCACCCAGTTACCGCCGAGCCGGTACGCGGGCTTTGACAAATTAAAGCTCATTCCACAGCGTAAACCCTAAGATCAGCCCACCGCCGACCACCTGCCACAGAGTCATCGCCTCGCCGAGCAGTACCACAGACACCAGCACCGCCACCAGCGGATCGATGTAGCTTAAGATGGCCGCCTTCTGCCCCTGCAGTTCCTTCAGAGAAGAAAAATACAGGCAATAAGTGATCCCCGTATGTACCAGACCGACGATTAAGAGGCACACCCAGCCGGTCCCGCTGAGAGAACCGAGGGTCACACCGCTGGTGGATGCCACATAAGGCACCAGCACAAGGATCGCCGCCAGAAACTGCAAAAATGTCCGGTGGATACCCTCCACCTTTTTGATGAATTTGTTCACTAAAATAACGGTCGCGTAGAAGCAGGCCGCCCCCAGACCGAACAGAATACCGGTCATATTGCTGCCGCCCTGTCCCATATCGCCGATCCCGGTGATCATCACCAGTCCTACGGTGGACATGACAAAGCAGATGATCTGCTTCGCCGTCAACTTTTCCTTAAACAAAAACGGGCACACCGCCGTCACGATCACCGGCGCAAAATAATAGCTGAGCGTCGCCACCGAGACCGTCGTATATTTGTACGCCTCAAACAGCAATATCCAGTTGATGCCCATGGCCATACCGGATACCAAAAGCAGCGGAATCTCCTTTTTGATCTCCTTAAACGGGATCCTCTGACCGGTCACCGCCAGATAAATCGCGATCAGTGCTGCAGCCATGATGGCGCGGTACAGGGCCAGTTCGCCGGAGCTCACGGAAATATTGCGCACAAACAGTCCGATGGTGCCAAACACCGTCATCGAAATGATCAGCATGATTCGTGGGTTGGTCATTTTTTTCATGATGTCTCTTCCTCTCTCGTCCGTGGTAAATCCGCGATATCCTCATATGATTCCAGCGAATCACCGAACACGCTTCTTCACTAATTCTGTCTCCTATCGCGATGATTGTGCATTATATCGCACTTTGCAAACAGCGTCAACTGACTTTTCCGCCAGTTGACGCCGTCTCATCACCGCTATCAATAGAATCCTTTTTCCTTTAAATAATCATAGCTCATTTTCATAGACGCGAAGGGATCCCGCTTACAGCGATCCTGCTCCACCAGCGCCCACTTCACACCGGCCTCGTCACAGGCATCAATGATCTCATCCCAGTCCAGATTTCCCATACCGACCTCGGCCATCTCCGGTTTAAATCCGATCTCCGGGTCGATTATAAAGTCTTTGAAATGAACAGCCATGGCCCTCTCACCCATCCTGCGGATAAACTTCGCCGGATTTATTCCGCCATACTGCAGCCAGTAGGTATCCACAATAAACCGGAAATTATCCGGGTTTGTCTCTGCCATCAACCGATCCATGGTAAATTTGCCGTCAAACTTTGCAAACTCAAAGGCGTGATTGTGATAGCCGAAATACAGTCCTTCGCTTTTCAGGATCTCAGCGACTTTGTTTGCCTCGTCAATAAACCGGCTGACGCTGTCCGCACTTTCCCGATACTCCTTCGGCATGGACCCAACACCGCAGAGCTCACAGCCCAGAGTCCGGTTATAGTCCATTACCCAGTCCGGTCGATTCAGAAAATCCTCAAAGCCCCTGTGGGTGGTCACCACCTCCAGCTCATAATCATCCAGAACCGCCCGCATCTCCTTCGCCTCCAGCGGAGTGCCTGAAATCTGGACGATCTTGTAGCCCATCTCATGCACCTTGCGGCAGCTTTGCGCAAACTCGTTTACGGTCTTTGTGTAATCTCTCAGCGTATAATACTGTGCGCCTATCCGTCTGTCCATCATAGTCCGCCCTCCATCAGTAGGTATTATTGGTATCTGCCACCACCTGTGACTCACGCTTTACCACAGTAGAATGGTTAATTTTCTCCTGCAGCAGTTCATAAAACCGCTCGTCCGGGAAATGCTTCACATCCACGGTCTCTCCGGTCCATGCACTTAAGTGGATTGCATTGGAGATGGTCAGTCCCCTGATGCCATCCTCACCCTTTGCCAGCAGTTCGGTCCCCTTAAACAGGGCGTCGGCAAAGTTGTTCAGAATGCCCACATGCTTCGTTCCGCCGGAGAAATCGGCGGGGATTTTGCACTCCCAGCACTCCGGTTTCCCGAAAGGCATTGTATTGATCTCATTGAATGCGCGCTCAGAAATCACATTGCGATGGAAGATCAGCTGATTCTTTTCCACCACAATCCTGCCCATATCGCAGGCAATCTCCAGCCGGTTTGTTCCGGGCGCTTCCCCGGTGGAGGTGATATACTGACCGGTGGTACCGTTGTCGTACTCGAAAAACGCAGCGACATCATCCTCCACTTCGATATTATAATACTTGCCGAAGCTGGCTCTGGCGTAGATTCTGTCCGGCATGCCAAACATCCACTGCCACAGGTCAAGCTGATGAGGATTCTGGTTGATCAGCGCTCCACCGCCCTCCGTCTTCCAGGTCGAGCGCCAGGTACTGCTGTCGTGATAGGCCTGAGGCCTGTACCAGTCGGTCACGATCCAGGTAATTCGTTTGATATGTCCCAAATCCCCCCGCTCGATCATCTCCTTCAGTTTCTGGTACACCGGGTTTGTCCGCTGGTTATACATAATGCCGAACAGTTTTCCCGACTTGGCCGCCGCCTCGTTCATCTCCTTCACCTGCTTTGTGTACACACCCGCCGGCTTTTCGGTGATGACATTGAGCCCGTAGGAAAAAGCTTCGATGGCCATGGACGGGTGCAGGTAGTGTGGAACCGCGATCAGCACGGTATCGCAGGTTCCGCTTTTGAATAAATCAGTTGCCTGCTCATATACCGGAATGTCCGGATACTTGGCCTTTACCGCCGCTCGCCTCTCAGGCGAGATATCACACACTGCTCCCAGCTCCATCATCGGAACTCTGCCGGCCATCAGATTGGCCGCATGGGAGGTTCCCATATTCCCAAAGCCGATCAGTCCAAGCTTAATCTTTTTCATATCGCTATCCTCCTTTGTTTGTGTTCATCCATCACAGTTATACGAGAATCCTGTTTAAGATATTCTCCAATGCGTTGTATGCCAGGGTAAAGGTACCCTCTCCGCCCTCCGGCAGATCCTTCATCTTGTCGTCCAGCTCCAGCGCCGCCAATCCGGCAAAATTGCCCAGATGAGGCTCCAGACTCAGGAACCCATCATATCCGTTTTTGAACAGATCACCCAGAATATACTCCACATTTCCGTCACCGAAGCCCGCTGGAACTACCTTTCCGTCAGATGCGTCCGCATCCTTAATGTGCATGTAAGCGATATAAGATTTTAACTGTTCGTAAGCCGCTGCGGTGTCCTGATGGCACTGAACAAAATTGGCCGGATCAAAGACAGCCTTGAAATGACTGCCGGAAAGCTCCCTCATCAGATCAACACACCGCTCCACGGTATCCCCATAAATATCCTTCTCATTTTCGTGGAGCAGCACAATATCATGTTCTTCCGCATAGCTGATCATCCGTCTTAGCCGTGCCAGCACCTCCGCCCGCTCCGACTCCGTCCACTCCGGACCTCCCACATGATAAAAGCTGAACAGGCGGATATATCCGGCCTCCAGTGCTTTTGCGGTCTGCACCACCTTCCTGAACAGTGCAAAATGCTCCTCGAAGGGCTCCTCCAGCTTTACCTTCCCGATGGGCGAGCCGATGGAGGACACCTTGATTCCGTACCGATCCATGCACGCTTTCAGTTCGCATACTTCCGCCTCAGACAACAGGGAAATATTTTTTCCGTCAATTCCCCTCGGCTCAAAATACCGGATCCCCAGTTTGTTCAGCACCTGAAACTGGACCTCCACCGCCTCCGCGATCTCGTCGGAGAAACCGCTGATTTTGTCGTAGATCATAATCTTATCCCCTTTTTCATCATCCATGATTTTTGGCTGCAACTTCAAATCACCATGATTTTATCACATTATTTTCAAGTTCTCTTTCGATTTATTGACCTGATTATTGCAATTCTTGTTCTATTATATTAAAATCAGATTATAACCACATAAACCCTCCGCAGTCATGACATTCCCGGATGCAGACCAGTCATGATTGCAAAAAATGAATCGAGGACAGATGATGAAAACACATGATTACACCATATCAGAGACGATTACCGACCATCCATCCAGCAAAAAGTTTTATCTGCACAATCACGATGACTATGAGATCCTGCTGTTTTTGAACGGTGATGCCCGATATGTGGTGGAAGAAAGAACCTATTCACTGGAGCCCTATGACATCATCATTATCCGAAAGCACGAGATGCATCGGATCTATCACCACAGCGACACCTTATATCGCCGCTACATTCTCATGATCTCGCCGCAGTTTTTCCAGAACAATGGGTGCCCTGAGTATGAAGCACAGTTTTTGAATGCCTCCTCCGACGTTGGGAATAAAATCTCCGGGGATGTGGTCCGCTCCAGCGGGCTTTACGATGCATTTCTGCGCTACAAGAAATATTCCGAAAACTTCACGATCGACCGCAATACCCCTGTGCTCAAATCAATCCTGACGGAAATTCTGTACCTGATCAACCAGACCACCGGATTTCAGGTGTCCGATCTGTCCGGAAGCCCCATCAATCCCGTGATCTCCTACCTGAACAGCAGCTATACCGAGGATATTACCCTTGACCAGTTGGAGGAGCAGTTTTTCCTGTCCAAGTATTATCTCTGCCGGATGTTCCGAAAAGCCACTGGGCTTACCATCCACGAATATCTCCGCCACAAACGTCTGACCAGAGTAAGAGAACTGAAAAAAGAAGGAAAGAGCATCGGTGAAGCCGCACAGTTGTCCGGCTTTCGCGATTACTCTTCCTTTTATCGTGCCTATATGAAAGAATACGGTATGCCGCCCGGGAAGGGGCTGATGTAGGGACGCACTGCTTTAACCGTCAGTGCGTTGACTCACTGTATTTTGTAACCTCCGTTCACCGCGTGTGTTCACTCCCAGCACGGGTTACTTCGCCTCGTGCTCCTCCAGCGCCTTCCCCAGTTCCTCGGCATAACACATAAATCCGATATCGCCCGGATGAACCCGTCCATCCTCGTAAAGGCTGGTGTCGTGTGGTACAAAATTGATACCGTCGATGACGGTAACCCCGGGAATACTCTCCCCGACGCGCTTTACCACCTGTCTCGCCTCATCAAATGTCATGACAGCGTTCTCCCGATCCTGATCCTTGCGCCAGATGGGCAGAATCATATACACGCGGCTGTTCGGATACAGACCGACCAGCTTGTTCATGTAGGCTGTGGCATTTCCTTCGATATCCACGCCTCCCGCCCAGTCGTTGGTGCCGTAGGCCACCAGAACCATATCCGCGTCGGGAAGAATCTCTCCGTCCAGATAATCCTCGTTAAACATGGATCCACCGATGGCCTGATTGACACAGATGGCATCATACTTTCGGACGATCTGATTAGCATAGCAGAGACTGGGACAGTCTGAAGAATACCCCTGAGTGATGGAATCGCCCAGGAAAAGGATCTTTTTCTCCTTCTTCACCGGCTCGAACACTGCTCCGTCTGTTATACAGAAATTGCCGATCTTCGTCTCGTAGAGACAGGGCAGATACACGGTGACACGCTTCATTCCCTCGCTCATATCAAAGGCAATATGCCCCGCATCCTCTAAGATATCCATCTTTCCGGTGTGGAACATCAGCCGGTCATTCACCCGGATATCAAAGAAGCACAGCTTTTTGCCGGAACCGATCCTCACCCGGTAATCAAACTCCAGCTGTGTGGCATCCGTATAAAAATCAATGGTCATACAGGAGGCGGATCTGGCTCTGATCAGATAACCCTCCTCCCCCTGTCGTCTCTCCAACTGTCTCTTACTAAACCGGAAGGGAAAGAGAAATCCCTCGTCCTCCTCAATCCGAACTGCACCAAACAGTGCCTTTGCCAGACTTTTGTTTTCTATTTTCATCTATTTCTCCTCCCGTTGTCATTGATTGTCATATCTTTCCATATCCGTTTTGCGTCATATCTTAATCTACGACCTCATCTCGGACATTAATGCCTCATCACTTATCCAGAACAGCAAACATCTCCGCCCACACGTTCTCATCCTGCGCAGTCATCCGCTGCCAGTCAAAGCTGTCCACGAAAGCCTTTTTCTGCTCTTCGGTGACCAGTTCTTTCTTTTTCAGCTTCTTCGTCAGCTGCCCGGTGTACTCGCCGAGATAGTTCACCGCATCCACCGTGTAGTTGGGATTGTGTTTTTTGCCCTCCACCAGCATCAGCCGAATATTTTCCTTTTCCGCAAGACCTTTCTTCAGAACATCGTAATGAAACTCCCGTTTCACCAGCGGATCATCGGCGGAGTATTCCGCCGAAATTCTGATGGAGCATCTGGCTCACCGACACAAACCCGCACATGGCCACCACATGACGCAGGTCCGGGTGAAGGGCTGCCACATTCATGGTGGAGAAGGCTCCCCAGCTGTGACCCACAACCGAGAACCTCATCTTTTCATACTTCGAATCAGCCTTCAGCGTCTTTAAACAGGTGTCCAGATCATTCAGCGACTGGGCAAAGCCGTTGGTGCACTCGCCGCCGGACTCCATACAGCCGGTGTGATCGTAGGCAAACACCAGATACCCGTGGCGGGCCAGCATCTCAATCTCCCTCATGTAGGAGCGATGTCCTCCGCCCATGCCGTGGTCAAACACCACCAGTCTGCCGGGAAGCGGCTCTCCATAGTGATAAAAATATCCCTGCAGAGCATGTCCGGCCTTTGCCGTAAACCCGTACGATTCCTGAACAAGGCCCGGAAAATCGCTTTCCCTCCCATTTTCTTTGGTTCAGGTAATCCCAAACCCTTTTATTTTCTTGTTTGCCACATTTATGTTGCTCAGCCAAAGCCTTGTCACGGCAGCGCTTCATCCTTCTGCCTGCTTGTCATCCCCAAGTATCCCGTCCAGACTCAGCCCGTACCGCTTCGCAATATCTCTGGCGTAGCTCAGCCCGTCCGGCGTGGTTCGTGAAATTTTATAGCTTCTGGTGCCGCTCTCTTTGTTCTCCATCAGCGCCACCAGATTGTCGATCTTTCCCTTATTCAGCGGGTGGGAATTGTACTTCTCCACCTGTTGGGGCAGGTCATGAATGTGGGTGACGAAAATGCCGCAGCATCCGATCACGCCGATGCCGGTCAGCACCTCAGACGCAATATAACCGGCCTCCAAACCGCTGGTGCTGGAGAAGGACTCATCCATCAACAGCATGTCCGTCTCCTGAAGCTCCTGCATGATCTCACCCAGTCGGGCACACTCACTCTCCAGTCGTCCCTTGCCGTAGTTATTTTCATCGGAAGACGGGAAGTGGGTATAAATATTGCTCACCGGGCTCATTGTCGCGCTGACTGCCGGCACAAACAGCCCCAGCTGGAACAATGCCTGCGCCATACCCACCGAGTAGGCAAAAATGGACTTTCCGCCGTGATTCGGTCCGGTCACCAGGTAAAATCTGCCGTCATCATCAAATTCAAAAGAATTGGACACAATGGTCTTCTCCACCAGATTTCTGACCAGCATGGGATTGTACACCTGCTCCAGCGCATAGACCTTCTCCTCCATGGTCTTTACCGTCGGGCGACACATGGGGTATCCTGCATTTCGCATGGCGTGAATAAAGGTCACTCCCGCCGTCAGGAAACGAATATCGTCCAGCAATGCGATAAACATGGCTGTGTTCGCCTGATAATAGTTCTGGATCGCCGGCTCAAAACCTCTTAAGGACTTGGCAAAGATCGTCTGCAGTGCGGAACTCAGCGTGTAATTCAGGGCTCTCAGCTCCTCGCCGTGGAGCCCCTTGGTCAGCGGATAAAGGGATGACATCAGCACCTTATCATCATTTTTCTTCTTTAACAGCCTGTCCATGATCGTTCCCGGGCGGAAGGGCTCTTCGTTCACCGAAAGAATGCCCGCCTCTCTGGGCCGCAGATTATCGTCCAGATTCAGGCCGATGGTGACACTCTTTAAAAATCCGAAATTCACTTCCATCCTGGACAATTCCCGGCAAAGACTTTGGTATTCCTCCCCCTCAGCCACCGACAGAATCTCCTCGCGAAAGGCTTTCATCCCCTCGGAGCGCACCTGACAGTCCCTCAGTGTCTCCGAGAACAGCTCTATAATCTCCTGATACATCTCCAGATAGCGGACCGCGCCCAGCGCGGAGTCAATGGTAAAATCCGCGTTGATGGCCTTTCGCATATCGCTGATATTGTAGATAATATTCACGGCTCTTACGAACATCTCGTACAGCGCCTGATTCTCCACGATGTCCTCCACAACAGCCAGACGATACTTCAGCACCTCCGGATCGGTGGTAAAAAAGTTTTTCAATTCCAGATTCGCAAAGCCTCTGTAGCTCTCCTTGATCAGAATGATCATCTCATCGATCTGCAGGGCGCGGATAAATTTGAAATCCCCCATGGGAACCTCTCGCGAACGGTCATAGCCCGGCGGGTATAATAAACTGATATTTGATGCCATCTACTCCATTTCCTCCTTGACACACAGACTTCTTACAATTATCACAACACGTTAATAAAGATCAGCGCCACGAAACACAAGCTCACACCCAACAGACTGCGCGATGTGATCTTCTCCCCGAAGCAGACGGCGCACATCACCATTACCCGCCTTTTTCTTGTGTAAATTGATCAAACTATGTTATTAATATATCACGCTTTCGCTTTTCTGCAACGTTTTTCTGAACGATGTCCGCGGGAACTTCCGCACAAAAGCAACCTTCGGTTGTCTTTCAACGGTTTTTGTGGTATCATGAACGCAGAAATCGGTTGTCTTTTTACACAGAGATAAAGTGAAAGGGGATTTTAGGAATGAGTCTCGATCAGAACATGAAAATGCTTATCATTGGTCTGGGCAATCTGTCCGGAAACATGCGCCCTTGCTACGAAGGTTTTCTGGGCGAAAACATGAAAACCAATGTGATTGCCATCAAGGCCACCGAAAATCGTCTGGAAGAAAAACGCCGCGAGTTCGGCTTTGAGATCTGCGTGGGCAGTACACTGGAGGTCCTGAAACGTCAGCGCCCCGACGTAATCTTTACGTCACCTCCCCCCAGAGAGGTGCCAAAAACCACCGAGGAATGTCTGATCCCCTACTATCAGCTGCTCAGAGAGGAGGGGGCTGAGTTTCCTCTTCTGCTGAATTTCGCCCCCGACCCGTCTGCCTCTTACTTTTATGATATGCTGGGTGAGGACATTTTTGCTGTCAATATTCTGCCAAATACCCGCTCCCACGTGGAACACATCCACTGCGCTTCCGTCTCCTACAATTATGTAACTTTCGATGAGCGTCACCCCTGGGACAACGAAAAGACAGACTTCTTAAAGCGCTTCTTAAGCCCCAAGGGGAATTATCTGGAGTGCCGCAAGGACGAAGTCTTCCCCATGCTCTCCATCAAGACGGTGGGCACCATGTGCTTTGATATGTGCTGCCAGATCTCCGATGTTCTCGCAGAGCGCGGTGAGGAGCTCTCCATCAAGGACATCGCCTCCTGCATGCGCCGCATTCACCGCGACCGTCTGGAACATCCCGGTGAAAATCCATATCCCTGCGAGATCGATGATATCCCCGCCGAGTATGTTCCCTTTGTGCGGGCATCCATCCTGTCCTTCTACGACGGACATCTGGACTACGCCAGAGATGCCGGCATACAGCCTCCCACCGACACCCTCTCCACCCACTTTAAGATGGACCTGCAGCTTTTATCCGCGCAGCTCCAGTCCAGAGAAAAGATTGAGGGCTCCATCCCCACCCGCGCCACCAAGGGCGGCGTACTGGAATTGACCATGAAGCTGTACAATGACGAGTGCAGAGAACTTTACAGCGATGCCTTCCGGACCTTCCTGGACACCGGTGTCATCGATGAAGACTTTTTTGCCCGGTGGCGCAGCCTCTCCTACCACCTTGTGGACCGCGTCGTGGAGCACAGCAAACGCCTTTCCAAATAACCGTTGGCAGCTACACGGCAAACGCCTTTCCAGGCAACACAGCAGACATCTCCACCGCAAACGCCTTTCCACCACCGCAATCTTCTTTCCAGGGAGTATCTTGGCGGAAAGAGAAATCTGTGGTAAACTATGAAAAATACCGGGCGGAAATATCTGCCCAAAGAACGAATCCATCAGGAGGACACTCAATTGAATCGTATTGTATTAATGTGCTTAAGAAATCTCTGGCGTGTGCCGGGTGCCTATATCAAGCTTTGCCATTACGCCAAACACACTGACCGCTACACCGAGGAGGAAATGTGGGCCCACATCCACTACATCATGAACCGGGCGGTCACTTCCGGAAATATCGATCTGAAAATCACTGGCGAGGAAAATATCCCCAGGGAAAACGGTTTCCTCTTCTGCGCCAATCATCAGGGCATGTTTGATGTGGTAGCCCTCTCCGGCACCTACAGCCGCCCCTTGGGCGTTATCTTCAAGAAGGAGCTGGCAAACGTGCCGTTCCTGAAACAGATTGTCGCCTGCACAAAATCCTTCGGTCTTGACCGCGATGACGTGCGCCAGTCCATGGGCGTCATCGCAGAGCTGACCAAAGAACTGAAAAAAGGCAGAAGCTACGTCATCTACCCCGAGGGCACCCGCAGCCGCAACGGCAATCAGATGGGTGAGTTCCATGCCGGAAGTTTCCGTGCCGCCGTGAAGGCCAAAGCCCCCATCGTGCCCATCGCCTACATCGACAGCTACAAAGTGCTGGACCAGAAAGGCTGCAAGCCTGTGTCCGTACAGATGCACTATCTCCCACCCCTGACCTACGAGGAGTACAAGGATATGAAGACACCGGAGATCGCGGAACTGGTGAAGGGACGGATCGCAGAGGTCATTGAACACAACATCTGACGGGGTGCACGATGAGCAGATCTCATTTTATCCCAGACGCTGCCGGAAATACATACGAAACCCCCAAAAGAAAGGTACGATGTTTTTACTGTTGTAAGCATCCTTCAATCGACTATGAATAATATCACTGAGATTACCGATTTTAATGTCCCCGAACTGGATATCTATGCCCGGCTCCCGGAGGTGCAGCTCCTGCGTTACCATGAGCCGAAGCCGGGCCTTTTTATCGCGGAAAGCCCAAATGTGATTCTCCGTGCACTGAATGCGGGCTACGAACCGGTCTCTCTCTTAGTCGAACGAAAGCATCTGGACGGACAGGCATCTGAGGTCATCTCCCGCTGTCCGGACGTGCCTGTCTATACCGCTGATTTCGACGTACTGACCCGGCTGACCGGCTTCCAGCTGACCCGCGGACTGCTCTGCGCCATGAAGCGCCGCATTCTCCCCACCGTGGCAGATGTCTGTGCCGGCACACGCCGGATCGCCGTTCTGGAGAACGTGATGAATCCCACCAACGTGGGGGCCATCTTCCGCTCTGCCGCCGCACTGAATATGGATGCGGTGCTGCTGACAGACGGCTGCAGTGATCCCCTATACCGCCGGGCAAGCAGAGTCAGCATGGGCACCGTATTTCAGGTGCCGTGGACATTTATAAAGACCGAAGCTGACGGACAGCCCCGGTCTTATATTAGTATGCTTCACAAGTCAGGATTTAAAACTGCCGCCATGGCTCTCACCGACGAGTCCGTCTCCATCGACGATCCCCGCGTCCTGGCCGAGGAAAAGCTGGCCATCGTGCTGGGCACGGAGGGGGAAGGGCTGATGGAAAGCACCATTGCCGAGTGCGACTACACCGTCAAAATCCCCATGAGTCATGGGGTGGATTCACTGAATGTGGCGGCGGCAAGTGCGGTGGCGTTTTGGGTGATGGGGAGGTGAAGAGGCCATTGTCTCTTTACCAGCCGCTCTTCAAACAGGTATCTCTGCTTGATAAGATATCCTCTGACTCCAGGCACTTCTACCATCCTTCTTTTCCTATGCCAAACTGAATTGACCTTGTACAGCAGAAAGCGTGGACTTTCCTCCACGCTTCCTCATATCATCCATATTAATGTGTCAACAACAGCATCACCACGAACAATCCCGCAATCACCCAGGAACTTCCTTTAATTTTCTTAATATCACCGCAGAACACGCTGATGACGATATACGAAATCAATCCGAACGCGATACCGTAGGAAATGTTGTAGGTAAAGGGCATCACGGCCAGCGTCAGGAATGCGGGCACGCAGATCTTATAATTATCCCAATCGATATTTTTGATGGAGCTCATCATCAGGATACCCACATAAATGAGGGCCGCCGCTGTCGCACATCCGGGAACGAACTGGGCGATGGGGCTCAAAAACATGGCGATAAAGAAGAAAATTCCACAGAAAACGGCGGTCAGACCGGTGCGGCCGCCTGCCGCAACGCCCGCATTGACCTCGCTGAAGGTGGTGACGGTGGATGTACCGCAGATCGCACCCACAGTGGTGGCGATTGCATCGGACAGCATGCCCTGATTCATGTTGATCACCTCACCATTTTCGTCCATCAGACCGGCACGGCCGCAGGCCGCATACAGAGTGCCCAGGGTATCAAACATATCTACCATACAGAACGCCAGCGCCGTGGTGGCGATGGTGAGAACCAGATTTGCATTTCCGTGTTTTTCCACGAATGCGGAGAAATCAAAGCCGTCAGTGAACACCTTGAACAGAGACTGATCCTTGAACTCCCTGAACGCCTCGATAGGGCTGATAAAGCTGACCTGAAGCTCTGCATAAAAACCGGCAACCGTCAGACCCAGCAGGTAATAGAGTGCCATACCGCCAATGATACCGATCAACACGGAACCGCGGATCTTTTTGTGTGCCATGATGACGATGGCGAGCAGAGTACACAGGGTAACGACCTTCGGCATGATATCGCCCCAGCTCTGAGTCAGCAGATTAAATGAAGTCAAATCAACACAGGTGGATGAGCTCGGCACAACGATGCCGGCATTCTGAAGGCCCAGAAAAGCGATGAACAGACCAATACCAGACGGGATGGCCACTCTGACCGCCTCGGGCAGCGCGTCAAATATCTTTTTGCGCAGGCCTGTCGCCGTGAGAAAGATAAAGAAAAGACCTTCGATCAAAATAAGGACCAGCGCATTTGCGTAGGACAGACCGAAACCGATGCAGACCGTGTAGACAAAAAACGCGTTGAGTCCCATACCGCTCGCCATAGCCAGCGGCAAATTAGAAAGCAGTCCCGCCAGCGTGGTTCCCACCACTGCGGAGATAGCCGTCGCGATATAGATCGCACCGTAAGAGACGTCCAGCGGATTTGAACCGTCTCCAAAGGGGTTTGCAAACATATTTGCGTTTACCATCAAAATATAGACCATCGAAAAGAAGGTGGTCATGCCGGCGATCAACTCGGTTCTCACCGTAGTTCCTCGCTCCTTAAGCTGAAAAAACTTTTCCATACTCTCTTTCTCCTTTGTGTGATGGGGTCAATTATAACACATTTTTCCCAATTTGGTATCCCTTTTGCACCGGATTTTGGGGAAAATCAGGTGCAGATTTGTATCATGACGATTATCGCCTCGTCCCGATGTTGTCCTCCAGCTCCCGGATTTTTTCGACAACCGCCTCCACGGAGGCATTGATCGTCACGTATCCCTCCAGAGAAGCCGCCTTCGCCTTCAGCATTGAGGACTTGGGATAGATGAATATACGCGCCAGTCCTTTTCCGTTTCGCGCCTCCTGCACCAGATTCGCAACAGCGGAATTTCCGTCAAAGGCAAGCAGCACGCAGTTTCTTCGCTCAAAAATCTCGTAGTTAAAGGATTTGTAGATGCCCATCTCCTGGGATTCCGTGGAGATGCGGATGCCTTTCAGCTCAGCCCGGGATAGCTTCCCGATCTGTTTCGGTGTCATCAATGCCGGAATGATTCCGTAAATATCAAATCCCTTATTGTTCTTCACAATATATTTTTCATGACCGGACAATTTATGCCCGACCACAAAGAAAACTTTTTCCGGGTCCAAATGATCCAGCAGCGCCTGCAGAAGCGCTTTGTCGCTGTCGCTGACTCTCGTGGAATCGCTGCTGGTAAAGCTGCCTCCGGCAATCACGATGGGATACTTGTCCCAGGGCAGCTCGATCACCCGATCCTTAAACACCGGGTAAGACGGATGCTTGTGGATCTCAAACCGCACGTCGCGGATATCGCCAAATTGCTTCCGAAATTCCTCCGAATAGTACTGCTGAACAGAACGCCCGCCCAGCAGCTCCTCAAACGCCTCTGACTTACGGCTGAAATTGATGGTCTGGCGTTTGATGATCACATCCTCCACCGCTCTCATCTTCAAAAACTCACAGTCGGAAATCTTCAGGAAATTCGCCAGCGCCAGCTGCTCATCGATGCTGTCCGTCCCATACAGACCGTAGCCGTCGGTGCCCATGACGCAGGAGATATCATTCTCCAGATAGCGCTTCAACGGATGCTTCTTCAGATCGATCAGATTATTCAGACGGACATTGCTGGTCAGCTGGAACTCCAGAACGATATCGTGCTCCCTGATCTTTTCCAGCAGTTCCATGCCCTGTCTGCTCTTCAGGTTTGCACAGTAGAGCCCGTGACCGATGCGCATGTACGGAAACCGCTGTCCCGGCAGCAGTGACTCCTCCACCAGCCGAATCGCCTTCGCCATATTTGTTTTCAGTGAGTCATTCTCCCCGGCGTGAACGCGGATGATCCAGTTCTCATCCTCGCTGGCGATCTTCGTCACAATCTCCCTGATGACCGCCCTCAGCTCCTCGATGTCATTAATCTCCTCGCCCACAAAATCACTGCCCACCACATAAGGGTCCTTGCAGACCACCTTCAGGGCCTGGATCGCCTCAGTCAGATAATTTCCAGAGACAATATTCTCCTTCACCAGGGTCAACGGAATCCTTCGGATGGCGGCCAGAAAACGGATATCCACTCCCGTCTCAGCCTTCACCAGCGGAAGCATATGGTGGATCTGCTCCAGCATGCGCGCTGCGGAGATATCCTTTTTCACCAGTGTCGTGTCGCTGATCTCCACATATTTGATATGCCGCTTCTGATATTCCCGGCCGATCCACAACAGTGTATCCTCATAGAACGTGATATCCGCATAATTTTCATTGTCGGAATCCATGAGCATCCGCTGCAGATACCCGCAAATGTCCTGATCCTCGATCTGATCCATATTCACCAGATCAATCTCGTAGCCAGCCTCCACGCCCTTGGTGAACACATAGCGGTAGAGATACAGCTTTTCCAGATTCGTAAATACGGCCTGGGAATCCTTCAGTATGGTCAAAGACCGGCGGATCTTATTGATATTCATCGTGGAGTTCTCAACATTCAGCAGAATCAGATCCGCAAAGTTGATAAAGGTATTGTCATCGATCCTCCGGTCCAGATGCTTGCCCGACAATCCGGACAGATCGATGGTATTTTTCACCGTCTCCCGCTGTTCGTCCAGAAAACGCTGCTGCGCATCGGACAAGGTCAGTTTTAATTTCTTGATATAATACAACGGATAGCGGATCTGATGCTTGATCGCCAGCGCGATCAGGATATCTGCACTCAGGTTGGCATTGCCGTGGGTGTGCAGATCGGTGGACAGCTTAATCCGCTCCAGCACATAGGACTTCACCAGAGTCTCCCGGAAGGAATATTTGTAGTCCTTCGTCTGGCTCATCAGGGTCTTCGCGATGGCCGGGATCAGGGAATTGACCTCAATTTTACCACTGGGATAAATGTTCGCCAGCTTCAGTCCGTTCAGGCGCAAAATATAGACCCGCTGCCCATCCCCCTTGATATAGCAGGGGATCTCGCCCACGATGGCCCTCTTTCCGTCCCTGATCACCGTCTCCTGCCGGGATACGATAGCCAGATTGTTGATCAGATTGTCCGACTGGTGATTCGTCGTAAAGATGGTGTATGAGAGGACATCGTTTTCCATTTCCAGAGTAACGACGATGTCCTTTTCTTTATCCAGATAGAATTTTCCAAAATAGCTCATATGATCTCCTTTTTTCACAAATTATGACCACATTTTATTTTCTTATATTATACTGTTTTATCCGCCGAATTACAAGAAGATAGGGAAATAACTTGACCTTTCCACTTACTTTGATGCCTTTTCTTATTATTTTCTGAATATACTTTGTTTGCCGCAATTTGTATAATTTCCGGTATACCTTGTGCTGCATTTGCTTTTGCCTTTGATCCTGCCCCTTTAATGCAAGCCTGCTTTCCACTCTTCCGTTATCTTCCCTCTGAATCGAATATCATTAATTACCCAACCACCAGTTGAACTGGTGGTTTATTATTAGCCCTCAAAAGGGCATTCTTACTGCTCGCCCAAAAGGGCGGTATCGCAAGCACTGTTACTGGTCCGCTATAAAGCGGTACTCCGCGAATCTTCTTTTCTCGATTCTTCTGCTTGCTCTTTGATGTACTTTTGCACAGCTTCATCGGTTATATTACCGATTGTTTCAACGTAATATCCCCGTGCCCAGAATGCTTTATTCCACTTACTTTGCAGTTCCGGGTGCCTATCATATATCATCAGCGTGCTCTTTCCCTTCAGATATCCCATGAAACTGGATATACTTATCTTCGGCGGTATAGCTACGCTTAGGTGTATGTGATCTTCGCACACTGCTCCTGCTATGATTTCCACATCCTTGTACTTGCATAATGTGCTGATGATTTCTCGTACATCTGCCTTTATCCTTCCATACAGTTGTTTCTTCCGATATTTCGGAATATATACAATATGGTACTGGCATTTCCATTACACGATTCTCCCCAGCATAGCTGGGGGATTAGGACTTTCATTTAATTTTCTCATCCTGGATTGTCTGCCGTCCGGCCACGAAAAAAGAACATGCAATTTCAGATCACTGCATGTTCTTAGTGTATCATATCACATATAATAATTCAAATCGTCCCCGATTCGAATATTCGTTCCCTCATCTATCCCATTTGCTTACCGCACCACATGCTTCAAGCCATTGATGATCAACACTTGTTCCGACTCCCAATACACTTCCATGTCCTTAAATTCACCCCATTCGCCCAGATAAACCATCTCAGGGGCTTTATAAATTTCGATAAAATACAAATCCAATCTACACCGCTCATCATACACTTCCACAACGGTATCACCACCCAATGCCCCCTGATTGCAGTCGATCACTTCCGCACGATGTGTACCCTCCGGAGATACACAGATGTTTACCGTTGTTTTATAACCAATCTGTCCAAACGTAAAAAACATAACCGCTACAACCGCGAACAGAAGTAACATCGTTGCAGATATGATTGTACATATGACTTTCAGAACTCTCCGGGCAGAACCCGTAAGCATGAGAACAGCCGATAAAATCACACGCAAGACAGCCAGAAGAGTCACAATAATACTCTTACTCATCCACATACTCAGGTACAGATCACAGACAGCGAGCGGTAACATCACCGTAAATAGTATGACAGGAGCTTTGTCTTCTTTCCACTCGGTATGTTTAAGCAAATGAACACTAAGCCCAGAAAATGTCACCGTATTGACAAATGCCAAAACAAGTTCATGTCTCAGGAACAGTTCAAATCCGAACACAGATAAGGTGGCAGCTGATACCGGTAAAATTAAAGTTAATACGAATACAATAACTACCATAATACTACTACGCTTCATCGTATCTCCTCCTCATCACTCCACCGCAACCTTGATCACTCCGTCCCGTTTCTGCTCAAACAGCTCATACGCCGCCTCAATATCTGCAAACATCCACTATCGCTACTCCCATTCATCTCTCTGCTCACCAAATTCAGTCATGATATCCTGCACCGAGCGGTTCAAAAAGTAATCACCGTAGGGATCTCCGGTCAAAACTTTATAACCGGATCCAGCCAATTTGCTCATGGCTTTCATCTCATTCTCCTTTTTCACCAGTATGTAATCGGTGTTATAAGTGGAGATAGCAAGAATCGGAATATTCTCCTGTGCAAGCAATGCAGCGATTTTTGCCAGAATACCAATCAATGAAAAATCCAGCTTCCCCTCAATACGAAAAGCCGTCCACCCTAGTTATTATTTGGACTCAATTGCCGCAAGTGAAGCATTCTTATAAGCCTCATCACCCGTAACTTCTTTTATAACCTTTATTTGCTCTGGAAATACAATCTCCATATTTTCATCCCTCAATTCGATTTCGACAATCGCCTGATCTTTCCAGAAAGGATATACATCAATCTCAAAATACTGGTTTTCAAAAGTAAGACAATAACGGGTTTTTCGAATCTGTCGTTTTGTCGGATCTGCATCCATAAGCAGCGTCAGATACTCATCTTTGGAAAGACGCCGTTCAATTTCCACACGTTTCAGATCCGAGATACTTCTTTTGCTTGTCTGAAAATATATGTAATTACCATTCATTCCTCTTTGTCTTACTCGAATTTCTTCTCCAGGTTTTGATATGAGATATGTCTGTATAATTTCAACTCTCTGACAGTTTGAAATACTTTCCAGCCAAGTAATGTCCGGATAATGAATAAGGAATTTGCGTTCGATCTCAAAGGGCTCTGGTTCTCCTAAAAAGGCCGAAATTTCTGCAATAAGACGTTTCATCTTATTCTCAAAATCAGAAGAGTTATTGATGATTCTCAAATGTGGGTGTCCCGTCCACGCCGCAATAATTTTATCATCTAATGCAGTTGCTTCTTCCACGGTTTCTTTTCTTGCCGTATTATTCGCTGTTGTATAATATTTCTCGGCACCTTTTGCTGCTGTCACCAAATGAAACACAGCATCATAACTGTCACGGAGTTCAACCTCGTTCTGCTTCATAATTGTAAGCGCCTGCTGAAATTCCATTTCTGTCATATAGGCTTTATTGTCAATCACTCCTCTGTCACAGACAATCAAAACTTTATCACACCCCATTGTTCTGGCCGCCTGTTCAAATATGCGTTCCTTCTCCATCTGAAGTCCGATTTGACAAATCTGATAGTCCAGATTAGAACCGCAGGTCCATGGAGCAACGCCTCCTGTAATGAGTTCTGTGGCTGTCTCAGGTACAAATAAAACTCTGTATCCTTTCTGTGTAAATGCATTCTGAAGCCAACTCATCGCTGTGGATTTTCCTGCACATGGACCACCGGTAACCACAATTTTTGATATCTCCATCGTTTTCTCCTCCCTCATTGTCAACAGATCCTCCACGGATATTTTAAAATAAAATGCTATTTTACGAAGAATGTCTGCCCTCGGTTTTGCATTGCCATTCTCCCATTTGGATACTGCTTTGTTGGTCACTCCCAGCATTTTGGCCAGTTCAGATTGCGAAATCCCGGCATTTTTCCTTAAGTCATATATGTAATTACCAAATTTGTAATCATTCATTTTCATTCATCTCTCCAACCTTTCTCAGCGCACCTTCTCCTGAAATACAAATCCCAAACCCAATGATCAGCACGATAACATCTGCCACAAATGCATAGATGTTATTTGCTATTCTCTGCATAAATGGCAAAGAATAAAGGATAACTTCGACCATTGATTTTACGATTAAAATTCCGATTGCAGTGGAAAGAATGACTGCAATCGCCATAACCACTTGTTTCATCCATGTATAACTCAGCCGCTTTGCATATTTTGCCGCATAACCACACAATACACCGATTATGATATTACCAAGCATCCACCCAGGCATCCCCCTAAGTCCACTTGTCAAAAGGCAATAAAGCAGAACACCCATCGCACCAACCAATGTACCACTGGTAATTCCAAAGTAATAGGTGTAAAATGCCATCGCTATGTATCCCAGACAAAGATAATAGTTTTCGAATACCGGAACCTGCAGACACAGAGTTAAAACAACAAACAGAGCGATCCCCAGTGCATTGATACATAATTTTTTCGATGACATAAGATTTTTATCTCTCCTTTATAAATAATCATTTCTACTTCATGAAAATCTGCACGTTTCTTCCTGCAGTCATATTATACATAACATCGTTTACAATTACAAGATAACAGCTATCGAATTAAGGTAGACTATTATTACATTGAAAATACCAAGGAAGCCTTAGCCATTAGGTATTGCCTCCTAATGACCGATTATTTACGTATATTATATCACATAACATAAAAATGACAGGGGAAAACCACCCCTGCCACATTTTATCCCGCCTCATCCAGCATATTCTCAATAAATATCCCATACCCTTTCGTGGGATCATTCACCAGCACGTGTGTCACCGCCCCGATGATCTTGCCGTTCTGCAAAATCGCCGACCCGCTCATCCCCTGTAGTATCCCACCGGTCTTCTCCAACAACCTTTGATCCGTCACCTCGATGGTCATGCTTTTATTGTCCTGGGACCCCAGGTTGATCTTGATGATCTCGATATCGTAATAGCCTGTCTCCCCGTTGATGGAGCACAGCATCTGGGCCGGTCCAATCTCAATTTCGCCCCGGTACCCCACCGGAACTGCCTCCGATTCACAGACCGCCATGGTGCTCACATCTATCTTTCCAAATACGCCTCTGGCTGTATTTTGGGTGACTGTGCCGTAAAATCCGCTCTCACTGTAGACGATCATTCCCAGCAATGAGCCCGGCGAGCCGATCCGCCCTCGCAGCACATCCCGGATGTTGGCCTGATACAGATCACCCTCGCAGATCTCCACGATCTGCCCGGTGTCGGTATCGCTGATGCCGTGACCGAGACAGCCGAAGTTTCCTTCCTGATCCACATAGGTCAGCGTGCCGATACCCTGCACATCGTCTCTCACCCAGATTCCGGTGCGGTAGATTCCGTCATCGCAGCGAATGGAATGGACCGCCACCTGAGAGATCTCACCATTTCGCCGGATTGTGAATACCACTTCCCCGTCCCGGTTATAGATCAGCTCGCTCAATTCCTCCTTACTGTCCACCTCGGTACCATCCACCGCCAGTATATAATCGCCGGATCGTATCAGTCCATCTGCCGGGGATACCGTCTGCCCCGAGTAGGCATTCAACTCCGATGTACCGATGACCATCACTCCGTCCGTCTCCAGATAAAGTCCCACCGGTCTGCCACTGGGGTAAAGGTATTGCTGGTCCGTGACCTCCACGTCAATGGTTTTGATGTCAAACAGACCGAACAGCTTAAGTCTAAGCTGAAAATCGCCGGTCTCACTGCTCTGAATAGTGGCATTCTGCCCAGCGAAATTGCCCTCCGTCAGCTTTATTTTGTCTGCCGGGATATTGCTCTCGCCGCCCAGTGCCGCCTCCAGATTGTCCTCCAGATCCACCGTGAAGGGAAATCCAAAGGAAATATTCGATTCCTCATCGATCAACAAATAAATTTTCCCCGGCACTCTACCTTTGAAATAGAAAAAGGTAAAGACCAGGGAAAACAGAATCACTATGGTCAATAGTCCGACCAGCCATCTGCGGTAGATCCGTTTTCGCTCTGTCATCTTCCCACCTCCGATACTGTTAGTATGGGAAGATTCTGCGGAATTAAACCGAAGATCAGCTGGTTATTTATGTATGTTTTTTTGCTTTTTTCTTTGTTTCTTTCTGTGTTTCTTTATAAGCCTTTGCAGCTCTTTTTTGTGTTACTTTTTCAGTTCTTTTCACAGCTTTTTCTGCAATTTTTTTGCAATGCTTTCTGTGTTTTCGTATTTTCCCGTCAATTATGCAATGCTTTTTCTTATGACTTTTACTATGCTTTTTCTTATGCTTTACTTATGACTTTTCTTTTGCTGCGCCAGTTCTTTCATCTCTCTCGCGCTCTCCAGCACCGTGTCAGTGATCACTGCGCCGCCCAAAATGCGCGCCAGCTCCTCGATCTCCTGCTCCGCGTTCAGCTTATCGATGCGGGTGACCGTCTTCTGATTGACCACGCTCTTCTCGATGCGGTAATGGTTGTCCGCCATGGCCGCGATCTGAGGCAGATGGGTGATGCAGATGACCTGATGGCTCCTGCCGATGTAATTCAGTTTCTCAGACACCTTCTGCGCGGTACGTCCGCTGATACCGGTGTCAATCTCGTCGAAAATCAGGCTATCGATCTGGTCCACATCGGCAAGGACTGCCTTGATCGCCAGCATGATACGGGAAAGCTCACCGCCGGAAGCCACCTGTCCCAGAGGCTTTAAGTCCTCTCCGGGGTTGGTGGAGATCAAAAACTCCATCTCATCGAAGCCGTTTGCGCTCACCTGCTCGGTGCGGCCAAACTCCATGGAGAACTGAACCTCCAGAAAATTCAGATCCACCAGCGCGGTGCGGATAGCCTCGGTCAGATGATAAGCCTCCACCTTTCGGATCTCTGACAGCTTTGCCGCCAGCGCATCGGTCTCCTTCTTCGCCTGTGCAAAGGTTTTCTGTGCCGCAGCTTTTCGCTCCTCAAACTCCTCCAGCTCGGTGAGGCGGGCCTTTTTCTCCTCCAGACTTTCCATCACTTTGCTGTAATCAGCTCCGTACTTTGCCTGAATAGAGCGAATCGTATCCAGTCGATTCTCAATCTCCTGCAGCTCGCGGCTGTCAAAGCTCATCTCACCCAGGTAATCGTTGATCTCCCGGCAGAGTCCGCTCAGGATACTGTCCACATCCTCCAGTTGGGCATAGAAGCCCTCGATAGCCTCGTCAAAGCCGGTCACCGGCGTCATGGCGCGCAGAGCGCGGTCGATCTGCTCTCCGGCACTGTCTCTGCCCTCGTAGCCCACATTCTCCAGCACTTCCTGGAGTTTCTCCACGATTTTGCCGGCATTGTTCATCCGCTTGAACTGAGCCGCCAGATCCTCTTCCTCTCCCTCCTTCAGGCGGGCATCCTCGATCTCTCTGATCTCAAACTGAAGAAAATCCATCTCCCGCAGGCGCTTGTCCTCATCCATCTCATACTGAGACAGCGCCAGCTGGCTCTTGCGGTAGCGGCGGTAACTCTCCGCCAGCTCGGCCTTCAACTGTCCTACCTTGTAAACCGCAAAATCATCCAGAATTTCCAGATGCTTCTGCTTGTGCAGCAGCGACTGATGCTCGTGCTGCCCGTGAATATCGATCAGCAGACCGGTCACCGACTTCAGTCTGGACAGGGTCACAGTCTCGTCATTGATCCTGCAAGCATTGCGGCTCTCAGTGATCCGGCGTGAAAGGATCAGTGTACCGTCCTCCTCCGGATAAATGTCCGCCTGATTGAGCAGCTCCACCTTGTCGGGATCATCAATGACAAACACCAGCTCAATCAGGGAATAATCGCCGTGTTTTCCGATGATATCCTTACTCACCTTGCCGCCCAGGGCCGCATTCACTGCGTCAATCAAAATCGATTTGCCGGCTCCGGTCTCGCCGGTCAGTATGTTCAAACCTGCTCCCAGATTCACATTCGCCTCGTCGATCAGGGCGAAATTTTTCACATGAATGGTTGACAGCATGGTTCATCCCTCCGTTCTTTGCAATTCGCTGTCACGGTTGCGACAGTCGACAGCATCTCCATTCAGCCTGCATGGAGACATCATCCCCACCGGCCTACCCGATCAGCTTGCGCAGTTTCTCCATCACCAACAGGGTCTCGTCCACATTGTGGATCGCGCACATGATCACATCATCTCCGG
Organism: Lachnospiraceae bacterium; assembly: GCA_017461725.1. Taxonomy (GTDB): domain Bacteria; phylum Bacillota; class Clostridia; order Lachnospirales; family Lachnospiraceae; genus RGIG423. The sequence goes on from JAFTXG010000028.1 coordinate 157,797, forward strand.
CGATACAGCCAACCACCTCTGGAAACTGGAACTTATCCAGCGCAGCCGCCACCGCCATCGCCATACCGGGAACAGTCTTGATCACCAGAATATTCTGTGCCATGGCCATGGACACATATCCGTCCCTCAGGACACGCACATACTTGGCATTCAGCCCATCCTTCTCCTCCTGGCGGAACAGAGCATACTTCTGTCTGCCGTCGCCTGCAGGGACCTTGAACAGCTTTAACTCCTTGATATCTCTGGACACAGTGGCCTGAGTCACCTGATAACCGGACTCATACAGTCTCTGTGCCAGCTCCTCCTGGGTCTCAATGTCATACTGTCCAATCAGCTCAATGATTTTTTCATGTCGGTTAACCTTCATGCTTCCTCCTGCGCTTGCGCTCTATATTTATTATCGTCCTTCACCCGTCGAATCTCACTCTCCGGACATTTTATTTCGCAAAATTTCCAGAAAGCTTTCCCTGCTCAGGGTCAGTATTTTCGTTTTTTTCTCGGATTTTCGTATTTTAAGCCGATCCCCGTCCGCCAGCTCCGCCACACTTCCGCTTCCGTCAAAGGCCAGCAGTGCGCCTCCGGCTCCGATCCGCGTCATCTCAATCTCCACTTCAGCGGTATCCGCCAATACGATACTGCGATTGATCATGGAATGGGGTGAGATCGGGGTCAGCAGGATCATGGAAGAATCCGGTTCCAGGATCGGACCGCCTGCGGACAGATTGTAGCCGGTGGAACCGGTGGGGGTTCCGATGATCACACCGTCAGCCGCATAGCTGTTCAAAAACCGGTCATTTACGCTGACGCGGAAGCGAATCACATTCAATGCACAGCCTCTGCCCACCACGACCTCATTCAGCGCAATATTTTCTTCCAGCACGTTTCCGTCGCGGATCAGGGTTCCCGAGAGCATCATCCGCTCCTGAACCACATATTTATCCTCAATCAGTGCATCCAGACTCTCGTGGATATTCTGGATCTCCAGTTCTGCCAGATAGCCCAGCGTGCCCAGATTGACACCGACAAAGGGCAGATCCAGATCCACCAGATCTCTGGTCGCCTGGATCAGCGTACCGTCACCGCCTATCACAATCACACACTGGGTGGCTGCCGGTATCTCTGCAGGATTAGTATATTTATAGACCTGCTTCGTTTCCTCCATGCGGTCGGAGGCCTCCGCCCATGTTTTTCTGGGGACCTGACACCCGCAGCAGCCCCGATGCTCCATCCCGGCTTCGAGCGCTACGTCTCCCATATGCTCCACACGCACATCGCAGACGCACCCCTTGCTCTCCAGATATTCTTTGATTCGGTTTGCCGCCTCCCCCGACGGATCCTTCGCCCAGTTGGGAATCACATAAAAGTACTTCATGACGCTTTCCTCTAGTTCAGTGTACTGTGTGACAGTTTTACGATCTGCTCGGGGCTGATGTCCTCAGAACATGCAGCCAGCCCGTCTTTCTGTAAAAATAACAGATATTCGATATTGCCCTCCGGCCCCTTGATCGGGGAATACTCCAGGTTGAGGACGGAGAAGCCGAGACTCCGGGCGAACTCGATCACCTTGACGATGACCTCCAGATGGGTCTCCGGTTCGCGGACAACCCCCTTCTTTCCGACCTTTTCACGCCCCGCCTCGAACTGGGGCTTGATCAGACAGACGATCTGTCCGCCCTCCTTCATCAGCTCCTTCACCGGCCCAAGGACCTTGGTCAGGGAAATGAAGGACACGTCGATGGACACGAAATCCACCGGATCACCGATCTGCTCCGGCGTCACATAGCGAATATTTGTCTTTTCCATGCAGACCACTCTGGGATCCTGGCGCAGCGACCAGGCCAGCTGTCCGTAGCCCACATCCACGGAAAACACCTTGACCGCACCGTTCTGCAGCATACAGTCGGTAAAACCGCCGGTGGAAGCGCCCACATCCATGCAGACCTTGCCCTCCAGCGTCAGCTCAAAATGCTTCATGGCCTTCTCCAGCTTCAGTCCGCCGCGGCTCACATAGGCCAGGGTACTGCCCTTTATCTCGATGGCCGCGTCCTCCTGCACCATGGTGCCGGCCTTGTCCTCCCGCTGTCCGGCCACAAAGACATTGCCCGCCATGATCATGGCTTTCGCCTTCTCGCGGGAGGCGGCAAGTCCTTTATTTACCAACAGCACATCCAATCGTTCCTTCATCGCTTATCCTTTCAGCCGGTTCAGGATCCTTAAGCAGACGGAATGTGCATCCATCTCAAGAGACTCCCAAAGCTCGGCTACCGTACCGTGCTCCACAAATTTATCGGGAATGGCAATATTCAGACAATCGCAGTCGACCTGTGCCTCTTCCAGGAGGCTGTCCACCTGCTGCCCGAATCCGCCGGTAATCACGTTGTCCTCCAGAGTCACCAACAGATCATGACTCCGGGCATATTTCAAAATCAGCTCCGTATCCATGGGCTTTACAAAGCGCACATTGATCACGCTGCAGTCGATCCCCTGCTCAGAGAGAAGCTCGGCTGCCTTCACCGCAGTCTCCACCATGCTGCCCACAGCAAGCATGACCACCTCACTGCCCTCGATGAGCACCTCGCTCTTACCGGTCTTCATCGGCGTATTGTGCTCCCTCATGCCCTTCCAGGCGATTCCTCTGGGATAGCGAATCGCCACCGGCGTCTTCAACTCTACCGCATAATCCAGCGCCGCTCTCAGCTCGTAGCGGTTTTTCGGTGCGATGACCGTCATGCCGGGGATGCCGGTCAGAAAACTCAGATCAAACACACCGTGATGGGTAGGGCCATCCTTGCCCACCAGGCCAGCTCTGTCCACCGCAAAGATCACGGGAAGCTGCTGCAGACACACATCGTGGATCAGCTGATCATAGGCTCTCTGCAAAAATGATGAGTAGATCGCCACCACCGGATGCAATCCGCCCGCTGCCATACCGGCTGCGAAGGTCACCGCGTGCTCCTCGGCAATACCAACATCAAAGAACCGGTCCGGATATCGCTTCGCAAAGGCCGAAAGTCCGGTGCCGTCCTTCATGGCTGCCGTCACCGCCACCAGCTCAGGATGTGCCGCACCCAGCTCGAGCATTTTTTTCGCAAACACATCCGTGTAGGATTTGCTCTTTTTCTCCGCAAGTGGCATTCCGGTTTTGATATCAAAGGGTTCCACTCCGTGGAATTTAGTGGGGCTCAAGCGGGCCGGCTCATAGCCGCGGCCCTTTTCCGTCTTAACATGCATAACAATGGGGCGGTTGAGCTTTACCGCACGTCCCAACGTCTCGATCAACGAGTGCAAATTGTGTCCATCCATAGGCCCCACATAGGTAACCTCAAAATCCTCGAACAGGTTGGTCGGCAGCACGATCTGCTTGATACCACGCTTTGCCTTACTGATTGCCAGATCCACCTTCTCTCCCACACCGCTCATCTTCGCCAGCGAATCCTTCATGCCGTACTTCAGCTCATTGTAGCCGCTGTTCAGACGAATTTTCGCCAAGTAGTCGTTGAGTCCTCCGGTGCTCTCAGAGATGGACATATTGTTATCGTTAATGATCACGATCATCTGGCTCTTCAGCGCGGACAGATTATTCAATGCCTCGTAGGCCATGCCTCCGGACAGTGAACCGTCCCCGATCACTGCCACGATCTTATTTTTCTGGCCCAGCAGATCTCTGGCCTTTGCCATACCGATGCCTGCCGAGATGGAGGTGGAACTATGTCCCGTGTCAAAGGAATCGTAAGCGCTCTCATGACGCTTGGGGAAACCGCTCATGCCGCCTTTCTCCCTCAGATGGTCGAAGCCCTTTTTTCGGCCGGTCAGCACCTTGTAGGGATAAGTCTGGTGTCCCACATCCCAGATGATTTTATCCTCCGGCAGATCCAGAACATACATCAGCGCCAGCGTCAGCTCCACCACACCCAGACTGGATGCCAGATGGCCGCCGGTGCGGCTGACCTTATCGATCAGAAAGGTTCGCAGTTCAATCGCCAGAAGTTCCAGCTCCTCAATGGACAGTTTCTTAACCTGAGCCGGATGTTCAATGTATTCTAATATCATGGTTTTCCTTTACTTTAACCGATTGACCAATGAGAGGATCAACTGCTCCAGGAAAGGATTTTCTCCCGGTATCCCGTGAAGCGTGTCAACCGCCTGGGCTGACAGCTCCGCCACCTGCTTTCTTGATGCCTCTAATCCGTTAATCGTCACATAGGTGGTTTTATTGTTTTTCTCGTCACTCATCACCGGCTTGCCAAGTGCCTCTGTTGAACTGGTCAGATCCAGAATGTCATCCTGAATCTGGAAGGCCAGACCGACCTTCAATGCCACCTCACCGCACTTTTTCACCGTGTCCTCGTCGGCTCCGGCCATCACCGCGCCGATCATCATGGATGCCTCCAGAAGTGCCCCCGTCTTCAGCCGATAGATAAAGTCCAGCTTATCCTCGGGCACCGGCTGTCCGGTCAGCTCCACATCCACAGTCTGACCACCGATCATCCCGTAAATGCCGGTCTTTTCCGCCAGAATGCCGATGGCTCTGCCGGCGCGTTCCGGGTGAGCAGTCATCCCGAAGGCCTTCGCCGCCACCTCGAAGGCATAAATCATCAGTGCATCCCCCGCTAGTATACCCATATCCTCACCGTATACTACCCAGGTGGTCTTTTTTCCTCTGCGGTACTCATCGCCATCCATGGCCGGAAGGTCATCGTGGACCAGAGATGAGGTATGTATCATCTCGATGGCCGCCATAAACGGCTCGATCTCCTGTCCCTCACCGCCGCACAGACGGTAGGTCTCCTCCATCAAAATAGGGCGAAGCCGCTTTCCGCCTGCCCGCACACTGTAATTCATCGCCGAAAAAATGGTTTTCTGGTGACCGCACTCCTCAGGCAGATACCGATCCATGATCCGGTCCACCCGCGCAGCCTGCTGTGAAAGCTGTGCCTTAAATTCCATCCTCTGATTCTCCCTCAAGTATCTCGATCTGTTTCTCCACCTGCTCGATCCGGCGGTTACAGTCTCTGATCAGACTGATCCCCTTCGTGTACAGAGCAAACGAATCCTCCAATGAACAGTCTCTGTCCTCCATAGCATGGATGATCTGGCTGAGCTGTTCAAAGCTTTCCTCCAGAGAAAGCTGCTTTTCATCCTTTTTTTCTGTCATATCATCAATCCTTTTTTCCACGGATAGTATCCGAAAGCTGTACGCCGCTCACCTGTACCTCTGCGGCTCCATCCACCAGTCTCAGCCTGAGCCGGTCTCCGATTTTCAGCTGCCCGGCCTGCTGCACCGGTGTACCCTCGGCATCGGTGGCGTACACATAGCCCTTGCCCAGTTTGTTTAAGGGCGACAAGCCTCCCAGCCGCTCGCTGTAAAGCATCAGCCGGTTCCGCTCATTTTCCAGTTTTCTGTCCACCCCTCTGCGAAGCTTTTCCTCCAGCTCCCGGACCTGTCTGGCATATTCCGATAATCTGGCTCTGGGATGAAGCAGCTTTAACTGCGCCTCCCGGTGGGCCAGTCTGTTTTTCTCTGTCTCAATCTGATTTTCCAGCATCATGCACATCCGACGATGCATATCGGTCAGCACTGACTGGAACTGCCCAAAATCAAACACCGCCAGCTCTGCTGCTGCCGATGGGGTGGGTGCCCGAAGATCAGACACAAAATCTGCGATGGTATAATCGGTCTCATGCCCCACCGCTGAAATGATGGGAGTGCGGCAGTCAAAAATCGCCTGCGCCACAATCTCCTCGTTAAACGCCCACAGATCCTCAATGGAACCGCCTCCGCGCCCCACGATGATACAGTCCACGCCCAGCCTGTCCAGTGTCTTAATCCCCCGGACAATGGACGGTGCTGCCCCGGCCCCCTGAACCAGTGCCGGATAGAGGATCAGCTGCACATAAGGATTTCTCCTATGACTGATCTGCATAATATCCCGGATCGCTGCCCCGGTGGGCGCTGTCACGATACCTACCCTGCGGGCGTAAGTGGGGATGGGCTGTTTATACTCGGGGGCAAACAATCCCCGCTCCTCCAGATCCTGCTTAAGCAAAAGATACTGGCGGTAAAGCTCACCCACGCCGTCCGGGCGGATATCTCTGGCATAGAGCTGATACCGCCCGTCGCGCTCATAAATGGTGATCTGACCGTCAACCACCACCTTCTGACCGTCCTTTAACGTAAATTTCAGATTTCTCCGATTTCCGGCGAACATGATCGCAGCCATGGACGCCTTTTCATCCTTCAGCGTAAAATAGATATGGCCGGAGGTGTGATATTTACAGTTTGAAATTTCCCCCCTCACACTGATCCGCCTCAGGAGGAAATCCTGCTCAAACATATTTTTGATATAACCACTGACCTGACCGACCGAATACACACTGCCTGCCATGCTTCTCTCCGCTATCTCCAATTTCTTTGGCACAACACAGCATACTGCTGCGCTTTTACCTGCGCACCAGTCTCGCCAGAATACCGTTTACGAAGGAAGGTGACTCATCTCCGCCGAATTTCTTTGCCAGCTCTACTGCCTCATTGATGGCAACCTTCTCCGGCACAGACTCATCGTAAAGGATCTCATACAACGCCAGACGGATAATGGTCAGATCCACCTTGGACATACGTCTGGTTTTCCATCCCTCAGCCACGCCGTTGATCTTCTCATCCAGCTCCGATGTACAGCCGAAGATTCTGGCCGCCTTCTCGGAAATATAGGTCTCCTCCTCTGATGTGGGCACACTGGCCATCTTTTCCTCTTCCTCATCCTCAGGAACACCGGTACCCTCAAGAATCTCCAGATACAGCCTGGTCTGCTGCTCCAGTTCCTCCTGCTCCTGATAAAACTCCTTGCGGAATAAAATCCGGAAAATGTGCTCTCTCAATTCTCTTCTGCTCATCTTTTTTGTCTCCATCGTCTATTTTATAAAGCTGATCATTCCGCACAGCTTCATCGTATCCGCCGTTCGGAGTTTTCTCGCCAAAAAGGCTGCTGCAAGCGCGTCAGTGCCCATGCAGCAGCCCATTTAATCACGCTTTTGACTTGTCAATATTCACTCCGGCAATGCGCACGTTTACCTCAGTCACATCCATGCCGGTCATGTTCTCAACGGCCGTCTTTACTCTCTCCTGTACTTTACGGCATACCTTGGGAACGCTGTATCCATAATCCATATACAGTGCGATATCCACCCGCACCTTGTTTTCCTCTATCTGCAGTGTCACACCCTTGGACAGATTACCGTTGCCCAGCTTACCGATCAGATCCTTGGTGATATTTCCTGACATGGACGCAACTCCCTCAATCTCAGTAGCTGCGATCCCTGCAATGCCTGCGATTACCTCGTCTGCAATGCGCACCTCACCGATAGCCTCGTTTCCGTGGCGGATAGTGTGTGTACTGCGAATTTCCGCTTCTTTACCCATATTATAAACCTCCTGATGCATATGAAAAGTATTTCCGTAAACCAGAATAACTATCCATTTTCTGCATAATCCTATACAATATTATACAGGAGGTTTGACCGTTTGTAAATAGCTTTTTAACAGTCTCTATTTTTACTCTTCCGCCAGCTCCATCAGCGTAATCACGATACTTTCAATGGTCATTCCGGTTTTTCTCTCCACAATATCCTCGATCTGGGCCCGCTCAGCGTCCGACAATGCATAGCGGCTCACCACCACATCCACGCCATCATTGTCGATGCTGACCACTGAGCTGTCAAAGCCCTTGGCGGACAAAAGCATCTCCACCGAACTCTCCAGCTCCGCGGTCTCAGTCATTTTCACCATCATGGACACCGCACTCTGTTTTAATTCCTCGGAGATTTCCTGGTTATTGATGACCGACAGCAGAGTTTCTTTATTCCGGGCTCTGACCTGCTCACGATTCAACTGAACTGCAGCCACATAATCCGCTACAGAGACTCCGTTGGTCAGTATCGCCTCTCCCGGCGTGTCGGAGGGAATCTCTGTTTCACTTCCATTTCCGGGAATATTGGTATTTTCACCACTGACCGCCACATTGCTTTGTCCGTCTGTCCCTGTGCCGCCTTGCCCGGTCACCGCAGTGTTGTCTCCCCCGCTCATCACCGTATTGTCCTCCTCCGGGAATGCATCCACATCCACCAGTGACTCACCTGCCGCCTGATTTTCTGCCAGAATATCCTCATCAGAAATACCGGTCAGACCGCTTTCCACATTCACCGACGCCGCATTGTCATTCTGTCCCTCATCCGCCTTTTCCATGTTACCCGCATAGTTTAAGTATCCGGCAACAGCGATCATTACCGCAAGTAGAGTAAGTACAACCTGGTTTTTCTTTACGATTCGTTTCACGTTCTCTGCTCCTTCACCTTAAGATTATTCTGCTTCTAATACTTTTATCTTATGTATCGGCAGATTGAATAATGCTTCCACCGCCTCACAGATTTCATTTTTTACCGCCGCGCTCCCCGCCCCTTCTGCAATAATCAGTACACCGCTGACCTTTGGATTGATCTCCTTGATCACGTAGGGACCGTCATCCGTACCGGTCTGCACTGTATCCTTCGTGTAACTCGACTGGTTGCTGTCCCGGGTGCCTCCCGCACTGTCCGTCTCCCGCACCACATCAGTGGTGTGGCTCTCATCCACCTGCAAAACCAATTCTGAGGAGGATTCCAGTGTGATCATCACCTGCACCGCGCCAGCACCCTTCACCCTGGAGAGAATGGCAGCCAGCTTTTCCTCCAGCTGTTCCTCGTAGGTCAGGTTCTCCGTTCCCTGTGCACCGTTTCCGCTCTTCCCCTGTCCTTCCTCGGTTCCTTGCCCCGTTGAAGTCTGGGATGTGGGCCAGACAATGACCGCCAAAAGCAACCCGATGATCAGCAGTATGCCCCAGGGCTTACCCGATTTCTCAGTCTGTCCCTTCCACCATGTTTTAATGTGTTCAAGCCAGTTCAGCTTACTCACCTCCCCTGTAATCCCTGTCAGGCTTTTCACCCTGCTCCAACTGCTCATTGTCCTGCCCTTACCTCTCCCCCGAAAGGGCCACTGGGGCAATCGCTTCTATCTCAATTTTCATCCCGGTTTTGTTTTCCCTGTCTTCTTCCTCTCCGTTTACTTCCTGAGCAGACGACGCTCCATCGGGCTGCCCCTGCGCGCTCACCGCCTCCCGGGACATTTCCTCCGCCTTTGCAATAATCTGCTGCTCCGCCCAGCTTTCCCCCTCCAGCAGTTTCTCCTCCCAGCCGGGGAGAACCTCCTCGTAAGCCAGCTCACCCACCAGTTTTTCCAGTGCCCCCTCCAAACCGGCAGCATCCGTCAGCGGTCCCAGCATAGTCAGAATCAGAATGATTCCCATAAACAGCCTGAGATAGGGACGATATATTTTCCCCGGCACACTTTGCAGAATCAGCGACATGATCAGCAGACAGCCGATGATTCCCTTTATCCAACTCAACAGAATTTCCATATGCTAATCCTTTCTGCTTCCGCATCTACCCGGTGATACTGCAGATCAATGCGATAGTCAAAAAAAACAGTGCCATCGCCATCAACAATAACTTCAGAAGCAAATGGATCGCCAGTGCCGCCCCCGACACCGCCGCAGTCAGACGTTTATCGGCTATCGGCTCCGCCAATGCTGCCACCGCGTAGTGCAAAAGTGTCACAGCCGCCAGCTTAAACAGCGGGATCAGCCCAACGAACACCAGACAGAGCATTGCCGCCACTCCGATCCCGTTTCTCACCAGCTTCACTGATCCCAGCACCAGACTGGCGGCGGAATCCACCGAGTTCCCGATGCCCGGTATGGCGCTGAGGATCCTGGTCATGGTTCCTGAGGAAAGGGTGTCCTGAATGGGCACACACATTCCCTTGATCACGTTCATGCCGATGACCAGACCGAACAGAGTCTTTGCTCCCCATTCAACTGTGGTCTTTACCAGTCCCGACAATTTGGAAAACAATACCTCCGGCACCAGATTGTCCGCCAGCGTCAGCAGAAGAAACAATTTGGTCCCGGGCAGAAGCAGAACCCGGTTCACCCACTCCACCCCGGTGATCACCAGCGTGGAAAGTTCCGAGAACACCACCGAAGTGGTAACCTTGCCGGAAAAGGCCACCGTCACGAATAAAATGGGCAGTGCCGCCTGCAGCAGCCGGATCATGGAATTGACGGTCGAATTGACCAGCTCATAGACCAGTGAAAATGAGCTCATCAATAACCCGAACATCATCAGATAGGTAATATGAAAGCCGGTCTCGCTGACCGCTGTACTGCCAAACCCGGCAGTCAACTGGGTGAACACCGCACCGATCGCCGCCAAAAACAACAGCTGGACCAGATTCCCCCGGCTTTCTAAAAGCTCATATCCGATCCTCTCCTTAAGGTAATTCAGCATCACCCTTCCAATCCCGTCAGTCTGACCGGTGATCATCCGAATCACGACGTCGGAAAATTTGATTTTTCCTCCCGGCAGCAATTCCTCCACCACCTCATCCACCCCGTCCAGCTCCAGCTCGTCCCAGAGATCATCGCTGATTTCCTCGGGGAGAGTCCGGCTGATATATGTATTATTCTGTGCCATATCTGCCATAGAAAACACTTCCGGCTCCATCTCACACAGCGAAACGCAGCTTACATTCGTACCAATCTGTGCTGAATCATTTCCGCAGACAGCTGCAGACAGCCATCCGGTGCAGACAATCCCCAGCAGACAGCCGACTCCACTCATCGGTTCTCCCTCCCCTCGACACAGCGTCCACCTCCGCCGCACTCACATCCACTGATTCAGGGTCTCAAACAACGCCAGGATAACCGGCAGTCCGGTCACCAGCATGGACAGCTTTCCAAACAGCTCGATCTGGCTGCTCATGGCCGTACAGCCCGCATCCTTGCATATGTTAGAGGCAAACTCCGCCAGAAAACTGATCCCCATCAGCTTCAAAAGAAGCTTGATGTACACCGGCTTGATGGGAAGCCAGGTCTGGAGCTCATTGATCGCTTCCAACAGATATTCGATGCGGGACAGCCCATAAGTCAGAACAATGATCGCTCCGGCAATAGCCGTCAACGTTCCGAACTCCGGCCGGATACCTTTCAGCCAGATTGTTCCAAGGGCTGTCATCATGCCCAGCAGTGCGATGACTTCCATTCTTCTTTCTCCTCCCCGCGCGGTTATAAACGCTTCCTCCATGCTCCCACAATTCCTGCCATGTTTCTGCAGTCCCCCTACGCTTTCCGGCGGCATCCTACAGATCGAACATAGCCTGGATTGAATTAAACAGGCTGGATATGTAGGGGATCAGCCAGTAAAGTACCAGGATCAGTCCCGCCAGACTGGCCAAAAAGGCCTGCTCGTCTCTGCCGCTGTGTTTCAGGATCTGCCCCAGCACCGAGACCAGTATTCCCACCGCCGCGATCTTAAAAATCAATTCTACTCCCATATGTCCTCCTACCAGATCAGAATGATGATCAGGCAGCCTGCCATCACGCCCAGACTGCGGTACAGTTTCTCTTTCACTCCGATCTCCTCGTCCGCTTTTTTGACAGCTGTGTTCAGCGCGTCGTCAAAAGCCTCGATCGACCGAAGCTGCACTTCCCGGTCCAACTGTCCCAGCTGGGAGCCAAACCGCTGCAAATCATTCATTTCCTCCTCCGAAAAACCAAATCCCCTTCTGTTTTCGTCAATCTCCGATTCCCAGATCTCCACAAACCGCCGCCCGTCACGCCGGCCAAGGCCTTCTGCCACTGAACAAAAAAAGGACGAAAAAGGTGCCCCGACAAACTCTGCGCTCTCCCTCAACGCTTCCTCTACCGTAGCACCTTCAAATAACAGTTTTCCTCTGAAATACGACAGCCAGCTCCTCAGCTGCTTTAATTTTTTCCGGTGAAGCCTCAATCGTCCCGCCGCCTGCTCTCCCAACGCCCAGCAGGCAAGGACGATCAGACCATAACCCAAGCCTTTTTCCATCACATTCCTCTCTTTTTCGTCGGATGATATACGCCTATCTATTCTTCAGCCTGTATCCGACACGATCAATATACCCGATCACCGTCGGCATCCACACAATTCACTATTTCTCCCGGATGCTTTTCTCCGGACAAAAATAAATACCGCTCAAATAATCCCTCTCTTACCACTTCCCCCAGATATGGCTTTCGTCTGATTTCCTCCAGACTGCTGCCGTGGACTGTCGCCAAAATCGTACACCCGCTCCTGGCCGCCTCGCCGATGGCCTCGATGTCCGCTTTTCCGCCGATCTCATCCACCGCCACCACCTGAGGATTCATGGAACGGATCATCATCATAATCCCGGTGGCCTTCTCACATCCGTCCAGCACATCGCAGCGGGGACCCAGATCATGCTGAGGTACTCCCTGATAACAGGCTGCCAGCTCCGATCGCTCGTCCACCACCGACACATTGACTCCACCTCCACAGGCATTCCCCTCTGAGATCAGCCGGATCAGATCACGCATCAGTGTGGTCTTGCCCGCCCCGGGAGGCGAGACGATCAGCGTATGCCGTACCCTTCCATTCCGATAGAGTAATGGGATCACCTTCTCGCCACAGCCCTTCACCTGATGTGCAATGCGGATATTCAGGAAAGAAATATAGCGAATGCCCTTACATCGCCCCTCCTCCCAGATCACTTTTCCGCCGATGCCCACCCGATGCCCACCCGGAACCGTCAGATATCCGCGACTGATCTCCTCCGCGAAGGCATAGTAGGAATACTGGGATATATAAGAGAATGTCTCCTTCATTTGTTCAACACTGACGACCACTCCTTTTCCCCGGTCCAATATGGGAAGCTCCACGCCTGCAATCCGGCAAAGCAGTGGTTTACCCACCCGAAGCCGTATCTCCTCCAGTTTATGATCGTCAATCGCCGATCGCTCTAAGATACGCCGCAATTCCCCGGCAAACAGCATTAAAATATCCTGCCTCATCACTTGTCCTCCCGCTTACCTAAATATATGCGGTAAGACGAAAGATATGACGAGGCAGGACCTGAAAAAACCACAGTTGCTTACAACAGTCATTAAATGCACCGTGCTGCATCAAGCTGATCCACATAGGCGATCAGCTCACGCTCACCCTCGATGTCCACCGGATGAGGATGGGTCTTAGCCACCTTTTCAAAGGCCGCCAGACACGTTTCCGCCCGCTCACGATCCCGATCCAAAAGCACTGCAAGTGCATACTCTGCGCGGATCACCGAAGGATTTGTCTTCATGGCCTTCATAAATCGCTTCAAGTCCTTATCCAGCCACTTCTCCACGATCTCTCTGCGGCATTCTCCGATCAGCTCGCAGTAGATCCGCTCCATGGTCAAAAGTTTCCGGTAAATGTCGATGACGCCGTCCATGGTGAGGATTTTCTCCATCAGCTCATCCGCAGCCTCAAACTCCATGGCATCGATCTTTCTGCTGCAGGTAAACACGCCCACCGTCGCCACCATGCTGTTTTTCATGGATTCCTCCGAGGGCAGTACAAACCACTCCTCCGGCATGTCCTTCAGCCGAACGCCTGCCGAGGTCAGCTCGTTTACCTTCATCTGCAGCCAGAATGCCCGCATGGACTCCGGATCCTTACCGATGGAAATCGCATTGTGACCGTCGTTGTTCACCACACCACCCAGAGGAATACCGTTCATCAGCGCGAAAGCCACACCAATCACCGCAAGCATCATAAACAGGATCGACACCATGGGCATATCTCTGCAGAGCAGATAGAGCAGCCCGAACAGCACCGCAGAGATCAGGTTGACCAATGATCCACCCAGATTGTAAAGCACATAGGGCATCTTTCCATCCACCATCTCCGGCGGCGTCATCAGACACTGTCCGCCGGTCCCGGCCAGACTGAAACGACAGAATTTTAATTTTCCGTTCTCGTTTTTCCACATCAGGCTTCCGACCCGAAAGGATGCGAATCCATAGCCGGTCAGCAGACCGAAGATCAGATGCCCTCCCTCGTGCAGAATGATCTGCACAAACATGGCCGCATACATGCCAATGAACAGGATCAGACCGCGAAGCAGCGCATCTCCCGCGTCTTCTCCTCCGCTGATCAGCTCACCGATATAAGTTCCCATCCAATAGCCACAAAACGCTCCGATCAGCAGAAACCCCAGCATCATAATGATCTGCGACAGCTTTACTTTTTTCTTTTTCTTGTCCTTTGTATTTTTCATCTTTTTTACTCCAGTCTTTATTCCAATTTTGTTACTTCTTGCCGTCAGCTATTTTCCAGCTTCATGGCCTCAATCTGATACGTCAGCTGCAATACCAGCCAGATGATGGTGATCATCAGCACAGGAAACACACCGAAGCTGAATACAGTCTCTCCGATCAAACAGATCAGCCACAGAACCATACAGAGTGTATTTGTACGCTTGAATGCCTTGTAGGATGCTCTGTAGCGAATCATCATCTCCCGCTCATCACAGCTGCCCTCCCATTTCTTTGTGAATCCGAAATCCAGCAGATTTCCCCTCTTCTCGGGATTAATCTTCTTTTCCAGCTCGATCACTTTATACTGACTCACGAAAATGAAGGTAAAACCAATCAGGTAGCTCACCAGCAATACGGTCACCGACACCAGTCCCATCATACCAGCTTCAACCCAGAAGTCTGAAGTCAACCACGCAGCCAGAAAGAACATATTTAAGATCATCATCGTATTAGTGGTCATCAGACTGTAATTCAAATCGCGCTCCACACCTGAGATCACCTTTTCATCCTCTCCATCCCACGATTCAAAAGATCTTTTTCCTCGAAAATAAAACTTCAATCCCAAGGTAACACCGACCACCAGGACCACCAGCACTGCCGCCGGGCAGATCCACATAGACCACTCATCCATAGCCGCAATAAACGCTGCAATATCCTGTTCGCCTGTATCCTTCAGCCATGCAGCCAGCACGCCGGACAAAAAGCCCCCGATAAAGCAGCCGGCCAGCACCAGCAGAAAAATCAACAGCAACTGCTTTACACTTTTATTTTTCTTCTTATTCTTCTTACTCTCACTCATCCTCTTCATCCTCCTCATAGGCAAAAATATCCTCGACACTGGCTCCACAAACCTTTGCCAGCTTCAATGCCAGGGTCACTGACGGCGAATAATCTCCCCTCTCAATTTGACTGATGGTCTGTCTGGAGGTACCTACCAGAACACCCATCTGCTGCTGATTCACGCCGAGCTTTGCCCGGTATTCCTTCAATCGATTATATAACGGCATATGCCGCCTCCTCTCTGATGCCGAAAGTCATTGTATGCAATGACCTCCCAGCAAACGAAAATGACAACTTTCCTTGTCATTAACATTGTAACAATGACAAGGAAAGTTGTCAATCTCTTTTATATTTTTTATTGTCTTGAGTTTTATTTATTTTTTCGGTATACTTAACTCATATCTCATCACCGCCCTTCAACATCGTTTCACCCTTTGCCGTCCTCAGGCATATCCTGTTAAAAAGATGATATGGACTGATTGTTATGGCTTTTCGTGTTGTAGTTGATGCCGGCCACGGCGGACGGGACCCCGGTGCCGTCTTTGAGGGCCGCCAGGAAAAAGATGATGTTCTCCGACTGGCGATGGCCGTCGGTGAGATACTGGAAAATAACGGTGTGGAGGTGGTCTACACCAGAACCACCGACGTGTATGACACGCCTTACCAAAAGGCAGTGAAGGGAAATAATGCAAACGCAGATGTTTTCCTCTCTCTGCACCGCAATGCCACCGCCTCCCCCGGAGGTGCCACCGGAATCATGACTTTAGTTTATGAGGACACCGGACTTCCCGCCGAGCTGGCGCGAAATATCAACGCCAATCTGGCTGCGCTGGGTTTCCGTGATCTCGGTGTGATCGAGCGCCCTGATCTGGTGGTTCTGCGGCGCACAGAGGCTCCCGCCGTGCTTGTGGAGGCCGGCTTTATTGATAATCCCAACGATAATCTTATGTTTGATGAGCAGTTCAACGAGATTGCCGCCGGGATCGCCAACGGTGTTCTCGAAACCTTGGGCCTAGACCAGGGTATGATGCCTCTCACTTACTACCGGGTTCAGACCGGTGCTTTTCGCGTCAGAGAATATGCGGATAACCTCCTCATGGACCTGGAGGCCAACGGTTTTCCCGCGTTTATCACCCGCGGCAGCGATGGTCTCTACCGCGTTCAGGTAGGTGCCTTCCGCGAATTATCCAACGCGGTCCGCATGGAGCAGCGGCTCCGCGAGGCCGGTTACACTACCTATATCACTACACGCGGCTGATCTGAGGGCCTTTCCCCTCAACCGTGCCCCCCTGCCGACAATTCTTTGAGAAAGCGTATACGTTTATGATCATTCGAAAGAAACCAATCAATATCAATTTACCCGACGAACAGCTGACCCTTCTTCTGAACCTGTCACTTCGCCACAAACAGACGGATACGTCTCCCTGTTTTGAAGAAGCCGGCAGCACCCCCGATGATTCTACCCTGCTGCTGGATCGTTTTCTCTGGTTTGATATCGAGACTACCGGTCTCTCCGCCAGACATTGTCCCCTCTATCTGATCGGCTGTGTGCGCAGAGAAAAAGAGGGGTTTGTCCGTTATCAGTTCATGACCCAGTGTCCCGAGGACGAAGCCGATGTCCTGTCCGCATTTCTGGACCTCTGCGACGATGCTGACTGTCTGGTCCACTTTAACGGCGACACCTTCGATGTTCCCTATGTTCGGGAGCGTTGTCGCTTTCACGGTCTGCGCGATATCCCCGGCTCACTGATCGGGCTGGATCTTCTGAAGATGATCCGCCCCTGGCGCCGCCTCTTAGGCCTCTCCGGCTGTCGTCAGAAAGATCTGGAGCGCTATCTGGGGCTGTTTCGCGAGGATAAATACGACGGAGGCGAGCTGATCCAGATCTATTACAGCTATGAACAGCTTCACCGCGATGATCTTTATGATCTGCTCATACTCCACAATGGCGATGACATGGACGGCATGATGGAGCTGTGCAAGCTTCTGGCCGTGCCGCTGTTCTTCGATGGCCGCTATACCCTAAAGGAGATGGAGCTGGCCCGCTACCAGAATGACCTTCCCGGCGAGCTGATTCTCTCCGTTCAGCCCGCAGAAAGGCTGACACTTCCACGGCTGATCTCTGTCCTGTTTTCCGGCTGTGCACTCCGCGCCGAGGAAAATCTGCTGACGCTGCGGCTGCCCATCTATCAAGGTACCCTGAAATACTTCTATCCGAACTATCGGGACTACTACTACCTCCCCGAGGAAGACTATGCCATTCACAAAAGCGTGGGGGAGTTTGTGGATAAGGAGCACCGTAAAAAGGCCACCGCGGCCACCTGCTACACCAAAAAGACCGGCTTATTTTTAAGCCAGCCTTCTGTGATCTACACTCCTGCACTGTATGAGACCTACAAAGGAAAGACGGTCTTCTTCTCCTATGAAGATGACTGCTTCTCTGATCCGGATAAATTCAATGATTTTCTCCACGGAATCATCGCAATAGCAAAGAGCGGGAAAGGCTGATGCCTCTCCCGCTCTTTGCTAATTAAGTCCGTATTTCAAATTTCATAATTTGCGTTTGTCACGATAGCTTTACTCGCACTTCTCTCCACAGTTAGGGCAGAAAGCCGCTTCTGTCTCCAGACTGGTTCCGCACTTTACGCAAACCTTCTCCACAACGGGAGCCTCCTCCTCAACTACAGGAGCGTCCTTCTTCATAGGTGATCCGCACTTGTCGCAGAAATTGCTGGTGTTGGGAACCTCAGCGCCACATGCCGGACATACATTAATATTTTTGATTTCTCTAATCTTCGCCTCATTTGCAGCGATAGCTGCCTTCAGCTCATCGATCTGTCTCAGTTTCTGACTAACGATCTCATCATCAGTCAACAGCTGATTAGCCACCACATACTCACCGATCTGATTGGAAACGGTGGTAATCTCCGCCTCCAGACTGTTGTTGTTGAGAGTCAGCTTAGTGATCTCTGCAACTTCCTTGCTCTTATTCACCGCTGACTGAGTCATCTTACTGAACTTTTCTCCCCATCCTGCCATAATTTTATTCTCCTTTTTCTCTTTATCTCTACATTCCTTCCAAACAGTATATATCCACTTATCCGGAGCCAGAATGCACGTTACTTAGCTGCAACAGTTATCCTACTTTTCATCCGCTTTACGCTAACACGCAATCACTTCATCAGCTTGCGGATCGTATCCACCAGCTCATCCACCACCTCATCGTTCCCGGCTCGAATGTCATCCACCACGCAGGAGCGGATATGACTGGACAGAAGTGTCCGGTTAAACGCATGCAGCGCTGCCTGGATCGCTGAAACCTGTGTCAGAATATCCACGCAATAGCAATCCCGCTCTACCATCCCTTTGATGCCGCGGACCTGCCCCTCGATGCGATTTAATCGGCGGATCAAATCACGGTACTCCTCCGTCTCACGGGCTTTATGCTTCTCCCCACAGCAACAGGAGGAAATAGCTTCACCGCTCCCGTGCGGTTTATTTTTTTCAATGTCTCTGCTCAGTTCGCTGCTCAACGGAATCGCCCTCTCTTGTTCTACTAGACACATCATATCAGAATCTGTCATATTTTTCAAGTAAAAACCATGGCCCCACATCATCTTAATCTTTAATCCCGCATGAGGAAAAAATTTCACAACACAAATAATATATGATAAACTGGAAATCATTATCTTAAAGCAAAAATCCTCTGCATCATCTGCAAAGGATTCTTAGTCGGGGCGACAGGATTTGAACCTGCGACCTCTCGGTCCCTAACCGAACGCTCTACCAAGCTGAGCCACGCCCCGTTCCATATTTCGTTTTGTTTCGTGCTCTTTCTCTCAGGCACGTTCGCTATTTTAACTCAGTTATCTGACTTTGTCAAGAACTTTTTTTGTTTTTTTAAAAAAACTTTTAATCGCCGTTTTTGACTGTCATACCAACACTACATAGCGCTGTTTAATCGCATGTGCACAGGCAGACAAATCTGCCCATGCACAATATGATGCTTAAATTAAGCGAGCTTAGACTTAGCAACCTCAGCCAGCTTAGCAAAACCAGCTGCATCGTTAACTGCCAGGTCAGCCAGAACCTTACGGTTCATCTCAACACCTGCAAGCTTAAGGCCGTACATGAACTTGCTGTAGGAAAGGCCGTTCATACGAGCTGCTGCGTTGATACGAGCGATCCACAGCTGTCTGAACTGTCTCTTCTTCTGCTTTCTGCCTGCGTAGGAGCTGGTCAGTGCTCTCATTACGGACTGCTTTGCGATACGATACTGCTTGGAGCGAGCTCCTCTATAACCCTTAGCGAGCTTTAATACTCTATTATGCTTCTTCTTTGCGTTTAAACCGCCTTTAACTCTTGCCATTTTCGGTCTCCTCCTTCTAATTAGTAGGGCAAAATCTTGTTCATTACCTTTGCATTTGCTGCATCAGTAATGGTGGATTTACGTAAGTTTCTCTTTCTCTTGGTAGACTTCTTGGTCAAGATGTGGCTCTTAAACGCCTTCATTCTCTTTAACTTACCGGTACCTGTCTTCTGAAAACGCTTTGCTGCTGCTCTTTTCGTCTTTAACTTTGGCATATGATTGTCCTCCTTATGATTTTAACGCTTTTCACTTAAGATTAACGTCAAGCTTCTACCCTCGACCTTCGCAGGTTTCTCAACCACTGCGATATCGGCCAGCTTCTCTGCAAATTCATCCAGGATGTGTTTGGACTGAGCCATGTGGCTCATCTCTCTACCGCGGAAGCGCAGAGTAACCTTTACACGGTCACCCTTCTGAATGAACTTTCTTGCGGCATTTATCTTCGTATTCAGATCGTTCTCGTCGATGTTCGGAGACAAACGCACTTCCTTAATTTCGATGACCTTCTGCTTCTTTTTGGCTTCCTTTTCCCTACGAGCCTGCTCGTAACGATACTTTCCGTAGTCAATAATCTTGCATACCGGCGGCTGTGCATTCGGCGCGATCTTTACCAGATCGAGCTCTGCTTCCTTTGCCAGCTTCAATGCGTCCCTCGAGGACATGATACCCAGCTGCTCGCCGTTCTCACCGATCAGTCTTACTTCCTTGTCACGGATCTGCTCATTCAACATTAATTCGCTAATTGTCGTGCACCCCCACATTTGATGTAGATATCCTTACGCAATCCCATGAGCTTGCTATCATCTCTCTGAAACCCGGTCACTGCGTGCTCTGCACTCTCGCGCACGGACTGCCCTACATTCGCATTCCGACCGATCAGTCTATATGCTCATTTAGGTCAGGCGCCATATAGTCGCGCCTGATTTTGTGCAAGCACAAATCAGTCTCGCCTGCATGGCTTTCTTTCATAAAAAGAAAAGCGGATAGAAACTATCCACTCACAGAATAAGCCCATCATAAGGCTTTTGTCATTAACCCGGGTCACCGCATGTGCCAAGGTGAGAGTGGATACTCTACTTCATGGTATTGCTCTCGCAACTCTGATATGATAACACTGATTTAATCTCCTGTCAACCCATTTTTGTTTATTTGTCAAGAAAAATTTTCAATTTGTTGCCAGCTTCTTACCAACTTCCCGTCTCTATGTATATTGCCGTTCCGGCCTGCAGTCCGTCACTGCCGGTGCTTTCTCCGAAACGGCATATTGTCAATGGAGCAATGCGGTTTACTGTTCTGTTCTACCGCTCCTCAAAGCTTGCGCAGAGCGTATCCTTCATATCCGTAGCCTTACCGCCGGAAATGGTAATATGCTTTGCCTTACAGCGTTTCGCATCGTTGAAACGGCAGTTCACTGCCTCACACTCAACGGCCAAAGCCAGATTCTTGGACTCAAACTCATTGCGTCCGCCAAACTCCCTGGCCTCATCGAAGCTGGAGCAGCAGGTACTCTCGGGAGCATGCGCCTTCTCTCCCTCCACCAGAATGGTGTTCTTACAGCAGCATTTGTCTGAATTGTGCAGACAGGTGGTTACATCACATCTTAATGACGGCATATTAGTCCTCCTTGATTCAGTGGCCCTTCACCGAAGCACACTTTAATGTCCGTTTCCTCCGCTCCGGTGCGTCCAAAATAAGGAGGCCGGGAATATCCGGCGGTCTTTGCCGTTTACTCACAGCCTCCGTTGAGGTTAATATGTACACATTTTCGTCTGTTTATACCTGTACACAGTCACCGAACGAACAAACTCCTGATCACCGTATTGTTCATCAGGACTTCCGCTTGGTGATCACCACTCCGTCATCATAATTCAATACCTTTGGCGCACCCTCCATGCGCTCGGGATGGGTCAGATAACCTTTAAACCTCTGAAGAGCCATGGAACAGTACGCTCCGGTACAGATACGTTCATCCATCACATAACCGATGGGCATACAGGTCACAAATTTGGTCTCTCCTGCCAACGTTTTCGGCACCTCGCGGAAATTGCCCATGGCCATGAACTCTCCAACCGTTCCGAAATCGTAAATATGATGATAAAGATGGGGAGTGCGGATGCTGGCCAGATTAGTCACCACCATACTGGAATGGAAGGGACTCACATCGATGATCGCCTTGGGAAGCAGGTTATGCTTATCCATCCAGCGGAGCACAGCACAGCCAAACTTTAACAGTCCCGGAATACCCACCAGAATCTCAATGATCCTGTCGGTGCCGTTTGACTCCTCCGCCTTTTTATTACTCTCCAAAAACTCGTCAATGATTTTCTGAACGGTGAAAATATCGTCCTCGGGCAGAAAATACATCTTGGAAAAAGTCTCATCGATCATCTGTCCCGTCTTCAGCACAACCATACCCACTGCGATCTCATTGCGGGCATAGATATTACCGTTCATAACAAATCGGTTTAACTGGGGAAACTCGGCAAGGGTGCGCACATAAGCTGCGATCACCAGTCCCATATGAGAAAGTCTGATCCCCTCTGCTTTTTTCGCCCTGATATATTTCTGCATCGGCTCGATGGGAATATCCAGCGTCAGCTGGTTCATCGCGTCATAGCGATAGCGCAGGAACTGATTCATTACCAGATACATGGGATTCGCGTTTTTGATTTTCACACCGTCTTTTCTCATAGGTTCTCCTCTTTTTTCCCGATCATTCAGCAAACCATTCTGAACATTCAATTCAAGAAAGAATGGGTTTAGAATTTGTTTAGAATTATTTTATCCTGATTTTACTGTTTTTGTCGAAAAATGTCAAGTTGACATTGCAGATTAATTGCGTAAAACTTAAAATCTTAAAAGTATATTAATATTTCATTACAGTCCTATGACAAAGGCTTGATTTCTCCCCAGATTTTCGCTAAACTCAGATAGGAATCCCTTTTTACCATTTGACCGTCCTATCGGTTCATAGTGCATTATCCAGGAGGAATCATGAATCTTTCCGCTGAAGTGACATCACCATACCGTTCCTGCACCCTCTGCCCCCACCGGTGCGGTACTGACCGCCTTTCCGGCCACACCGGCCGCTGCCGCGTCCCCGCCGATATCTACCTTGCCCGCGCTGCCCTCCACTACTGGGAGGAGCCCTGCATCTCCGGCGAGTGCGGTTCCGGCACGGTCTTTTTCTCCGGCTGTAATCTGGGCTGTGTGTTCTGCCAGAATTATTCCATCGCGAAGGCGGACGTCGGCCAGAAGGTCAGCGTCGAGCGACTGTCTGAGATTTTTCTGGAACTGAAGGCAAAAGGTGCCGCCAATATCAACCTGGTGACCCCCACCCACTATGTTCCCTCCATTGTGGAGGCACTACGCCTGGCGAAAGCACAGGGGCTTACCATCCCCATCGTGTACAACACCGGTGGCTACGAGACGGTAGAGACATTGCGGCTTCTGGATGGGCTTGTGGATATCTATCTGCCCGATTTCAAATATCTGGACCCGGCTTTAAGCGCCCGCTACTCTCACGCCGCCGACTATCCGGAGGTGGCGAAGGCCGCGCTGGCGGAGATGTACCGGCAGGTGGGGAATCCGGAGTTATCTGCCGATATGTCCTGTCACACTGATGACGAACCGGTTCCGCTCATGAAAAAAGGAATCATCGTCCGCCACCTGGCACTGCCGGGCTGCGAGGATGACTCCCGCGCTGTGCTCCGCTATCTCTACGAGACCTACGGAGACCGTATTTATATCAGTATCATGAACCAGTACACGCCTCTGCCCCACGTGGCCGCTTACCCTGAGCTGAACCGCCGGATCACCGAGGACGAATACGATCGCCTCACCGACTATGCGGTAGACCTGGGGATCGAGAATGGATTTATCCAGGAGGGCGAGACTGCCGAGGAAAGCTTTATCCCGGAATTTGATTATGAGGGCGTGTGACCACGCCCTCATAATCAATCATTTTTCTAAGAGTGCAATATACTCTTCAAGGTTTTCTTGGGAAATACCGATGGCCAATAGTGCCTGAGCTGCAGACATACCGGTGGTACGTATCAGATTTTTGGCACTGCTTAAAATGCCCTGCTGTATACCCTCAATCATACCCTCTGCACGTCCTTCTGCCAGACCTACAGCTCGCCCTTCTGCCTCAGCTCTTTGTTTCATGAGGATTTCTTCTTCCAATTTCTGCATATACCTTACCCCCATTTCCTCGCTGGCTTTAATTTGTTTGACATAGTAATGGATCGTCTTCAATCGTTGACTGCCGCTTTTTTCCACGAGCTCATCACTGGGATTTTCCACGTAGTGGAGATAATCCCTCAGTTCTTCACTAACCTCATGATCGTTCGTTCCCCGGGTGTTTAGGAATATCCGAACAGCACCATCGTTTATTTCGAGATCCTTGTCCTGTCTGCAGCAGGGGATAAACGAATAAACATATCTGTTCTCACCAAACAGATCAAAGGGAGTGATCATGATGATGCAGGTGTTGTTCAGCTTGTTAAAACTGATGGTTCCCGGTTCCAGAAGGGAAGAATCAATTAGGCTCTGATAATAGCGACTCCGCTTGACAAGGTCATCTCTCTGTTTGGCCTGCATCTCAGTGTTATAGACAGTGCGCGCCTGATCCAACGAGTACACATCCAGCCGGATGGATCGCAGCCAAGGTGCAGTGCGAAGTTCTTTCTCAGTCTGGGCATGGGTCAGCAACTTGAGGTCATCCTGTCCCAGTATAATCTGGAGCATCGCCTCGTGGGCCTCGGTGTTTTCCATGGTCTGGTCAAAGAGAAATCGATCCAGCAGTGTCAGGTCCTTTAATGTTTTTGGTGTCATACTTACCTCCTTCTATTTTATATCGTCCGCAAAAAAACTGCAAGACAATATTTGCAGTAAATACGCATATTCTGTTTTCTTGTTCGGGATATAAGACCGAATGCCACGATAAATGATTAAGATAGATGTGATAAATCCTGACAGAGAAAAGCAGGATTTATGAAGTGTGAGTAGTATAGCACAAAAATATGTGGCTAGCAAGTAAGAAATCCGAAAAAAACAGTTGGGTTGCCACAGTACTTTGAGCATAGTACTTTTCCGGTATGGCAACCCAACTTATACGTATTTTTACTCTTTCGACCACATCATATCCGATGAATAAATAATCCGCTTCTCAGCTTCGGCTCAAACCAGGTGGACTTCGGCGGCATCAGAAGTCCTGCGTCCGCCACTGCAAACAGCTCTCCGATGGAAGTGGGATACATGGAGAAAGCCACTGTCATTCCCCCGTTCACTCTGCGCTCCAGCTCGGAAAGTCCGCGGATACCGCCCACAAAGTCGATGCGCTTGTCGGTCTTGGGATCTGCAATTCCAAGAAGAGGCATAAGCAGGTGATCCTGCAGCAGAGACACATCCAGTCCCTCCACTGCATCGTCGCTGCAGATTGCGTCCTTTGCGGTCAGACGATACCACTTCCCGCCCAGGTACATACCTACCTGCCCCTTTTTTGCCGGATGAACAATCTCATTCTCCGGAACAATTTCAAACTTTTCTGCCACTTTCCCGGCAAACTCAGTCTCAGTCAGACCGTTCAGATCCGCAACCACGCGATTGTAGTCCATGATCATCAGCTCATCCTCGGCAAAGATCACCGACAGGAAGTAGTTGAACTCCTCCTCACCGGTATATCCAGGATTTGCCGCACGTCTCATCTGTCCCACACGCACAGCGCTGGCTGCTCGGTGATGACCGTCCGCTATGTAAAGGGCATCCATGCCCGCAAACGCAGTTTGGACCACCTCGATACGCTCTGTCTCGCTGATTTTCCACGCGCGGTGAGTGATGCCGTCGTCCGCGGTGAAATCATAGAGCGGCTCAGTCTCCTTTACCTCGCTGATCATCCGGCTCAGCGCCTCATGTCTGCGGTATGCCAGGAAAATCGGTCCGGTCTGAGCACTGCAGGTGTCCACATGACGAATGCGGTCTTTCTCCTTGTCCGCTCTGGTATTTTCATGCTTTTTGATGATGTTATTCTGATAATCGTCGATGGAGCAGCAGCCCACAATACCGGTCTGACTGCGCCCGTTCATCACCAGCTCATAGAGGTAATAGCAAGGTTCCTCCTCAGTCACATAGGTGCCATCGGCGATCTGTGCGTCCAAAAGCTCTCTCGCTTTGTCATAGACACAGTCCGCGTAGGTGTCCACCTCGCTGCCGAACTGGGTCTCCGCCCGGTCAATATTGAGGAAGGAAAGGGGATGCCCCTGCACCGCCTTTACGGCCTCCTCCCTGCTGTAAACGTCATAGGGAAGGGCTGCCACCTGTGCGGCCAGCTCCTCTCTCGGTCTGATTGCCTTAAAGGGTCTTACTACTGCCATGATGTCCTCCTTATTCTGTCGTATATTTAGTCCTAGCTCTGTCTTAATGTATATTCTTTTCTATCTTTTTTTGTTAACTCTGTTTGTAATTTATTCGGTAAATAAATCTTTTCCGCAGTACTTACAGCATTCTGCGTTATCCAATCTCCCCAAATGTTTCCCACAATGAGGACATTTCCAAAGGATTCCCCAACAAATCAAATGTAACACAATCGAGCCGAAAAAAGCATAAATCCAGAATGGTGATGCCCATTTGAAAATACTCATACAGACACAGATTATTATGCCCAACAGCAAAGTTCCTGCCACCAGCCACTTTTTATATCTCAGATTCATTATGGTTCCCCTATCATAATTTTACTCGTACAGCTTCGCCAGACCGCCCTCGCTGGTCTCGCGGTAGCGGTGTGACAGGTCTTTTCCTGTCTCGTACATGGTCTGCACCACCAGGTCGAAGGATATCTTTCTGGTGTCGGTCAGGAAGTTCGCCAGGTTGGTCGCGTTGATTGCGCGCATGGCTGCAACGGCGTTTCGCTCAATGCAGGGGATCTGCACCAGACCGCGGATCGGGTCACAGGTCAGTCCCAGATGATGCTCGATGGAGATTTCCGCCGCGTACTCGATCTGATCGATGTCCATCTCGTACAGGCTGGCCAGCGCTGCCGCCGCCATGGCGCAGGCACTGCCGATCTCCGCCTGACAGCCACACTCCGCGCCGCTGATGGACGCGTTGGTCTTGATCAGGTTTCCGATCAGACCGCCCACCGCCAGCGCGTGGTGAATCGCCTCGTTGGAAAAGCCTCTGCGCTCCTGCACATAGTTCAGCACCGCCGGGATCACGCCGCAGGCTCCGCAGGTGGGTGCGGTCACGATCTTTCCGCAGGCTGCATTCTGCTCACTGACTGCGTAGGCATAGGCACAGACCAGACGGTTCTCGCGGATCTCAGCGCTCTCGTCGATGTGGCGCTTGCGATAGAGGGTCTTGGCCTTTCGCTGCACATGAAGGCCGCCAAACAGCTCACCGTCTGCCTCCAGGCCGTCATCCACCGCCTCCTGCATGGTGTGCCAGATTTCTTTCATATACTGCCAGATCTCAGGGCCCTCCACCTCCTCCACATACTGCCAGAGGGTCATCCGCTTTTTGCGGCAATAGGTTGATATCTCCTCAAAGGTGCTGTGGGGATATACTCTCGCAGGCGGAGTCCAGCCCTGACCCACGATCTGGATGGCGCCGCCGCCAACGCTTAACACACGCCAGCGATCCAGAAGCTCACCGTCCCTGTAAGCCTCCATATCCATGGTATTCGGATGGGGCAGATCGCCGGTCACCGGATCAAAAATGATCTCCACCCCAGCCGGCTGCAGCGTTTTTTCCACAATATAGTCGGTGCGGTGTCCCACACCGGTCAGCGCCAGAGAGCCGAACAGCGTCACCTTGAACGCGTCCGCCTGCGGATGCTTTTCCTTGAACAGTCTGGCCGCCCTCTCCGGTCCCATGGTGTGGGAGCTGGAAGGGCCGTAGCCGATCTTATATAATTCACGCAACGATTCCATTCCTTTGATTGAACCAATCTGTTCGCCCATGTATATTTCCTCCAGAATTCGATTTACTGTATCACTGCATATATAATACTTCCCTGCCGTCAATGCGCAAGGGTATCATTCCTCAATAAAGACGGTCCGCACCGCCACCGCTTCCCAGTCTAATTCTGCCTTCCCTCCGGATGCTTCAGCAGTTTCTTAAAGTAGATAAAAAAGGTGATCGTGGTCACCGCCGCTGCGGTGATATCGCTGACCGGCTCCGCCAGGAACACGGCGAATACCTTGTCCGAAAAGAACGCCGGCAGAATAAAGATCAGCGGGATCAGCAGGATAAGCTTTCTCAGGCAGGCCAGCAGCAGGCTGACTTTCGCCTGTCCCAGTGCCATAAAGGCCTGCTGACAGCTGATTTGAAAACCGATGGAAAAAGCTCCTGCCAGATAAATTCTGAGAGCCCACGCTGCATAATCTACCAGTTCGGCATCTGAGGTAAATATTCCCGTCATTGATTGAGGTACCGCCTGAATCAACAGCCAGAACAGGGTGGTGTATCCAACGCAGACAAAAAACTGGCAGAAAAACGCCTCCTTCACCCGAGCAGGTTTTCCCGCACCGAAATTATAGCTGATCAGCGGCTGACCGCCCTGACAGATCCCCTGCAGAGGCATCGTCACCAGCTGATTGATACTGGTGAGCACCGTCATCGCCCCCACCGCCAGATCACCGCCGAATTTAGCCAGACTGGAGGTAAAGCTGATAGACAACAGGCTCTCCGTGGACACCATCACAAAACTGGAGGCACCAAGGGCCAGACAGGGCAGAATCACCTTGCTCTGTAGCTTCATATTTTCCCGTTTTAACCGAAGGATGGTCTTTTTCCCACTGAGGAACAGAAGCACCCAGACCGCACTGACCGCCTGGCTGAGCACGGTGGCGATCGCCGCCCCCTCTACGCCCATATCCAGCGCAAAGATAAAAATTGGATCCAGCACAATATTAATCACCGCACCGATCACGGTGGTGAGCATACTCATTTTGGCAAAGCCCTGAGTAGTGATGAAGGGATTCATCCCCATAACAATCAGTACAAATACACTGCCAAGAATATAGATGCGCGCATAATCCACCGCATAGGGAAGTGTGACATCACTGGCGCCAAACCAGCGAAGCAGTGCAGGCGCAGTCACATAAAATACCCCAGTCAACACTACTGCCAGAATCAACAGCACCGTAAAACAGTTGGCCACGATCCTCTCCGCCCGCTCCATATCTTTCTTTCCCATGGCGATGGCCGCTCTCGGTGCGCCGCCGGCTCCCGCCAGCATAGCAAACGCCGTAATCAGCATCAAAATCGGGGTGAACAGACCCACACCGGTCAGCGCAGACGCACCAATCTCCGGAATATGTCCGATGTAAATACGATCCACAATATTATACAAAAGGTTGATGACCTGTCCGATCATCGCAGGAACGGCCAGCTTTACCATCAACAGCTTCACACTGGCGGATCCCATCTCCTGATTCACTTTACCTGCTGCCATATCAAAAACTCCGTTTGATCAATCAACCGTCATAACTTCGATGTCCGACAGTTAATATCCCCATAATCAAAAAAGCATGTATCATAAATGTCTTACCACTTAATAATACACGCTTTTTTTCAGACGGTCAATATTTCTACCCTAAAATCCAACGAAGTTGCAAAATAGCCGAAACTCATTTATCCAAAGAGCACCTCAAAAATAAACGAAAGAGAAACTCTCTCCGGCCGCCGGCGCTTAGTGAAGCCGAGCTGTCAGGCGATGGCTGAACTTAGCGTCCGCTGCGAGACCTTCCCACTATCTTTACAGGCACATGGCCACCGCTGCCATGTATTTGGCTGACTCTGCCAGCGATTTGAGAATAGCATACTCCTCCGACGAGTGAATGCGCCCTCCGGCGACTCCCAGACTGTCGATACAGGGAATCCCCGCCTGAGTGATATACGCAGCGTCCGAGCCGCCGGGGCTGTGGACCGCTTTGCGGGGATCAAGCCCGTTTTGCAGATATATCTCATTCATCTGATTGAGAAGCTCCATGTTTCTCTCAGCGTATTCCATGGCGGGACGATAGCTGACCTGCTCCAGTCTGCACACACAGCCTTCCACCGTGGAAGTCTCCGCGATGTTCGCCACAATTTCTCTCGCACGCAGCTCCTCCGCGTTTGTCTTAAAGCGGATATCCGCCAGAAAACTGCACTGCTCCGCTACCGTGTTGGCCACCGTGCCGCCCTCGATCACGCCGCAGTTACAGGTGAGACCTTCCCGGTCCTTCATTTTCTCCAGTTCAATGATCTTATAGGCTGCCTCCGCGATGGCGTTCGCACCGTCCATACACTTGGAGGAATGGGCTGCCTTTCCGGTGATGTGGTAGCAGAAACGGAGAATGCCTTTTCGAACCAGAACCACATCCTGCTTCTTTTCGTCCGCAACACCTTCTGTATTTAAAAATGCTGCTGCCCCCTTCGCTTTCTCACACATAAACGCGACCGTTTTCTTTCCACTGGTCTTGCTTCCTGTCTCCTCGTCGGACTGAAGGATCAGCTTTATCGGGCGCTCATTAAACCCAATCTGCGCCAGCGCGTCCATCGCCAGAAACGATGAGACACAGCCGCCCTTGCAGTCGATGACTCCCGGTCCGTAGATCTTTTCCTCGTCCATGCGCACCGCCGGAGTTCCGAAAAGTCCCACCGGGTGAACCGTATCCATATGTCCCGAGAAGCACACCGGCGCTTTTTTCGCATTCGGGTTCATGGTGATGCACGCGGCATCTCCCGCAGCGTCCTGTCTGGAAATCTCGATCTCCCAGCCCTGCTTTTCTGCCAGTGCGACGAAATAACGGCACACCGCATCAACGCCCGCCTTGTCATTCGTGGGACTCTCGATATTGCACACATCCTCCCACACCTTGAGGTATGCCGGATAAAGCTCATCAATTTTCCGAAATAATGTTTCGCATCTCATCTTTGTTTATCCTTCAAAATAACGTCAATCCAAATCCGTACCACGGTAAAACAGTTGATTATAATTTGATTATATCTCCGTTCCATGATATAATCAAATACAGATATCTATATACAAGTTATAAATTGTATTTATAGGAGGCATTATGCTCGACACACTCTCCAAATATGTTTACGAGGTCTATCGCTGCAAGAGCGTTTCGGCCGCGGCGAAAAAACTGTACCTCTCTCAACCGGCTCTCAGCACTGCGATCAAGAAAGCTGAGGAAGAACTGGGTGCTGTCATCTTTAACCGAAAGACAATCCCCTTCACCCTGACCGCCGAGGGGAAAATTTACATTGATGCCATCGAAAAGGTTATTCTTCTTGAACAGCAGACCCATGATCGCATTCAGGACATGTATGAGATCAGGGGCGGCGTGCTGAATATCGCCACCTCCACCAACCTCTCCTACTATGTCATTCCGAAGATTTGTGAGCTGTTTTGCGCAAAATATCCCCATGTGGATATCAACATCACGCCCACCGACACCTCCGAGCTTGTCGGCATGCTGACCAAAAGCACCGCCGATCTGGTCTTTATCCCTACGGAGGAAAGTGCTCCCGGCTTTACCATCATACCTCTTCTGGAAGAAAATCTGGTGGTCGCAGTGCGGCGCGATTTTGACGGAGTACAGCCCCTCCTCCCCTGTGCCCTCTCCTACGCCGACGTAATCAGCCGTAATTTCCCGGAGGAAAAGCAGATCAGAGACATGACTGTCTTTCGCGGAATCGATTTTATCTACTCGCCACCGGACAGCAATATTTTCAAAAAGCGAAAGCTGATCTTCGGTGAATCCAGCTCCTCGCCGTACATCAACACACACTCGCCCAACCAGCGGCTCAACTATAATCTGATGCAGTCCGGATTCGGCGCACTGCTCACCACCGACGCGGATGTGGCTACCATGCCGCCGAACAATAGCTGCGTTTATTTTGCACTGCAAAATCCGGCGGCAAAACAGACCTTCTCCATCGCTCACGGAAAGGTGGCGGATTCGCCTACCTACAAGCTGGTCACCGAATTTATCCGCACCGCAGAGGAATTTTTCGACTGTGAGAATCCGCTGAAGAAAATCATGTGAAGGGTAGCAGAAGGGGCTGTTACAAAAGGGCAAATCCAAACTTCTGCCCTTTTGCAAACAGCCCCTTCTATCTTGTCACGCACTCCAAAATTCGAATCAACCACTTACTCCACAGAAAGCACAGTGTAATCCTGATCTTCCACGGCTTTCTTCAGCACATCATCTGCAACATCTGCATTCAGCTTAACCACTGCGGTTCCAGCCTCGTGGCTTACCACCGCCTCATCTACCTCGGGCAGCTTTTCCAGCACCTTCTTCACTCTGGCCTCACAGTGGCCGCACATCATTCCTTCGATTTTCATTGTCTTTTCCATGGTTGTTCCCTCCATTTCGTTATTGTTGTTTTCATGATTAAGATCATCCGGCATAGCACATGCGGCATCACCGTATGCGGATTCACCGTATGCGGATTCACCGGTTGTTTCTTCATAAGCATTTACAGTTTCACCGATTTTTGCTTTCTCGTCAGTGTTTTCGTTTTTCTCCACACTCTTCCGCCGGATCGGCTTGTCCTTGCCTGCATCGTGAACCTTGAACAGATTCAGTCTGAGGGCGTTGGTCACCACGCAGAAGCTGGAAAGGCTCATAGCCGCCGCGCCGAACATGGGATTTAACTCCCAGCCAAAGATCGGGATCCACACACCTGCTGCCAGCGGAATGCCGATGACATTGTAGAAAAATGCCCAGAACAGATTCTCGTGAATATTCTTCAGTGTCGCACGGCTTAAGCGGATCGCCGCCGGCACATCGGAAAGCTTGCTCTTCATCAGAACAACGTCCGCCGCGTCGATGGCAATGTCCGTGCCTGCGCCGATGGCAATGCCGATGTCCGCTCTGGTCAGCGCAGGGGCATCGTTGATGCCGTCGCCGACCATGGCCACCTTGCCCTTCTGCTGAAGCTCACGGATCACGCTCTCCTTGCCGTCGGGAAGCACACCCGCGATGACCTGATCCACGCCGGCCTGTCTGCCGATAGCCCTCGCAGTGCGCTCATTGTCACCGGTCAGCATGACCACATGAATGCCCATGTTCTGCAGCTCACGGACCGCCCGGGGGCTGTCCTCCTTGATCACGTCTGCCACTGCGATGATACCTAAAAGACGTTCGTCCATGGCGAAGAACAGAGGGGTCTTGCCCTCCTCGGCAAGGGCTTCTGCTTTTTTGTTCATGTATGCCGGAACCTTTATCTTGCTGCCGATAAATTTGCCGCTGCCACCTATCAGCTGATGTTTCCTGCTCTCAGCTCCACCGATCACCGCCGTCAGTCCATTGCCGGGCAATGCCTCAAATTCAGAAACCTCTGAAACCTGGATCTCATGCTCTGTCGCATAATCCATGATGGCTCTCGCCAGCGGATGCTCGCTTTTCTGCTCCAGCGCCGCCGCGTATTCCATCAGTTCTTTCTCTGTATATCCGTCAGCAGCCAGAATATCCGTCACCTTGGGTTCACCGCTGGTGATGGTTCCGGTTTTATCCAGCGCGACGATCTCCATCTTGCCGGCCTCCTCCAGAGAGACAGCCGTCTTGAACATGATACCGTTCTTCGCGCCCATGCCGTTGCCCACCATGATGGCAACCGGGGTCGCCAAACCGAGCGCACAGGGACAGCTGATCACCAGCACGGAGATGCCTCTCGCCAGCGCAAACCCAATGGTCTCTCCGGCAATCAGCCACACTAAAGTGGTGATGACCGCAATGGTGATGACCGCAGGGACAAACACGCCGGATACCTTATCCGCTACCTTGGCGATGGGTGCCTTGGTCGCCGCCGCATCGCTGACCATCTGGATGATCTGTGACAGGGTCGTATCCTCGCCGACTCTGGTGGCCTGACAGGTCAGAAATCCGGATTGATTGAGGGTCGCCGCCGATACTGCATCGCCCTCCACTTTGTCCACGGGAATACTCTCTCCGGTCAGAGCTGCCTCATTGACCGCGCTGTGGCCGTCAAGCACCACACCGTCCACCGGGATATTCTCGCCGGGGCGGACCACAAACACATCGCCCTTCATCACCTGGTCGATGGAAACCTCAATCTCCTGACCGTCTCTCACCAGCGTAGCAGTCTTCGGTGCCAGCTTCATCAGGCTTTTCAGCGCGTCGGTAGTCTTTCCCTTGGAGCGGGCCTCCAACATCTTTCCCACGGTGATCAGGGTCAGGATCATGGCCGCCGACTCAAAATAAAACTCATGCATATAGTCCATGACACCGGCCATATCGCCCCTCATCTGGGCATCGGTCATGGCAAACAGGGCGTAAGTGCTGTACACAAAGGCCGCGCCTGAGCCAAGGGCCACCAGCGTGTCCATGTTGGGGGCTCTGTGCCACAGGCTTTTAAATCCACTGATAAAAAACTTCTGATTGATGACCATGACAATGATGGTCAACAAAAGCTGTGCCAGTCCCATGGCCACATGATTCTCTGAGAGAAATGCCGGAAGTGGCCATCCCCACATCATGTGTCCCATGGAAATGTACATGAGGACAATCAAAAAGCCCAGGGAGGAAAACAGCCTCTGTTTCAGAAGCGGAGTCTCCCGGTCCTTCAGCATATCCTCGGCCTCCGCGGCTTTTAACGTTGCCTTTCCGTTTTCAGTTGCCGCTCCTTTCACTGATGCTCCGTAGCCTGCCTCCTCGACTGCGCGGATAACATCCGCAGAGGCGGCAGTTCCCTCCACTCCCAT
Source organism: Lachnospiraceae bacterium (assembly GCA_017461725.1). Classification (GTDB taxonomy): domain Bacteria; phylum Bacillota; class Clostridia; order Lachnospirales; family Lachnospiraceae; genus RGIG423. The sequence goes on from JAFTXG010000028.1 coordinate 191,887, forward strand.
GGAGTTGGTCAGAAGGCTGACTGAACAGGAGGTGACACCGGGGACTTTGGATACGGCTTTTTCTACACGGGCGCTGCAGGCAGCACAGCTCATGCCCGTCACTGTATATTGTTCCATATTAGACCTCCTTATAAAATATATCTTTCGCAGTGCGGGCTCGATTCCGCTGACGCTTCATCTCGCTCTCGTACATTCGCACTATGTGCGGGAAGAGACGTAAGTCCCCTCTCGTGAGCAAGCTCCCGCGGGGACTTACGTCTCTTCCCGCCCGCACTGCTCTTTGCTTCTAGCATATACCCCCTCGGGGTATCTGTCAAGTGTTTTCTTTCTCTTGTTATAGTCTTTTTCCTGTCGACATGCACACTGTCGACATACACACTGCCACTAACACAGCTTCCAGCGTTTTCAACTGTCCGTTTATCTTTTCAACGCACAATCAACAGCACGGTTATTGCCCCTCACCGACCTATCCTGTATAATTATGCTCAGGCTAAGCGCTTACCACTTCTTTTTCGGAGGATATCATTATCTGACACGGATGAAAATGCTGAGTCTCTCCATTGACAAACTCACCTCAACTGGATATAGTTAATGCAGATGTATTTTGACCATCTGTATAATCCAAAGAGCTATGCAAATTAACATAGCTACCGGCTTGCTAATTTTCAACAGCCCTTTACGAGGAGTGTATTTATGGACGGATTACTAACTTATCTGCTAATGATCATCATCTGCTTTGGAGGCAGCTTTGTTCAGCGCGTCAGCGGATTTGGCTTTGGCATTTTTGTGATGCTGTTTTTCCCGTATTTTATGCCCTCCCACGCTTTCGCGGCAGCTACATCCAGTCTGCTTTCCTGCTTTACCTCTATATACAACGCGATCCGGCAGCGAAAGTATCTCCGCATCATGCTTGTACTGCCCATGCTCATCGCCTCATTGATCACGCTTCCGATCGCCATCAAATTTTCCTCCTCAGCGCCGGAAACCGTCATGAAACGATTATTGGGTATCGTTCTGATCGGACTGAGCATTTATTTTCTGTATTTCAGCGCGCGGATCCACATGAAGCCAAACGCCAAAAACAGCTTTTTATCAGGAGCATTGAGCGGCACGCTCAGCGGTCTGTTCTCCACCGGAGGACCACCTGCAGTCATTTATCTGCTCCATGCCACCTCCGATAAGCTGGTGTATTTCGCTACCCTTCAGACCTTTTTTGCCATATCTAATATCTACTCCACCACCGTTCGAGCCATCAACGGCATTATTGACCGAAATGTATTGCTTCACGTCGCTGTCGGCCTCATCGGCTGTTGCCTCGGAAACTGGATCGGCGGACAGACCTTCGACAAACTGGACGGTCAGAAGCTGAAGCGGATCATTTATATCGGCATGATCGTCAGCGGGGTGCTGATGATGCTGTAAACAAAAATTAATCTAAGAATGTACGGGTGCGAAATCGCCGAAACGACGTTAAAAAACGACCTTCAGAAATAAACTTAGAGAAACTTCTCGGGTTTATTCTGATAGGTCGCTTTTATAATTACATGGTGGCATTTTTATAATTACATGGAGTCGCTTTTTCGCATCAGCCCTTAATTATGCCTCAATTATCTCCGGGCTCTTTAAAATGCCCGCCGGCTTCAGCTGATACTCATATGTCCACAGCGAATCCTTAGAGTACCAGGAATCCGGGCTCTGGTAGAAATACAGTCCCAGTGTGTGGTGCAGCTGCGCAAATCCGTTCTGTCTGGTTCCGTACAGCTTCAGTCCCAGCCTGTGTTCACCGGGCTCAATGCCGGTCAATTGAATCGTGTAGGGTGAGAAAATAATATTTCCCATTGCCTTTCCGTCCAGGAACACTTCGATCAGCGCACCTCGGTACTGCTCCGCTCTGACGGACAGGGTTCCCTCCTCTCCCACGTTTACTGCCAGTTCATAGGTAATATTTCCCGTGTAGAAAGGCAGTCCCTGGGATACCACATTTCCAAAGGCCAGTTTCTCCGGCTTTTTCGTGATGGTCTTCACACATCCGTCCACTCTCACACCGAAATCTCCCAGCAGATAGAACCACTCCAGATTGGTCCGCTCTCCCAGCGGCACCGTTACCTCCAGAATATTCTCGCCCACATGGATCGGTGTCAGTCTCACCGTCTCAATACACTTGTCCACATACCATCCATCCGGCGTATGATCGATCTCATTGCCGTTGAAGACGATCTTCGCCGTCAACGGCTCTTCCAACGCCAGCTTTGCCCCTGCATATTCGATCTCCGAGTCGAACTTCATTCTGAGATAAATCTCGTGGGTCGGAATCTCGGGCTTGATCTTATAAGGCTGGGTGACATGCTTTTTGCGCAGCGGAACACCCAGTGCTTTTCGCCCCAGATTGTCGATCCGCAAAAATTCCTCGGTGGGATGGATCTCTCCGCCGTCAAAGGCATACTCTGCCATATCAAGCACCATCACATTGGGCTCATCCAGGGTCACCGGCACCTTGTGGAGAATCATTCTTCCACCGTTCTTCCGACAGTCGATCTCCGATGTCCCGGAGCACTCTCCCTCGGTCAGACGCAGCAGCAGACTGTCGTGCATATACCATCTCCGCTCGATCACCGTCTTTCCGTTTTCGTATGTAGCCGGAAGAGCTCTGATCTCACCGGTCATGGTGTCGTACTCTTCCAGCCGATAAACTCCGTTCAGCGTTACCCGCACAACCCTTTCCGGGTCAACATCGGGAGTGATCGGATCTTTTCCGTAACAGATAAACAGCCACTTACAGTCATTATCCTGGCGAAGCTGATACAAAAGATCGTCAGTCCTGGAACCGACCGTTCCCGTCTCCAGAGAGTTTCCGTCCGCTTTTACCGGCGTGGTGCTCGTAATATGAATATCCACAAATCGTCTCTCTTCCAGCGCATCCAGTATGTCCGCAGCCGCAAAATTCACCACGCGGCTCGCTTCGTACAATGCCTTCGGCGCGTCGGACTCCTTTGCGTCCACATATGTAGGGCATTCACCCAAAAAGATCAGATCTCCGCCAGCCGCCTTGAAATCCTTAAGTCTCTCCAGCGTGGTGCTGCGCAGCGTATGACAGCCGGGAACAATGACCGTGTCATATTCCATCTGTCCCACTTTAAACGGCACGCCGCCCTTTTCGCAGAACTCGGGAAGCAATGACTCACTGATAAAGTCAAAATCGATCAGTCCCATCAGCAAGGTTCTGGTGAGCAGCTCATGGTTTCGTTCCAGCTGTTCTCTGACCGCCACCGTCTGATCAGACGGTCCCCAGGCCAGCCAGTAGCTCTCGATGGGGTGGATCACCGCCACCTTCACCACAGGCTTTCCTCTGGTCAGCGCGGTATTTAACCGGGCGAAATGAGTCTCGATCAGATTATACTTCTCCCACCAGGGGCTCTGATAGCCGATACAGGCAGGATAATCCCGCTTCGCGCCGCCCTTCATGCTCATCCAGGTCAGGTGGGGAACACGGACAGTCACGCCCAGTGCCGCCTGCCAGTCTCCCTGCAGCTTGTGTCCCCGGAAATCATAGTCCCAGCCGGTGACACCGTACAGCTCGGAGAGCATGGCCTCGCCGCCCTGCTGGTGCAGGACGCTGGCACACTGCTTGGCCGTATTGAACTCATGTCGATTGACCAGATTATCTATACCGGGCATCTTTTTAAATGCACGATAGGCTCTCATGGCCTCGCCCACACATCTGGTCTGCTTGGTCAGGGTATCCTCGCCCATCAGATGTCCGCCCAGCATGATCCCGTGCTCATCGCACCAGTCTCCCAGCGTGTCACAGAAAGAGCGCACAAACAGCTCGCTCACAAAATCCTGATATTGATAGCGGACATAGGAAGCTTTTCCCTCGGGAAGCTCCCACATCACCTCCGGGAAATGGTCCAGCAGATCGAATCCGCAGTACTCCTCAAACAGGCGGGGAAACTCCCCGGTCCAGGGCAGGAACACATCCTTCACTTCGTCGGCAAAGGACAGTGTACCTTTCTGTGCAAACTGGGGCTCATCGGTAAAAATCGAAGGCACCGTCTTTCCGAAATCCTCACCGAACTCCCGGTAATATTTCTCGTGGGTGATCTCCGCAAATTTCTCAATGGCCTTTTTATTCAGCGTATCCACATAAGGTTTATCATTGAACCATGGAGAATCCACCGCAGCTTCGTTGTAGGCATACCACTTGCGTCCCTTGGCCGGCTCATCCTCTCCGATCCGGCGATATTCCGCCAGTGTTCCGTCCTCATTCAATACCACATCGTACACGGCAACCAGCTCGCCGTTTTCCTCTCTGGCACCGCCGCGCCCGCCGTCATTGCCGGAGGGCCCCACAAAATCTGCACTGTAAGGAGTTGCCGTGAAGAGCAGATTGCGCATGGCAAATTCGGGATTTTCCGTCACCATACCGCCCGCTGAGCCGGAAGGCCAGCGGTCCTCATCGTAGAGCCATGCCAGCATGCCCTTTTCCTTCGCCCGATCAATGCAAAGCCGGATATAGCCCATAAACTCCTCGTCCAAGTAAGGACTAGCCATACCTGTCCGCACATGCATGTGGAAACCACCCATGCCCATTTTCTCGAAATTGTCGATCTGTTCCAACAGCTCTGCACCGTCCAGCTTACAGTTCCACGCCCAGAAGGGGGTTCCCCGGTATTCAGATGTGGGATTCTTAAACAGCTCATGATCAAGTGTCTTGCTTAGATTTTTGGGATAAAGCATAGTCTCCTCCATTCTGTGACCGCCATCGTTTATCGCACAGCAGTCATCATTGGTCTTCACAATCTCAGGGGGCGGGCGATCTGCTGCACTCACCATGACAAACATGATCATTCTGCCAAAAAACTCAGAATCCACCCACTTTGCCATCATTTTACCACAATGACAGCAAAATCGGGAGGTCCTGAGTTTTGTAAAAAAGTATCCTCTCTTGCAATCAGAGGATTCAAATAATCAGACGGTTCAAATCTCCGCCAGGATCGCATCTCCCATGGCCTTACAGCCAACCAGAGTGCATCCCTCGCTCATCATATCTGCGGTGCGCAGCCCCTTGTCGAGAACTGCGTTGACTGCCGCCTCGATACAGTCCGCCTCTTCCGCCATGTCAAAGCTGTAGCGGAGCATCATCGCCGCGGACAGGATACATGCGATGGGATTTACCTTATCCTGCCCCGCAATATCCGGTGCGGATCCGTGGATGGGCTCGTACAGACCTCTGGTCCCGTCACCGAGTGAGGAGGAAGGAATCATACCGATACTTCCGGTGATCATGCTGGCCTCATCGGAGATAATATCGCCAAACATGTTCTCCGTCACGATTACGTCGAACTGGCTGGGATCCTTGCATATCTGCATCGCACAGTTGTCCACGAACATCTCGCTGTACTGCACCTCCGGGTACTCCGCCTGCAGACGGTGCATCACCTCTCTCCAGAGGCGGCTGGTGTCCAGCACGTTGGCCTTATCCACACAGCAGAGCTTCTTTCTGCGCTTCATGGCCGTCTCAAAACCGATCCGCCCGATGCGCTCGATCTCATGCTCCGAGTAGGGCATGATGTCCGTCGCCACCTTCTCGCCGTTGATTTCCTCAGTTTTATGCTCACCGAAGTACACGCCCCCGGTCAGCTCGCGAACTACAATAAAATCAATACCCTTCGCCACGATGGAGGGCTTCAAGGGGCTGGCATCCGCCAGCTGGGGCCACAGGGTAGCCGGGCGGTTGTTGGAATACAGGCCCATGCCTGCGCGGAGGCGCAGAAGGCCCTTCTCCGGGCGCTTCGGTCCGGGCATGCCCTCCCACTTGGGACCGCCTACCGCACCTAAGAGCACACTGTCGCTGGCCAGACATTTGTCAAGCTCAGCCTGAGGCAGCGGATCGCCGTACTTGTCGATGGCCGCACCGCCCATATCAATCTCCGTATAGTTGAAGGTGTGATTATATTTTGCTGCAATTTTATCCAGTACCCGCAGGGCCTCAGCCACGATCTCAGGGCTGGAGCAATCGCCGCGGATAACGCCGATATTTTTTACCATGGTATTTTCTCCTGTCTCAATTCTCAGCCTAAAACATCAAACTTCTGTCTTATCTTTCGTACACCATTCTCAGCTTCGTATTCTGTCTACCCATCATAATCTCCGCTGAGGTTCCATCAAACCGAAAACCATACCGCTCGTAGAAACGAATCGCTCTTTCATTCCCCTGCAGCACCCACAGGTTCACCTTCGAATATTCCCTGATTTGCTCCATAGCCGCATTCATCAATTGATATCCGATCTGCGTACCATGACATTCCCGAAGAACATAGAGCGCATACACCTCACCACAGTCAGGAAGCTCATTGCTTTTTCCATAACATAAAAAGCCAACTACTTTATCACCAGATTTTGCCACCAGTGTGTTCTCCGACCAGCATCTGGCATTCTCCTTACATTTTTCCAACGTGATACGCTCAAGATAGACCGCTCCCGTCAGCGAGGCATAGGTTTCATGCCAAGATTTCCAGTGCACATAACCTTTCCCATCCATTTCTTCCGGGGTTTCCATCGGTTTGATCACAAATTCTGTTTCTTTTCCCATTGTTTCAACCAGTGTTGCAGCCATCACTTCAAGCTGGCCATCAAACCGCCCTTCTTAATAATATCCTGAATAAACGCCGGGAAGGGCTCCGCCTGATATGTCTCGTTTTTGGTGATGTTGGTGATCACGCCGGTGTCAAAGTTTACTGCCACCTCGTCTCCTGCCTCGATGGCATCGCTGGCCGCCTCGCACTCCAAAATCGGCAGACCGATGTTGATGGCGTTGCGATAGAAAATGCGGGCAAAGCTCTTGGCGATGACACAGCCGGTGCCGCAGGTCTTGATGACCAGAGGTGCATGCTCACGGGAGGAGCCGCAGCCGAAGTTCCAGCCACCCACCATGATGTCGCCGGGCTTAACCTTCTTCACAAACTCGGTGTCAATATCTTCCATACAGTGCTGCGCCAGTTCCTTTGCATCCTGGCTGTTCAAGTAACGTGCGGGGATGATTACGTCCGTGTCCACGTTGTCGGGATATTTAAAAACAATTCCTTGTGCGTTCATGTGATTAATTTCCTCCAAACTTCTAAAATACTCATCAAATCTGGCTCGGATCAGTGATATATCCGGTCAGTGCGGAAGCCGCTGCCACCGCGGGGCTTGCCAGATATACCTCGCTCTTTACATGGCCCATGCGTCCCACGAAGTTTCGGTTGGTGGTGGAGATACATCTCTCCCCCTCTGCCAGGATACCCATGTATCCGCCAAGGCAGGGACCGCAGGTAGGGGTGGAAACCACACAGCCAGCATCGATGAATGCCTCAGTCCAACCGCGGATGATACATTCCTTGTAGATCGTCATGGTGCCGGGGATTATGATACCGCGAACGCCGTCGGCAATCTTCTTTCCATTCAGGATCTTGTAGGCAGCCTCCATATCCTCCAGACGACCGTTGGTACAGCTTCCGATCACCACCTGATCGATCTTGATGTGGTTGCTGTCCTTTGCCAGATGCGCATTCTCGGGAAGGTGAGGGTAAGCGACGGTGCTCTCCAGCTCAGACAGATTGATCTCGATGGTCTGCTCGTACTCAGCGTCCTCGTCGGCCTCATATACGGTCCAGGGGCGCTGGCTGCGACCGGTCAGATACTGGATGGTGGTCTCATCCACAGGGAAGATACCGTTCTTTCCGCCGGCCTCAATGGCCATGTTGCAGATGCAGAGACGGTCATCCATGGACAGAGATGCCACTCCGGGGCCGGTGAACTCCATGCTCTTATACAGCGCTCCGTCCACGCCGATCTTTCCGATAATATGTAAGATCACGTCCTTGCCGGAAACGTGGGGCTTAAGCTGTCCCGTCAATACAAGCTTGATGGCCGCAGGCACCTTAAACCATGCCATACCGGTGGCCATACCGGCCGCCATATCGGTGCTGCCCACACCGGTACTGAACGCGCCCACCGCACCGTAGGTACAGGTGTGGCTGTCCGCGCCGATGATACAATCGCCGGCCGTCACGATACCCTGCTCGGGGAGAAGCGCATGCTCAATGCCCATTTTGCCCACATCGAAGAAATTAGTGATGCAGTGCTTGCAGGCGAATTCACGGCACTGCTTGCTCTGCTGCGCGGACTTGATGTCCTTGTTGGGTACAAAGTGATCGAGAACGATATTGATCCGCTCCTTGTCAAACACTTCGGTAAAACCGGCCTTCTCAAACTCATTGATTGCCACCGGCGTCGTAATATCATTTCCCAGCACCTGATCCAGCTTCGCATTGATCAGCTGACCAGCCTTCACCTCCGGAAGGCCTGCATGTGCTGCCAGGATTTTCTGTGTCATTGTCATTCCCATGGTCAATTCCTCCTAGTTCTATCTCTATCTTGGCTTCGATACATATAAACTGAGCGATTTCTGCAAGCAGACGATAGGCAGATTTTTGCAAGCGACGTGTCTGCGACAGAAATCCTCATTTACTCATCGAAATCATGCGGGTCGATTGTTCACCGCGCTCACCAGCGCCTTGATACCCGCCATGATAATGTCGGTATCGGTTCCTGCGCCCCAGCTCATCCGGCTATCTTCCCATTTCAGGCCCACATAGCTGACTGCGCGGCTGCTGCTGCCCATGTCCAGACTGTGCTCCGCATAGGTCTCCAGCGTGAAGTTCGATCCGGTCGCTTTCTTGATCGCGTTGCTGACTGCGTCGAGGCGTCCGTTACCCTTAGCGCTCTCCTCCACATGCTCACCGCCTATCTCCAGGGATACCACTGCGAAGATACCCTTCTTCTGGATGTAATGAGCCTCGATCAGGCTCATGGGTTCGGTCTTGTTCAGGTAGGTCTCGGTAAATACCTGGAGAACTTCCTCATGGTCCAGCTCCTTATGATTCTTGTCGGAGACATCCTTGACGGTGTATCCCACATGCTCGCGCATCTTAGGCGGCAGGTCGTAGCCGAATTTGTGCTCCAACAGATATCCGATACCGCCCTTGCCGCTCTGGCTGTTGATGCGGATAACGTCCGCGTCATAGGTGCGTCCGATGTCGTGTGGATCGATCGGGATGTAGGGAACGGTCCACTCGTGGAGCTTTTTCTCCTCGCGCCAGTTCATACCCTTGGCGATGGCATCCTGGTGGCTGCCGGAAAAGGCTGCGAACACTAACGCGCCCGCGTAGGGACTGCGCTCATATACGTGCATCCTGGTCACGCGCTCATAGAGAGCAACGATCTCGGGCATATTGTCAAAACGAAGGCCGGGATCCACTCCGTGGCTGTACATGTTCATTGCGAGGGTGATCACATCCACATTGCCGGTTCTTTCGCCGTTTCCGAAGAGGGTTCCCTCCACTCTGTCCGCTCCGGCCAGCAATGCAAGCTCGGTGTCCGCCACTCCGCAGCCACGGTCATTGTGGGGATGAATGCTCAGAATCACGCTGTCACGGTACTTCATGTTGTCACTCATGTACTCGATCTGATTTGCGTAAATATGGCTCATACTCATGGCCACGGTCACCGGCAGGTTAATGATCATAGGGCGATCCGGTGTGGGCTGCATCACATCGAGAACGGCATTGCAGACCTCCAACGCGTACTCCGGCTCAGTTCCCGTAAAGCTCTCGGGGCTGTACTCAAAGAGAAAATCTCCCTCGTACTCGGAAGCCAGCTGCTTCACCAGCTTTGCGCCGTCAACAGCGATCTGCTTGATCTCTTCCTTACTCTTTTTAAACACCTGTTCCCGCTGCGCCACGCTGACGGAATTGTAGAAATGGATGACAGCTCTGGGGGCACCCTTCACCGCCTCGAAGGTCTTGCGGATAATATGGTCACGACACTGGGTCAGTACCTGTACCGTGACATCCTTCGGGATCATATCCTGCTCGATCAGGGTGCGAAGGAAGGTGTACTCAGTCTCGCTGGCTGCCGGGAAACCGACCTCGATCTCCTTGAAGCCGACCTTCAGGAGCATCTGATAAAACTCCAGCTTCTCCTCCAGACTCATGGGAACGATCAGACTCTGATTGCCGTCGCGCAGGTCAACGCTGCACCAGATCGGCGCCTTCTCAATATGATCCTTCTTCACCCAGCGATACTCGTGTACGGGGGGATTGTAATACCCAACGTGATACTTACTTACATCCATCATGTTTTAGTCCTCCTGTCAGTGTTAATTTCCTGCCTGTTGCAGTGTCGGCGTCGATTCCGCCGCACCGCTGATGATTAAGACGAAAGGCCCGCCTCCCAGGGAGCCTTTTACTTCCCTGAGAGACGGGCCTGAAATTCAGTTCCGCGGTACCACTCTCATTGTCACAGCTGTGACCACTCTGCACGATCAGCCAATGCGAATCGCTCCTCCATGATAACGGTGAGTCTCCGTCCACGCCTACTATCTCACCTGCTCTTCAGTTTACCCTGAAGCACCATGAAGTCAGTTCAGCGCAGAAGCTCAAGGGCCAGTATACGAATCTGATGCTGCTGCCTCACACCACCCGGCAGCTCTCTGAAAGCCATCTGTGATACGCTTTTTCCCTATCAACGCTTTAATGTAATAAATTGATGTGATTATAACAGAGGCAGCAACAAATTGTCAAGTATAATTTTTAATATACAGCTATTACTTTGTGGAAGATGCGTTTTCTTCGATCCGGGAGAGATAATAAGCCAACTCGTCTTTCGGAACCCCAACCCGAGTCAAGGCATCGGTTGCGGGGATACCCATGTTGGCCATAAGATTTTGTGCGCAGAGAAGAATTCCTGCTACGAGTCCTTCTGCTCGGCCCTCTGCCTGTGCTTCCTGCTGCAACAGAATTTTTTCTTCCAGTTTCTGCATATATTTTACCCCCATTTCTTCACTGGCCTTGATCTGGCTGACAAATGAATGGATCCTCTTTAGTTGTTCACAGCTACTGCGCTGGGCAAGCTCGCCGTCTGTACTTTCCACATAGTGTAGAAAATCGATGAGATCCTGACTGACCTCATGATCATTTGTTCCGCGGGTGTTCAAAAAGATCCGCACGGCACCATCTTCCAGTTCGATGTCCTTTGATTCTTTACAGCAGGGAATGAAGGTGTAGCAATATTTCCCCTTACCGAACAGGTCAAATGGCGTGATCATAATAATACAGGCATCATTCAAGGTATTGAATGATACTGTCCCCTTTTCCAAAAGAGAGGAGTCAATCAGGCTTTGATAGTAGCGGCTGCGTCTGACCAGATCGGTACGGTGCTTTGCCTGCATCTCAGTATTATATACCGTGTGGTCCTGGTCCAGAGCGTACACATCCAGACGGATGGAACGAAGCCATGGGGCAGTGGCAAGGACCTTTTCTGTCTGAGCTGCGGTCAGCAGCTCCAGTCGCTCCTGCCCCAGAATAATCTGGAGAGCAGCAGAATGAACCTCGGGGTGCGCCATGGTTTCTGTGAACAAAAAGTTGTCCAACAGAGTCAGATCTTGCAATGTTTTCATCATATCCTCCTTTTATTTTATACGGCCTGCAGATAAACTGCAAGACGGTATTTGCAGAAATTATGACATATTCAATTATTCCGGGAAGAAAATCCGATTCATATCGTGAAAATAAAAAGATGTGATGGGTCTGATGTTCAGAACAGAACTGACCCATGAATTGAAAACAGTATAGCATAGTTTAAGAAAAAGCGCAACCAAATCACGGACCTTCAAATAAAACACTGATCTTCAAATAACGTGTAATCTTTACATGAAAAAAGTGACCAAATCTGTAATCTGATCACTTTTCCATGTAGTATCATAAAATTTCATGCCCAGCATCTGTCGCTCAGGCATAGATTACAAGATACACCTGCATATCCTCATCCTGCAGGCATTTGTTTATGGTCTCCGACGCGATCTGCATCACCTGCTCTCTGGGATATCCATAGATTCCGGCAGAGATCAGCGGGAATGCAACGGTCTTACACCCATACTGCTTTGCCAGCTTGAGCGATTCACTGTAGCAGGAAGACAGCTGCTGTGCCTCGCCCCGCTTGCCGCCCTTCCATCTCGGGCCAACGGTATGGATTATATACCTGCTGGGAAGACGATAGCCTTTGGTAATCTTCGCCCGACCAACCTTACAGCCGCCCAGCTTCATACACTCAAACAGAAGCCTCGGGCCCGCCGCCTTGTGGATCGCTCCATCAACGCCGCCTCCACCCAGCAGGGTGGGGTTGGCGGCATTGACGATGGCATCACAGGTGATTTTGGTGATATCGCCGTGGATGATTTGTAGTGGCATCGAGGTAGCCTCCTTGTTGGGAATATATTACTTCAATCCCTACATGTCCTACGTTTTAATAGACCAGATTAGGAACAAAGGACACAGGTGCGTAGTCGGTTATGTTGTTACCGGTCAAATCCAAAGTATATAAGCCAGTTAATGAACTCAGCGGACTGACATCGGTAATACTATTATTCGCCAAATACAGTTCCCACATATTTGTCATCGTACTCAATGAACTGGTATCACTTATCTGGTTACCAGATAAGTGCAGGTGATGTAAGCCAGTTAATGTGCCCAAGGAACTAATATCATTTATTTGGTTATCAGACAAATATAGATAACTCAAACCAGTTAACTCACTCAAAGCTGTAACATCTGAGATTTTATTTCCATTTAAAGACAATTCATACAGATAATTGTTCAATGTACTCAATGCTGTTATGTCAGAAATTTCGTTATCATCCAAATACAATCCACCCAGAAATATTAATTCACTCAGTGGTCCAATATCCGTAATGTTATTATTACACAAAGACAATTTCAACCCTCCAATATGTGCCAGACTTTCCAATGTACTCAAAGCTGTCAAATCCGAAAAATCATTATCATCTAAAGACAGATAACTCAAAGTGATGTTACCCAATGATGATACATCAGATACATTGTTTCCATCCAAATACAGGTAATTCAGATTCGTCAAAGGACTCAACGGACTAACATCTGTAATATTATTGTTCTCTAGATGCAACGTTTCCAAATTAATTAATGCGCTTAACGGACTAATATCCGTAATGTTATTCGCATCCAAATATACACGTTTCAAGCGCGTTAACGAACTCACTGCGCTAATATCGCTTATATTATTACCTGACAAAGGTAAATCATATAGCTTTGTTAATGCGCTCAAAGAACTAATATCTTCAATACTGTTGTTCTCCAATTGTAAAAAACTTATATCTGTTAACGCATTCAATGGACTAATATCTTTAATATTATTATTCTGCAAATACAAATATTTTAAATTTGTTAATGATTTTAAAGCATCAATCTTCTCAATCTGATTGTCCTGTAGATGCAGATACTCCAGAGTTGTTAACGCATTCAATGCACTGATATCTGTAATTTCATTATTTTCAAGATATAGTGAACTCAGATTTATCAACGTATTTAATGCGCTAATATCTGTAATTCCATTATTTCCAAGATATAGTGAACTCAGATTTATCAACGTATTTAATGCGCTAATATCTGTAATTCCATTATTTCCAAGATATAGTGAACTCAGATTTATCAACGCATCTAATGCACTAATATCAGTGATATTATTATTATTCAAATTCAGAAAATTCAGATTCGTTAACGCACTCAATACGCCGATATCCGTAATACTGTTATAACCTAACCCTAACGCCTTTAAACATGTTAAATTGCGCAAAACACTAATGTCACTGATTTGATTACCGTTCAAGTTCAATGTAATCAACTTGGTCAAAGAAGCTAACGCACTGATATCGCTAACTTGATTAGATCCAAGATCTAATTCTTCCAGGCTCGTCAAATTGCTTAAAACGCTGATATCACTGATTTGATTACCGTTCAAATCCAATGTAATCAACTTGGTCAAAGAAGCTAACGCACTGATATCACTAATGTCAACCGGGTTCCTCATAGTCTTATCGCCATAATAATTATAATCTCCCAACCGAAGTTCAGTCAAGTTGGTCAATGTACTTAATGCGCTAATATCGCTTATCGGGCAGCCTTCCAACAGCAATACTTCCAAATTAGTTAATGTACTAAGTGCACTGATATCGCTAATCCCCTTCAGCATTAAATTTAATTTCGTGATATCCTTCACATCTCCATACAGAATATCCCCCTCCGCAATTCCGGTTATCTCCCGCATGGCTGCTTCCAGATTTTCATCACCCCACTCCATCACCGTATTATCGGCTGGCGTCTCCGGTTCGGTTTCCTCTGGTTCCGTCTCTGGTTCGGTAGTCTCTGGCTCTGTTGTCTCCGCCTCCGTACTCTCCGGCTCCGTAGTTTCAGGCTGTGTCTCTTCCGGTGTAGGCTCCGGTTCCGGCTCTGGTTCAGGTTCCGGTTCCGGCTCCGGTTCGGGCTCAGGCTCGGGCTCCGGTTCTGGTGCAGGTGTCTCTGTCGCAGGCTCAGGCGCTTCTGTTGCCGGTTCCGTCACTTCCGTCTCAGGCTCTGTCGTCTCAGCCTCCGTTTCTTGGGTTGTCGGTTCCGTTTCTTCGGGCTCGGGCTCTGTGGTTTCCGGTTCAGTCTCTTCGGTCGCCGGTTCCGTCACCTCGGGCTCCGTCGTCTCCGGCTCGGTCTCCTCCTGCTTCATCTGTTCAAGCAGCGCCTCCACTTCTTTCAGCTTCTCCGCGATCCGCTGATCCCCGGTCATCTCCAGACCGGTGCGCAGGACTTCCAGCGCGCTCTCGTAGTCTCCCATTGCGATGTACACTTCTGCCAGTCCTAAATATGCGTCCACATTTCTGGGATTGATCTTCAAGGCAGCCTCGTATGCCAAAATTGCGTTTTCATAATCTTCCATTTCCAGATAGTGAGCTCCCAACTCCAGCTGATCTCTCAGGCGGCTGTTTGACACTCCCTTCGCAATGGCAAAAACTGCGGACGATAACAAAATCACCAAAATGATGATTGCCGCGATCACTTTGATCCATTGCTTTTTATCCATCTCTTTTTCTTTGTTCTTGTCGAACAAACTCTTAAGTATTCCCATGTTCTCCTCCTCGTTTTGGGTTAGCCGACAGAGTTCCTGCCACGCTTCCGCTGTCAACTGTTTCAGAAAGTAGACTTTTTGAAACAGTTGAGTTATAATAAAACGAATCGGAAAAGTTGACCTTGTATGCACCAAAAAAGGGGATTTATTCAGTGTGTCTTGTTGTCTACTATTTGATACAACTTTTTATTTATTTCATCCGTTCCCTGCACCTCCGGTAAAACGTGGAATGACTCATCTGCAGTTCCTCCGCCGCTTTTCTGGTTGAGATTCTGCCCTCCCTCCACATCTGAAAATACTGTTCGAACCCATCCGGCAGTTCGCTTTTCTGACATCCAAACTTCACACCCCGTATTTTCGCCGCCGCTATCCCCTCTGCCTGCCGCTGCTTGATAAATGACCGCTCAGTCTCTGCCACATAGGCCAGGATCTGTAAGACCAGATCGGAGATAAAGATGCCGGTCAGATTTTCCTGTTTGGAATCCGTGTCCAGCAAAGGCATGTCCAGTACCTGAATATCCGCTCCGATCTCTTTGGTGATTTTTCTCCACTGTTCCAGTATCTCGCTGTAATTTCGTCCCAACCGGTCAATACTTTTTACCACCAGCAGATCCCCTTTTTTCAGGCATCTGAGCAGCCTCATGTATTGAGGCCGTTCGAAATCTTTCCCCGACATCCGATCCAGAAAAATATACTTTTCCGGGATATTACATTCCTTCAGAGCGATGAGCTGTCTTTCCGGATTCTGATCCTTCGCGGAAACCCGGATATAACCATACTTTTTCATGTCTGCCTCCTTTCATACGCATAGACCACCTGCATATTTTAAGATAGGCAACAAGTACACTTCCTTTTCTATTACCTTTTATATAGTAACTATTTATATGTAAATCGTCAAGATGTAACTTTTTGGATAGTATATAAAAAGAGGTGATTACATGGAAAATGAACTTTACTCGATGAAAAATTATGGACATATTGAGATTCACTTAAAGGAATACATGGATGCGCGGCAGATTACCAGAAATGCCCTTGCCCGCGCAATCAACACACGCTTTGAAGTGATCGACAAATGGTACAATGGGCACGTTGAAAAGATTGATTCCGATATTCTCGCCCGCATCTGCTTTGTCTTGGATTGTTTGCCGGGAGACATCATCCGGTATTCCTCCAAAAAAGATAATTAATTTGAGAACTCTCGATAGAAGATATTTTGACCCAAAAACCGCCCGGGCCTTTCAAAAGCCCGGGCAGTTTCTTTGTCCTTTACAGAAATGCAATTCTTATGAAATTATATGACGCTTAATTCAACTCCACATCGTTTCCTTCTGCATCCCACAGCCGCACGGCTCCGTCGCTCCACTGAGCCACCAGATACTCTCCTGCAACATATACCGCCTCCACATTGCCAGACTCATCCACGGTCTGCAGTCCGGTCGCGCCGAGATAATACAGTTTTCCCTGCATATCCGCCAGAAGCATTCCGCTTCCGTTGCCGGCGATGTGCTGCACACGGATCGCAGGAATGATCTTCCAGTCGTATCCTCCGCTCTCCGTCGTCCAGTCGGTCGGCAGCTGATAGTTACTCCAGTACATATCCATGCCGATCTGCCCGTCCTGATCGAGCCACAGCACGCCATCGTTGGAGGCCGACATATCCTTCGCGTCACTGCAGACGCGAACCCAGGCGGAATCCTCCAGCCAGTCGGTGTGATATGAGCGATACAGTTCGCCGCCGGCATTCAGCACATACAGTGCACTTTCGGTTGCCTCCACCTGCAGCACCAGTCCCAGACCGTTGATCTGTGTAAATTCCGGATTCCAGATCTGATTTCCTCCGGTGTGACCGAAGTTCTGACCGGCATACCACAGGGTTCCATCGTTTTTCAGCACCACCAGATAGCCGCTTCCACCGGCCACCTGCGCCACATTAGTGATACCGGCCACCTGCCGCCAGCCGCTCTCGGTGACTGCAGTACTGCTTCCCATGGCCTCCTGGCCGCTTCGGTTGGTACCTGCCACCCACAGATTACCCGCATCATCGATCACATAGGTGTTCTGGGCAAAGCAGTAGACCTTCACTGCCTTTCCGGCAAATCCGGCATCCTTAAACTGACTCTGCACGTAATCGCTCTGGTTGATGCCCTGGGCCGTTCCCAGCTGACCGGTCACATTCAGACCTCTGGTCATCAATCCGGCGGAAATCACTGCCTCGTGACCGCCGCTGTTTCCGTAAATATGTCCGCCCGTCAGGAGCCTGGTGATCAGTTCCTCGCGCTTGTCGTAATATTCATCCTCGTCGGTCATCTCGATCAGCTTGTCGATGATCCGGATCGCCTCCTCCAGATTGCCCCTCTCTTCCTGGATCGTCGCCTCCATCTCCTGGACTGCAGGATCGCTGCTCTCGCCGCCCAGCTGATTTAACAGCTCCAGCGCGAAATCGGAATCACCGATGGCGTTGTACGCCTCAGCCAGACCGACGATGGCCTCGGTGTTGGCCGGCTCGATCTCCAACGCCTGCTGGTAGGCCAGGATCGCCGCGTTATAATCGGACGCATTTAAATATTTCTCACCGAGGGAGAGCTGATCTCCCACCCGATCATTCTGATAAACCCGGATAAGAATAAACAGGGCAGCCGCAAACACTACAGCGCAGAGGACAGCGATCAGTATTATCTTTTTCAATCCACTATTCTTCTTCATGCCACCCTCCTAGTCTTCCACTGGTGAAATGTAGCTCTGATCTGCCTCACACACACCTTCCAGTCTGCCCGAAGCCATCACCACATTTCCTGCATTGCCGGATGCGGGGTCATCGTAATCCAGATAGATGGTTCCTTCCATGGTGAAAGTACCGCTGTCACCCAGATCGATGTACTCACCCCACTCATCCTCCAAAAGCCAGGGATCATGTGCCGGATCATAATTGAGATAAACCAGCTGCTCGGTATAACCGCGGAAGGTATCATCCTCCTCAGCACCCAGCATGTAGATTCTGCCGCTAAACACCATTCTTCCGCTGGCCAGATAAACGGTCTGCGATGCCTCGAACCTCATGGAGCCGAGACGATAATTCTGATTGTAGTTGACCTCGCCCTCCTTATAAATACAGATGGCTTCTCTGGAGATGACAGTCTCACCGTCCGCTGTGGTGAGGGTCAGATCATAGGTACCCTCCCGCAAAAACTCCGGCAGTTGAATATACGCATCGGTTTCACTCTGTATCTCCACGGTACAGTTCACATCGCCAATCTTCGCGCCGGTTATCTGATCCAGATTTGCACCGGAGATGTAAATCGGGCAGCTCTCGCCGCGACCGATATATCCGGACAGCGCCTCCATGGTAATCAGCTGAGGATTTATTCGCTCAATCACAACCTGATTGTAGTCTATCTTCTCTCCCTCAGGTGCTTCTCTGTATGCGTAATGTACACTGCACTCATAATTTCCCGAGCGCAGGAAGAAATATCTGGGCTGAACATCCGCGTTTTCGCTCACGGTGTAGGTGATCGTCACCGTATTTCCAATCACGTCACCGAGACTGTTGTATACACTGGACAGCTCGTTGGAGGACTCGGCGCGGATATAACGTCCGCCGGTTCCTTCCGCGATTTCCTGCAGAAGGGCATCGTTTACACTGCCGAAGCCGATGGTGTAGATAGTCACACCGGCATTCTTTGCCTCCTCCACGATCTGCATATCCACATCGCTCTGTCCATCGGTCAGCATCATCATGGTCTTCAGACCGGTCGCGTCGCCGAGCGCCTGCACGCCCACCTGAATACCGGCATTGATATTGGTTCCGCCGCCGTCAGTCAGCGTGCTGACAACGGCCTGCACCGCCGCCTTATCGGTGGTGGTCGGAACGCGGATATAGGCATCACTTTCGAAGGTTACCAGAGACAGCTCCCGGCCTGCATCCATATCGCTGACAAAGCTTCCGATGGCAGTCCGCACATTGGCGATGGGATCGCCGCTCATACTTCCGCTGGTATCCACCACAAAGCAGATGGAGGTCTCCATCGAATCATCCACCTCAGCCGTGTAATCCACCGCATACCGGGTATCCTTGGCAATCATATTTTTCTTTTCCAGAATATCCTTGATGATATCCTCTCTGGCTCCCAGCGTCACCCGGATTTCCGGGTAATTGCTGTCATCGAAGCCCAGCACGTAAATATTGCTGTCCTCATATTTTAAGTCGCTGACGATTTTCTGGGTAAAATCCTGAGACAGGCTGCTGAAGCTGACTGCCATCATACCCTGAGAATTGATATTCAGTACATTTGCCACCGTATCGGAAAACTCCTCGGACGCGGAGGACAGGCTTCCCTTGTTTTCGCCGTAGGATTTCTTTACCAGCTTCAGTCCGTCGGTCAGTGTGGTATTGTCGGAGAATACCGCTGCCAGCGAATCTGCCGCCGACACCAGAACATTGATCGCCTCGTCGTGCTTGCCCAAGCTGTAGTACAGACGGGCCTCCACCACGCGGGCCTCCAGCGAATTAATGTCCGCCACCGAATTCAGTGCACGATAAACGTAGATATTCTGGATTCTGTCCATCAATTCCTCGCATTTGTCGTACAGCTCCTGCTTCTGCTCCGTCAGCTTTGCGATCTTCTTCTCATCGGTGGCCACTTCCAGCTTTACCTGCACCTCTTCCATCTTGGCGTAGGTCTTATCGTAGGATTCCTGAAGTTTTGCTCTCTCCTTCTCGGTCTGGACGATCAGCTCCTCGCCAAAGGCATAATCGGAAATATCCTCCCCGTCGTAGGCCATCTCGGCGATCACCTCAGCCAGCAAGAGACGGTTCTCCGCACTGGGACTGTCCTCCACCATCTCACAGACCGTCCTGAGTGCCTCAGCCTTGTTTCCGCCGGCCAGATCATTGTTCAGCTCCAGCACGTCTGTGCTGTCATCACCGTAAAGTTCTTTATACTGATCCAGCAGATGCTGTACATTATGTCCGTTGACGCTGGCAGACTCGATTTCATAATAGGAAGAAAATTTCTCTTCCTTTGTCTCCTTGAGCTTCAGCATATCGGTCATCAGTTTAACCGCATTCTGCAGAATGGAATCATCGGAGAGCTCATTGTTTTCAAAATAAGTCAGCAGATCCTTCTGATCATCATTATACTTTCCGGTCTCCTTCAGAATGCGCAGCTTGAGCCCCGCCATGGTGTCATTGTCGCGCATTCCCTCCAGCAGAATCTCACCGGATGCATGGAGAAACTCCACGGTTTTATTGGCATCGATCACCTGATTTAAATGGATCAACGCCGCATCGCTCTGGCGGTCCTGGGCAAACCGCAATGCCAGGTAAATGTTTTCCTTATCTTTTTCCACGCGCTTCGCAGACTGATAAAAGGACAGCCCGGATGCGCCCAAAATGCAGACCGTCAATCCCACCAGAAGGGCACGGCCTGCCCAGTTCATCCAGCCCAGCTTAAAGCTGCAGACAGAAAGAACCACAAAGATGATACCGAGACCGGCAAATATATATCCTGTCACAGTGTATCCTCCTTTCCTGCCTCGCAACCACACTTCGTACAGAAGCGCTGTGTCTCCTTCATAGGCGCACCGCAATTTCCACAGAAACCGCTGCGGGTCGCGGTTACCTTCAAAGCTGCGGGAGCTTCCTGAACCTTTTCAGTCTCTTCTGTTTCGATTTCTGCGTGAACCGCCACTTCCTCCATACCGTCAACTGCTTTCTGTGCATTTGCCGGCTCCTCCAGCACCTTTCCCAGTGGCTCCTGTGCATTTCCCGGTTCATCCGGTACTGCCACCGGCTTTTTATTCAGAACCACGGTTGCTCCCTGACTTACGGGTCTTACTTCGCTTATCGGCTCACTCTTGTTTCCAGTACTCTTCTTTTCTGCCATCCTGGCGGCCTTAGCCTCTGCCTTGGCCGCCTCTTTCTCTGCCTTTATCCGCGCTTTCTTCTCCGCACGGCTCTCCCTGGGCTCTGCCAGGGATTTCTTTCTCTGCGCAGAGATAAACAACGCCATGACAATCCAGGCGACCACCGCCAGCACCAACGCCGGTCTCCAAGTGTGGATCAGAAGCTTGCCCACCGTCGTATTCAGTGTGTAAATACCGAGGCCCAAAGTCCTCCATCTCGCCACAACGGCATACGCGGTAAGCAAAACTGCCAACACAGCTGATATTGCAATTTTCTTTTTCATTTTTTACTGCCTCCCAACTTTCGGTCATACTCCGCTCTGTCTAATACACGTTTTTAATACTCCTGATCCTGCCGATACCGCTGCATATCCACGGTATCGCCGAACTCTTTTCCGTATATCTGATCACCGGCATCAGCTCCCTGCTTCGGCAGGATGACCGTTCCGTTTTCCGTCCGGGCCGGCTGCTCTCTCTTGGGAAGGACCACGGTTCCGTTCTGCTCCGGCTGGTTTGCCTTAGGCAGAACTACCGTTCCGTTCTGTGCAGACTGATCTGCCTTGGGCAGGACCACCGTTCCCTTCTGCTCCGGCTGATTTGCCTTGGGAAGGACATCCGTTCCCTTCTGGCCGGGCTGCTGTGCAGACTGAACAGACCGACCGGTCTGCTTCGCTGCTCTTGGCGGTGCAGTCTGTACCGCCGCATCCTTCGCCTTATCCGGCTTGTATTTCACTTTAAAGATTGCAAAAATCAACGTCAGCAGGACGGAAAATACCAGTAGTGCCGCTCCCGCCAGCAGAAGCATCTGGCCCATGGTTATCTGACCGGTGGAAATCGAGCCGAAATATTCATTCAATAATTCTGTCATTCTTTCGTCCCTCCTCAATCATTCAGCCAGTTTCCGGCACGCAGCTGCTCAATGATGGTCTCCAGCTGCTGGAACTGTGTCCGGTCATCCTCCGCGGTGACCAGACCGGCCGCCACCTGATATTCCTCGTAGGCGGCACTGTAATCCCGCTCTGCCTCGGGCTTCGCATTTTCAATGCGGACATACAGGATGGATCTCAGCGCATGGGGCACATAGCTGGCTGAATAGATGGACTTCATCTGATCCAGCACCTGACCGGCCTCGTCATAGGCACCGATCAGCTGATACGCGTTGCATGCATTGACATACAGATAGTCTGACTGTACGCCCAGACGGATCACCTGCATAAAGGTATTTCCTGCCTGACGGTAATCCTCCTCCGCGTTGCTCTCAGAGACCGCGCGGTTATAGTAAGCCGCACCCAGCATCTCCAGCAGTACGGTATTGTTCTGTAACTCCTGCTGTGCCAGACCTCTGCTGATTACCGAGATCATCCCAGTGTAAACATCGGCAATCCGCTGAGGATCTCCCGCGGGAAGCTTTGCGCTGTCGCGGTAGGTCATCGCCAGAGACATATAGGCCTTGCGGATCATATCAGACTGCTCGGTGGCTGCGATGGCGGACTCAAAGGCCGCTGCCGCCTCCACATACTTACCCTGGGACATCAGAATCTCACCCTGAACGTAGTAGGTATTGTCCTGAGCTCCGCCGAGGGCAACCAGCTGTTCCATCACGCGGGATGCCTCATCGATAGCCCCCATACGTCCCAGACTGACGGCAAAATCCCGCAGGCTGCTCTCATCCATGTCCTTGATCTCTGCCGCGCGGTAATAGTAAGCCGCCGCTCCCTCGTAATCCTCCACACTGTAGTAGGCTGAGGCCAGCACCAGCGCCAGATCCGCATCCTCAGGATATTTCTGGAGGCTATTCGTCGTATAAGCAATGCACTCCTCATAATTTTGCTGCTGATACAGCTGATAGGCCTTCTCCACCCGCTCAACATACAGCTCATCCTGGCGAATGTACACGCCGGCCGCCAGCAATGCCGCGGACAGGGAGAAGCAGACACCCAGAGTCAGACCACGCATCAGTTTCTTTCGCTGTGTCTTCTTCCAGGCTTTATCAAATATGTAGATGTTTTCCAGATCGTGGAGGATCGCACCCACATTGGGGTAGCGGTTCTCAGGCTCTTTCTGAATACAATGATTCAGAATATATTCGATACCGGGGGACAGACTCTTCACCAGCTGGCGCACCGGCACGAAGTCGTAGGGCGGATCATAGGGGCTCTTTCCGGTGATCAGATGATACATGGTCACACCCAAGCTGTAGATATCGGTCCGCTCGTCAGTCTGGGAGGTACCGTACTGCTCGGGGGCTGCATAGCCCTGGGTTCCGATGTACTGGGTATCAGATGCCGCTCCGGCCTTGTACTCTCTGGCGATACCAAAGTCGATCAGCTTCAGGCTGCCGTCCGGCTGCACCATGACATTGGCAGGCTTCATATCGCGGTAAATGATGGGATGAGGCTTGCGTCCGTGGAGATATCCGAATACGTCACAGAGATCCTTAAACCAGGCGATCAGCTGCTCCTCCGGCACCCGTCCGTTCTTTTTCAGATAACTTTCCAGCGTGACACCCTCCACAAACTCCTCCACCAGATACATCATGTCCGGCTCATCGAAAATATCGATGATGGTGGGAAGCATGGGATGCTTCAGCTTTTTCAGAATATCCGCCTCCGCGGTAAAATTAAACTCGACGCCCTGAGTCTTTGAGACAGTCTTCACTGCCCACATCGTACCCAGACGTCGATGTCTCGCCAGATATACACTGGACATACCGCCCTCGCCGATCGGCCTGAGCAGTTCATAGGTTTCCTGCAATGTCGTTTCCATACGTTTCCACTAACCTCCGTTCAGACGATCACTTCGTCTGACTCCATATATGTAATCTCGCAGATCACGGCAAATTTCGGATCTGCTTCCGTTTTCAATGCCTTTGTCCCCTTCAGCTCTCTGGTCACCGGGCGGTGCTCCGCCGGCCTTGCCTCCGGTTTGGCTTTTTTCTTCTTAAAAAACAGCATATCTGACCCCTTTTCCAAACGACCATGCCGGTGAACACCGGCTACCGTGTGTGCTCATCAAAAGGTTCTCACCGCCAGCGCGGTGATATTATCCTGCTCGCCTCTCTCCATACAGAGATTGATCAGCCGCTCCAGTCTCATCCGAAGCATCTGATCATCGCCTGCCACCGACGCATTCAGCTCAGTGTAGAGCTCATCCCGGCTGGGCTCATGACAAAAACCGTCACTGCACAGCACATACACCGCATTTTTCTTCGGTGTGCCAAACACAAACTGTGGGTTCACCCTGTCATCCGCACCGACGCACTCCAGCAGAATGTTTCGCCTGGGATCCTGCTCCGCCTGCTCCTTGGTGAGGATACCTGCCTTGTACTCACTCCAGACCAGGGACTGATCCTCCGTCAGCTGTCTGACCTGCGATCCGATCTCATAGCACCTGCTGTCACCGACCTGAAGGATATAGTACCGTCCTTCCGTCAATAACAGTGCGGTCACCGTAGTCCCCAGGTGAATCTCCTGCTGTCTGCCGAACTGAGCGATCTTTTCATTCATGGACAGAATCAGCTGGGTCCACTGGCTGCGGATCACGCCGTCAGCGATGGGCTTTCCGCATAGTTTCGGAAAGGACTCCAAAAGCCACCGCTCAAACGCACGCACGACAGACGCGCTGGCCAGTTCTCCTCTGGCCAGTCCGCCCATACCGTCGCATACGACTGCCAGCACAGCCTTTCCCCTGGATGTCTCGCACACCCGGATCATCATGCTGTCCTGATTGGTTTCTTTTCGAAGTCCTCTCGTTGTTGCTGCCTGAACAATATATTCCATATTCAACCTTTCTTGCTGCCGATGCACAACCGTATCCATCTCTCCCTTTTGTATATCGGCGATGTTGCCGACAGCGAGGCAGAAATAGCTTCGCTGTCATCAATACAGATAGAATACAAACTCCTCATCTGCCAGCGTCACCTTGTCACCGTGATTCAGCTGAACCGCAGCGTTGGGATTTAACTCCCTGCCGTTTACATAGCTTCCGTTGGTGGAATTGGTATCCACCAGATATACCATATTCTGCTCGATCATGACATCCGCGTGAGCATGGCTGATGGCAGGGTTATCCATGATACAGTAATCCGCATAGGAGGGCTCCTGACCGATATGGAACAGCGCCTTGGTCAGATACACCTGCTCATTGTTAGATACTCTCACCAGATAAGGCTTGATGGCTGTCTCCTTCTTCGCCTTGGACAGCATCGTGGTCTTTCCGCTGCCGGCCTTACTTAAGTTGACCGTATTTCCGAAATTGGCACCGGAGCCCATCTTGACCGCCTGCTGCTGAGGCTGATAAGAGGATACCGGCTGAACATTTACTACTTCCGGCTGCTTTTTCACCGGGATATTCGCTGCCTTTCTCTCCGGAACCTTCTGCTCAGGTGCCTTCTCCACCACAGGAGCTCCGGGAATACTTACATTCTCCATGCCGGGGATGGAAAATCCACCCATCATCGGCTCCTCAACGGCCTTTTTCTTTACGGGTTTCTCCTTCGCAGGCTTCTCCTTTGCGGCAGGCTTTGCTCCAAACAGATGCTTTTTCTCCACAACAGGCTTCTCCGGCTTTTTCTTACTGCCAAACAGGCTGAATCCCTTGGACTTCACAGGCTCCCGGGTAGCTCCCACTTCATCCTCGAATCCGGGGATATCACCGGAAAAGCCACCGAAGGATGCGCCTCCGCCGGATACCGGCTCGGGAGCGGGAATATTTACCGGCTCCTTCACCACATTTACCGGCTGTATCACCTTAGGTTCTTCCTGAACATAGACAGGGCGCTCCTCCACCACCGGCTTCACCGACTCCTGCACCTTGACCACCTTGGGCTGTGCAGGCTGGGAAACATCCTCTCTCCGCAGTCCATCCACCAACTCTTTGAAATCCGCCAGAGAAAACAGCGGTGTGCTGTTCAGGTAATTCAGGATGCGGGTAACATAATCACAGTTCTCCGTCTGATCAAACTGAGCGGTGAACATAATATTCTTAAAGAATCCACTGATATCCACCGGTGCCATCTCCATGCTGATCACCGGCACGCACACCAGTGAAGCGTCACAGGTAGCCACATCCGCATAAATATAGTTCAAATCCAACAAAATGGAATTCGGATCCAGCATATAGTCATCTGCGGACATCAGCGCCTCCGCAATGCCGGAAAATACGCCCAGCAGACGCTTGCGGTTAACCGCACCGGCAAAGAAATTCTTCGCGCTGATCTTTGCGGAAATATTGTACTTTACATAGCCCTGACCGTTCATCTGAGTATAAACCACCGGCAGCAGTCCGGGAATCTTATTGCTGGTCAGCATACCCAGCCCCAAACGGTCAATCTGGTCATTCTCACCGATCTGGTACACCAGATAAGTGTACGCGCCCTGTCCTTCAAATGTAAAATTACCCATCATATCCTCCTCAATTGTTCAGCTGGATATATACCCAGAGATCATCTATTTTTACCGGTGCGATCTTGCCTGATGAGAAGCAGCCTGCATCGTCAAAGGTCGGTGCGATCACCATTCTTCCGCTGTGGTTCACATAGCCCCACAGACCGTCTGCCTTCACGGCTCCCACACCATTGCCGAAGGGCTTCGCGTCCTCATACTGGGCTTCCAGGACCAGATTTCCGGTCTTATCCACAAAGCCCCAGAGCGCGCCCACCTTCACCGCGGTGTAATCACCGGTAAAGAATGGCCTTGCATCGGCGAATCCGCACTGCTTGATCAGCTTACCATCGGTTCCGTACATATCATACCCTGCACCGTTTCCGGCAAATACCACTCCGCCGTAGCTGCACAGGTTATCCTCGTTGATCGCGATCTGGGTAAAGGTGGACTCTCCGACCTTCGCTCCGCTCTGATTGATCAGATGCCATACACCGTTCTCCTTCACCGCCGCGATACCGCTCGCAAAGCTGGTGGCCTCCTCAAAGGGTCCGAACACCTCGCTGTATCTGGCATTCAGATAATAATATCCGTCCGCTTTCTTCGCCAGCGCCAGATTTTCACTGTAGGACCATACCTTCTCGTACTCCTCCGCGCCGTCCACATATTTCAGGCCGCTCACGGAATAGAAGGATGCCTGTTCCGCATCATCAAACACGCCTACAACGGTTCCCAGGCAATTGTCCGCCCAGCTGTATTCTCCCAGAACATAGTTCATGGCCGTATCCACATAGCGGTAGGTCTCTCCCACCTTCACCAGCGCGTAGGAAGTATAATAATTGTATGCCTCATCAAAGCTGTCACTGATGATGGTGTAACGATACAGCGCATCGAAATACATCTCCCTCAGTTCCTCCGTCAGACAGCCATTTTTGTTCGCGCTCAGCGCAACCTCCACACAGCTGCTGTAGCTTCCCCTCTCATGGTAGAATGTGGCAAGCTTTACATAACCCTCCGCATCGGTGGGATGAACGGAAACAATCGTTTCCAGCTCCTCCTGGTAGGACTCTATCAGGCCTGCCTCAAGATAGGTATCCGCCAGCAGATGACGGTGCGCTGCCGTATCCTCCTGCTTGACTGCCGCCTTATAATAATTGATCGCAGAGCCGTATGCCCCCAATGCCCTCTGCTCATCCGCAAACCGGATATAACTCTCCACCTGGGCACTGTTCTCGGCTGACGGCATCGCATTGGAAAGTGCCATGACCCAACCGATCACCAACATTAAAATCATACCGACGATGATAAGTAATTTTTTCATCTGTCTCCTCCTCTATATTCCCAATAAAATTGCAACGATCATTGCAATATAGGTGAACGGTCCCATCGGAATCAATGATTTCCGATCCATCTTTTGGGATGCGATCATCACCAGCCCGTAAACCACCGATCCGACCAGCGAGATCAGGATCAGATTAAATACTCCCTGCCATCCAACCATCAGACCAAGCACAGTGTACAGCTTCACGTCTCCCATGCCCATGCCGCCTTTGGATACCACCGCGCTGATCAGGAATACACCTCCGCCCATCAGCACGCCCAAAAGCGCCTGGCCCAAAAGAGGCATCCAGCCGAACCCCATCAGGCCTTCGATCACATAAAAGACTACCCAGGCCGCCATCCCGTACAGGATCCATTTGTTCGGGATCCGCTGAGTCTTTCCGTCAATATAGGCGATGGAGATCAGCCAGACATACACGAACAGAAGCTTCAGCGTGTACAAAAACGTATCATCGTAGACCAGATAGGAGATCACTGCCAGGCCGGTTCCCGCACCGACACCGAGAATCGCTGACGCAATCAGATTCTTTCTCGGCTTGAGCATGCACCGGATCCTGGCCTCCCATCCTTTTTCTGCCATGATCAGTTCATTATTGTTCATCCAAATGACCGGCAGGGTAAAAACCGCTGCGGCCAGAAAAAACAGAACGTAAACCATGAGTTCACTCCTTAGGGTTATTGCTATTCATCTCTCTCCTCAACGATGTCAAAATCGCAGCGGATTCCAAAACTAATGAGAACAAAATTTTCCACATCCTTGACATAAGAAGGAGTTCCGGTACCCTTAGGCACAACAATCGTTATTCTGAATCGGGTATTTTCAGTCACCAGAGCAAATGCCTCCTCGTCCTCCGGACTGGTGACCACTCTGTTTCCGGTGATCTGACTTACCATGGTGGACAACATTTTCGTTACGAGTGTCTGCAGCTGAAGTGCTCCTCCATTTTCGCTCTTATAGGCATCCGTCCTCATATCGACTCCCGTCACCCAAACGTACTCATCCAGTCTGGGGAAGTAATAGCTTGCAAACGGTGTATCCACCTCAAACATTCCACGTTCAAGCTGGAACGCCACTTCCTTCTCCACTGCCCTTTTAGGATCCCACTCTTCCTCTGTGGTTTCCTCCGGCAATTCCTCGCTGGACTCCTCCGGCGAACTCTCCTCGGTAGATTCTTCCGCCGAAGACTCAGGCTGACTCTCCTCAGTGGAGGGCTCAGACTCGGGCTGAGACTCGTCGGTGGAAGGCTCGGACTCCGGTGAAGACTCCTCCGCCGCTGATGAGGACTCCAGTGCCTGCACCGCCTGCTTTAACACGGATATCTCCGCGTCTCCTCCCAGCCATGCCTGCACAGAGGCACTCTGGGCAAACTGGACAGAAAACTCCTTGGAAAAGAGAGTAAACACGCGCACCTTATAGGTAACCACCAGATTGATGTCCCTCTCCTTGCCCGCCGAACCGGCTGTCCGGGAGAAAATGGATGACTGGCTGAAATCCAGACCGTCGATACCATCCACCACATTCATGGTGCGCAGTCGCTGGTCCGCCGTCACATGATCCTGCTCCAGATAATTCTCGGTCAATGCCGCACCAAGAATCGAGCCAACCAGAAAGGACTTCGCCTCATCCATGACCTTGCTGACCCCCAACGCTGCCAGACTCTTTAAGAATGCAGCCGGATTATCCTTAACCTCGTTGATAATCTTTTTGATTTCACCGCTCTGGGTCTTCAAATTTGCATTGGCCGACTGAGTATCCGACACAATGGTCTTTATCTGCTCCACATAGCCGTCCATATTTGAGGCAGACCCGTCAGCCGTAGTCGCACCGCCATTGGCGATGTCCCCCGCCACGACCTCGTAGCCGGCCACCACGCTGTCCAGACTGGTCATGGCCTGGCTCATCTTCTCCGACGCATCCTGACCGGAGGCCTGTATGGACACATCCAGATCATACAATCCGGACACTTTATATAAGTACATATACTGGGAAATTTCCTGTGCGCTCTTGTTGATCGCCGTCTGGATCGCCATCTGCGCACGCCCCACATTAATAAACAACAGTAAGCTGATGATCAGAAAGGTAAAGCAGATCATCGAGATCGAGGCCTCTATGGTGACAGATCCTCTCTCCCCGTTTTCTTTTCTTAATCGTTTCACGGTGTTCCTCCGAACCCTGTTCAATTTATGTACGGTTACTACCGTCGTTGGCCAGGGGGTACTTCCCCCGAAATCATCAATATCCGGCTATGGTACCGTAGGTATAGGACCACAGGCTGTCGGAAGGATCGATGTCCGCCCCCTTGGTAAAGAGCTCCTGAGACAGAAGCAGGGGCTTGATCTCCACATCGGCAGAAATGCTCACATAAGTGTAGGCCTTACTCATGGAGAAGGTGCTCTTCGCCGGATGTCCGTCGATACCCGCAGACGCATAGTATGCGCTCAGTCCGCCATCGGTCTTGATATTGATGGTGATCACATCGCCGATACGCTTGACCACATTGTTGGAATTCTTTCCGGACAGCTCCAAAAACAGGAACAGTCTCAGATAATCCTGATAGCCAAAGGTGAACATGGAAGCCATACCGGAAGAATCCGCGCTCTTTCCGTCAACGGAGATATCTCCCGCAGCATCCGGGAAGTAGGACTCCAGTGTCTCGTTTACCTTCGCCTTTACATTTTCGATGGCCTGACCGGAAGCGTTCTTCAGTTCCTCTTCCTGCTTCTCGATAAAACCATTGATCTCGCCGGAGATCTCATCACTGAGCCCTGTAACCCAAGTCTTCACTGTGCCGGTAATCGTATCAGCCGCCTCATCCAGATATACGGTAATACCATTTGTCACACAATTGAGCAAATTGGTGAAATCTTTTGAGGTGACCTCAATAGAATCCTTGGTTCCATCCATCACCTTCTGTAACTGGCTATTGTACATTGCCAGATACTCACTCAGGCTCTTTCCACCCGCCTTTGGCTTAGCGGTCATGACCTTATCCACGATCGTCGGCATTTGACCCTGGAGGAAAGTGATCACTTCGTCGGAATAAGCTCCGGTACCTTTTGCATTGTCCAGATAAGTATTCAACGCCGAGGTCAGTCGTTCTTTGATAGCAGCCTCATCCAGCTTAAGACTTCCTGCTGCGGTGAAAATCTCCGCATAAATCTTTTCCACTTCGTCCGTCAATGTCTGGGCCATGGCACTGATCGCGTCATTTAGCATACCCTTAAGTGACGAGGTCACTCCGGATGTGATATCCTCTGCCAGCGCAGTCACCTCGCTGGCCGCCATATCCACTGTACTGTTGACAAACTCCTGCATCTTTCCGCTCAGAGTATCGATGGCTCTTTTCGCTATATCAGTCGCGCCCTCGGCAACCGCATCCACCGCCTCCTCCTTCACCGCGTTGATCATACCGTTGACGCTGAAGGTCCAGGTCTGGGAATTTTTGATCAGGGCAACCTTCTCACCCTTCATGATCTCGTTCAAATCGTACACCGTCTCGGCCATGGCCAGACAGAGCTTAAACACCACCTGTGCCACCTGATAAGGGAACACGCCCAGGGTAGCTGCCTGGATCGCCAATGCCGGCGGCAGTGTCTGCGCATCGATGTCTCCCGCAGTCAGCGCGTAGATCGTATTGCAGACGAAACGGATCGCAAAAATGTTACCTTTGACCAGTTTAATATTTTCCTGAGGACCGGCATCCACGTTCGGCACAGGAAAATTCTCTTGAACTTTTGCCGGGATTCCCTTCTGTCCGTAAAGGATGTACTCCACCTCACAGCCGTAAAGAGGATTGTTTGCTGTGCTGATGGCCACATTGGTCATGGTAAAATGTTCTTTGTCGTACTCCTCACTCTTTTCCATGCAGAAAGAATAGTTGGAGAAATTCTCATATATATACTCCGTGACAAACAGATTGTCTCTGGCACCCTCAAGGCCGTTATCCAGCACACCCAGCAGACCCTGCACCAGACTGATCATACTCTGCATCTGCTTGATGATGCCGGTCTGATCCTCATCGTCAACGCTGCCGATACTGTTCTTTTTCGTTGCCTTGGTGGTACTTTCCAGCGTATCAAAAATGCTGGCATCATACTTCAGATCAGCGCTCTCATTCGCTGCATCTTTACCGTCCTTATTCAGATCCTTTGCACTTCCGGTCAAATTGGAATCGGTGTCATCCTCCTCATTTCCCTTTCCGCCGTAGGTGGAGATCAAATAGAGATAGAAAGAGGGAACTCCGATCGTAACATCATCGATCGTAAAACGCTCCGCGATCTGCTTCAGGTATACGGAGGATGTCATCTTCTTTTCCTGCAGATTTACCTTCACATGACTCTTATAGTAAGAATCCGACTTGCTGACGCTGAAGCTGTCGCCCTTGAGCAGCTTTTTCGCCGCATCGCCGTAATGCTTGCCGCACTTGGCATTGTCCGTCTTCCAGCTCTTTGTCGCCACATCGAGAAATGTCTTCCCGTAAACCGTACCGGAAAGTCTGGATTTCAGTCCGTCCGAATCTGCCAAAAAGCTCTTGATCGCCTTTACCTGATCAATAACCTCCTGAACATCCTTTGTGTTAAAGGTGGAGCTATTCTTGGAGGTCTCGCTGGACATAATCTCATAATACTCGTCCTTGGACTGATTTTTCGCGTAGGTTTCCACCTGCGTGTTCAGGTTCTTGTTTGCGGTCTTCACGCCGCTGATATCCGAGATCACCTTCTCGCCCAGCTTAACCACATCATCGATAAAGTTGGTGTGATCCCAGAACTTATACCACTTGGTATCCACTTCCTTCTCCAGAAGGGCATTGATCGCATCGTACAGCGGTTTCAGTTCGTTATATGCCGCGGTCAGATCCTTTCCGGCACTTTTGCGGGCATTCTCCAGGCGGGTCTGATAGGTATCATAAAATGTCTGATAGGCATCAATGATCGGCCAAACCTTGCCGAATTTATCTAGCGCATCTGACTCAGCCGCATCTCTGGAGGCGTGAAGCTCCTCAATCCGCTTATTGTAATCCGACTCTGCCTCATCCTCCCCCCGCTCAGGGTCAGAAGCCATATTCATGTTCTGCCAGCAGACAAATACTGAACAAAGCTTAGGCATATAATTGTTCAGCGCGTCAAACGCAGACTCGATGTTGACCGCCTTCTCCTCCACATCCAGATACGTCTGCATCATCTCAATACCACTGATTCCGCTGATTTCATCCGGATCAGCTCCGAACACCGTGGTAAGCTCTGTATTCAGAGATGCAATCGCATCCTCAAGAGCGACATCAGAGGTCTTTCCAGGATTTGCGATGGCGAAAGAATCGGCTGATGAATGGGTCATCTTGTGGTCAAGCTTGATCTCGGCTGCATCTATCAGATAAGTAATAATCGTCTCATGAGCTGACTTCATTTTTTTCTCAGCGGTCGCCCAATCTAATTCTTTCAATTCTTTCTGAATCTTCGCAATTTCCTTATCTAACGTCACCAGTGCCTCATAAAACGCCGATGAGGCATCGCCCAGATTGCTGATCGCCTTATCGACCTCGGCCTTCTTATCTGCCACTTTAGACTTATCATTGATGGATTTGAACGCGTTAAGGGTACCGAGAAGGTCCATGCCCACCTCGGCAACACCGCGATATTTCATAAATTCCACGATCTGATTTTTCAGGATGGCGGGGTTGGACAGTTCACTGCCCGCTACCTGAGTAACCTTCACATTGTCCACCGACACATTGAGAAAGTTATCGCTGACATCCTCCGCCGTCACCGTGTTCATGATCTCATTGACATAGCCCTGCGCCTGAGTCAGCAGCTGGCTCTGATAATCCGCGCTGGAATCAAGAAGTCCTGCCGCGGAAAGGGTATCCTCGAAATACTGGGCCACATTTTCCTGCAGTTCCTCGTTTGACTGGGACATGGCAAACAGACCGTACACATCCTCCAGTACGGTATCGTAGGTCGCCAGCGCAGACTGTGCCGCCATCTCGCCGGCACTCTCCACCACAGCCTTGGACATATTTAAATTCGCCGCGTCCACCAAAAGGCCGGACAGCGTCATCATCGGCAGCAAAATAATCGCCAGAAAGATGGAGACCGATCCCCGATGTCGATAAAAAAACTTCATCCCTGTACCCTCTCTTGTCAATTGGTAAAGAAGTCTGATATTTTACTGAATACCACCTGAATCTGCTTGATATACTCGCCCACCTTGAAGCGATCCAGTATATCGCAGACAAAATCCACATTTCGGATAAACTCT
Organism: Lachnospiraceae bacterium; assembly: GCA_017461725.1. GTDB lineage: Bacteria > Bacillota > Clostridia > Lachnospirales > Lachnospiraceae > RGIG423. Next base: position 225,793 of record JAFTXG010000028.1, read on the forward strand.
GTCTGGCTGTCGATCTTCATGGAGGCATAGCCTCTCAGCGTGATCGTCGGCTCCAGACCAAACAGATTCGTCAAACTGGGAAACAGGCTGAACGACTGTGTGATCTCTACCGACGCGGTCTTAAAGAAGATACCGGAAACACCGTTGTAAGTCACTCTGGGTTTGCTCAGATACTGATCGGAGACCAACAGCTGTGACGATTCAATCACCGCCTTGACCTTCTTCTCAATATTCGATTTGATGGAATTGCTGTTGTATTTATTATCCCAATAGCGATAAGGGTCGCTGGTAAAATTGGATGAATTTATGGTCGCACTTTTCTTTCGGTAGCCGACAGTCTTCCCGTTGGTCGTCTCGCTGAAATTAATCACTTTCTCAGCGTTTGGGTCTGAGTAAATCTTTTGCGCGATGATGATCCCCCGCTCTGCCGCAGCATCCAGAACAGATGCCTGATGCAGAAAGAATCCCGTCATAAACAAAAACAATATAATAAACAGACAGATCGGCAAAATAATGGAATATTCCACGATCGTTGCCGCTCCCTGATCCTCGCTCGTTAACTTTTTCCAAAAAGTCATAACATCACCTTTTCCGGGAGGTCTGTCGCCAGACCTCCCTTAAAGTCAGTTTTGTTCACACATCAGCTGATGGTCTCATTGATGGTGCTGGTATCAACGCCGTCAAAAATACCCTGGATAATACCAACGATCTGCTCTCTGAAGAATACACCGAGAACGACAGCCAGCGCTACCAGAATAACTGCAGCAACGATTTCACCGCCGCCTCTCTCTTCATTCAGCAGTCTGTCCTTCAGATTCATGAATCTGACATATGCAGCCACGCTCAACTTTCTCATAATCTTATCTCCTTTCCCTTATTTGAAATTGATGCTCTTCATTTATATACAAATGCTGTTTTCGAACCGGGGATACCCACGCCCGGAAACGCACTGTACATACTTTTTCTGCCCCGCAACACCGGCGGGAAAGCCACTTTAGAATGAGAGGTTTGTGAATACCGGGACACAGATCATTACCAGGATACCGGCAAACATCAGCGTGATAGGCAACAGAAGCTTGCTGGATGCCTCCTCGCCCTTCTGTCTCGCTCTCTGCTTCTTCTCATTCCACGCCTCATCGGAGAACTGGCGAAGCAGCACGACCAGCTCTTTATTTCCCTTGCTCAGGTTCTGTGCCAGCGCGGAGATGAACTTGGTCACAGCCTCGGAATTGCAACGCTGTGCAAAGTCCAGATAGGCCTCCATCTCGGAGACACCGTTCTGCATCTCCAGGACCGCTCTCTGCATCTCGGTGTAGATCACTCCCTCTCCGGTGGCTGCGATCTTCGCCCAGGCCTCGCGGGTGATCATACCGGCATTTACCAGCAGTGCCAGCTTGGAGGTCACCTCGGGATACTCTGCGGCGATATCATCCTTCCTGGCATTGATCTCGTCCATAATGGTGGTCTCATAGTAATAGGCGATCGCCGCTGCCGCCGCTACGGCCAGAATGCTCAGCGCAGGCATCTCCAGCAGTGCAGTGACAAACAGACCAACGATCAGCGTAAACCATGCCATGGACACTTTCTGTGCCATGTTGACGCGGAAATAGTACTCTCCGTACTTTTCTCCGTGGACAATCGCGGAATTATGTATCATACGCTTAGCGTATTTACTGCGGTAATTATAGTGAACCAGATCAAGAGCCACGAATCCGACCACAAACAGATCCTTCACCGGACTGTTTAAGGGGGCAATCATCTGCTTATAGCGGGCACCCTTCATCAAAAACAACAGAAAAACCACGGTCAGCAGCGTATCAACTGCCATGACAGCCATCAATAATAATCCATCCATCCCGCTCACCTCATATCTTAATGTTCAGAATCTTCTTGCTCAGCCAGTACGCCGCCGCAAACATCAGCACCGCGATTGTAGTGGATGTCCGGCCGGTGGACGAGGTAAGATTGATCACATCGCTGCCCATCTGCTTCAGCAGATAGACAAAGATTACCGGCATGACCAGCATAATATTCTGCTCACTGGTTTTGGAAGAAACCATCGTCTTGATCTCCAGAGAAATATCAATCTTGTCACAGAGGATTCGGTAAGTATTTTTCAGTACGTCGCGGATATTTCCGCCCTTGCGGTAACAGGTATCAAATACATTTGCAAAACTGATGATGTCCGGCTGCTGACTTCTGTCGCCGAAATCCAGCAGCAGCTCCTCAATATTGATATTGTTCGCCATACCTGCCAGAATGATCTTCAGCTCACGGTAAATGTCACTGTCTGCCGTATACTGCATCTCCATATCATGCGCTGCGGAGGCAAACGCATCATGTACATTGGAACCTGCACCGATGGAGGTGGACAGGGAATCCAGCATATCCTTAAACTGCAGAAGAAGCTTCTGCTGCCGCTTGGCGATGATCTGCTTTTTTCTGACCGGCACAAACACGAATCCGCAGATCAGTGCAGCGATCCCAGATAAGATCATATTTTCATAAAAAATGTTTCCGACCACCGCGCCCACGACTGCCGCCAGGACGAAATACAGGATTTTTTCCACCGGTTTCATCTCGTAAACGCTGTAATCGTCCGCATTTCCGAGAATACCGGTCTTCGGCACATACTCTTCTTTCTTATTCTTATTAAACAGCCCCATACGCTACCTCTTATATCTCCGTCTTAATTCCTGCCAACTGCAGTTTAAGTGTATTTTGTAAAGGATTCTCGGTTCTGACCAGTTTACCGCTGACCTTCTCCAGTGTGCTGAACTCATCCTCCTCAAACCGATAGAGGGGATTTAACTGGATCTTTCCATCCTCATATCCCAGAACCTCACAGATCTCCATGGTCTTTCGGGAATGGTCTCTCAGTCTGGACAGGTGAATAATGATATCCACCGCCGAAGCAATCTGCTGACGGATCGCCTCCAGAGGGAGTCCGTTGGCTCCCTGCAGTACCATGGTTTCCAGACGACTCAGCATATCCTCGGTGGAGTTGGCATGACCGGTGGACAGGGATCCATCGTGACCGGTATTCATGGCCTGAAGCATATCCAGCGCCTCTCCTCCGCGGACCTCACCGACTACGATTCGCTCGGGGCGCATACGCAGGGAAGACTTGATCAGATCGCGGATCGTAATCTCACCTGCACCGGATGCATTTGCATTACGGGTCTCAAGGCTGACCAGGTTGTCAATCCCCTTGATCTGCAGCTCGGCGGAATCCTCGATGGTGATGACACGCTCCGACTTGGGAATATAGTTGGACAGCGCATTCAGGAAGGTAGTCTTACCTGAACCGGTACCTCCGCAGATAAAAATATTGTACTTGGCCTTGACCAACAGCTCCAGCTTATCCGCAATGTCCTGCGTCAACGAGCCATATCCGATCAGCTTTTCGATGGTCATCGGATCCTTGGAGAACTTACGGATCGTCACAGTGGGACCGCACAGCGCAATGGGCGGCAACACCACATTGACACGTGATCCGTCGGGAAGGCGGGTATCACAGATGGGATTTGCCTGAGTCACCTCACGTCCGGCCAAACCAACAATTCGCTGAATGATATCCTCCAGCTTACGCTCGTTTTCAAATTCCTTGTCCAGCTTCATCAGCTTACCGTTTTTCTCGATGAAGATGGTTTTATGACCGTTGATCATGACCTCTGTGATCGAATCGTCGCTCATGATCGAATCCAATATGCCAAATCCACGGATCGAGCTGTACACCTGCTGTGCAATGGAAAGCCTCTGCTCAATCGGCAGATACATCCCTCTGGTTTTGGCCGCCACGGTCTCCTCGATCTTTGCCTCCAGCTCCTCATCGGACAAACCGCTCAGCTGGAAATTTTCCGAAACATACTGCTTTATCTCAGCAATTAAGTTCTGCTCCTGCTTTGAATCCATAACATCCTCCGAAATCGTCTGTCTTTATCTGTCCGTTTTTTGCTTTTTCCGCCGCGGATCGCCCGCAGCATTACAGCAGGCGCTTAAATATGCCCATGCCGGAAACCTGCTGCACGATCTGGGCTACCGACGCATGCTCGTATCTGGGAATACCTCCCAGCATCGTGATATCCAAGCCCTCCAGAGTCTGTCCGGTCTTGTTGCTGAATTTATTGTACAGCAGCTGCAGCTTATCCAATCTATGCACATCATTCTGCTCTGACAGTACCTTCATTGCCTGATATGCCTTGACAAATTTGTTATTTCCGATCTCTGATCCGTCATTTACCGCAACAACCGAATGAACTGCTCCCCAGAGATATCGGCTCACCGCATCCAGATCAAACTGTCTGTCCAGAACGATCACATCAAACAGACCACTCTTCTGCAGTGTAGACACCAGAAGCTGCACATCCTCATGATTCAGCTCGGTCATATCCAGTGCCAGCTGGGTCGCCGCATAGAAATAAACACCGGTCGCCATATCCTGACGCAGCGCACTCTCCAGCTTCATCCCCACGGTGCTCTTTTTACTCTTCACCGCGTAGATCACATCACTGAAGTCAAACTGGCCAACGCCGTCAAAATAGCAGCCCGCATCTCCGAACACATCAAGATTCAGATACAATGCACGCTTTCCCTCTTTCGCAAATACAATCGCCGCTGATGCCGCCATGGTGGAGCTGCCGCAGCCGCCGCCGGCCGAGCAGAACCAGATCACCTTTGCGTCGCCGTTTCCGCCCCCTGCAGACACGCCTTCCGCCTTTTCCGAATAGAGATTTAACACATGATTATAAATCAAGTCCGCACGCTGATATTTACACACGGCCGCCTGTCCCCGGAAAGACTCCAGTCCCAGGTCCTCCACAAAATAGGCAAATCCGCAGCGGGAAGGGAGCTGTTTTGCCGGGATCTCGTACCGCTCATCTGCCAAAAACACGTCCACTCTGGCAGAGTCAATGGTTGCCAGCGCCATATCCACATCGGTAAACGAGTATACCTCCAGCTTATCCGCATATTTTGTACTGAACACAGCGACGATCCGATTTAAGTAATTGATATCCTGGTCCAGAATCGCAAGCTTGATTTTCATCTCAAATCCCTCTCTTTTTCCATTTATCATTAAAATTTTATTTTTTTCACCAAATTATCATATTCTTTATAAGTATATAATGAATATTTACTTTCATCAAGTATTTTTTACCAAAGTTTTTGTGAGTACATTTTGACCCCGGAGTATATCAAGGAAAGATTTTAACAACCAGGAAAAGAATTTCACAGAATTTTTATTGCTATTCTGCTCTTTTCGCATTATAATAGTATTTATATGCAATTATGATTATTTTACATACGGAGGTTTTTCATGGGTAACTTATTCAATCCCGACAATAAAGTCATGGTTTTTCTTAGTCATGTGACCGACTACATTATTCTCAGTCTCATTTGGACCGTCTGCAGTATACCAGTCTTCACAATCGGTGCATCGACCACCGCTTTCTACTACACCTCGCTGAAAATTCTCGACGGCAAGGATACCTATGTGACGAAGGATTTCTTCCACTCATTCAAGCAAAATTTCAAACAGGCCACTCTGCTCTGGCTCACCTTCCTGGGCGTGGGTATTTTCCTGGTTGTGGATATTTTGATTTATCGTCAGATGGACACTACCTTTGCAAATGTCGCCATTGTGATATTTGCCAGTGTTTCCCTGATGTATGTGTTCACTCTTCTTTATCTGTTCCCGTACCTTTCCAAATTTTACTGTACCTTTAAGCAGGCAATCAAAAGCGCTTTACTGTTGAGCCTTCGTCATCTGGGCTACACCATCCTGATGATCATTGCCGATGTGGTAATCGTATTTGCTGCGATGTACTATAGTTTCCTGATCATGTTCCTTCCTGCGATCTTCACCTTCGTCAACAGCTTGATATTCAAGCGGATTTTCAAGCGCTATATTCCAGAGGATACGCAAACAGCGGATGATGACTCCTTCTCAACCATCGATGAGATCGAGATGCGCGATGCCGAGGCGGCTGCCGCTGCAGCAGTCGAAGAAGAAAACGAAGAAGTTTCCGATGATTCTGGTGCTTTCGGTTCTGCCATTGAGTCTGAGGATGGCGTAAAGAGATATTTCTGATAACACTTTCTGTACATAATATATCGTTTACCATAATAAAACCGCAGGACGGAAAGCCCCGAATCCTGCGGTTTTTTACATGCTTTTATACGTCATATTTTTCATTCCGAAACACCCGACAGAAATCCTGAAATTTTGACCACCTTATCACAATCCCATTCTTCATCTATCTTTCTGTCATCACAAAAACTCTTGCCCCAACTCTTGACAAAGAGTCGGAATAACCCCATGCCTCGAAAATATTTTACCCCAACTCTTGACAAAGAGCCCATAAAAGACCGCCCGAAACGCATTTCTGCGATTCGGGCGGCCCTCATTTTATGATTCAGTATTTACATACTGTGTGTTTTGGTGTATCTGAGAATTACTCCTCTACGCCGTACAGCTTAACCAGCTTCTGCAGATGAGCGTACTTATCCTTTGCATTCTGCTCGGAGATAGCGAACAGCTTCTCTGCACGCTCAGCGTTTGCACGCTTCAGAGCGTTGTAACGAACCTCGCCGTTAAGGAATGCCTGGTAATCTCCGGTAGGAGCCTTGCTGTCAAGGCTGAATGCAGCCTTGCCTTCCTTAGCCAGAGCAGGGTTGAAGCGGAAGTTGTGCCAGTAACCAGCCTCAACTGCTGCCTTCTCCTCAAGCTGTGCCTTAGCCATACCAGCCTTGATACCATGGTTGATACAAGGAGCGTAAGCGATGATCAGTGAAGGTCCGGGATATGCCTCAGCCTCAGCGATAGCCTTTACGCACTGGTTGTAATCAGCACCCATAGCGATCTGAGCAACGTATACATAGCCGTAGCTCATTGCGATAGCAGCCAGGTCTTTCTTCTTGGTCTCTTTACCGCCAGCTGCGAACTGAGCAACTGCGCCGGTAGGAGTTGCCTTGGAAGCCTGTCCACCGGTATTGGAGTAAACCTCGGTATCAAATACCATGATGTTTACGTCATGGCCGCTAGCCAGAACATGGTCAACACCGCCGAAGCCGATGTCGTATGCCCAACCGTCACCACCGAAGATCCACTGGCTCTTCTTTGCCAGGAAATCCTTATCCTTCAGGATAGCCTGTGCCTTCTCGCATCCGCACTCCTCAAGAGCTGCTACCAGCTTATCGGTTGCGTTGCCATTCAGAGCACCTACGCTGTAGGTATCCAGCCATTCCTGGCCAGCTGCCTTAACAGCTTCATTGTCGCTGTTCGCAACAACATCCTCAACCTTCTTCTTCAGACCGTTTCTCAGAGCCTGCTGAGCCAGGTTCATACCGTAACCGAACTCTGCAGCATCCTCGAACAGGGAGTTGGACCATGCAGGACCCTGACCCTTCTCGTTCTTGGTGTAAGGAGTGGAAGGTGAAGAGTTACCCCAGATGGAGGAGCAACCGGTTGCGTTTGCGATATACATTCTGTCACCGAACAGCTGGGTGATCAGCTTAGCGTAAGGGGTCTCACCACAACCTGCGCAAGCTCCGGAGAACTCAAGCAGAGGCTGCTTGAACTGGGAACCCTTAACGGTGTTCTCTTTGAACTTAGCAATAACCTCGGGCTTCTTGGGCAGCTTCAGGCCGTACTCAAAGCCTTCCTGTACGTCGATGTTTGCTTCCATGTTAGCCATGGTCAGTGCCTTGTTACCCTTCTTGCCAGGGCAGACAACTGCACAGGATCCACAACCAAGACAGTCGAGAGCATCAACGGTCATTGCGAAGTAGTATCCGGGCATACCGGTCATAGGAATAACCTTCTGGGATGCAGGTGCTGCCTTTGCCTCCTCCTCAGTCATAGCGACAGGACGGATGGTTGCATGAGGACAAACATATGCACAGAAGTTACACTGGATACAGTTTTCAGGATTCCATACAGGAATATCAACTGCAACACCGCGCTTCTCGAATGCAGCGGAACCGGAAGGAGTGGTACCGTCTACATAATCGGTAAATGCGGAAACAGGGAGCTTGTTACCCTCCTGAGCGTTTACATGCTGCTGGATGTTCTTTACGAACTTCTCAACATCGCTGTCACCTGCGGGAGGAATAGCACCGATATGGGTATCCTCTGCGTTCTTCCAGCTCTCAGGAACCTGAATCTCAACAACGTCCTTAGCACCGCGCTCGATAGCGTCGTAGTTCATCTGAACGATCGCATCACCCTTCTTGCCGTAGGAAGCCTTAGCAGCTGCCTTCATGAGCTCGATAGCGCGCTCCTCGGGGATGATGTTAGCCAGCTTGAAGAATGCGGACTGCAGAATGGTGTTGATACGGCCGCCCAGACCGATCTCCTTACCGATCTTGATACCGTCGATGGTGTAAACCTTGATGCCGTGCTCTGCGATATAGCGCTTAGCCTGTCCGGGCAGATGCTCCTCAAGACCAGCCATATCCCAAGGACAGTTCAGCAGGAAGGTACCGCCATCCTTCAGATCCTGTACCATGTTGTACTTGTTCAGGTATGCAGGGTTGTGGCAAGCTACGAAGTTTGCCTTGGAAATCAGGTAGGTGGACTTGATGGGATCCTTACCAAAACGCAGGTGAGAAATGGTCACACCACCGGACTTCTTGGAGTCATAATCAAAGTATGCCTGAGCATACATATCAGTGTTATCACCGATGATCTTAATAGAGTTCTTGTTAGCACCAACAGTACCGTCAGCACCCAGACCCCAGAACTTACAGCTGATGGTAGTCTCAGGAGCGGTGTTCAGTGCGGGGCCAACCTCCAGGGACAGATTGGTCACATCATCAACGATACCAACGGTAAATACCTTCTTCTCGGTATTATTGAATACTGCAACGATCTGTGCAGGGGTAGTATCCTTGGAACCAAGACCGTAGCGACCGGTGAATACGGGAACTGCATCGAACTTAGAGCCCTTCAGAGCTGCTACAACGTCCAGATACAGAGGCTCGCCCATAGCGCCGGGCTCCTTGGTTCTGTCAAGTACGGAGATCTGCTTTACAGACTCGGGGATAGCATCGATCAGTGCGGATGCACAGAAAGGTCTGTACAGACGTACCTTTACAACACCAACCTTCTGTCCAGCAGCTACCAGGTAATCGATGGTCTCCTCGATGGTATCACATACAGAACCCATAGCGATGATAACATGCTCAGCGTCTGCAGCACCATAGTAGTTGAACAGCTTATAGTCGGTACCGATCTTTGCGTTAACCTTGTCCATGTACTCCTGTACAATAGCAGGCAAAGCATTGTAGTAAGGGTTGCAAGCCTCTCTTGCCTGGAAGAAGATATCTGCGTTCTGTGCAGAACCTCTCTGGCAAGGATGGTTAGGGTTCAGCGCGTTTCTTCTGAAAGCGTCGATCGCCTCATGATCAACCATCTCGTCAAGATCTGCGTAATCCCAGGTCTCGATCTTCTGGATCTCGTGGGAAGTACGGAAACCGTCGAAGAAGTTGATGAAAGGAAGACGGCCCTTGATTGCTGCACAGTGTGCAACGGGGGTAAGGTCCATAACCTCCTGTACGCTGGACTCACAGAGCATAGCACAACCGGTCTGACGGCATGCATATACGTCGGAGTGATCGCCGAAAATAGACAGTGCATGGCTAGCCAGTGCACGTGCGGATACGTTGAATACGCCAGGGAGCTGCTCACCGGCAACCTTGTACAGGTTGGGGATCATCAGCAGTAAGCCCTGAGATGCGGTGTAGGTAGTGGTCAGAGCACCAGCTGCCAGAGAGCCGTGTACAGTACCAGCTGCACCAGCCTCAGACTGCATCTCTGCTACCTTTACGGTCTGACCGAAAATATTCAGTCTGCCCTGAGTTGCCCACTCATCAGTAGCCTCAGCCATAACAGATGAAGGGGTGATGGGATAGATGGCAGCCACGTCAGTGTATGCGTATGAAGCATGAGCAGCAGCATGGTTACCATCCATGGTTTTCATTTTTCTTCCCATTGGTTTAATCCTCCTGTGATTTAAATGAATTTGTAATAATAAACTTTCCTCATCTTGCTCGGAAATTACAAAACATTCCTTGTATCATTATAAGGCGATACTGCCCTTCTTGTCAAATGGGTATCGCGAAAAAAACGAAGAAAAATTGGATTTTGTGAGGTACATTCCATTTTATTCATCATAAAACCCCTGAATGTCTGTCACAGACATCCAGGGGGCTTATCATTTACTATTTGCTATCAGTCCTCTGCGCCTGCTCTGGCTGCGATCTCTTTCGCCTGAACATCACTGGGTGCCTGCTCATAACGTGCGAAGGTATACTCAAAGTTTCCGATACCGCCGGTCATGGAACGAAGGTCGGTGGAGTAGCCCAGCATTTCCTTCATGGGAACGTCTGCCTCGATGACCTGATGGCCCTTGTGGTCGGAGTTCATACCGAGAACGCGGCCACGGCGCTTGTTCATGTCACCCATAACATCACCGGTATACTTATCGGGAACGATAACCTTTACATTAACGATGGGCTCAAGAAGAACGGGCTTGGACGCGGGATCAGCAAATGCGTTCTTCACTGCCAGAATGGATGCCATCTTGAAGGACATCTCGTTGGAGTCTACCGCATGGTAGGAACCGAATACCAGAGTAGCCTTCAGACCAACTACGGGATATCCGGCCAAAGGCCCCTTCAGAACGGATTCCTGAACACCCTTCTCAACTGCGGGGAAGAAGTTCTTCGGAACAACACCGCCCACGATCTTCTCCTCGAATACGTAAGGGGTCTCCAGATCGCCGGAGGGCTCGAACTCCATCACAACATCGCCGTACTGGCCATGTCCGCCGGACTGCTTCTTATGCTTACCCTGAACCTTAACCTTACCGCGGATAGTCTCGCGGAACGCAACCTTAGGCTCGTAGGTCTCGATCTCAACTTTATAACGGTTAAACAGCTTGCTCACAACAACCTCGAGCTGCTGATCGCCGATACCGTAGAGCAGCGTCTGACGATTTTCCTTGTCGTTTACAGTCTTTAAGGTCAGATCCTCATCCATCAGCTTAGCCAGAGCGCCTGCGATCTTGTCCTCGTCGCCCTTGTTCTTTGCGCGGTATGCAACATAGGTGTAAGGAACAGAAACCTCGGGCTTCTCATAAACGATAGCCTTGCCCTTAGCTGCCAGCGTGTCACCGGTAACGGTCACGGAAAGCTTAGGGATAGCACCGATATCACCTGCGCGGAGCTCGGAAACCTCAAGAGCTTCCTTTCCGCGAAGAACATACAGCTTGGCGATCTTCTCGTCAGCCTCTTTGTTTACGTTAACCACGTCTGCACCTGCACGGAGTACACCGGAGCAAACCTTTACATAGGAATACTTTCCAATGAAGGGGTCAACCAGGGTCTTCCAAACCTTTGCACTCATGGGCTTGGTGTCATCATAGTTAGCCTCGAACTCAAATCCGCCTGCCTCACCGGAGATCTCCAGCTTGTTGGGCGCATATACATACTTCTCAATCACATCCAGCAGCATACGGGTACCATATCCGTTTGCGGAAGATCCCATCAGCACGGGAACGATAACGTTGTCCATAACGTGGGTACGCAGAGCGATGGAAATCTCATCGTAGGTAAACTCTTCTCCGCCAAAATAGCGATCCATGTACTCCTCGCTGGTCTCGGCAACCGCCTCCATCAGCGCCTCTCTGTACTGCTCCAGATAATCTACGGAATAATCGTGAACCTCGTCCTCGGTGTAGGTACCATCTGCGTTAAAACGACGTCCCTGCATCTTGACAACGTTAACGAAGCCGACAAACTTCTCATTTTCACGAACAGGCATCTGGAAAGGAGCGATCTTCTTTCCGTACATGTTCTCCAGGTCCTCTACAACCTGACGGAAGCTGGCATTGTCATCGTCCATGTTGGTCACGTAGAACATACGGGGCAGCCCCATCTTCTCGCAGAGCTCCCATGCCTTCTGAGTACCAACCTCGACACCGGACTTACCGTTAACCACGATGATCGCTGCATCCGCTACAGAAACAGCCTCCTCAACCTCGCCCACAAAGTCGAAATATCCGGGGGTGTCCAGAACATTAATCTTCACACCGTCCCACTCAATCGGAACAACAGTGGTGGAAAGTGAAAATTTACGCTTAATCTCTTCCTTATCAAAATCACTGATGGTATTTCCGTCAGAAACCTTTCCCATTCGTGAGGTAACTCCCGTAATGCTGGCCATAGACTCAACCAGGGAAGTCTTTCCGCAGCCACCGTGTCCCAATAATACCACGTTGCGGATTCGATCAGATTCATAAACTTTCATACATTTCCTCCTCGACACATTCATGTTGTCTGTTTTTCTGTAAATTCTGGTGACTTTTTGCACCATCATGTGCTATTGTAACAAAAACCCAGCAAAAAATCAACCTATATTTTGAAAATCGCACAATATAGCACCTATCGAAATTCTGTCATATTTTCCCTATACCATTTCGGAAGGAAATTGTTCTGACATTGTGGATTTTTTCGCTGTTCGATGGCGATATGGTGAAAGAAAGTTTTCCACAACAGCGCATATTCCTCGTGATCTCGGTCGAAATTTAAAATTCTGTCATACTCTTCTCCGGTCAGCTGCCGCAGATACCAGCGGCTGTCCGCCGGGTGAAGCACCGCCAGTTTACGCTTTTTATCCACGATCATCCAGTGCTCGCTGATCAGCCGCTCAGCAAAATTCGGCGCGATCAGCGTCAGTACATTTGATTTCGGCTCGATCACCGAACACAAAATGCCCCCCTCCCACCGGGTAAAACGGACAAACTGATTAAACCGGTGAGCCTCGTTTCCCACCCGTCTGGATATCTCGAATATCCGCATGACAGGCTCCTCCGTCAGCGTTTCCGTCACCCTCGGTCCGATCACAAACCCCAGCCGGAGAAACCGGTAGATCACCTCCAGCTTCTCCGGAATTACCGACATCGCACAGTGGTAAACCAGCTCCAACGCCCGGTATGAGATTTTGCCGCGAATGGAGCGGATCACCTTCTCCGCTCGCTCCTCATCCACCTCCACCCGATGCTCCACACAGAACAGCTGATAATTATCCTCCGACTCCACGGCCAGTTCCACGATAAATCCTCTGTTTCCCCAGCGCCAGGCCTCATAGATACAGCTCATCATCGCGCCGAACTCATCGGCACAGACAAAGCGGTGCTTTTCCATACGGCTATCCGACCACTGATTATTGATCAACTGACTCTGCATCACCTTTTCCATCCTCTCCCGTTTTTATCGTCTTTTGGGTCGGTGTTCCTACCATTTCTCCTACAATTCCACTCCTTATCTGTCACTGTTCAGAACTGCCCGAAGGCAGCTTTGCTGCAATCCTCCACCGTCGGCATCATCGCCAGATGCATATCGTCGAACAGACTTAACTGACGATAAGTCTGTGGGTGTTCCACCTCCCACCGCTTTTTCCCCTCATCCGCAGTGAGGCATCTGGTCAGCACATCCTCCTCGATGGCGATGGGATACATCTGTCGCCCGTTACAGGTCAGGAAATAGGCCGCCCGCTTTAACACCACACCGATCCGCTTCAGATCAGGGAAATCAAGCCTTCCGTTCCGGCGGGCCTCAACGATCCTGCGGGCAGACTTTACCCCCACCCCGGGCACACGCAATAACAGAGCATAATCCGCCCGGTTCACCTCCACCGGAAAATACTCCAGATGTCTGAGGGCCCAGTCACACTTGGGATCCACCAGCACATTGAAATCCGGCCTGTCCTCCGATAGAAGCTCGTCGGCCTGAAAACCATAAAACCGTAGCAGCCAGTCCGCCTGATACAGGCGGTGCTCCCGCAAAAAAGGCACCGGAGTGTCAAGTCCGGGCAGTGCCGAATCCTCATTGACCGGAATGTAGCCGGAAAAGAACACTCGCTTCAGATCAAACTGCCGGTACAGGCTCTCCGCCACCCGCATGATCTGATAGTCCGTCTCGCCGGTGGCACCGATGATCATCTGGGTGCTCTGGCCGGCGGGGACATAGGACAGGCCACGGTCCTCCGCCCAGGGAACAAGACCGCCGGCGGAGGCGCTTGCCAGGCCATCTGCTCTGCATCCGCCGGCTTCAGATCCGGCGTCAAGCCTCCCGGACATGCTGACACGGTTATCCGGACATAAGTCCACACTTTCCCCGAACTTCTTCCGCGACGTTTCCGTCCCACCGCTCCCATCAAGCTGCAAAATCGCCTCATCTGTCCTCTTCTGCAGTCGCAGATTATTTTCATTGAATATACTCCCCGGCAGTTCCTTCATCCGATAGGCTCTCTCCATCTTCTCCCCGACGCCTACTCTCAACCTCTCCTGCGCGATTCCCTGCTGGATCTGCCGCATCGGTGTGAGGATCGTCTTTCGAGTTTTATGGGGTGCCAGAAGTCTCAGTCCATCCCCGGTGGGCAGTTCCAGATTTACGCTCATCCGGTCAGCCAGATAGCCGATCTCCCGAATCACCTGGGGATCAGCTCCCGGCACGCCCTTCACGTGGATATACCCGCGAAAACCGTACTTTACTCTCAGCAGATAGAGGGCCTGAAACATCTGCTCCATGGTGGACGTGGGATTTTTTCGCACACCGGAGCTTAGGAACAGTCCCTCGATGTAATTTCGGCGATAGAACTCCATGGTCAACGTGCAGATCTCCTCCGGGGTGAAGGTGGCCCTGGGCACATCGTTTGAGGCACGGTTATGACAGTATTTACAGTCAAACACACACTCATTAGTCATCAGTATTTTGAGCAGCGTGATGCATCTGCCATCCGCCCCGAAGCTGTGGCAGATACCGGCAGAGATCGAACTGCCCAGATGTCCATGCTTTCCTTTCCGGTCCACACCACTGGACGTGCAGGCCACGTCATACTTGGCCGCATCGGACAAAATCGCCAGTTTTTCATCTAACGTATAGCTTCTCTCCATTTTAACCCGCCCCACAAATCGAATGTTTGTTCTATTATAGCACGTAGTTTATCACATTGCAAGCATTTTCGAACATATGTTCCAAGATGTTGTTCGCAACGCAGATACGGCATTTTTTCGTTGCCGGGCACTCGCCAAACACACAAAACGCCCGCAGAAATGATTCTCATCACTTTTGTGTTCATAAATTAAGACAGGAATTCACACTCAAATCTTACAGCGTCTGATCATTTTCTTCAACGAGATAATCCTTTCCGTAAACTAATCCATCTCATAAATAATCCACCAGTTCTGCTTCATATTTGGATAAAAACAAATCTGCCAGGCCCCATATGGGAAACCCGACAGATCTGTTTTTATGTGGTAGGTGATGTAAACTAAGTTAAATTTTACTTCTTGATCTGATTCAGCTGTGCATTGACCGCCAGCAGCTGCTCCTTGGTCATCTTCACGCCAGCAGCGCCCATCAGACCAACCATTCTGAGAACGGTGAAGCTGCCCATCATCTGCATCAGGCTGCCAGAAAGCATCGCATCCTCATTTCCGGCCATCATACTGCCCTCACCTGCTCCGGCCATCACCTGCTTCATCAGCGCGCCGAACAGTGCACTTCCCTCAGGGGAACTCATGATGTCGCTGAGCTTATCATTCAGGGAGAAGTACCCTTCAGGAGCTTCGATGTCGAACCAGTTCAGGACTGCCCCCTTCTCTACCAGACGGTATGCCTCGTTGAACTTCTCCACCTTGCGGATCTCGCTCTCGTCTCTGCAGTCGCCCGCAACCGCCACCAGCCTGGTCACGCCTGCGTTGGGCACCTGGAAGTAGAAGAAGTGATCCTCTGCCGTCTGCTTTCCAAGGCTGACGCCGTTTGCAAACAGCTCTACCTCAGGCTGGTTGGAATATACGGTAACCTTGGTCACATCCTCAACACGGTCAACATAGCGCTTTCCTGCCAGATGTACGAAGGGTTCATCGGACAGCCATGCCTTGTAAGCATAGAACGCGTCCTTCTTGTACTTACGGTCAAAGGTCATCATGCCCTTGTGGTTCTGGCCGTTCTCGCCGCCCTCGTTGCGGGAGTCAGCGCCGAAATCGTACATGTTCCACACATGGGTAGCCCAGATGTAAGGACGGGTGAACAGCTGCTTGATCAGCTCCTCATGGTAATATGCCTGATACTCCTCGGTGTAATCGCCCTGTGCGGGGTTTGAGGTATGCCAGTTCAGCGCCTCACAGCCGTACTCGCTGACACCGATGGGGATGTTCGGATAAGTAGCATGGAAATTGTCAAACCAGGGGCCGTTCATGGAGGTGTCGCCGCCGTACCAGCCGAAATAGTGGTTGTAGGAAACCACGTCGGGAATCTGGATGTAAGGGTGGTCAAGAGGACACATGGAAACTGCCGCAATGGTGGTCAGTCTGGTGGGATCCATCTGATGAACCAGCTCATTCAGCACCTTGTGGTTGTCCACCAGATCGTCGGTCGTGCTCTGATCCATGGTAATCTCGTTGGAGAGACCCCAAACCACGATACTGGGATGATTGTAATTCTGCACGATCAGCTCCTTCATCTGGGAGATGGTGTTCTCGCGGCCGCCAACCATATGTCTGGAGATGTAGGGAATCTCCGCCCAGATCACCTGGCCGTACTCGTCGCACAGGTCATAGAAATACTGATCATGCTGATAATGTGCCAGACGGATGGTGTTTGCACCCATCTCGCAGATAAACTCCATATCTTCCTTGTGGTGCTCGGGAAGCAGGGCGTTTCCGCAGCCCCATCTGTCCTGATGGCGGGATACGCCGCGAAGGGGATAGCTCTCTCCGTTCAGGATAAAGCCCTTCTCGGGATCGATCTGATATGTACGGCATCCAAAACGGGTGGACACAGCGTCGATCACCTCGTCGCCGTTCTTCAGAACAACCTCTGCGGTGTACAGGTAAGGATCCTTTCTTCCGTGCCACAGATGAACGGAAGGGATCTCCACGCTCACCTTGGTCTCGGATACGGGAGTCTGACACTCAGCTACCACAGCTCCTTCCGCATCCTTAACGGTGTAGGTAAGGGTCTGTCCCTCGACAGCGCCCGTCACGAACACCTCCACTGCCACAGATGCGTCTGCACCCTTCACCTCGGGGGTAACCATCAGACCGGGACCTCCGTAATAGTCCAGATCAAAGTGGGAATTGTTCACTGCGATCAGATTTACATCACGGTACAGACCGCCGTAGAAGGTGAAGTCTGCCACCTGGGGATATACCTTATCGTTGGGGGCATTGTCCACTGCGATGACGATCAGATTCTTGAAATCCAGAACGTCAGTCACATTCACACGCCAGGTAGAATAGCCGCCGTCGTGATGAGCCAGATACTTTCCGTTTACGTAGACATCTGCGGAGGAGTTCGCGCCGCGAAGCTCCAGATAATACTGCTCTGCCTCGGGCAGATCGATCTTCTCGATCTCCTTTGCGTAGTAGCAGGTTCCGCGATAATAATCGCTGTCGCCGTCCTGTCCGTCGATGGCATTCCAGGAATGGGGCAAATTCACAAAATCCCATCTGGTGGAGATGGCGGTAGGTACTTCGTCCACCATCTTGGTAAACGCCCATTTTGCGTTTAAGTTGATTACTTTTCTCACTTGTTTTTCCTCCTAAATATATATTTAGTGATTAATTTTCTTTACTGTGCTTTTCCTTCAGCGCGGCCACATTTGCGTCGACCTGCTTTTTATGCAGAGGATACCAGAACCACAGAACCAGTGCCAGCAGAGCAAAGCCCAGTGCAGGTACCAGTGTGGAAATGTTGAAAATACCGTTCTTCACATACTCAGTCTGACTCACGCCCTCGATCACCGCGTTGTTATTGTAGCCGATCATCTCCAGCAGCCAGCCTGCAAGACCTGCCGCCACCGCCTGACCCAGCTTGCGGGCAAAGGAGTACAGCGCATAGACCGAACCGTCCTCGCGCACACCGTTCTTCAGCTCAGAGTAATCGATAACGTCAGTGATCAATGCCCAGGAGACCATGGAAAACACTCCGAGGCCCAACCAGTTCAATGCCTGCAGCCCAATATACACCCAAACATTTGCCGGACGGATAAAGAAGGTAAGCAGACAAACTGCCGCCGCAAACAGATTAGAAACGATGGAAATCTCGGCCTTACCGTACTTGGTCGCCAGAGGCTTGGATACCGCGGATGCGATCAGCATACCGACCATCATCATCATAGTGGAGATACCCTGTGCGTCAGCGTTGTTATAGTAATCCGGATAAATGTAGGAGCCCATGTTCTGCATGGTCAGCTGAGCCAGCAGCATAACAATGGAAGCCACGATGATGGAGATCAGCGCACGGTTCTTCACTGCATTTTTCAGCATCTGAACAACGGAGTTCTTTTCCTTCGCCTTTGCATCCTCCTTGGGTACCACACGCTCGGTAACCAGGAAGTAACAAAGCAGATAACAAACAACAGCCAAAACAGAGAATACAGCTGCAACTATGGTAACCTTGCCGCCGTTGATCACATCCTGAACGGTACCGTCCGCCAGCGTAACCTTGTCATAGGCAAACATGGGAAGGCCGACACCGACGATCATACCGGCGAGCATGCCGCCCATGGTACGGAAGGTGGACAGGGACTGGCGGTCACCGGGCTCTGCGGAAATCGCGGAAGCCATGGAACCGTAAGGGATATTGATGGAAGTATAAAAAACGGAACCCCAGAGAATGTAGGTGATCACCAGATATGCCACCTTAAATCCGTAGCTCATACCTGCAAAACCACTCTGGTACATCAGAAAAGAAGCCGCCGCCACAGGAATACACATTCTCAAAATCCAAGGCTTGAACTTACCGGCTGCGGTGACCTTACTGCGGTCGCAGATGCGTCCCATGGTCACGTCGGTAACCGCATCCACAAAACGGGCCAGCATCATCACCGTGCCGACCACGCCGGCACTCACGCCCATCACGTCAGTGTAAAACTTCATCAGAATGCTGGTAGACAGAATAAACGTAAAGTCGTTACCAAAATCGCCGAACAGATACCCCAGCTTGTCCCGCAGACCGAAAGGTCTCACATTCTTGTTTGCTCTCATCAAGTAATTCCTCGCTTTCTCACAAAAATAACCGTGTCGCCGCATCAATCCCCCAAGGCCACACTACGTTAATTATATTTTATTCAGAACAGGCATACTATGCAAGGATAATTTTTGTATGTTTTCGTATTATTTTTAGTTGCAGTTGATTTTTACTAAAAATTGTACGATAATAAATAAAGAATTTACGGTTTAAGGAGATCTCTATGTTCTATCAGGCAGAGTTTGATTTTTTACAGCATGTATTGTCGAATATGCATCTTCATTACAGCATGATCCTCGCCGGCAGTGCCATTGACTGGGGTACCGATCTGCATCTGCGGGAGCTGCTGGGCCTTACGCAGGATTACGAGATGCTGACCACCTTTGCCCGGCAGCACATGAAGTCAAATACCATCTATCACTTTACCGATCCTTTTTTGTGTCATTACAGTTGTCTTCGGCTTCCTGACACGGAAGAAGACACTATTTTCCTGATCGGTCCCTACGTGACAGAGCTGTTGAGCAAACCGGACCTGATGCAGCTGATCGAGCACAACGCTCTCCCGCCGCAGGTATTTCCTTTCTGCGAGAAGTATTTTTATAATGTCCCCTACCTGGCCGATCACAATTCACTGACCGTCATCCTCAACACCTTTGCGTCCAAAATCTGGGGCGGAATGGAAAACTTTTCCGTTGAATTTGTATCCAACACCATGACCGATACTTCTTCGGTCCGCACCCACGAGAATCTGTCTGAGCAGGAAAACACACTGTTTGAAATGCAGGCGTTAGAGCACCGTTACGCCATCGAAAATGAATTTATGCAGGCTGTTTCTCAAGGCTTAAGCCATAAGGCTCGGATGCTGATCGCCAACTCCATCCCCGCCCACACGCAGACCAGAGCACTGGACTCCATCTCCAACACCAAATATTACCTGATCGTCCTCAACACTCTGCTCCGCAAAGCTGCAGAGCAGGGCTCTGTCCACCCTCTTCACATTGATCAGCTATCCACCGATTTCGCTTACAAGATCGACCGCTGCAATTCGATTGAAAGCGCAAACAAGCTGCTTCAGGAGATGATCCACAAGTACTGTCTGCTGGTGAAAAATCACTCCATGAAGGGATATTCCCTGCTGGTACAGAAGGTGATCACCCGGATCGACTCCGATCTAACTGCGGATCTAAGTCTCAACGCAGTGGCTGCCCTCCTCAATATCAACGCCAGC
Source organism: Lachnospiraceae bacterium (assembly GCA_017461725.1). Taxonomy (GTDB): domain Bacteria; phylum Bacillota; class Clostridia; order Lachnospirales; family Lachnospiraceae; genus RGIG423. Next base: position 246,062 of record JAFTXG010000028.1, read on the forward strand.
TACCTGTCCAATCTCTTCAAAAAAGAGACAGGCTCCACACTGACCGAATACGTAAATCGCCGCAGGATTGAGCATGGTATCCTGCTGCTCAACTCAACCACTCTGCAGGTACAGACCATTGCCCAATACTGCGGCATTCCAGATGTAAATTATTTTACTAAGCTGTTTAAGCGGTATATCGGAAAGACGCCGAAGGATTATCGGGAGTCGGTACACCATCCGGGGAGATGACGCAGTGTCTTCTCCCCGCTTTTGCTTTTACGGCACGGTAAATTCCAGATAGCCGTTATATTCTTCTCTCGGTTGCTCTCCTTCGAAGCTAAAATCAAACGTAACGACATAGGTTCCGGCCTTGGAAAAATCCCACCCATACAGATCCTGTATCTGTGCGCTTATTCCTGCCGTTTTGAGTAAAATGAAATCATACATTATCTCAGGATCTCTGACACACCTTTCCAATGATCCATCAATATTACGGTAATAAAGATCATGGAGCAGTCCATATTCAACGGTCTTCCCGGACAGATTCACCCACTCCATCGCTATATATGGGAATTCGCCTTCCAACACCAGTTCTTTGGCACGGACGTCCACCCCGTCGCACTCGGTGTATCCGTCAGTCTCTACCGTCCCTACTCTGAAATTCAATTCCGCGGTGTAGATGATATCCGCTTCCTCATCCAGATAAAAGGTAAACCGGATCGAATACTCTCCCTCGGCGGACAGATAAGCCGTCAGCGGAACTTTTCTCTCCGCCGTTGTCCCTTCTATGTCAAAGAGCAACTCGTTATTTTCCGTTGCGAATGTGGCCTGAATCTGTTTCTCCCGGCCGAACAGTCCTTTGCGATACACCCCGTACTCTTTTTCAAAATGTATCGTCCGCCCGGTCCGATTTATCCAGTCGATGACAACAATCGATTCACCACTTTTTATGTCATAAGGTTGATTATAATACTCCGATATCCATTTCGCAATCTGAACATCCACACCCTCGCAGTCTGTGTGTCCATCCAGAAGATATATCCTTCTCGCTTCATCTCCCACCGGATCAGTGAGAAAACACAGTGCGACCCCTGCACAGATTACCAACGCTGCGGCGATCACCCATGCACCAGGCTTCCGGTGACTGACTACGGCCTTGATCCGCTCCTTGACGCCGACCTCACCGAAGGCCAACGGACATGCCAATATCGCATTATGTGAAACACTGCAGGAAAGCAGTGTCTCGGAATACGTTTTCCTCTCCTCCGGGCTCATCACGCCGACCACCCGCTCATCGCAGGCCATCTCAACATCACGGCAAAACAGCATATACCCGATCCACATCAGTGGATGGAACCAGTACACGGCCAGCAAAATATATCCCATCGGTTTCCACCAGTGATCTCTCCGCTTCAGGTGCGCCTGCTCATGAGCCATCACCCCCGCAATCTGTTCGTCGGGCAGGGTGGACGGCAAATATATCCTCGGGCGGATCACACCCAGAATGAACGGGGACTCGATGCCGTCACAGAGATAATATCCATCCTTCGGCAGTGAGACCTCCACCTGCTTTTTGAGCCGTCCATAGCTGATCCCACCGTAAAGGAGCACCGCGGACATACCGCTCACCCAGACAACACCTATCCACCATAACGAGGTTGACCGCCTGAAACCTTGCCCCTCCGTGCTGAAATCAATGATCCATTCGTGATTCTCGATAAAATCATTGACCTTCCTATCCACTCCGTCAATCCCACTTTCGATCTTTGGCACATCTCCGACGTATGCACTCTGCGGCGGAATCGTCTCGATACTCGGAATCAAGCTCAGGCCACTCTCAAAGGAGAACGGACAGAGCAGACGGACCGCCACCAGCGCCCACAGCACGCAGTGCAGCCGTCTCGGCACCTTCTTTAACAGTTTTCGCAGCACAATGACAGCCAGCAACAGCCAACTGACGGCAATGCTCATATTCAATACGTTGATCAATAACGCTTCCATCCTCATTCCTCCCCACAGGAATCGATCATCTGTCGTATCTGCGCAATCTCATCCGCAGAAAGCTCCTTTCGCTTCGTGAAGGCCGCGATAAACGCCGGCAATGAGCCGTCGAACGTCTCCTCCACAAACTGTTCACTCTGAATCGCATCGAACTCATCTCTGGAGATCCGTGAAGTGATCACACTCTGCTCATTCCGAAAGAGCCCTTTCTCACAGAGTTTTTTCAGCACCGTGTAAGTGGTGGACTTTTTCCAGTGCAGCTCCCGCTCGCAGAGAGCCACCAATTCCTTCGATGACAGCGGCTCATTCTGCCAGATCAGCTCCGCAAAGTGAGACTCCACAACCCCTAATCGGATATCTTCCATCTCGTTCCCCCTGTCTGTTACAATGTTTTCAACACGTTATTTTTGCCGTGGTCTATTTCAAATAGACCACTCATCAGTTACAGTCTATCGCGAATAGACCATTTTGTCAACCACTTTCTCACTCAGTTAAAAAGGGCTGCGCACAATCCGTGCTGCAGCCCCGCCATCATAATCTCATATTCTCGGTGACCTTCACCCCAAAAGGACATCTCTTCTCGCAGCCCAGCGCGATCTCGCTGACCCTCATCCCTGTTCTTCCGATCACACGGTAATTCATCTCTCTCCTCCTGAAACCGTTCCACTCAGACTATTTTTACCTAACCGTCACGTGCCCCGGACATTTAACGCACAGATCACCATCACAATCCGCTGACCGCAACTTTTGCGTCCAGCACCATCGCAAGAAACTCTGTATCCCGCTGTCTCCAGGACTTTCCCTTCTGGATTCGGCGGTTTTCCCGGACGATCACCTCCGGCGTTTCCCACACCGGCTCATAGCCCTTGGCCAGCTCGCTCTCCGTCAGCTGGAGTTCCACCGTCTCTTCCGCCACCTCACACTGATAATAGTAGGTATGGCAGATATACTTCTGACCCTTACAAAAAACATCCTCGCGAAGCTCCAGGATTTCTCCCAGTTCGGTAACCGTCTCCGGTCTTACCAGCAGTCCGTTCTCCTCCCTCACCTCGCGAAAGAGCGTCTCCATATGCCCCTCTCCGGGTTCCACGCCGCCCCCCGGGATCTTGTACTCACCCTTTCGGCACCGCTGTGCGGCGATCCGACCGTCCCGCACAATGACAGCGCGGACAACAGCCTTCTCAAACACAGGCATGTCCCTGGTGTAGTTTCTCTCATCCAATGTCAGAAGCAATTCCATGGCGGTTTTCCTCTATCCTTATCGTTTTTCTGTTGTAATTTGAAGCCTCTCTGTCATCACTGTTTCCGTCAACGATATCTTCCGCACAAAATGAGGGCAATCAAAAGCCCGCGCAACGCAATCCGTCTCGGCTTCATCATGCCCTCCTTCCGTTCCATATTCAGTTCGATTATAACACCAGACTATCTTCTTTTCAAGAACAAATAGCGCTGAATATTTGCTCTCCGCATATTCGTCACAGCGCGCTCATGATCATGTAGATAAATCCCATGCTCAGAAGATGCACCGGAAGCTTACTCATAAAACTTTCCGGCAGGGAAAAGATCAGTCGCTGCCGCACTGCCATAAACGCCACCAGTGCGATGGCACTGCCCACCAGTCCTCCGACCAACTCAGGAATGCCGGACAATACGTAGGGGGAGAACACAATGACCATGGGCACCAGTGTCCACAGGCTCTCATCCTCCGCACTCTTCTTTAAGATGCGGTTGGTCAGGCCAAGGCCGAGACCGGCAAACACAAATCCAAAGGCAGGCTTTAAGTAGGCCGCAGACACAATAGCTCCCTCCGTCACCTTTGTGTCAAACACAGTACCACTGCCCATCAGCTCTCTCACATAGGCCACCAGCATCAGCATCCCGTAAGCGATGGCACTCTCCCGCACCAGATCATCTGCAGACTCCTTTCCGCCCATCAGGAATACATATCTGGTAGTAAACAGCCCCAGCAGGGTAATACCGATAAGCTGGATTGTGTCCGGCTCGATACCGATATATTTAAACGCCCAGTAAATACCTATCTCCGTCAGCAGTCCACTCAAAATCGAGTTGGTCCACTGACCGCCGCTGACCGGAACACTCCGCAGCACACAGCCGAGGCATGCCGCTGCCAGCAGAATGATCCCCACCACCGTCGCCTCCTTCATGGTGGTGGTGAACATGATCATGGCGATGGCAAAGGGCTCAACCGGATATTTTGCTTTCATCATTTTTCCCTCCTGATCTTACTTTGCCGCCTGTTCCATGGCATCCTTCACTGCCTTCATGATACCGTCGGAGGTCATGGTCGCTCCGCTGACTCCGTCCACATCATAATCCTGTGCGGACACGATGGCTGCGGGGATCTGCTCCGCCGCCGGCTCATAAATACCCACAGTCTCGCCGTGCTCGATCACCTCGACGGTCAAAATCTCCGTGTCGGAAAAGGTGACCTTCACTTTAATGGAGCCGTTGTTTCCGCTTCCGGTGCCGATGTATTCACCGGCCACATAGCCGTTTGCCCCCAGCGCCGGCTCCGCCGCGGAGCCACCCACCAGAAGCTTCGTCTCCAGCACCACAAAAAAGGTGATCGCCAACACAATGACCAGGGTGGTCACGCCGCGATATTTATTTTCTTTTTCCATATCTGTCTCCAATCTGCCGATTTCTTTTCTCTGTACAACTCATCGCGGTAAATTCTGTTCTTTACCACACATTCATTTCTCGGAACCAGCACTCCCGCGTCCCGGCTACTCCGTTTTTTTCAGACTCACACCGTAAATGTGGGGGTTCTTCAATTGCTCCACAACATACAACAGAACATTCACCGCCAGAATACCGAAGCATACCCCCTCCGGATAGGTGGGGCTGAACACGCGGATCAGCGCGGTAATCAGACCTGCGATCACGCCCAGCACGATCTTAAACCGGGAGGTCGCCAGCGTATAATCGGTCAGCATATAACATCCTCCAAGGATGAGTCCGCCGCCCAGGAGTGAAACCACCGGGTCCATGCCGAAAATCGTGCACACCGCCACTGTCGTGACAATATAGACTGCGGAGATGACTCCGTCCAGATCCTTCCTGACCAGCAGGAATACAAAGCCGAGCAACAGCAGAATCGAGCTGGTCTCACCCAGCGCACCGGGAATCCGTCCAATCAGCATCTCCCATACACTGTAGGTGATCTCCTCACCGTGCTTCGCCGCGGACAGCACCGTCGCGGCGGAGACACCGTCCACACCGGGCGCCGCGTAGGTCATCAGGCGGGAAGGGTATACGATCATGACAAACAATCGGCCCATCAGCGCGGGATTTGCAAAATTGCTTCCGATACCGCCGAAACACTGCTTCACGACAATGATGGAAAACAGGGACGCGATCACCGCCACCCACACGGGAGTGTTGGAGGACAGATTGAACGCCAGCAGAATACCGGTCACCGCCGCACTGTAATCCATGGTGACAGGCAGATGATTCAGTTTCTGCCATCCGTACTCAGCGGCCACACAGGTAACCACGCAGGCGAGGGTCAGATAAAAGGCTCCCACGCCGAAGAAATATACCGAACCGATGAAGGCGGGGATCAGGGAGACGCAGACGTCGCGCATAATCACCTTCGTGGTCTTCGGGGTACGAATATGCGGATTCAGATAACTTTTCATCACTTCTTCCCCCTCTCCCGAAGCATGACTCTCACATCGTTTCTCGCTTTTACCGTATTTTGACTAACCTCACGTTTTGCAGGGCACACATAGGAACAGCATCCGCAGCCGATACACTCGGTGGCGTACAGCTGATGACAGAGATCGACATTTCCCTGACGGATCGCAAAATCGATCTTCCAGGGGGTGAGACCTGCCGGGCAGACCTTCATGCAGGAACCACAGCGAATGCACGGTGACTCCTCATACCCATCATTTTTCAGCACGATCAGACCGCCGCTGACCTTGGTCACACTCTGTGGAATCTGATCACACTTGATCTGGACTCCGATGCAGGTTCCGGTCATGGGGCCGCCCAGAATCACCTTATTGTCCAGCTCCGACAGACCGCCGCAGCGCTTCAGCAGTTCTCTCAGCGGTGTGCCGAGAGGAACCAGGAAATTGCCGGGCTTTCTCACCAGACCGGTGACAGTGATGCATCTGGTGATACAGGGAACACCGCCAAACACCATGTCCGCCATGGCCTTCGCTGTCTGTACGTTGGAGACAATGATCCCCGCATCCGCGGGAAGTCCTCCGGCGATCAGTTCCTTGCCGGTGGCTGCCTGGATCAGCTGGCGCTCACCGCCCTCCGGATACTTCACCGGGAACACCTTCACCTCGATGGGCACCTCCTGCTCACCGATCAGGCGGGTCAGATAGTCCGCACAGGACTGCTTGTTGTCCTCGGTGCAGATGTAGGCTTTTTTCGCTCCGCCGGCCTTCACCAGCAGATTGACGCCGTTCAGAATCGCCATGCCGTGCTCCATCATCATGCGATGGTCACAGGTCAGATAACTCTCACACTCGCAGGCATTGATCAGAATATATTCGATCGGCTTGTCCGTCTTATACTTTACGTGGGCAGGGAATCCGGCGCCGCCCATGCCGGTGAGGCCGCCCTCCTCCATCAGGCTGATCAGCTGATTTCTGGAATACTTCCGGATATCCATCCATTCCCGCTGATACTCCATCTTCGGCTCTGCAGGCTGCTCCTGGTCCGGCTCGATCACCAGAAGCGGCACCTCTATGGTGCCCTTTTTCTCCACGCGGATGTCCTTCACCGTGCCGCTGACGCTGGCATGGAGACGGACTGCCGTAAAGTTTTTCGGCTGACCCACCAGCTGACCTCTCTCCACGTGATCCCCAACGGCCACCAGCGGTTCACAGATACTTCCGCCCGACTGGGACATGGACAGCTCGATCACATCGGGGACAAAGGTCTGAATCGGCACCGCCTTGGTCAACGCCTTGTCCGAACCGTCGGTGGGATGAATCCCGCCCGGAAAACGCTGTTCGTAATGTTTCATAAAAACGGACTCCTTCTAAATTTTGTTGAAGATTTTATTCACGATACATGGTCACTAAATTCACTGTTCACCTTCGGTTCCAGTTCATTAAGTGTCCATGCATAAGCGCGCACTAAGTTCATCGTTCACCGTTGGTTCCGATTCACTAAGTGCTTACATTATAGACTTCATCGGACACTTCTCCGCGCAGGCCCCGCATCCGGTACACTTATTCTCATCAATGCGGGCTACACCGGTCTCAATGGAGATGGCCTCCGCCAGACAAACCTTCACGCACATACCGCAGCTGATGCAGGCATTTCGGCAGACCGCCCTCGCCGCCTTGCCCTTCTCGGGGTTTGAGCAGGCCACCATATGTCCGGCCAGCTTGGGCACCATGGCGATGACCTGGCGGGGGCACGCTCCTGCACAGGCACCGCAGCCCACACATTTTTCCTCGTCCACAATGGCCAGACCGTCCACCACGTGGATCGCGTCAAACTTACAGGTCTCCGCACACTGACCACAGCCGGTACAGCCGTAGGCACAAATCTTGTGCCCCGTCTCATCCAACGTGGCAGTGTCATAGCTTCCCTTACACTGCACAAAAGCCTTTCGCTGTTCGGCGGGCTTCACATCCACCCCCAACACATTTCCGATCTGCTCTGCCACTGCCGCACCGCCCACCGGACAGGCATTTGGCTCTGCCTCCCCGGTAAAGATGGCATGGGCCAGACCGTCGCAGCCAGGATATCCGCAGCCGCCGCAGTTATTTCCCGGCAGACACTTTCGTATCTGCACTTCCTTTTCATCTATGGTCACGGCAAAGACAGAACCTGCGATTCCCAGCAGGACACCGATCGCCAGACCGACAACTCCCACCACCAGAGTGGCGTATAAAATTCCGACCATATCCATAGTTGCTCTCCCTTTTCGTTCTCTTATCTCTGATGTGACTGTTTCAGGCCGAACCTGCACACACGAATTCCGCCGCCTGGCACATCAGATTTTCTACAGGTTGAGATCCGCGAATCCCATAAACGCGATGGCCATCAGTGCCGCGGTGATCAGCACGATAGGCGAACCCTTGAAGGATTCCGGCACTGGATTATTCGCGATGCGCTCGCGGATACCGGCCAGAATAATGATCGCGATGGTATAGCCGATGGCCGTTCCCAGACCGCAGACAACGCTCTGAGCCATATCGTATTTATTCAGCACGTTTTTCAGGGCAACTCCCAGCACCGCACAGTTGGTGGTAATCAGCGGAAGGTAGACACCCAGCGCCTTGTAAAGAGCAGGAACAAATTTTTTCAAAAACATCTCCACCACCTGAACCAGCGCTGCAATGACCAGAATAAAGACGATGGTCTGCAGATACTCCAGCTTCAACGGCTTTAAGATCAGATCATAGAGCAGATTAGCCACCGCCGATGCGATGGTGATGACGAAGCAGACCGCTCCGCCCATACCGGCCGCCGTCTTTGTGTTGGTGGAAACACCGATGAAGGAGCAGAGACCGAGGAACTGGCTAAGCACTACATTATTTAATAACGCCGCCGTGACAGCGATGATCAACAAATCTTTTATCATGCCTTTTCGCCCTCCTTCTCATTCTCTGTTCCGACCAGAGTCATACAGCCGCCGCAGTGGAGACAGTCGTGATTGCAGCCGGCCTTTGTCTTTCCTCGCTTGTTGGTGGCACCTTTCAGGCCCAGCTTGTTCTGGATCGCCGCCAGACAAGCAACCACCAGAAATGCTCCCGGAGCCTGTACCAGAATGGAGATCGGCTCAAAGCTGGCATTTTCTCGTAAAATATTGATACCGAACATGGTTCCCGCTCCCAATAGCTCGCGGAACAGTCCCAAAAGTCCCAGCGCCACCGTGAAGCCCAGTCCCATGCCGATACCGTCGCACATGGAGAGGAACACATTATTTTTCGAAGCGTAGGCCTCCGCACGGCCCAAGATAATACAGTTTACAACGATCAGCGGTATGTACACGCCCAGGGACTCATAAAGCGAGTACACATAGGCCTTCAGCACAAACTCTACCACCGTGACAAACGACGCCACGATAACGATGTAGGCGGGCATACGCACACCGTCGGGAATCACTTTTCGCAGGGCGGAGATCATCATGTTGGACAGGATCAGCACCACCATGGTGGAGAGACCCATACCGACACCATCCACCGCACTCTTGGTCACCGCCAGCGTGGGGCACATACCCAGCATCAGGACGAGCACCGGGTTGTCGGTCACTATGCCTTTATAAATCTGTTTTAATCCTTCTCTCACCCGGCTCACTCTCCTTTCGCACAGTATTTCGCGAATGCAATGCCTGCGTTGGCCGCATTGACCACCGCATCGGTGGTGACGGTCGCGCCGCTGATCACATCTACATTGTCATCGGTACTGAATCTATCGGTCTGTACCAGCTCAAACTGGCTTTTAAACTCCGGCTCATCGGCCAGCGCACCCATCTTCGCCGTCTCGGTGCTGGTCAAAATATCGATACCTTTGGTGGTTCCATCCACACTCCAGCCGTAGGCCATGGTGATGGGGCCCTGTGATCCGGCAAAGGAAAGGCTCATCACATAGCCCAGCACATTGCCGGAAGCATCCTGTGCCGCCAGACACTCGGTGACCTCCACGCCGGTGATTCCGGCTGCGCTTAAGATCGCCTCGTGGTCTGCCACATTGGCCTCCAACCGGTCGGTGGTCACAAATTTTTCCGCTTCTGAAAATACACTCTGGTAAGCCGCCTTCTTCTGCTCCAACTCTCTGGCCTCGATGGGGCCCTTGGTGATCTGGTAAGCCAGTCCCAGAAGCAGGCCGGAAATCAGGGTGATGACAAACAGAACCATCGCCTCTTTGATAATCTTACGAATGTCCATCCTCACGCCTCCTTCTCCACCACACCGCGAGGTGCAAAGTATTTATCGATCAGCGGCACCAACAGGTTACAGAAAATCACCGCGTAGGAAACACTCTCGGTGTTTGTGCCCAGAATACGGTAGATGGCGGTGATCAGTCCCAGAAGCACGCCATAAATCACCTTGCCCCAGCGTCCTACCGGGCTGGTGACACGATCCGTCGCAAAGAAGAATGCCACGAAGATAACGCCGCCGCCGAAAATATGGGTCAATACATCGTTTAAAGAAATATCCTGTCCGCCGAACAGACAGATCACAATGGTGAAAACAAACAGATATACCGTCGGTGTGATCACAGAAATCTTCCGAAAGATCAGCAGGAACAGAGCACCCACGATCAGTGCCAGCACGGAAGCCTCACCGATACAGCCAGCCTGCTCGTTGAACACAATCAGCTGCTGCAGATCAGGCGTACCGCCGTTTCGCATGATGGTCAGAGGGGTGGCCGTAGTCAGACCGTCGATTTTATACTCGGTCATCGCTTCGGAAAAGCTGATCAGAAGAAAGCATCTGGACACCAGCGCAGGATTCATCACATGAAAACCGTAGCCGCCGAACAGCTGCACCACCACGATGGTGGCAAACATGCCGCCGAGAATCGGTATGTAAAGCGGTACCTCGCTGGGCAGACAGAGTCCCAGGAGAAGTCCGGTCATCAGCGCCGTACCGTCCAGTGACGTCACCGGCAGCTTCATCAGCTTCTGATAAATATACTCCGATGCGACACAGGATACCACAGATGCAAGCAGCACTTTGAATGCATTGAATCCGAAGGCGTAACATCCCGCCGCGATCACCGGGATCAGCGCAATACAGTAATTGACTGTGATCGCGCGAAGCTCTTCCTCTGTTTTATAGCGGGACTCCACTGCTGAATCAAAAAAAGTTCTCACCGACAGCACCTCTTTCTATCGTCATTTTGGTTATTGTGTGATGCTACAAATCACTTCGCACTTCCGTAATTTTATAAACATTCGGACTCTGCCCTGCTCGGGCTGCGTTCTCATGTTTTGCTGGTCTTAAGATCACACATTTTATGCACGCATAAAATGCGCGACTTTAATCCCCTGCTACATTGTATCATTGAACAAAAGAGATTGCAATAATTGTCGTTTTTTTGACATTATAAACAATTTTTTAACAGGAGTGTCAGATTTTTGTCATTGTTGCCTTTTATTCCCACTTTTCCCGTCAAAATATTCTTCACTTTTTTCTCTTTCCCATTTTATCACGATATGTTATAATAATCATGCAGATTATGTAGTGTTACTTATAAAACCTATTAACTATTTCAAAATTAATTAAACGAGGTATATTCATGGGCGGATTTTTTGGTATCGCTTCCAAATCTGACTGCGTGTTTGACCTGTTCTACGGCGTTGACTACCACTCTCATCTCGGTACCCGACGCGCAGGTCTGGCGGTCTACAGCGAGGAAAATGGCTTTGACAAGGCTATTCACAACATTGAAAACGCACCCTTCCGTACAAAATTCACAAAAGAGTCCAACGAAATGCAGGGCAACCTGGGTATCGGCTGCATTTCTGATTTCGAGGCACAGCCGATTCTGGTGCGCTCCCAGCACGGCACCTTCGCCATCACCACAGTCGGCAAGATTAATAACATTAGTGAGATTTTAGAGAAACACATCAGCGGAAACGCTCACTTCTTCGAGATGTCCGGCGGTGAGATCAATCCCACCGAGCTGGTCGCCTCCATCATCAATCAAAAGGAAAACTTTATCGAGGGGATTCGATTTGCCCAGGAGGTCATCGAGGGCTCCATCAGCATTCTGATCCTCACCCCCAAGGGCATCTACGCTGCCCGGGACAAGATGGGCAGAACCCCCATCGCCATTGGAAAGAAAGAGGATGCCTTCTGCGCCTGCTTCGAGAGCTTTGCATTCCTGAATCTGGGCTACACCGCCTACCGTGAGCTTGGCCCCGGCGAGATCGTTGTGATGACCCCCGACAGGGTACAGACACTGGTTGCTCCCGGAAAAGATATGAAGATCTGTACCTTCCTCTGGGTCTACTACGGCTACCCCTGCTCCTCCTACGAGGGCATTTCCGTCGAGGAGATGCGCTACAACTGCGGACGGGCGCTGGCCAGACGCGATCAGGAAAAGGGACTCACCAAAACACTGGATACTGCTGCCGGCGTCCCTGATTCCGGTCTTGCACACGCCATCGGCTACGCCAACGAGTCCCATATCCCCTTCTCCAGACCCTTTATCAAGTATACGCCCACCTGGCCACGGTCCTTTATGCCCACACACCAGAGCAAGCGCCACCTGATCGCCAAGATGAAGCTGCTGCCGGTTCATAATCTGATCGAGGGCAAGAGCCTTCTGATGATTGATGACTCCATCGTCCGCGGAACTCAGCTGGGTGAGACCACCGAGTTTCTGTATGACAGCGGAGCCAAGGAGGTCCACATCCGCACCGGCTGCCCTCCGATCATGTACAGCTGCAAGTACCTTAACTTCTCCCGCTCCACCTCCGAGATGGACCTGATCACCCGCCGCGTGATCATGGAACTGGAGGGTTGTAATCCCGGTGACGAGGTCGTCGCCCAGTATGCCGATCCGGACAGCGAGAAGCACAAGGCGATGGTGGACAAAATCTGCGAGATGCTCCACTTCACCTCTCTGGCATATCTGAGACTGGACGATATGCTGGATTCCGTGGGAATCGACAAATGTAAGCTGTGTACATATTGCTGGAACGGAAAGAAATAAAGCTTGTAAAAATGCCAACTTGCGAGGTACAGCTGTGGATTTAATCGAAGCATATCATGCTGCAAATGCCATTCTCAATACGATTGATTTTAATGACTTGTTTGAGGGATTTCATCCGTACGGATTTGCGCTGTATAACAGCAATGAAATAATCATTGACGGAAAAGCCATCCCTTATCAGGAGGATTTCAGAGGCAATACCTCAATCCTGTACAAGGGCAAATATATTGCAATTTGGAACATGGAATTTGACCCTGTTGACGATCCGGAGCATCTTGCCTATTGTTTGGTGCACGAAATGTTCCACTGCCACCAGTGTGCAAACCACGAATCGAGGTACCCTTCTGATTTTGAATTGCTGAACTATCCCGATGATGTAGAAAACTATATAAACAAATACAACGAAAACAGGTATCTCGCCAATGCGTATGAGCAGCGGAATATCATGCTGCTGCGCAAGTTTGCCTGTATTAGAGAAAGCCGTTATAAGAAATATCCCTCTATGGTATGTCAAGAGTGGAAAGCGGAAACCTTAGAAGGAATGGCAGAATATATCGGCCTGAAAGCGTTGAGACGCATCAATGCTGACAAATATAATACTATTGTCAACGATTACCTTGGAAAGCTCAAGGTGGAAACTGATTTGCTGTTTGATGTAAGACGAATATCCTATTTTACCGGCACGATCTATTTCTTATGCTTGGAGCAATTTGGCTTTTCCGTCAACAATGTCTTCGACAGCGAACAAACCGCATACGAGCAAAACAGCATCGACATCACGGGAATCACGGCAGAGATTCTTCCTTGCGATTTCATTCCAAACAAATATGCAGAACTTGTGAAGAAAAAAGAAGCTAAAGTCAAGGAGCATATTCAACACTCAAAATACATAGAGAGCCATGCGTTTATTTGCGGATATGACCCTATGAATATGTTCCGTGTTGGAGATATGGTTTATTGCAGCCACTTTGTCTGCCTGAACGAAAATGACGAAATTAAAACGATCCATTCTGCGATAGCACTACAATTAGCGGAAAACTCCAATCAAACTGTGGTTGGATATTATATTTAATGCGAAACGCCAGACTGCACTTACAGTCTGGCGTTTACTGTTTTACGACCACTGCCTTATCGGCGGCTTGATTTTTACTTCGCATTGCTCGCGGCAATCTTCACCTTACTCCACAGGTTACTGATCACCTTTCTGGTCTCCGCGTTATAGACAAACACCTCGTCAAGATCATAGTCCGTTCTCGGCAGGTAGGCATTGATCCCCTCGTAGTCTCCTCCCTCACCGGACAGGTCCTCCATGACCGCCTGGATCGGGGAAGTATAACCCACATAGCCGGAGTTGTCATAGGCCATATCATAGCCGCAGACAAAGTTGATAAACTCATGGGCCAACTCTACATTTTCCGCGTTGGCGGGGATGACCATGGAGTCAAACCAGAGATTGGTGCCCTGCTCCGGCATATAGAAGCCCATATTTTCATTTTCACTCATAATATAGGTGGCATCACCGGAATAACACAGGCCGAGGGCCTTTCTGCCCTGCGCCATGTTATCGATGATCTCGTCGGTCACGATCTCCGGCTTCATGGTGCTCACACACTCCACCAGCCAGTCAAAGGCGGCATCCAGCTCGCCCTGATCTTCCGTATTCATGGAATAGCCCAGCGCCTTCAACGCCATCATAAAGGAATCTCGCTCCGAATCGTAGAGATAAATATCTCCCCGATATTTCTGATTCAGGAAAATATTGAATCCCTGCGACTCCAGATCCTCTATCGAAACCTTTGTCTTGTCGTAGACGATGCCCACTGTACCCCAGAAATAGGGAACCGAGTACTCGTTGGTCGCGTCGTAGGGCTGATTTTTCACCGCATCCAACAGCGCATCCACACAGTTAAGTTTTGACTGATCCAGCTTCTGCAGGTAATTTTCCTCCCTCAGGCGCTGAATCATATAGTCACTGGGAATCACGATATCGTAGGATTCACCGTTGGCCACCTTGATATACATCTGCTCGTTGGAGTCGAAATTCTCCATGACAACGATGGCTCCGGTCTGCGCCTCGAACAAGGGAACGATCTCCTCGCCGATATACTCTCCCGGCATATACACATACAGAGTCTGTCCCGCATAGGGCAAATCAGACTCTTCCTTCTTCGTTCCCACTGCCACCAGCACGATGACAGACACCGCGCAGACAGCGGCTGCGATGGGCAAAAGCAGGCTCTTCTTTCCGACCTCCGCCTTTTTCCTCTGCTTCTCCATCAAAACAGGCATCACATTGATGACCAACAGTGCCAGCATGATGATCACCACCACGAGAGTGGACACCGCATTGATGCTGGGATTGACACGCTTGCTCATGGTGTAAACCATGATACTCAGGTTTTTGACACCGTTACCGGTGACGAAATAGGAAATGATAAAATCATCCACCGACATGGTAAACGCGATCAGCGCTCCGGAAAACACGCCGGGCATGATCTGCGGCACAATGACCTTGGTGATCGCCTGGAAAGGCTTGGCACCCAGATCCATGGCCGCGTCCGCCAGGTTCGGATCCAGAGAGCGGATCTTCGGCATGACGGAAAGAATCACATAGGGAATACAGAACGCCACGTGGGCCAGCAGCATGGTCATATATCCCTTGTCCACCTTGAAGGTGATGAACAAAAGCATAAAACCGATGGCTGTGACAATATCCGGGTTCATCAGCGGCAGATTGTTTACCTGCTTCATCAGATCGCGGATAATCTTCCTGGACTTACTCAGACCGATGGCTGCGATGGTGCCCGCCACTGTGGAGATCACCGTGGCCAGCAGCGCGATACTGAATGTGGTGTACAGCGCTTCCATCATATCCCGGGATTCCAGCATGTGCTCATACCAGCGCAGGGAAAATCCGGTAAATACGGTCAGTGACTTGCCCTCATTGAAGGAGAACACCATCATATAGAGGATGGGGAGATAGAAAAACGCGATCATCAGGATCGTCAGCGTTTTTCCGATGGGACGTTTGCCTTTTTTCATCCTGATCACTCCTCCTTTCCGCCCTGATTGCGGTCCTCGACCTTCTTCACCGCCATCATGAGAAGCATCATGATCACTGCCATGATCATGGAGATGGCACTTCCGAAATTCCACTCACCGACGGTGATAAACTGATTCTCGATCAGGTTGCCGATCAGGAAATACTGACCGCCGCCCAGGAGCTTCGGGATAAAGAAGGAACTGATGGCCGGCAGGAATACCAGCGTAATACCGTTGATCACGCCGGGAATCGACAGCGGCAATGTGATCCTGCGGAAGGTCTGGACAGGGTTTGCGCCCAGGTCGGCTCCTGCCTCCAGCAGGGAGTGATCCATCTTACACAGGGAAGTGTTGATCTGCAGGATCATAAAGGGAATAAAGTTATATACCATACCCAGAAGCACAGCGCCCTCGGTATACAAAAGCTCCACATCTCCCAGGCCAAAGATACCGAGAATCTGCTGGATGAGGCCGCCCTCGCTGAGCAGACCGATCCACGCGTAGGTGCGCACCAGCATATTGATCCAGGTGGGGATCGTGATACACAGAACCAGCATATTCTGCACCTTCTCGTCGCTGCGGGCGATGAAGTAGGCCACCGGATAGCCCAGCAGCAGGCAGATCACGGTGGTTTTTACCGCAATCACCAGGGATCGCCACAGAATCACCAGAAAGTCCGGGTCAGTGAAGAACTTCACATAGTGGTCCAGCGTCAGGGAAAAGGACACAATGCTGTTTCCCTGCTCCATGAAGGAGTACATTGCGATCAGACCCATGGGAAGGATCAGCATCAGCGCCGCCCATACAATATAAGGAATCGCCAATTGTGCAAATTTCTTCATCAATATACCATCCTTGACATAACATGAATATCTTCGGGGAAGAAGGTCAGGCCGACCTGCTCTCCCACTGCGGAATAGTCGGTCGTATGGATCTTGAACTCGCGTCCGGTGGTCCAGAAGGTAATCTTGTAAACGCCCTCCTTCACTTTTTCCGGCTCAAAATCGTAATCCACACTGATGTCAATGCTCTGATTCTCGTCACTCAATTTCCATCCCTGCGCGTTTGCCCAGGTCTTCAGATCGGTGTCCAGCGCCTGGGACTCCAGGATCTCATCTGCGGTCTTAAAGAAGTTGAAGGCCATGATCGCCTCGTTTTTCTTTTCGTTCTTGACGAAGGACTGATTGACCACAAATATCTTGCGCTCAATGCTGGTACCGTTGGCCGTGGTGAAGGTCACGGGATACTGACCGATCTCCTCCTGCAGGTCATAATCCACTCTGGCGATGGACATATACTCGTCGGTCTCCGGATTCCACGCCTGGGCGTTGGACAGAGCGATGATCTCCTTGTCATCCAGTTTCTGCACGTCCTCCACGTCCACATAGAAGTCGTTGGCGCTGATCTTCTCCTTGCCGTCCTCGCTGACCACGTCGTGGTTGCGGATCACATGCATATTGACGGAAACGTGGGTACCGGGCACGGTCTCCACGATAATTTCGTAGTGAACGCCCTTGAACAGGGTGCTCAGCACCTCGCCGGTCATCTTGCCCTTCTCCACCTCCACGATATCGATATCCTCGGGGCGGATGACCACATCCACCGGCTCATTGGGCTTAAATCCGTAGTCCACACAGTCAAAGGTCTTGTCATCGAAGCGAACCTTGTAATCCTCCACCATGACACCGGGCAGAATATTGCTCTCTCCGATGAAGCTGGCAACGTACTTGTTGGCAGGCTCGTTGTAGATTTCCTCGGGTGTGCCGATCTGCTGGATCTCGCCGCCTTTCATGACCACGATCTGGTCGGACATGGTCAGCGCCTCCTCCTGGTCGTGGGTGACAAAGATGAAGGTGATGCCGACCTCCTGCTGGATGCGCTTCAGCTCGTACTGCATCTCTTTTCTGAGTTTCAAATCCAGCGCTGCCAGCGGTTCGTCCAGAAGCAGAACCTTGGGCTCATTGACCAGCGCTCTGGCAATAGCCACACGCTGCTGCTGTCCGCCGGAGAGCAGGGTGGGTTTTCTCTTCTCGTAGCCCTCCAGACCGATCAGCTTTAACATCTTCATGACCTTCTGGTCGATGACGTCCTTACTCATCTTCTTGATCTTCAGGCCGAAAGCGATATTGTCATAAACGCTCATGTGCGGGAACAAGGCATATTTCTGGAATACCGTATTTAGCTCGCGCTCATAGGGCGGCTTCTGGCTGATGTCCTCACCGTCAAAGATCACACTGCCCTCGTCCTGATCCAAAAATCCACCCAGAATACGCAGCAGCGTCGTCTTGCCACAGCCGCTGGGACCCAACAAGGTAACAAATTCCTTTTCATAAATGTCAAGGTTAACGCCCTTTAGGACGATCTGTCCGTCAAAACTCTTCACGATATTGCGAAATTCGATCAGTTTCTTTCTCTCCATCTGCCATCTACCTCCAAATCTACAAGGCGAGCGACGCTCATTTGATGTATCTTAACATATTCTCGCAAAAAAATCTATGTATATCCACGTATTTCCAAAATAAATTGTCGAAAAAAATACCACACATCTCCATTGCAAGAAGATGTGTGGCACGATACGTTTTATTTTGATTTCTGCAAGACAGCCTGTCACTGACTCTCCGGATGTCTCGAATAGAATCTGGCCAGGAAATAGGGATTACAATTCCAGAAATCGTAATCGATATATCCAATCGCATATCCATCCAGTGTTTTCAGATTTTCCAGCAAATGAGGAAACTGGCAGTAGTACTGCATCACCGCAAGACAGGTGCCGCCATTTACGGCAGGAATCTCCTTGATCATGAACTGTCCTGTCCAGGTATCCGTATGATGATGTATGGGAATATACTCCGTCAAATGCTCTGTTTTTGTTTCATTAGCATAATCGGCGGCCAACATCCCCAGACCAAACATCTCATTGGACAACTGACGGTAATCCGAAGAACTGAGTTTTCCTTCGCTGTAGCTCTTATCAATATCATGTGCCAGCGAATATACACTCATGTGTGCCGCAAAACGCTGCATCTCACTGTGGGCAGGAACCTGATAGCTCACCGTATTTGCTCTTGATCTGGTAACCACCGTTCTCGAGATGGCATCAAATACCATACACTGTGCCTCGTCACGGAAATAGGACATAATCTCCGCGTTATCTGCCTCCAACGGCGCAAACAGCGGCGAATACTCATCTGTCGCCTCAAATTCCTTACCGGGCTCTCTCTCGATGATCCTGGTCTCCCAGTCCGCGTAGCGATCACAATTGATCACCGAGTGCAATTTCCACACATCGGCAACATTTACCTGCCACCAAAATGCAGGAGGGAATCCCTCTCCCATGAAATCAAGCAGATCCTCCTCAGTCAAAACATCCGCGTTCTCCTGATACCAGTTCTGCTGCCACTCGGTCAGCTCGCGGCGAAGCTCCGGCAAAAGGTTCGTCAGACTTGTCTGAAGCTTGATCAGCTTGTCAAAGGACTTATTATACAGGGATTCTTCCTTCTTTTTGGAAGCAAGACTCTTCAACGTGATCACGGCAAACACCGCAATGATTGCCAGTGTAAGAATACTCCCCGCACTGAGAAATGCCGCTACAAAGTACAACACAGCAGCTCCTGCGATCCAGCCAAACTCCTTCGTCTGGACATAGATCGCAATCAACAATGCAATCGTGTAAATCGCTCTGATTTTTCCCGCACTGTCGCCCAGCGGAATGACCAGGTACAGAAGAAGCCAAAGAATAATCGCCACGGCAACAATGGTCAGGCTTTTCTTTTCCTTCTCCGTATCCGAAGACACTCTGCCGCCGTCTGCATTATCCATGACCACGGCCAACAGGCGCTTCATCTCCCATATTCCGTCCGAATACTGCAGACTAACTTTACTGGTTCTGATCATACCGCGAAAGTAATTATTGACATACACTCCGCGCTCTATGATTTTTTGATTTTTCTCTTCACTCATAACAGCAACCTACGCTTTAACTTACTGCGCTTTTCTCTCGTAGTATTCCTTAAGCATAATCTCATACTTCAGACGGTTGGGGCTTACAAATCTGCCATTTCCGTCCTTAAACTTACCGATCACGATCAGGAACATATCGATCAGCCATCCGATGTAAAGGAAGTTAGCTGTACACAGACACAGAACTCCTCTTCCGGGACGTCCTACATAAAAATAGTGGCAGTGAAGCAGGGAAAGCAGAATACATGCAACAGGATTTTTGGTGCTGTACTTATCCAGCTCCGCGCGGATCGCCTTCTCCTCAGCGTCCATATTTGAGAATCCGGCATTGTTAAGCGCCTGATCTCCGGTTACGTCGTAATTCTTAGCCATAGTAAAATCCTCTCTTTCTTTGGTGTAATTACTACACACTTTGTTCTTTTAATCTTATCAAGCGTTAAGATGGTTGTCAATCTTTTCTAAATTTTTTATTAAGATTTTGTTAAATTGTCTTTTTTTGCGTACCTCAAAAAAATCTTTGACAAAACGCTTTACATTCCCGTTTTAGTATAGTAAACTGTTACCATATTAAATTATTGTATTTACACGAAGAGGAGACTTGATTATGAAAAAACTGACTGCAATACTTATGATTATGGTAATGATGTTCGCTCTGGCTGCCTGCGGCAAGTCCGAGAAGGATATGGTCTACGCCGTGGAGGCAGGTTCGGCAGGTGAGGCTGTCGCACTGGAAAAGGGTTACAAGATCAACAGCGTGGATACTCAGGCAAAGGCACTGATGGAGGTTCAGGCCGGTACCTCCGACGCAGCGATCATCGACTCTCTCATGGCCGGCGCCATGGTCGGCGAGGGTACCAGCTACCCCGATCTGAAATGCACCGACCAGCGACTGACCGAGGAACTGTACGGTATCGGCTGCCGCAAGGGATCCGATCTGGCCGCTTACATTAACAATGTTCTCGCTGAGACCTACGCGGACGGCACCATGCTGGAGATTGCAAAGACCTACGGTGTTCAGGAAGCACTGGTGGAGCAGTCCGCAGCCGCTGGCTTCACTCCCGCTGCCGACAGCGACGTGGCGAAGATTCAGAGCAAAGGCAAGCTGATCGTCGGTATCACTGAGTTCGCTCCCATGGACTATAAGGATGCAAACGGTAACTGGATCGGATTTGACGCAGACATGGCGAAGATCGTTGCCGATAAGCTGGGCGTTGAGATCGAGTTCGTGGTGATCGACTGGGATTACAAGGTGATGGAGCTGGATTCCGGCAGCATCGATGTGGTATGGAACGGAATGACCCTGACTGACGCGGTGCTGGCTGCCATGGAGTGCACCAACGCTTACTGCAACAATGCACAGATCGTGGTGACGAAGTAATTTATCCTTACATGCAAAGGCAGAGAACTTAACCATCCTCTGCCTTTGAACTGTTTTGTGAAATTTGAATTTACAGGAGTTTCCCCATGTTTTGGACTGTAACACAATCTCTTCTGGAAGGTCTCTGGACCTCCATTGAATTATTTTTCCTGACTCTGCTGTTCTCCCTGCCGCTGGGCCTGCTGATCGCCTTCGGCTCCATGAGCAGATGGGCGCCCATTCACAGCCTCTTAAAGCGCTGGCCTAAGCTGACTGCCCTCAGACAGATAGCAGACCGCTGGCCCGGACTGGCAGCGTTCCGCCCTGTCAGCACCTTAACCAATCTGGTTGTGTGGATCATCCGCGGCACTCCGCTGATGCTCCAGCTGATCATCATCTTCTACGGCCCCGGCATGTGGTTCGACCATAACATCTGGGCCTTCGGCAATGGCCGCATGGCAGCCTGCGTGGTTGCTTTCGTATTCAACTACGCCTGCTACTTTTCCGTGATCTATCGGGGCGGCATTGAGGGTGTTCCCCAGGGACAGCGGGAGGCCGGCGAGGTTCTGGGCATGACCAAGTCACAGATTTTCTTTAAGATCACGCTGCTGCAGGTCATCAAACGAATCGTGCCGCCCATGTCCAACGAGATCATCACGCTGGTCAAGGACACCTCCCTGGCCCGCATCATCGCCATCACTGAGCTGGTCAAGGCCGGTGAGGCCTACATGAAGTCGGACGGTATCACTTGGCCGCTGTTCTACACCATGGTATATTATCTGCTGTTCGTCGGTATTCTGACCATCCTGTTCAACCGGTTGGAAAAGAAACTGGATTATTTTAAGTGAGGGGGCCGGGCATATGTCAGTTTTGGAAGTAAACCACATTGAAAAACATTTCGGCTCCACACAGGTGCTCAGCGATATCAGCTTTTCCCTGGAAAAGGGACAGGCTCTTTCCATCATCGGCTCCTCCGGAAGCGGCAAGACCACACTCCTGCGCTGCCTGAATTTTCTGGAGAAACCGGACAGCGGCATCATCAAGGTCAATGACCGCGTGATCTTCGACGCGTCAGATCCCTCCACCCAGATTGAGCGGGAAATCCGCAAAAAACGGCTCCACTTCGGTCTGGTATTCCAGAATTTCAATCTGTTCCCCCAGTACACGGCACTGCAGAATGTGACGCTGGCCCGTGAACTGTTGGCGAAAGAAAAAAATGGCGAAAGTCAGGAATCCATTCAGAAAGCCGGAAAAGAACTGCTTGACCGGATGGGGCTGGCTGACCGGGCCAACCACTATCCTCATCAGTTGTCCGGCGGACAACAGCAGCGCGTGGCCATCGCCAGAGCGCTGGCGATGCAGCCTGACATCCTCTGCTTCGACGAGCCCACTTCCGCGCTGGATCCGGAGCTCACCGGCGAGGTGCTGCGGGTCATCCGCTCTCTGGCCGAGCAAAAAACCACCATGATCATCGTGACCCACGAGATGGCCTTCGCCCGTGATGTGGCCGATCAGGTGATCTTCATGGACGGCGGTGTCATCGTGGAACAGGGCGACCCGAAACAGGTCATCGATCATCCGCAGGAGGAACGAACCAGGAAGTTTTTGGCGAGGTATTCGTCGGAGAATCAAAGTATCGGATAAACTAATAAAGAGTGCAGGTTAAGCTATTGACAGTTTGATCCGCACTCTTTTCATGTTTCGTTTTTTCTCTATTCTTCGTAATTATCGGTTCTTTTTGAGCGGTATTACTTCTTGATCGTCTGAATCGCCACGCACTCCGGTCCACCCTGAGTGGTAAAGGCCGGGCTAAGCGGCAAAATCTCGATATCCGCATCTGCAATCTTCGCGCGGATCCGCTCCACCGCCTGAACCGCCAGCTGATGTGCTTCCGAATGTACCACATAGATCTTGTGACCGGCATCCACGCCCTTCTTCACCAAAAAATCCACGATGCAGTCCACCGCCTTGACAAAGGAACGCTTCTTCGCAAAGCTGGTCAGACGCTTGCAATCCTCCGTCAGCGTCATGATCGGTACCAGATGCAGGATCTTTCCCACCTCTGCCACCATGGGTGCCAGTCGACCACCGCGCTTTAAATAATCGAAATCCTTCGGCATCAGGAATGAATAGGACGATGCAGCGTACTCCTCCAGGCGCTTCAGCACTTCCTCGAGCGATTTGCCTGCTGCCGCCATCTTCTGCGCTGCCAGCACCATATAGCGGTGAGGACCGCACAGTGTCCGAGAATTCCACACGGTCACGCGCTCCGGCTTTTCCAGCATGGTTTTCGCTGTACACGCGGAATTATAGGTTCCGGACAGTCCATCTGCCATGGTGATATTCAAAATTTCGCCCTCCGGCTGTCGCTTGTACATCTCCAGCACATCGCCGATGGACGGCTGAGAGGAAACGGGCAAATGGCCCTGACGAATGATCTCCACGAACTCCGGTGTACGGATCTCCTCGTATTCTTTGTAAGTCTGATTATTGATCGTGACAGACAGCGGTGCCAGGTCAAAGCCCTGCGCCTGCGCCTCCCCAACGGAATACATGGTAGATGAATCCGTAACAATGTGTAACATATCATTTCCTCCCGTATTTGTATTTCATAACTTTATATCTGGTATTTAATACCGCTTTATCAAGTTTTCCATAACTTGATGCTTTTGTCAAGAGAAATCGGGAGAATTGACAAAAAATTCATACTTTCTTAATAAAGCTCCCGCTATCATCAACAGCGTCTTTCGCTCACTGTCTCTTCATAAAGGGAACCTTATCGTCACAACACGAGCAAATTTATCTGCTGCTTCAACACACTGAGCAGCCACCCCATAGCATAGTAGGTCGTCTCAAAATGCAAAAAATCCAGTGTATTTTTATCCCAGAGAAGCTTGATCTGAGCAGGGAACTCCTCATCCTTGTCCCAAAAGCGGAACTGTACCGGGAGAAACGGAAACAGATCAAACTCCCAGCAGACATCGGCCCCTGCCGAAATTTCCGGTCTGCGACCGCCGATCTTCTCACAGGCTGCCCATAGCAGTTCCGACTTTCCGGAAAACGCCTCCGCAGTTTTTCGGGTAAACGCCTCTGTATCCGGGCTGGTGGAAAGCATCTGCAAATTAGCCGGAGTGACCCACTGATGAGCCAGAACCGGATTTTTCATTGAGCAACAAAGAACATCATATATGGTCATCGCTACGTTGAAATTTCGACACTCCCCCGCCTCAGTCTCCACCGCACCGCTTTCTCTGGAAATGCGGTACAGCTGATTCAGCATCTCGATATAAATATACTGTTCGTCCGCACGCAAGCCGAACTTTTCGATCATCTTCTGCTGATCATAATTCAGAAATAGACCTCTGGAAATCGTGACCTGCTTGTCGTAATTATCTGCCATCAAAGCTCTCCCTGTCCATTCGTTTCGGCGACTCATCACAGCAACTCCGCCAGCTTTTCCAGAAAGGCTTCCTCCCCGAAGGTATTTACCTTCCAGAACATGGCCTGACTGCCGCCGGAGGTGATGGCCGACAGCCGGATCGGCTCATTCGGTGCCGCCTGGAACAGCGTCACATTCATGCTGACACGATTTCCCCCCATGTAGCTGTAACGCTCAAACACTCTCACACTGCAGCGGGCTCCACCGCTGCGAAAATCGCTGGTATCCTCCAGTGTGGCGGAAACACTTCCGTTTACGATGCCCTCGGTGATCTTCGCAAGGATCATCCCAAAATCTCCGTTTAAAGTGCGCTCCAACTTTGCCATACTCGTCCCTCCTCGGTAAATCTGTCATTATCAAAACATGAAATGCTCTGCACCTCATGCTCCTGAAATCAATTGTAGCATGGACCGAACTGGCAGTCCATGCTTTCCATTAAAATGTAATCCAATTGTAACAATTCCAACCCTTACCGCCAAAGCTCATTTATTCCATATCATCTATGTTCTTTCTTGCCTTGATCCAGGTAACGGCCATACACACTAAAATGACTGCTGTAATTCCGAGACACAGCCACGATCCCCAGTTCATAAAGGCGAATATCCCGTGACCTATGGCCTGCATAAAGAGAAGCCACAGAAAGGTTCCATAATCCGCTGTCATAAATTTCTTACAGAGGATCAGGTACAGGATCACCGCAAACAGCACCGACGATGCTCCGTTGAGCATCACACAGATCATGGTGTGGAATACGGCGATGTACATGTCATGCCGGTAGGGGTAAATTGCGACGAAGAACAGGATCAAAAATGCGATACTGTACCAAAACTGAGACTTCTTCAAAAGCTTCATCTGTGGATGCCTCCTCTCAACCGATACCCTGTCGTTAACATAATATTATCATGCCGACGGAGCATTGAAAATAGGCTTAAAGAATTATTAAACTTTAATTTTCTTAAACCGAAAAAGGGCAGAAAATTCCACCCTTTTCCCTAGTCTTACACCTCACTCATCAAATCAAACAGACTCATCTGGTTGCTCTCCGGGATATCTCCCAACAGTCCCAGGTCCGCCATCAGATCAATCACGGTCTTGGTCGCCTTGGTCCGCTGCCAGAAATCCTCCTTGGACAGATAAGGGCCGTCCTTGCCGGCGGCCTCCACCGCCTCAGCCGCCTTGTCTCCCATACCTTCGATTGAGTTCAGGGAAGGCATCAGCTTTCCGTCGATGATCTGGAAATCCACCGCCTTGGCGCGGTAAATGTCGATGGGCATGAACTCAAAGCCGCGGGCATACATCTCCTGCACAATTCGCATGTCGCGGAGGGTATCCTGCTCCTTGGGGGACAACTCATCGGAGCGGCGCTTGTAGTCCGCCAGCACCTCCTCCAGGTGCTCCCTGCCCTGGCACATGATCTCGTAGGAGAAACCCTTGGCGCGGATACTGAAGAACGCCGCGTAGTAGGCCAGCGGGTAGAATACCTTGCAGTAGGCGATTCGCCAGGCCATCATAACGTAGGCCGCCGCGTGGGCCTTGGGGAACATGTACTTGATCTTCTTGCAGGACCAGATGTACCAGTCGGGCACATCGGCCGCCTTCATCTGCTCCTCCCAGTCGGGCTTCAGTCCCTTTCCCTTTCGGACGGACTCCATGATGGTGAAGGAGAGCTCCTTGTCCATGCCCTTGCTGATCAGATAAATCATGATGTCATCTCGGGTACAGATGGCCGTCTGAATGGTCGCCGTTCCCTCCTTGATCAGGGTCTCCGCATTGCCCAGCCACACGTCGGTACCGTGGGACAGTCCGGCGATACGCACCAGGTCAGAGAAACAGGTGGGTTTAGCGTCAATTAACATCTGCATCGCGAAATCGGTACCGAACTCCGGGATGCCGAGTGCACCCAGCTTAGTCCCTCCGATGTCGTCGGGCGTGATACCCAGCGCCTCGGTATTTTTAAACAGACTCATGACCTCCGGGTTGTCCAGCGGGATCAGCTTGGCATCCAGCCCGGTCAGATCCTCCAGCCGTCGGATCATGGTGGGATCATCGTGTCCCAGAATATCCAGCTTCAGCAGGTTATGATCGATGGAATGGTAATCGAAATGGGTGGTTACGGTCTTAGTTGTCATATCGTTTGCAGGGCGCTGCACCGGCGTGAAGGAATAAATCTCCTCGCCGTGGGGCAGTACAACGATACCTCCGGGGTGCTGGCCGGTGGTTCTCCGCACACCCACACAGCCCTGAACGATGCGGTTGATCTCGCATTTCCGCTTCTTCTGACCGCGCTCCGCGTAATAATTCTTCACATAGCCATAGGCCGTCTTGTCCGCCAACGTACCGATGGTTCCGGCGCGGAAGGTGTGACCCTTGCCGAAAATGACCTCGGTGTAGTCGTGGGCGTGGCTCTGGTATTCGCCGGAGAAGTTCAGGTCAATATCCGGCTCCTTGTTTCCCTTGAATCCCAGGAACGTCTCGAAAGGAATATCAAATCCGGCCTTGTTAAGCTTATGACCACAGACAGGGCAGTCCTTGTCCGGCATATCACAGCCGGCACCGCCGCCGTAGGCTTTCACCTCGTCGGAATCGAAGTCCACATAGTAGCAATCCGGACAGATATAGTGGGGACTTAAGGGATTTACCTCGGTAATGTCCGCCATGGTCGCCACGAAGGAGGAACCGACGGAACCACGGGAGCCTACCAGATAGCCGTCCTCGTTTGACTTGGTTACCAGCTTCTGGGCAATGATGTACATTACGGCGAAACCGTTGCTGATAATGGAGTTCAGCTCGCGCTCCAGCCGCTCAATTACGATCTCCGGAAGCTTGGGGCCGTACAGCTTGTGGGCATTCCGGTAACACATGTCACGCAGGTCCTGATCGGAATTTTCAATGACCGGCGGACATTTGTCCGGGCGCACCGGCGCGATCTTCTCGCACATGGCAGCGATCTTGTTGGTGTTGGTGATGACCACCTCTCTGGCCTTCTCCGCGCCTAAGTAGGCGAACTCATCCAGCATTTCCTGGGTAGTCCGCAGATACAGGGGAGCCTGATCGTCCGCATCCTTGAAGCCCTTGCCGGCCATGATGATTCGACGGTAAACCTCATCCTCCGGGTCGAGGAAATGCACATCGCAGGTCGCCGCCACCGGCTTGCCGAACTGCTCTCCCAGCTTAACGATCTTTCGGTTCAGATCCCGGAGATCCTCCTCGGTCTGCGCCGCATACTTATCGCTGCGCAGCATGAAGGCATTATTGCCGATAGGCTGGATCTCCAGATAATCGTAGAAATTCACAATACGGGAAATCTCCTCGTCGGAAGCACCTCCCACCACCGCATTCATCAGCTCTCCTGCCTCGCAGGCAGAGCCAATGATCAAGCCGCAGCGATACTTCTGCAGCAGGCTCTTGGGGATTCTGGGCTGGCGCGCAAAATAGTCAATGTGTGACATGGACACCAGACGGTAGAGATTGATCCGCCCCTCATCAGTGGATGCCAGAATGATCACATGGTAGGTGGGCATCTTTTTGATGGCCTCATCGGTCATCACGCTGAGGGAATTCATCCCGGTCAGGTCCTCAACGCCCTTATCCTTCAGCATTTCCAGAAACTTCTGATAGATCAGCGCCGTGCACTCCGCATCGTCCACCGCGCGGTGATGATGCTCCAGGGAAACGCCCACGGCCTTCGCCACCACATCCAGCTTGTGCTTTCTGAGATCAGGCAGCAAAATACGGGACAGACCCACGGTATCCACGATGGTGGGCGCGTAGGGCAGCCCCATGCGCTTGGCATTTGCCTCGATAAAACCGGTATCAAAGGAGGCATTGTGGGCAACGATGACCGCTCCCTCACAGAACTCCAGAAACTTCGGCAACACTTCTTCAATCTTCGGCTGCCCGATCAGCATCTGATCGGTGATGCTGGTCAGCTCCTCGATCTTCGCGGGGATCGGCTCGCAGGGGTCCACAAAGGTGGAGAACCGGTCGACGATCTCTCCGTTCACCAGCTTAACCGCGCCGATCTCGATGATCTTACAGCTGACAGCACTCAATCCGGTGGTCTCAATATCAAATACAACGGTGGGGGCAGACAACGGCTGTCCCTTGCAGCGGACCACCACTTCCTTCAGATCGTCCACCAGATACCCTTCCACACCGTAAATTACCTTGAAGGGATCCTTGTCGCCGATGGCATGGTAGGCCTCGGTGAAGCCCTGCACACAGCCGTGGTCGGTGATGGCCAGCGCGGGCATGCCCCACTCCTTGGCGCGGTTTAAGAGATCCTTCGCCTCGGAGACACCGTCCATATCGCTCATCTTGGTGTGGCAATGAAGCTCCACTCGCTTCTCCTCGCTGGTGTCCATCCGCTTGCTGACCTCGACAGCGCCGCGGCGGATACCAGTGACCGAGCTGATCACCATCTCATTGTCAAATTTATCAATGTCCAGCATACCGCGGATGCGCAGGGCAGCGCCCTTCTTGACAATGCCCATCACTTCGTCCTTCTGCTCCTCCTTCAGGAACATTTTGACCGTCACGGTATCGGTGTAATCAGTCACATCGAACATCAGAATGGTCTTGCCGCTGCGAAGCTCCTTGGGCTCCAGCGCAATGACAACACCGTTGATGACCACCGCACCCATCTCCGGTGTGATCTCGCTGATGGGCGTGAAATGATCGTCGAAATCATATCCAAACAATACATCATCGTTTTTCGGTTTCCTCTGGAAGCCCTTGCGGTTGCCAAACTTGTCTTTGCCGAAGGAATTGCCGCCGAACTGACCGGAGCCTGCTTTGGCTGCCGCACCGGAACCGCCGCCTGCACTGCCTTTCGCTGCCCCCTGGCCTGCTCCGGATGCAGCCGCGCCAGCTCCTGTCTTTGCCAACTGGCCTCCTGCACTTCCACCCTCTGCACCGGAGCCACTTGCCACCAGCATGCCGTCCTCGCCCATGACCTTTCCGGCCCGCTGCAGAATCTCCACAGCCTGACGGCGCTCCTCCGCCGCGTTGTCCCTCTTGCTCTCCACCGCCTCGTACTGAAACTGAACCTCCAGATCCGTTCCGCAGCGCTCGCGGAAAATCTTCTCCAGAATGCGCTTCAGCTCGCCGGTCTTGCTGTGGGCAACCAGACTGTCGTCCAGATGGAGCAGACAGATGTGCTCACCGGTAAATTCCCAGCGGGACTTTCTCATCAGATTATATAACACCAAACTATAGGGCTTCAGCTCATACAGAATACTGTCCTCGTACGCCTTCATCAGATTTTCCGGCGTGTACTGCGCGGACAGGACATACTTCTCGCAGATCGTGACCGTGGTCGGCACGTTCGCAAACAACTGCTTTTTAATCTCCGCCTCCATCTGATTGATGCTGCGCTTGTGGATCAGGCGCTCGGAGGCGATATATATTTTGAGCGCACTTCGGTCCCTGGTAGAGACGACCTTCTCAATCTCCACCCGGTCAAACAATGCGCGCTGTTCATCTGTAACCTGAAGGCCGGGAATGGCCTCCCAGAATAATTTTGCCATTTATGTACCTCACTGCTTCCTCTTCCCGGTAAACGCCTCCACATCGATCCGCACCACGGCCACCGATCGGGTCTGCGCATCCTCAAACGCAAAGTCCTTGCCGGTCTGATGGCGCATCAGCACGGAAAGTCCATGCTTCTTTTCCTCAATATCCTCCACGATAACTGTGTTCCCGTTTCCAATCACACTGGCAAAGCGGTATCCATACTCGCAGGCAATATCGCCCTCCACCAGCTGGTGTTCGCAGTCCATCTCTACGCAGACTGACGGATTCGCCGCGATGGCGGACAATTTCCGACCCTCTTTTGCACAGTGAAAATAAAGTTTCAGCTGTTCATCCACAAATTCGTACCCGAAATTCAGCGGCACAATGTAGACGCCCTGCTCGTCAATCATGCCGATGCGGCAGACCTTGCAGGATTCAATGATGTTTTTCAATTCCGTAATATCAGTTACTTGCCGGTCTTTACGTCGCATGATTTTACCCCTTCAACCCTCTGGCCTGACGGTCCATATCCTCGACCACAATATCGTAGATCTCGCCCAGCGTCGCACAGTACTCCAGCACCTTCCAGGGCTCGTTGGTATGGAAATGAATCTTGATCAGTTCCTCATCACCCACTGCCAGCAGACAGTCCCCGGCAAAGTTCTCCGTAAAATATTCAGAGATCACATCCTCATCCAGATCCTCTCCCTCGATCAATAACTGCGTATCATAACGAAATTCCAACATAATTTTTCTCCTTTCTCATCGACTCACATTGCTTTCGATAATGATTTCTCACCAGTACACAACTCCAGCTTGTCAACACGCCATTCACTCAGCTGACTCGCAGCCACTCGCTATCCAACCAGCGCCCACACCACGGCGATCACCAGCGCCGGAAGCATGTTCGCCACCTTGATCTTTCTCTCCCAGATCAGATTGACACCCACGCAGAAGATCAGCATAGAGCCGACCATGGACAGATTGTGAAGAGCACCTTCCGTCATCAACGGCTCAATGATCCTCGCCAGAATCGTCACGCTCCCCTGCAATATCCCCACGGGAATCGCGGAGAAGATACAGCCCTTGCCCATGGATGCGGTCATGACCATGACCAGCACCAGATCCAGCGCCGATTTCGCCACAAGAATGGAATAATCGCCGAGAATACCGTCGTTGATGGCACCCACGATGGCCATGGCTCCGATGCAGACAGTCAGCGATGTGGTCACAAAGCCGCCCACGAAGGATTTGTCCGACCCATTTCCGGTCTTTTGCTTCAGCCACTGTCCGAATTTCTCCAGCTTGTCATCCAGATTGAGCAGTTCACCGAGCACGGTACCCACCGTCATGCTGACGATAACCATCATGGAACCGCCGCCGGTCAGCGCGCCATCGCTGATCGTCAGCATTTTCTCCATGGTGCCGCTGATCCCGATGAACATGGTACAGACACCCAGCGCCTTGATCAGCGTGTCCTGAAACCGGTCAGTCAGCAGCTTGCCAAACACTAAGCCGCCCAGACCTCCGATGATGATTGCTGCCACATTGATGATCGTTCCTAATCCTGCCATTCGTTTGTCCTCTCCCCGATGTCATCTTTTGAAATCCCAACACGCATCTATTCCATACGACTCAATACAGATTCTGCTGTTTCCAATCCTCAATCAACCGTATCACAGCGACCTCTGCAGCACCAGCACCGTATAATTCTCCGTGCTGTACTGCTTTCCGGTATAGTCAAATCCGTTTCTCTCCCAAAACCGTCGCCCTTCTGCGTTCTCCTCAATGCAGCCCAGCCGTATCTGGTCAAAACCTCTGCCCTTCAGATAGGCACACAGCTCCGCGATAAATCCACGCCCGATGCCGTTCCCCTGCAACGCACCGTCCACCATAAACCAGCCGACAAATGCGGTCTGTGGATTCGGGTAGCCGGTGATCAGATCCAAAATTGCAATCAGGTGACCATCCTGATAGATACCGGCAAAGTACTTATCGTCCAACGTTTTCCCCGGAGGGAGAGCAATCAGCTCGCCCTTCAGCGTCTCCGGGTCAGGTTCGCATTTCAGGTAGCTGTAGTAGCGTGGGTTGCTCACACAGAGCTGGTAAAGGTCGGGGATGTCGGCCTCGGTGAGCAGACGCACGATGTAGTGAGCAGATACTCGTTCAATATCAAGTCTCATACTAAATATTTCTCCCTTCTCGGAAATGGTTCTTGAAAAATAACCATTTTGATAAATTGGGATTTACCAGCGTTTCATATTCTTATCAAATTTTCCCGAATACGCTTGTTTCAATTCATGAGCAGTAATTCCATAGCAAAGCATTACATCATTGTAGTACATAAGGACATCTGCCATTTCCTCGATAAGATCTTTTCTCAATTCTTCATCGGTAGAGGCTTTCTCCCCACCATGTTTCTTGACAATATCAATGACCTCGCCTATTTCACCAATCATCCAGAGTAATTGATTTTTCCCTATTTCTGGGTTGAGCCCTCCCCATTTATCTTTATATTTATTTTGAAGTTGTTTTTGCATTTCCTGCATCTCGTTTATGCTAAAATCAGCCATCTTGTATTCCTCCATCAAATTCAACTTTGCCTAAATTATGTCTTTTCCTTATTCTTTACTTACCCCAATTCTCCAACTCTTCCCTCAGCGCACCCAGCAATTCGCTCTCCGGCATCTTGCGGATGATCTCGCCGTGCTTGATCAGGAGCCCCTCTCCGATGCCGCCTGCGATACCCAGATCAGCTTCCTTCGCCTCGCCGGGGCCGTTTACCACGCAGCCCATCACCGCCAGCTTGATGTCCAGATCCGGGAATCCCGCTGCCATGGTCTCCACCTGATTTGCCAGCCCGATCAGATCGATCTGGGTTCTGCCGCAGGTCGGGCAGGAAACCACCTCGATACCGCCTCTGCGAAGTCCCAGCGTCTTTAAGATGCGCTTCGCGGACTTCACTTCCTCCACCGGATCTCCGGTCAAGGACACACGGATGGTGTCACCGATGCCCTGAGAGAGAATGATCCCTAAGCCCACTGCGGACTTGATATTGCCGGACCAGAGGGTTCCGGCCTCGGTGATCCCCACATGGAGGGGATACTCGGTGCGGGTTGCGATCAGCTCGTGAGCCTTCGCGCACATCATGACATCGGAGGATTTGATACTGATGACCAGGTTATCATAGCCCAGATCCTCGATGATCCTCACCTGATTCAGGGCGCTCTCCACCAGTCCTGCTGCCGTCACGCCGCCGTCACGGGCAACGATCTCCTTCTCCAGAGAGCCGCTGTTGACGCCGACGCGGATAGGGATATTTCTCTCCTTCGCCACGTCAACCACAGCCTTCACACGGTCAATGCTTCCGATATTGCCGGGGTTGATGCGGATCTTGTCCGCCCCGTTCTCCATGGCCGCGATGGCCATCTTGTAATTGAAATGAATATCTGCCACCACCGGAATGTGCACCGCCTGCTTGATCTTTCCCAGACTGATGGCCGCCTCCTCGGTGGGCACGGTACAGCGGATGATCTCGCAGCCCGCCTCCTCGAGACGCAGGATCTGCGCGATGGTACCTTCTGTATCCTCTGTTTTTGTATTCGTCATAGACTGGATGGCGATGGGGTTGTTTCCTCCAATCACCACATTTCCGATCCGAACTTCCTTGGTTTTCATACGAGCCATGATTAATTCCTCCTGTTCATAATACAATTTTCTCAGCCGATTCACTTTCCTGCGCCTCACGAACCTTTATTTCACCGCATCAAATAAATTTACCACAGTGCGTTTCATCCCAACGCTATAATCCCGGCACAATGCGAAATCTTCTCAAACATCACTTCGCCCGACAGTTTCTCTTTCAGTTCATTATACACAAAATAGATTTCCTCATCGTCCCATTCCTCACCGCTGTCCGCTCTGCATGCCTCTAACTCCGTTCTCGTCTCAAAAGCCACATCGCCCACATAAATCTTTCCGTTCGGCTTCAGCAAAAATAACAGAGTGTTCAAAAAGCCTACCTTAGCATCATCATCCAGATGATGAAGTGAATAGGTTGCAATGATTGCATCATACTTCTGCTGTCTCAATTCCTCAGGCAGTCCCTGAGCGAAATCACCCTGAACCAGCACTGCCTGCGGCATTTTCTCCCGTGCCAGTTCAATCATTCTTGCCGAAAAATCCAATCCCCAAATCCGGCAACCCTGATCGTAAAGCTTTGCGGTCAATGTTCCTGTTCCAAATCCGATATCTAAAACATCCTGACTCCCTTTCTCTAATACCTGCTGGTAAATCCGATTCAGCACCTGCTTATATCCTGCAAACGGATATATATTCGCCTCATCGGACAATCCCACACTGACATCATAACCGTCAGCCCATAAATCAAAGCCCTTATTATTCATCATAATACTTGTTTGCTCCCAGTTTCACTATCCTTTGATGACACTGCCCAGTCCACAGCAGACGCGAATCACCGTCTCTGCCTTCTGCGCCAGCACACAACAGATGCGCCCGGTTACCTCACGGTACTCCCGCTCAAACGGATCCATGGGCACGATACCGTACCCGATCTCATCGGTGACCAGAATCAACTCCGGATTCGTTTCCAGCCAGAAAAGGATCTCTGTCTGAATTTCATCCTGGGTGCGTCCGTTTTGCAGTGCGCTGCGAATGTACAGATGCAGATGGTTGACTGCCACCGTACCGCCTGTAAGCACAGAATGACTCTCCGCAATGTCTTCTCCATTCATTATATGGAATTCAGAAACCCCCATCTGTTCCGTCAAATATGCTGTTTTTCCCTGGCATGTGCCGCCAATGATCAACTTCATCTCTATTCACTCCGCCATTTACTTCATTTATTTCCAGATAATATCATCAATCTCTCTGGCTGACAAAGCACAATCACCTTATCACCGTCGCCGCCGCTGCCGCCACCGCGATCGCCAGCTCACAGAGCTGCAGGAAATATCCCGCCAGATCTCCGGTCACTCCGCCGAACTCCCGGTAGGACATCACCCGGTAATAGCCAAACACAGAAAACGCTCCGACTACCGCCAAACCTCCGGCCAGAGGGCTCATGATGATCATGGCCGCCGAGGCCAGCACCGCATACACGACCAGCGCGATAAACACTCGGCGTTTCTCGGCGCTCAGGCGGAAATCAGCCGCCATTCCGGTATCCTTCGCCCCCTTAAAGGCTACCACCGACATGCCGGACAGGGCTCTGGACAATACAAAACCGATGGCAACGATCCACAGATAACCGCTGGACACCTGACTGTACAGGCCCAACATGGCTACCAGATAAATGCCGCCGTATATGATCGCGAAAGCTCCCGTGTGAGGGTCCTTCAATATTTCCAATTTTCGCTCAAAAGACTGGTAGGAACGTCTGGCATCAATCGTATCCAGAAATCCGTCCATATGAATGCCTCCGGTCAGCAAAAGCGGGATCAGCACCCGGCCAGCCGCACTCATCAGACCGTTGATCCCCGTCCTCTGCACCAGCAGATTCCACAGGATCATCCCGCCGCCGACAGCCACGCCGATCAGCGGAAAGAATGCCATCACATATTTCATCTTGTCTTTATCCCAGTCAGCCCTCGGCATGGGGATCCGGGAATACATGGAAAACGCCAGCTTAAATGAATTGAACATACTCTGCTCCTTTACTGATCACCGGGATGGAATAGACCACCTCGACCACCACATCTGCCATGGCAGCCAGTTTTTGATTGATTCCGCCCAGCACAGCCAAATATTCTTTCGTAAATTCATCATACTCAATACCGTCGGAAAATACCTCGTTGGTCACAATGATCAGATGCTCCAACTGTTCAGCCAATGCCCGCACTCCGTCACCAATCGCCTCAACCGTTTCCTTTCCGGCACCTTCCGGCAGGTACATCTCGTTTGCGACCAGGTTTGACATGCACTCAAGCAGAGCGATACCCTTCGCCGGTACAGATATACTCTGCCTCCCCGCACAAGTCTCTCCCCCCGCATCCGCAGTCAATCTCCACTCCGGCAACATCACACCCGCCAGATCCACATACCGCTCCACCGTGGTAAATCCTTTATCCCGACGCATGTTTCGGTGGCGATCAATCCGTCGATAACTCTCCTCATCGTAGGGCTTCATGGTCGCGATATAGTATCGCTCAGTACCGCCAAAGGTCGTCACCAGTTTCTCCGCATATTCAGATTTTCCGCTGGCACTTCCGCCGGTCACAAGAAAAATCATCTTTCTGCTCTCCCGTCTTATCGCTTAACATCATCACATCTGCGGTGTGTACGCTTCCATATCAATATCATCAAAGGTACCCATCTGGTTAAATACCTTTACACCCATCTCGAACACAGGGATCGCCGCAATGGCTCCGCTGCCCTCACCAAGGCTCATGCAGGCATCCAGAATCGCCGGCACACGGATGGCCTCCAGAAGCATCCTTCCGGCGGGCTCCTTGGAGGTGTGGGTGGTAATCACATAATCCCGGACGGTCGGACAGATCCGGATGGCTGTCAGAGCCGCCACACTGGAGATCAGTCCATCCACCATCACGGGAATACGGCAGAGTGCTCCGCCGATGAACAATCCCACCATACCGGCAATGTCCAGCCCGCCAACTTTGGCCAGCACATCGATGGCATCCTCCGGATCGGGCTGATTTACAGCGATGGCGCGCTTGATCGCATTTATCTTTCGCTCCATGCCCGCGCTGGAGAGACCGGAACCCTTTCCGGTCACCAGCTCCACCGGCCGCTCCAACAATACTGCTGTCATCGCACTGCTGGTGGTAGTATTTCCAATGCCCATCTCACCGGTGGCAATCAGGTCATAGCCCTGGCGGCAGAGCCGCTGTGCAATATCCACACCGACCATAATCGCTACCTCTGCCTGCTCACGGCTCATGGCCGGGCCGACGGCAATATTGCCGGTGCCTCGCATAATGCAGCAATTCAACAGTTTTCTCGGTTCCAATGTTTCCCCACTAACCGCTCCATCGTTTTCTTTCACGATCGCTTGATCAACTACTACGGTCACCTGTTCATCTATCCGTTTTCCAACTGCTTCACCGTCTCCAACCACATCGTACTCCTCACAGATGGGCGCAAGAATACCGATATCCACTGGAAACAGGTCCACCCCGGCACAGTCACACATGACCGTGGTGGCAGTCTGTCCGTTGGCAAACTGGTTGGCGATGATTGCAGTCACCTCCGCGGTGCTCTGGGCAACCCCCTCCGCCAGCACGCCATTGTCGGCACACATGGCAACCAACGCTTTTTTATCCATTTTCACTCTGCTGCCGCGGCTCATCCCCGCCATGCGGATGACCGTTTCCTCCAGTCGACCAAGGCTTTTCAGCGGTTTTGCGATAGCATCCCAGCGCTTTTCTGCCTGGGCCATGGCTGCTCTGTCAACCGGCTCTATTTGCTGTAAAACTTCCTCAAGTGTCATTCTGTACATCCTCCAGGTATAACCTTCCTGCCATTTTCCATCAATTAACTGCTCTGCTCACACCGGCGGAGTCCACCGCTCCACGATCTCATCCTCCTGCACCGGCGGCTGCCCGATCCAGGAAAACGCCTCGTCCATATCCAATGTCACCCTCTCCCCCTCCACGAAACAGGGGATGCCGATACCGCCCCGCTCCTTGCAGTGATCAAAGGCCTCGCTGTGGTCGCGGAGTGCCAGAAACTCCCGGAGAGCCAGTGTATTTTCTGTAATCTCAATATATTCCAACGCCAATCCACGGGATTTCATCACATGTTTTAAATTGCGGCAGTCAATGCAGATATCCGCACCGTAAATTTTCATAACGCACCTCTTCATTCCCGACAAGTCCAGGATTCGGGGTTATTCCTTCTAACAATCCCCATCCCCACTGAACATTCTTATGTCCTATCCCTGTACACAAGGTACAGATAGCGTAATTATACCAAACTCCATCCCAAAATACAATAATGTTCTTTATACTCCGTCGGAACCCAAAAAGCGGCGCAGCTTTCGCTGCACCGCCCCTGCGTACATATTTGATTTACTCGCTTATTCTCAAGCCTTTCCTGCGGAACCGAGAACGTTAACGATCTTATGTCTAACGATATCCTTAACGTTTGCACGTGCGGGAGACAGGTACTGACGAGGATCGAAGTGATCGGGATGCTCCATCATGTGCTGACGGATACCAGCGGTCAGACCAAGTCTCAGGTCGGAGTCGATGTTGATCTTACAAACAGCCATGGACGCTGCCTTTCTCAGCTGCTCCTCGGGAACACCGATCGCATCCTTCAGTGCACCGCCGTTAGCGTTGATGATCTTTACATACTCCTGGGGAACACTGGATGCACCGTGAAGTACGATGGGGAACTCAGGCAGTCTCTTCTCAATGTCCTCAAGGATATCGAAGCGAAGCTGAGGATCGGTGCCGGGCTTGAACTTGTAAGCGCCGTGGCTGGTACCGATAGCGATAGCCAGAGAGTCAACGCCGGTGCGCTCTACGAACTCCTGAACCTCGCTGGGTCTGGTGTAAGAAGCGTCTGCCGCGTCAACCTTTACATCATCCTCGATACCTGCAAGGGTACCAAGCTCACCCTCTACTACACAGCCGTGGTCATGAGCGTACTCAACAACCTTGCGGGTCAGAGCGATGTTATCCTCGAAGCTGTGGGAGGAACCGTCGATCATAACGGAGGTGAATCCACCGTCGATACAGGACTTACAGATCTCGAAATCTGCGCCGTGGTCCAGATGCAGAGCGATCGGAATATCGGTATCGATCAGAGCAGCCTCAACCAGCTTAACCAGATAAGCGTGCTTAGCATACTTTCTAGCGCCTGCGGAAACCTGCAGGATGATGGGGGATTTCTCCTCATTAGCAGCCTCGGTAATAGCCTGGATCAGCTCCATGTTATTTACGTTGAATGCGCCGATTGCGTAATTCTCAGCGTAGGCCTTTTTGAACATTTCAGTACTTGTTACTAATGGCATAATTAATTACCGTCCTTTCAGTATATGTTGTATAGCCATAATAGCCTGCATACATTATAGTTCATTCAACGAAAAATAACAACTGCTTTTTCGCATTTTCTTCCTTTTTTTGTTATTTTTCTGACACATTTTTGTTTATATAAACATACATTAAACATAACAGCAAGGTTTTCTGCGCTTCCCAGCGCACACCGGAGCCCCATGCATATCCGATTCTTTCATGCTCTCTTCGCTCTCCAGGAAAAGATCAACGTCTCCGTCGAGGGCGGCACGCGATTTGAACTGCTTTCCTTCGGGGAACTGTCCGAATACCGGCCCGGCAGTTCAGGGTTTCTGAATGTCACCGTAGCTGGCAGCAGGACCAAAAACATTTATCTCCAGAAAACGCTCCCCTTCTTTTCCCCCGATGCCTTCACACTGGCCATCATCCCCGGGTCCATGGGAATAGACCTCCTGCAGATCCCAGACTACGCCTGTTTTCCCACATTGCCGGGGTTTGGCTGTATCCGCACGGTAAACCTGACCGATGAGCCTCCGGCTTATCACCTATACCTCTACGGCAAACGGCTTCTGTTCCCCGATGTGAGTTTCCGACATATCACCTGCCACAAGCAGATCCGCGAGGGCTCACAGGGTGTCTATCTGACGCTCCCCGGCGGGCAGACACCGCTGATTCCCTCCGTTTTTCCCATCCGCTCCGGTGAAGCCGCCACACTCTATGTATACGGCTCACTCCCAGGCGAAACCTTAAGTCTCCTGAAAACCAAAGACACTCCCGACGGCCTTCAGGCTTCCGGCTAACCGTGGAAAATAGTCCTCATCCCCCGGATTCAGACTGTTTACCGTCACGCCCAGCTGACTGAATGAGGAGTGGATGTACTTTCCCTCACCGAGATACATGGCCATGTGACCGGGAAAGTACAGTAAATCAGCCGGCTTCATCTGCTCCTGCGGGATCTCTCTGACCGCATATTCCGGGAGGATGCGGCTATCCCGATAAATAATAATGCCGTGAAGCCAATACACCAGCGAACACAGCCCGGAGCAGTCGATGCCCTCCGGGCTTTTTCCGCCCCATCGGTAGGGCGTGCCAAGATAGCCTTTCGCGGTCTCCACCAGGCAGTTTCTCAGCAATTTTTCCTCCCCGGCTGAGACGTTCAGCGGTCCCCACTGCCAGAATCCCGCCCGCTTTCCGGTGCGCATCAGACTGATCTGGCCTGTTTTCACATACCCTCTCCTTCGGTCCAGCAATTCCACCGGCTGCCATCCGTCTGCCCGTTCCTCCTCGCACACAGTAATCAGGCTTCCCCTGGGGAGTGTGATCATTACCTCGGAACTGACTCGCGGTTCCGCCAGCACATCCACAAACCTGGTCTGTACAAACGCCCGACTGGAACACCAGGTCCGGCAGACATCCCATTCCCCGTACTTCAGTCCATCTGACCGACACCAGCCCTCGTACCCGTAGCCGGTGCAGATTCGAACGAAACCATTTTGTCTCTCGCCCATCAGCTGCCCCCACATCCCGTAGAGCAGCTCATCGGTCCGCTCCGAACCCTCACAGGATTTTTTGTACACCGGGAGCACCGGCCATTTTACCATCACCATATCTTTCATTCTCTCACCTGCCTGTCCGTACTTACATCTTCACTCTATGCAAACATTCGGCAGATTAGACGCAAAAAAGAGCTGTCGGAAAATTAACTCAATCCCGTTTAAAAATGAGACTGTCAGAAACAAACCCGAGAAACGCGCTCTCGCTCCGCTCCCTCTCGCAGCGGATAAGTCTCATGGAATTAACCTGGCTGCCAATTTGCCGACAGCCCCTCAATATTTTTCACATAGTAGCCACATCATACCTGGCAACCAGTTCCAGCATCTCCTCATATACGCCGGGCACGCCGCACAGCGTGTCGGCATTTCGAGTGGGGTCGATTCGGTTTCCGCGAAAATCAGTGATGATCCCGCCTGCCTCCTCGATGAGAATGATCCCGGCTCCGATATCCCAAGGTTTCATATTCTGCTCAATGTAGCCGCCGCCACGCCCGCAGGCAATGTGGGCGAGATCCAATGCCACTGAGCCAAACCGGCGGATATCGATGCAACGACCGGTCACCTCCTCGATCAAGTGCATGAATGTTTTCTTACTCTCCCTCACATAGGGGTTGGTCCCGTAATAAAACAGACAGTCGGAAAGTCCTTCGGCCTTCTGAACGTGTATCCGCTCCCCGTTCAGGAAACTGCCCTCACCGCGGATGGCATGAAACAGTTCATCCTTGAAGGGATCATACACGATGCCAAAACAGATCTGTTCCCCGTCATACAGAGCCAGCGACACCGCACTGTGCTGCAGTCCAAAAATCAGATTGCTGGTTCCGTCGATAGGGTCCAGCAACCACATGGGTTGTTGTCTGTCCAGATGACTGTTGTCCTGCTCCTCGCACATAAACTGAATCTGCGGGTATCTCTCCAGAAGAAATCCCTTCAAATACTTCTGTACCGCCAGATCCACCTGGGTCACGAAATCGCCCACGCCCTTTTTCTTCACCTGATGCTGACGTTCCTCATTTAAAATGATCCCTCTTGTCTCCCTCACCGCTCGGATGACCGCCTGATGATCTATCGCCAAACTCATCACTGTCCACAGCCTCTCTTCCGTATTTATCTGAGTCTTCCCTGGCAATCCTCTCCGAGAGTGCTTACTCAGTCACCGGATATACCTCGACCATATAATAGCCTTCCTCCGAATCCAGATAGATCCAGACTGAACTGTTGCCCATGTCAAAGAAATATCCTTCTGTGATATCCTTCTGATCAATGGCGTTATAAAGAGATGTCCTCATAGTTCCGACTGAATCGGCATCCTCCACGATGCTGAATGCCTCCAGTACGATCTCAATGGCCTGATCCGCATTATTACTGTATGCATATACATAGTGGGTGTCTCCGGTCACCGAATCACTTCCCACAGCAAAATAACCATCTGCCCAATCCCAATAGCGGCAGTAATCATAGTAAGTATATCCACCATCTTCCGGGGTTTCTGCTTCGTTGATCATGTAATCGGACTGCTCCGTCATCGTCAACCCCATCTCACTCTCGGCAAAGATCATCAGTTCCTCATATACCAGATCGCCGGACAGGGAATAATGCCAGTAGCCATCACACCGTTCGCCGATGGCAAGCAGCTTATCATAATCCAATTCCACATATCCGTCCTCGTCAATATCCGCTGTCACAGACTCATCCTGCTCCGGTGTGTCCGGATATACCTCCTCAGATATAGATTCCACCTCAATATCCGGAATATACTCTTCCTCAAACCATGAATCCACATCGATGGACTCCAGCACATCTCCCAGCAATCCTCCAAGGAAACTGATCAGCCAAAGAACAATAAACACCGTCAGGCAGCCGGACCGGCATCCCTTCTTTCCTTTTCGGGAGGAACTTCCAGTGCTGCTGGTACGCCCCTTGTATGTACTGCCGGACGAGCCGCTGCGCCAGATCTGGCTTCCCGGGGCCGTGCTCTGCTCCCCTCGGTACTGCTGATATACCGTGCCGGAAGAAGCGGCAGACCGCTGCGTCCGATTTTCCGGTGTCACCCTGCCCTGAGAAACCGTTCTGTTCTGCTGCGTAAACCGGGCATCCTGATGTTTCTCCTGGGACGTCTCGCAGACCCTTTCCCGGTTGGGCTCCACACAGGCTCTGTCCGGATGCAGATCCTGATGGTTTAGCAGATAATTTCCGGTATCCTCATTCGGCAGAACCCCGTCATAGACAACCGGCTTTTTCACAATCTTCCGACAGGTGGAGCAATAGCTTCTCGCTGTCAGCTCCTGATCACAGACAGGACACAGATATCTCTTCATATGGTATCCTCCGTCTCTTGAATTTGTCTCTCATATAATTTATGCACAGGCCTTATTCCGTGGAGTATCATTCCCCCACTCTCCTCCACACCATAATTTCGGTGCTATGCCCCCGCATAACCTTCGATCCCGACTCTCAGGCCAGACTCTCCCGCAGCACTCTCTCCGCATTTCTGTAGGCCAAACCGTCGATCTCCGCCTCCGTAAAGCCCTGCTTTTTCAGCGCGTCAAAGAGATGTACAGTCTTCTCGATGGAATCGATCTCCAGATTTCCACCGATGCCGTCCAGATCACCTCCGAGAGCCAGTATATCACTGCCGCCCACGTTCTTTATGTAGGTCAGGTGGCGAACCATATCCGCAATGCGGCTGTCCTTTCCCTCCGCCTTCTCATCCAGAAATGCCGGACAGTAATTCAGTCCCATGATGCCACCCTTATCCGCCAGGATACGGATCATCTCGTCAGTCAGATTTCTCTGGTGGGGAGACATGGCTCTGGCGTTGGAGTGAGAAGCCACGAAAGGCTTCTTTGTCAGCTCCGCCACATCATAAAAACCGCCGTCGGAGAGATGGGACACATCGATGATCATGCCCAGCTCATTCATATACTCAACTGCATCTTTTCCGAAGTCAGTCAGCCCCTCCTTCATCACCTGCTCATCTTTGGAATTTGGGCTTCCGAAACAGTTTTTCTGATTCCAGGTGAGGGAGATCAGCGACACGCCGCCATCGTACAGCGCCTTGATGTTCTCCATCTTACCGTTTACCACGCGTCCATCCTCCACGGTCAGGAAAGCCGCCATTTTTCCTTCCGCCTGCGCTTTCTGATAGTCTGCCCAGGTCACCGTGTGCATAACCATATCCGGATGTGCCTCCACGGAGCGCTTGAATCCTGCATAGAGAGTACGAAGATATCCGTCGTCCAGAAGCTCACCGTCTCTGGTCACATCCGGGTGCTTCAGATAGGGCACCATGTAAGGCACCGGCATCCACATGGCAAAAAACTGGGCCTTCATGCCGGCCTGCTTCATGCGGCAAAAATCGACGGCGCTGCTGTTTTGGTACAGATCGCCCGCAGGCTCCGCCGAAACGGCGAACAACTCCAGTGTATCACAGTGAAAATCAATAAAGCTCATCCTCAAACCTCCGTTCCTCCAGAAGGGCGATCAACTCGTCGCGGCCGAAGGTAGTCTCCAGACTGCCGCCGCCCTCCATCATTTTCTCAGCCAGCTGCCGCTTATTTTCCTGCAGCAGCAGAATATTTTCCTCAATTGTCGACCGGGTGATCAGCTTGAACACACTGACCACATTTTTCTGACCCAGGCGGTGCGCCCGGTCTGTGGCCTGGTTCTGCGCCGCCACATTCCACCAGGGATCATAGTGGATGACCACATCGGCTGCGGTCAGATTCAGACCGGTTCCTCCCGCCTTCAGCGAGATCAGGAATACCGGCACATCGTCCTCGTTGAACCGCTCCGTCAGCTCCACTCTCTCCCGCTTTCCGGTCTGTCCGGTCAGCTCGTAGTAGTGGATGTCCCGTTCTCTCAGACAGTTTCCGATCCGCTCCAGCATGGACGTAAACTGGGAGAACAATAATATCTTATGTCCGCCGTGGATACTGCGCATGATCAGCTCAATGCAGGCATCCAGCTTGGCGGAGCCACCTGTATACTCATCATAGTAGAGGGATGGATCACAGCAGATCTGACGCAGTCTGGTCAGCTCCGCCAGCACCTGCATCCGATCTTTTCGATACTGGGCATCGTCCGAATCGGTGAGACGATCCCGGAGTGCCAGCGCGTTGGCCGCATAGAGCCGCTTCTGCTCACCCTCCAGCTTCGTGTAGACCACCTGCTCCAGCTTGTCGGGAAGCTCCTTCAGCACCTCTTTCTTCAATCGGCGCAGCACAAAGGGTCCGATGAGACGGTGCAGACGCCCCAACGCGTCCTCGCTCTGTTCCCGTACCACCGGCTGCTCCAGCTCCTTGCTGAACCGGCTGTAACTGTACAGAAGTCCCGGCATCAAAAAGTCCATGATGCTCCACAGCTCACTCAACCGATTCTCGATGGGCGTTCCGGTCAGGGCAAACCGAGTCCTCGCCTGAATCTGCTTTACTGCTTTCGCATTCTGCGTCAGGTGATTTT
Organism: Lachnospiraceae bacterium; assembly: GCA_017461725.1. Taxonomy (GTDB): domain Bacteria; phylum Bacillota; class Clostridia; order Lachnospirales; family Lachnospiraceae; genus RGIG423. Next base: position 291,038 of record JAFTXG010000028.1, read on the forward strand.
TGATATACTGTGCCTCATCCAGAAAACAGTAACGGAATCGGATCTTCTCATACAGCTCGATGTCCCGCTTCAGCAGATCATAGGAGGTGATCAGCACCTGATAGTTCTCCGCCTCCGCCAGGATCGCCGCTCTCTCCTCGGCATCTCCCGCCACAGACACGCAGCAAAGCTCCGGCGCATACATCTCCAGCTCATGCTTCCAGTTATACACCAGAGAAGCCGGACACACAATCAGGGACGCCTGTTTTTCCTGCTCCGCCGCCTCATCCACCATCAGACTGATGGCCTGCAGGGTCTTACCCAGACCCATCTCGTCAGCCAGAATACCGCCAAAGCCCAGGGCATCCAGATTTTTCATCCAGTAAAAACCCTGTTTCTGGTAGTCCTTCATCACCGTATCCAGCGATTTCGGCACCTGATAAATCGTCTCCGGAGTCTTTTTCAGACGCTCGATCAGATCGGCAAACTCTTTCGAGCGGGTCATCCCCAACACATCCATCTGATCGCTTAAAGTTTCCACATAGAGGGCGCGATACGCGGGGACAAGTAAAATCTCCTCACCCTCATCATTTATCGTCGGCTCCAGCTCACCGTAGAGCTCCGCCAGCGCTTTCATGCCCTTCTCTTCCAGATCAAGGAAATCGCCGGACTCCAGACGGATATAGCGCTCCTTCTTTCGGTAGCGCTGCAGCGCCTCCCTCAGTTCTGCTCTGGTCATGCCCTCCGCATCCACCTGCAGATTAAACCAATCGCCCTGGGCCATAACTCCAAGAGACACTCTCGGCTTGGGGATCACTCGCATATGCTTCATCCGCTCAGCCAGATAGAGATCACCCAATGCCGCCAGCTCACGCATTCCGCTGCGGAGGAACTGGTACATCTCATCCTCGTTATCGCGAATCACAAAACAATCCCGCTCCGCCGACCGGGCGTGGAAATATTGCTTCACAATACCGGCGATCAGCTTCTCTCCGGCCATATTGCGCCTTAACTCAGGGCGCATCACATAATCAAAGGGAGACACGGTCTCCTCACCGTATTTAAATTTGATCTGCAGCGTCAGCTCATTTCTGGCAGGAGAGTCAACGTAAAACTCTGCGTTAAAGCTCTGCGGTCTGTACGTCTCCATATCCACGTCACGGAGCTCCACGCGGAAAGCAGGCTTCACTTCCCGCTGATAGTAATCGTAAAATCCGGGCAGCTCACGCTCCTGCAAAAAGAGGGGCTTTCGCTTTCCATTCTTTTCCATGGCTGCAAGCAATCTTCCTGCACCGTTTAAAAACTGCTCATCCGCACGATAGACCCGATTGCCGGAGCAGACATAGAAATAACGTCTGCCCTGCGCACAGCAAAAATCTTCGCCGACCTGCAACAATACTCCATCTCTGCCTGCATGTTCGATCAGCAAAGGAAGTCGGGGATCCCGGTACACCAGTTTACGTCCACCCACGGCCAGACCATCGGGAATCACCTCCAGAGTATGCCCCTCCAAACGTTCCATCAGCCGGTCAAGACCACTGCGGTCGGGAAGCAGCATGCCCTCCCCGGCCAGCCGTGCAGCGCGGCTTCTCTGGCGCACATCACTGCTCTCCGCCTCATCAAGCACCATATTTTTCACGGTCTCAACCAGGGCTCTGTCCTCCTCGGAAAACAGTCCCACATGGAGAACCGGTATATTTTGCTGTCTGCCAACCCTCAACGGCAGCCCCTGGTCCAGCGCCCCGGCAAACTCGATCAAATCCCTGAGTTTTCCATTGCATCCACCGGCCAGGGAAAAACTGAACTGGATCTCACAGTCCTTCCAGTGGATGGCGGGAATCAGCCTGAGAGGCTGCACCGCATGCTTCGCCATCTCCTCGCTGAAGGCCCTGTTACTGTAATCCCCAAGCAGCTCCCGCATGGACTCAGATGTCATAATATGCGGCGCTGAGAGCTGTTTCTCACGGTTTTCCACATCAAAAGCGGCCGCCACTAAGTGACGGCACAGCTTTGTTCTCATCTCAGGTTGTCTGCAGCTGCAGGTCAGTCTGGCCGGCTCGCCCTGACGAATGCTGATGGAAGAATGGTAAACGTCATCTCCCTCCTTCACCGCCATGCGGAACATCCGCTCACCCCGCCAGAAGCTGTCGGTTCTGCGCAGTTCAGTCCTGCGTTTCCGAAACAACTCCTCGCCCAGGGTGAACTCCCGGTTATTCTCTGCCAGCTGCAAAATGGTTTGCCGGTTAAGTGGCATCAAGCATCACATCCGTTCCGGTGCTTCAAATCCAAGAAGATCGATTCCGGTCAGCAGGACCTGTCTGGTCAAACGCAGCAGACTGATATATGCTGCCTGACGTTCGCGGTCCTTCTCCGCCAGAATCTTGGTATCATGATAAAATTTATTAAATACGTTTGACAATTCGTACAGGTAGGTACAGATCTTATGAGGAGCCTTCTCCGCGTAGGCAGTCTGCATCATCTCACCGAAGCCGGTCAGCTGCAGCTGCAGCGCTTTCTCACTCTCACCTGCCGCAGGCATCACCGAAACCTCGCCCTCGATACGTCCCTCCAACTGGTCGTACTTCTGGCAGATAGAACCGATACGAACGATAGTGTACAGCAGGTAGGGACCAGTATCTCCGTCAAAGGAGCAGAAACGCTCCAGATCAAACACATAATCCTTGGAGGCCTGGTTGGACAGATCTCCATACTTCAGCGCAGCCACACCGATGATCTCGGCGGTCTTTCTCGCCTCCTCGGGGGAGACGGTGCGGTTCTCCACGGTCTTCTCGTATACCGCGTCGGTGACTTCACGGATCAGATTCTCCAGACGCATCACGCCGCCGTCTCTGGTCTTGAAGGGCTTTCCGTCCTTGCCGTTCATGGTGCCGAAGGTGTTGTGCTGCAGCTTTACCCCGGGGCGCACGATGCCGGTCTTTCTCGCGCAGCGGAATACCTGCACAAAGTGCATCTCCTGGCGCTTGTCGGTATAGTAGATGATCTCATCGGGAGCGAACAGTTTTTCTCTCTCCAGAATCGTCGCCAGATCGGTAGTCGCGTACAGGGTCGCACCGTCGGACTTCAACAGGATGCAGGGGGGAACCTCCTTGGAATCGGTCTCCTCCTTCACATCCACCACCAATGCACCCTCGCTGATATGGGCAAAGCCCTGAGCCTTCATGTCTGCGATCATACCCTCCACGTAGGGCTGGGCATCGCTCTCCTTCTTCCACACATCAAAGCTGACATTCAGCTTCGCGTAATTTTTCTTCAGATCCTCGATGGACACATTCAGAATGTGCTGCCACAGCGCCATGTATCCAGGGACACCGTTCTGCAGCTTGAAGGTCGCATCGTGAGCCACCTTCGCGAACTCCGGATCAACCTTGGACCGGGCGCTGGCCGCCGGGTAAATCTGCTCCAGCTCGCCGATGGTAAAAGGTGCCTCCTCGGGGTACTCGCCGGTATAGTTTTCATCAAAATAGCACAGGTCGGGCTGCTGCGCGCGCAGACCCTCGATGATCAGACCCATCTGCAGCCCCCAGTCTCCCAGATGAACGTCACCGATGACCTTGTCTCCCATATAACGGCAGATGCGCTTTACGCTCTCGCCGATGATCGCGGAACGGAGATGTCCCACATGGAGAGGCTTCGCCACATTCGGTCCGCCGTAATCGATGACGATAGTCTTCGCAGGCTCACCCTCCGGCTTCTCACAGCCGAAACGCTCCGCCTTCATCATCTCATTGACATACTCAGCCACAAACGCGGGAGCCAGCGACAGGTTGATAAAACCGGGGGCCACCGCCTCCACCTTCTCAAACGCAGATACCTCCGCCAGTTTCTCCACCACGTCCTTGGCGATCATAATGGGCGCCTTGCGGTAAAGCTTTGCTCCTGCCAGCGCACCGTTGCACTGATACTCGCACAAATCGGGGCGGTTAGACACGGAAACCTTTCCCAATCCTCTATCATAGCCGCAGGCCTCAAACGCGCTGCCCACGACATCACTGATTATCTCAAGCATTTTTTTCATGAAAATTCCTCCAGGGTAGGGTAAACATCGGCCGCTATCAGCGCCCATGCCCCCAATGTTACCTTGTATCATACCATGAAAGAAAAGAAAAATCAATGCTGTTTTAGGGCAGTCGTCTCATAAAGAGAAGCAGCAGTCGTCTGAGAAAGGTTTCCTATCAAAAGCCGACCCGAACTAGTCCCTAAACACCCGCGGGCGTTACCGCGGGCTGTTCTTAACGGGACAATCGGGAATCGGCATTTTGCACGGAAATCCTTTCTGAGACTTCCTGCGTAACACATATACTGAAAACCAGTCAGTTACGATACTCCAACCAATAACCCTTGCTAAATTTGCTTATCGAACCAACAACCGCCTTTAACGTTTATAATAATCCTCCACCAATTTCATCACTTCCTGTGTATCTCCCCGCAGGATCACTCTCGGCTCCCCCTCAATGGAGTCAAAGGAAAACCGAAAATCATGGAAATCACCGTTACAAATGGCATAGGCGAAATATTCCATCAGGTGTTTTTCATCCTCACCCGGAAGATTCAGTATGATACAGGTCTGATGGGTTTTCTTTTTGGTGTCCAGCAGAAAATCGTAGACGATGGCGTTCTTTTTCGCCAGGATGCTTGGACGCACTGCCGGATGGCGCACAAAGGCCTCCACCTGCTCCGGGGTGAAATGCCAGAGTCCATTGATCTTTTCTCCCTGCAGAATCCCCAGGGAAATATAGTTGCGCAGTGTCCGGTCGGTCAATCCGGTGAACTGGACCAGATGCCCCAGCACATAATAATTTCCGGCGGCACGGTAATCACTCGCCACATCTCTCGCGGATTCTTTCGTTTCATCCGTCGCTTCTTTTACTGCAGTTTTCACTGCAGTGTCTTTTTTGTCGTTCATTCTATTTCCTCATCTTTCAAATAGATTGACCATGCATGTTCTGTTTTTATTATACGTTTTGCAGGATGAATAATCAATTTGAAAGATGGTGACTTTTTCATAGCTAAGGGCTGATTCCCGGTCAGCTTTGCGATTTTGTCTTTTTCATTGTTTCCTGACCGTTCAAAATTATATTTCTCTGATTTACTGGCATTCAGTCTTTTCCCTTTTTTCGATCATCTATCATCTCGTGCAGCTTCTTAAGCGCCTCCCGGATGCCGCCCACCTCGTCGATGAGTCCCTCCTTCACGGCAGTTTCACCGATGAGAATGGTCCCCAGGTCCTTGGTCAACTCGCCGGTGTTCATCATCATCTGCTCCAGCTTTTCCTGGCTGGCTCTGCTGTGGGAGGCGATGAAGCCGGTGATCCGATCCTGCATTCGCTTGAAATACTCGTAGGTCTGAGGCGCGCCGATGATCATTCCGGTCATCCGAACCGGATGGACCAGCATGGTTCCCGTGGGCACGATGAAGGAATAGTCGGAGGCCACCGCCAGGGGTACACCGATGGAATGACTGCCGCCCAGCACCAGGGATACCGTGGGCTTACTCAAGGAGGCGATCATCTCCGCGATGGCCAGGCCCGCATCGATATCGCCGCCCGCTGTGTTTAGAAGGATCAGCACACCATCCACCTCGCTGCTGTCCTCGATGGCCGCCAGCTCCGGGAGCAAATGGTCGTACTTGGTGGCCTTGCCTCCGGACACCGCATTCTCATGACCCTCGATCTCCCCGATGATGGTCATCAGGTGGATCTTGCATTTGCCGTCATCTAGGGTGGCCTGGCCGGTCTCCTTGATGCGGTCTGAGCGGTGTTCTTCTTTTTCTTCCTGTTCGGATTTACTGTCAGTGTCGGTATTTTTATTATTTTCCTGCAATGTTCTATTCTTCAACTGCATGACTTACTCCTTCTGAAAATATTCTTCATCTTCAGTATGGAGAAAAACAGGAATATTATGCAATAACCATCCGCCCGCATAGCGGGCGGTTTTTCTTTTTCGGGCATAGCCCTTCTCTACTAGCCACGCATAAATGCGTCTTTCGTTTGGCCTGCCAGCCACGCGTTTGATTACTTGCTACCCGTAAACGGGTCTCTTGGA